>NZ_JBHSFH010000004.1:562159-809116 GCF_042653885.1 Streptomyces ovatisporus
CGCGGCTTCCCGCCGTACCGCTGACGTGTACGGCCTCTCCTCCCGCCGCCCCCTCTTCCGCCCGGGCGACGAGCCGCAGACGCCCCTCCGTCCGTGATGTGGACGGCACGTGTCATCCCCTGGGACAGCAAGTAGGGTCGCTGCCATGTCTCGCACCATCAGCCTCGCAGTGATCCCCGGTGACGGAATCGGCCAGGAAGTCGTGGCACAGGGCCTGAAGGTCCTGACGGCCGTGCTCCCTCAGGACGTGAAGCTCGAGACCAAGCAGTACGACCTGGGTGCGAAGCGCTGGCACGCCACGGGCGAGACGCTCACGGACGCCGAGCTGGAGCAGCTGCGGCAGCACGACGCGATCCTCCTCGGCGCCATCGGCGACCCGAGCGTGCCGTCCGGAGTGCTGGAGCGCGGGCTTCTCCTCAAGTTGCGCTTCGCCTTCGACCACTACGTCAACCTGCGCCCCTCCAAGCTCTTCCCGAACACGGAGACGCCGCTGGCCGGGCGTCCGGACATCGACTTCGTGGTCGTCCGTGAGGGCACGGAGGGCCCGTACGTCGGCAACGGCGGAAGCATCCGTACCGGCACTCCCGCCGAGGTCGCCAACGAGGTCAGCGTGAACACCGCGTACGGGGTCGAGCGCGTCGTGCGCGACGCCTACGCGCGGGCGCAGGCACGTCCCCGCAAGAAGCTGACGCTGGTGCACAAGAACAACGTCCTCGTGCACGCCGGGCACCTGTGGAAGAACACCTTCGACAGGGTCGGCGAGGAGTACCCCGAGGTCACCACCGACTATCTGCACGTCGACGCCGCCACGATCTTCCTCGTGAACGACCCGGCGCGCTTCGACGTGATCGTCACCGACAACCTCTTCGGCGACATCATCACCGACCTCGCCGCCGCCGTGAGCGGTGGCATCGGTCTCGCCGCCTCCGGGAACATCAACCCGGCCGGCGACTTCCCGTCCATGTTCGAGCCCGTGCACGGCTCCGCCCCCGACATCGCGGGGACCGGCAAGGCCGACCCCACGGCCACGGTGCTCTCGGTGGCCCTGCTGCTGCGGCACCTCGGTCTGGAGGCGGAGGCCGTCCGCGTCGAGGACGCCGTCACGGCTGACCTGGCCGGACGCGCGGCCGCCCGTACGACGGACGAGATCGGCGACGCACTGACCGTACGAGTAGCCGGCTAGCGCGCGTCGTTTGGATCTTCGCCAGCCCGCGAAGATCCAAACGACGTGCCCTAGAAGACCGACGAACGGCGCCGGCCGCCATGGGCGGTGCTCGCGGCGCACCGTCCCCGTCGGCGGTGCCCGTCCGAAGCGGGTGCCTGCGCGCGGCAGTGACAATCGGCCGGCCGTCGTTGCCCGGCCGCTGTGCTACGCGGGGGTCGGGGTGCCACCATCCATCCAGGGGCCGCCCACCCGGACTCTCCCTCGGGCCTCCGCGTGATAATCGAAACGTGGGGGCCGGCACAACAGGGAAAGCTCGGACGTCCTGGCAACTGAGGGCGAACGGGAGCGCGGTCCGCCACGACACACAGTGAAGGACGCGCTCATCATGACGACGCCTCGAATCGACTTCGACCTCAAGCCCTCCTCGCAGCCGCTGCCCGACGCGGAGCGCGAGGCGGTGCTGAAGAACCCGGGCTTCGGCCGTCATTTCACGGACCACATGGTCACGATCAAGTGGACCGAGGGCCGGGGGTGGCACGACGCACAGCTCCAGCCGTACGCGGCGCTGCAGCTGGACCCGGCCAACATGACGCTGCACTACGCCCAGTCCATCTTCGAAGGGCTGAAGGCATACCGGCAGCCGGACGGTTCCGTCTCCGCCTTCCGTCCGGACGCCAACGCCCGCCGCTTCCGCCGCAGCGCCCGCCGCCTGGCGATGCCGGAGCTGCCGGAGGAGACCTTCATCGAGGCGTGCGAGGTGCTCGTGCGCCAGGACAAGGCGTGGGTGCCGGGCAGCGGCGAGGAGTCGCTGTACCTGCGTCCCTTCATGATCGCCACCGAGGTCGGACTCGGCGTGCGGCCGGCCAACGAGTACCTGTTCATGCTCATCGCCTCGCCTGCCGGTTCGTACTTCCCCGGCGGCGTCCAGCCCGTGTCCGTCTGGCTCTCCCAGGAGTACGTGCGGGCCGCGCCCGGAGGCACGGGCGAGGCCAAGTGCGCGGGGAACTACGCCGCCTCCCTGGTCGCCCAGGCCGAGGCCGCCAAGCAGGGCTGCGACCAGGTGGTCTGGCTGGACGCCACCGAGCGCCGCTACATCGAGGAGATGGGCGGCATGAACCTCTACTTCGTGCACGGCTCCGGGAAGGACGCGAAGATCGTCACGCCGTCCCTCACCGGCACGCTGCTGCCCGGCATCACCCGCGACTCGCTGCTCACGCTCGCAGCCGACCTCGGGTACGGGACGGAGGAGACCCGTCTGACCGTGGACGACTGGCGGGAGGGCAACGCGGAGGGCACCATCACCGAGGTCTTCGCCTGCGGTACGGCCGCTGTGATCACTCCGGTCGGTGAGGCGAAGTGCGCGACCGGGGCCTGGAAGGTCGGCGATGGTCAGCCCGGCGCCATCACCATGCAGTTGCGCGAGGCGCTGCTCGCGGTCCAGACCGGGCACGCGGAGGACCTGCACGGCTGGATGCGGGCGCTGGCCTGACGCTGTGACGACTGTCACCGGCCCGGATGCTGTGAAGGCTGCGGCGCTGCCCCTGTTCAGGAGGGGCACGGCGCCTCGGGGGCGGCCGGGGCGGCAGTGACGGGGGGCCGGGACGGGGCGGCGGCGGGCCACGCCTGCCGCCGCCCCTGGGACACCGGGGCCGTCCGCTTTCCGCATGGTGAGACGCTTTACGTCCTCAGGGCGGGTCTGTGCAAGACTCCCCGTCGTGTCCTCGTTCGCCATGATTATCGGCAGCAGGCGCGCCGGTCCTCAGTGACCGACTGCCGCAGGCAGACACCCTCTGCGGCAGCGGCCACCGTGTCCCAGACCCGCGCGCAGACCTCTCGCACCCGCGAGGGGTTTTTTCGTTTTCCGGACCACCCCGCCGGAAACGGGCAGCGCGGAGAACCAGGAGTAACGCGGGACAAGTGGAGCCAGGCATTTCGGATCTCGCTCATCCTCAGGAGCCACAACAGCCATGACCACCGACGCCCCGGCCACACCGGACGACAGTTTCCACCTCTTCGACACCACCCTCCGCGACGGCGCCCAGCGGGAGGGCATCAACCTCACCGTCGCCGACAAGCTGACGATCGCCCGTCACCTCGACGAGTTCGGCGTCGGCTTCATCGAGGGCGGATGGCCGGGTGCGAACCCGCGCGACACCGAGTTCTTCGAGCGGGCCCGCCGGGAGATCGACTTCCGGAACGCGCAGCTCGTGGCCTTCGGCTCCACCCGCAAGGCAGGCGTGCGGGCAGCGGACGACCCGCAGGTCAGGGCGCTGCTGGAGTCGGGAGCGCCCGTGGTGACGCTCGTCGCCAAGTCGCACGACCGGCACGTCGAGCTGGCCCTGCGCACCACGCTGGAGGAGAACCTGGAGATGGTCCGCGACACCGTGACGTACCTGCGTGAGCAGGGGCGCCGCGTCTTCGTGGACTGCGAGCACTTCTTCGACGGCTACCACGCCGACGCCCGCTACGCGAAGCAGGTCGTGACCGCGGCCCACGAGGCGGGCGCCGACGTCGTCGTCCTGTGCGACACCAACGGCGGGATGCTGCCCGCACAGATCCACGCGGTCGTACGGACCGTGCTCGCCGACACGGGGGCGCGCCTGGGCATCCACGCGCAGGACGACACGGGCTGCGCCGTCGCCAACACGCTCGCCGCGGTGGACGCGGGCGCCACGCACGTGCAGTGCACCGCCAACGGCTACGGAGAGCGCGTGGGCAACGCGAATCTCTTCCCCGTCACCGCCGCCCTCCAGCTCAAGTACGGCAAGCAGGTCGTGCCGGCCGGCGCGCTGGAGGAGATGACGCGCATCTCGCACGCGATCGCCGAGGTCGTCAATCTCACCCCTTCCACGCACCAGCCGTACGTCGGTACGTCCGCCTTCGCGCACAAGGCGGGGCTGCACGCCTCCGCGATCAAGGTCGACCCGGATCTGTACCAGCACATCGACCCGGAACGCGTGGGCAACACCATGCGGATGCTCGTCTCGGACATGGCGGGCCGCGCCTCGGTGGAGCTGAAGGGCAGAGAGCTCGGCTACGACCTGGAGGGCGACCGCGATCTCGTCGGCCGCATCGTCGAGCGCGTCAAGCAGCAGGAGCTGAAGGGCTACACGTACGAGGCCGCCGACGCCTCGTTCGAGCTGCTGCTCCGCGACGAGGTGGACGGCCGCTCCCGGCGCTTCTTCCGTCTCGAATCCTGGCGCACCATCGTCGAACAGCGCCCCGACGGCGACCAGGCCAACGAGGCGACGGTCAAGCTCTGGGCGAAGGGCGAGCGGATCATCGCCACGGGTGAGGGCAACGGGCCTGTCAACGCACTGGACCGCGCGCTCCGCCGCGGGCTGGAGCGGCTCCACCCGGAACTGGCCAAGCTCTCCCTCGTCGACTACAAGGTCCGCATCCTGGAGGGCGCGCACGGCACCGACTCGACGACCCGGGTGCTGGTCTCGATGAGCGACGGCGGCGCGGAGTGGTCCACGGTCGGTGTCGCGGGCAACATCATCGCGGCCTCCTGGCAGGCGCTGGACGACGCTTACACGTACGGCCTGCTGCGGGCCGGGGTGGAGCCGCACGAGTAGTACGCCGGGGTGGCCGGTCCGCCCGGAGACGCGCCGCGCGGCCAGGACGGCGGCCACGCCTCGCCTCGTCTCAGCCTCGCAGCCGCACCGGCAGCACGCTTCTGCTGTTGCCCACGAAGCTGGGGCGGGGCGGCAACTCCTCGTCGGGGACGGCCAGTTCCAGGTGGGGATGGTGCTCGAAGAGGGCTTCGAGGGCGATCGCCGCCTCCATCCTGGCCATGGGCGCGCCCAGGCAGAAGTGCGGGCCGTGCCCGAAGGAGAGGTGCTGCCCGGGCGGGCGGGTGACGTCGAAACGGTCCGCGTCCGCGCCGTGCGCGCGGGGGTCGCGTCCGGCGCCCAGGTAGCCGGCGAGGACCGGCGTCCCCTGGCGGACGACGGTGCCGGCCAGGGAGATGTCCCGGGTGGGGTAGCGGAAGGGGAAGAAGCCGATCGGTCCGTCGTAGCGGAGCGTCTCCTCGACGACGGCTTCCCACGTGACCGTGCCCGCGAGCACCGCCTCCAGCTGCGCGCGGTGGCCGCACAGGGCCCGCACGGCATTGGTGATCAGGCTCATCGTCGTCTCGTGGCCCGCGACCGTCAACAGCAGCAGTGTGCCGGTCAGTTCCTGCTCGCTCAGCCGGTCTCCGTCCTCGTCGCGGGCGGCGACGAGGGCGCTCGTCAGGTCGTCCCGCGGATCGGCCCGGCGCGCCGCCACGACGCGTGCGAGGACCCCGGCGGTCTCCCGGTTCGCGTCGACGACCTGGGCAGGCGTCGACCTCGTGCTGAGCAGCACGCGGAAGAGCTGGTGCAGCCGGTCGCGTAACCCGACTTCCACGCCCAGGAGTTCGCAGACGACGTTCATGGGCAGCGGATACGCGAAATGCTCCCGCAAGTCGACGGTGCCGTCTTCGCCGGTGAACTCCGCGAGCCCGTCGAGCAGTTCGGCGGTCAGCCGGCGCACCCGCGGGCGCAGGCTCTCCACCCGCCGCGGGGTGAAGGCCCCGGCGACGAGGCCGCGCAACCGCCGGTGGTCCGGGCCGTCCGCCGTCGTCATCCCCTCGATGGTGGCGTAGACGGCGAGCGGCCAGCCCCGCGGTACACGGCCCTCCCGCAGGGCCTTGAAGTGACGTGCGTTCTTGGCGACTTCGGCGTGGGCCAGCAGCTCCTTGAGCTCCTCGTGCCCGGTGACGGCCACCGCCTCGACGTCTCCCGGCAGGAGGACGGGTGCCGCGGGACACCGGTCCCGCAGTTGCCTGCTGACCGCGTGCTGCGCCGCCCCCGAGGGATCCAGACGCCGCGGTGCCTCGGGTACGTCGGTCATCGTGCAACTCCTGTCGGGCTGCCGGCACGGGGTGGCCGGGATGAAGAATCCGCTCTGCGGCCTTGCGCCGCAAGGGAGTTCAGAGCCAATGCCCGCTCACCCAGGTAACCGTCGGACGGCCTCGCACGAGCCTGTGGCGGCCATTGCCGCCGCGTCCCCGCGCTGCTACACACCCCAAGACGCTCAAAGAGGTCTACGCCACTTCGAGAGGGGTCCTCAGTGCCGCACATGCCGACCTGGCCCAGACGCACGTTTCTGGCCGCCTCCGCCGCGAGTGCCCTCACCCTCGCCACGGAGGGCACCGCCTCAGCCCTCACAGCAGGCTCGTCCGCGCAACCGGCCGCCGCGGCGGACGACTTCGCCGCACTCCGGCGGCGCTGGCTCGATCTCGCGCTCGGCACCGGCTTCGACCCGGGCGCCGAGCCGTATGCCTCGCGGCTCGCCGAGACCGGCGAACAGGCCCTCGCGCTGCTGGCGGAGATGAAGCCCACCGGCGACTCGCTCTTCCCCGGCTACCCGTTCGACCCGCCTTCCGGCATCACGCAGTCCTACCAGCGGCTTGGGACGATGGCGCTGGGCTACGTGCAGCCCGGCACCGGCTGCACCGGCGACGCCCGGCTCCTCGACGCCGTCACGGCGGGCTTGGCCCACGTGCATGAGCGCGTCTACCACTCGGGCACCGAGCCGTACGGCAACTGGTGGGAGTGGCAGATCGGGAGCCCCCGCCTGCTCCTGGACATCGTCGCGATGCTCCACGACGAGATCGACGAGGCAGTACGCGCCGAATACCTCGCGGCCGTCGACCACTTCCTTCCCGAGTCCGTCTTCGACGACTACACCGGCACCTCCACCGGCGCCAACCGCGTCGACTTCTGCCGCGTCTACGCGGTCCGCGGCGTTCTCGGCGAGGCCCCCGAGAAGATCGCGCTGGCCTCCGCCTCCCTCTCGCCGGTCTTCCCCTACGTCACGGAGGGGGACGGTCTCTACGCCGACGGCTCCTTCGTGCAGCACACCTGGGTCGCGTACTCCGGTACGTACGGCTATGTGCTGCTGGACGGGCTGGGGCGGCTCTTCACGCTGCTGGACGGCACGAGCTGGGAAGTCACCGACCCCGCGCGGCAGATCATCCTCGACAGCGTGGAAAACGCGTACGCCCCGCTGCTGCACGACGGGCTGATGATGGACAGCGTCAGCGGGCGGGCGATCTCCCGCGGGGTCCTCAAGCAGGACACGAAGGGCATCAGGCAGAGCGACCATACGCGGGGCCATCAACTCATCGCCGCCGTCGCGTTGTTGGGCGGGGGAGCGAGCGAGGCCGAGCGGCGCCGCTGGAACGCGATGGTCCGGGGCTGGATCGAGCGGGACACCGAACTACCCGTGCTGACCGACCCGCAGTTCGACGTGGCCGACCTCGCCCGGCTGCACGCGGTGGCCGAGGAGGAGGGCGGTTCGACAGCACCCGAACCCGTGGGGCACCGGCTGTTTCCGGCCATGGCCCGGGCGGTGCACCGCCGGCCGGGCTGGTGCGCGAACCTCTCCATGGCGTCGGACAGGATCGCCTACTACGAGGCGGGCAACGGCGAGAATCCACGCGGCTGGCACACCGGCGCCGGAATGCTCTACTGGTGGAGCGAGCCCCGGACGCTCGGCCAGTACACCGACGACTTCTGGCCGACCGTCGACTGGTACCGCCTGCCCGGCACGACCGTCTCGACGAAGAGGCTGCCGGACAACGCCGGCGGCGAATGGGGCGAACCCAAACCCGACGCGCGCTGGGCAGGCGGCGCGACGGACGGCGAGTACGCGGCTGCCGGGCAGCACGTGCGGGGCCTCGAGAGCACGCTGACCGCCCGCAAGTCGTGGTTCTTCCTGGACGACGCGGTCGTCTGCCTCGGGGCCGGGATCGGCTGCGAGGACGGCACGGAGGTGGAGACCGTCTTCGACAACCGCAATCTGGGGGAAGGCGGCACCGCCGAACTGACCGTCGACGGTGCACGCTTCCCGCCCGCCCCGGGCCGTACGCGCACCGTCCGGCATGCGGGCTGGGCGCATCTGGCGGGCCACGGCGGCTGGATCTGGCCGGAACGGACCGCGCTGCGGCTGAAGTGCGAGGACCGCAGCGGCGCTTGGTCGGACATCAACGAGGGCAGCGTCACCGACCGGCTCACGCGCCGCTACCTGACGCTGTGGACGAGTCACGGCACCGATCCCGAAGACGCCGGGTACGTCTACCTGTTGATGCCCGGCGCGGATGCGCACCGGGTCGCCGCACGGGCTGCGCACCGGCGCTGGCTGACGGTCGACGCCAACTCCGGGGAGCAGCAGGCCGTCACGGTCGGGAGCCTGGGGCTGTCCGCCGTCAACTTCTGGCGGGCGGGCAGGGCCGGCTCGCTGACGTCCGGGGCCCCGTCGAGTGTCCTCGTGCGGCGTACGGGACGGACCGCCCGGCTGCATGTGTCGGAACCCCCCAGAACGGGGGAGCCGTTCGAGCTGACCTGGCACAGGAACGTGCGGGAGGTGCTCTCGGCCGACGAGGGCATCGAGGTGCTGGGGACGTCCCGCGGGGGCGGCGGACTGCGGCTGAGGGTGAGTCCGGGCACGGACGGCGCCACCCTGAGCTGTACGGTGCTGCTGCGCTGAGCTGGGGCGGAGGGGACGGGACGGCCCGGTCGGCCCGGTTCCGAAAAGGCTGACAGGACACCGACAAACCGCTGACGTGTGGCTGTGGGAACCCCACAGCCACACGTGCGCCCGGTGAGAGACTTCCCTGTTTGGCCGTGATGTGAAGGCGCCGTTCTGTCCAGCGCGACCATGAATCGGCCTTGGACACTGTCTGAATCTGACGAGGAAGAATCGGCTCGGCGTTTCGTAGGGTCTATACATGACCGATCAGCCCCAGCCCTCGCAGCAGGCCGTGGATTCCGTACCGGGGGACGCCCCCGCCGAGCAGGCGGCGCAGGACGCCCGCGGGCGAGTGGCCGAGCTGCACGCCCTGCGGGAACGTGCCCTGCAGGGTCCCAGCGAGAGGGCGACCGAGGCTCAGCACGCGAAGGGCAAGCTGACCGTCCGCGAGCGGATCGAACTCCTCCTGGACGAGGGGACCTTCCGCGAGGTGGAGCCGCTCCGCCGGCACCGGGCCACCGGTTTCGGCCTGGAGGAGAAGAAGCCCTACACCGACGGTGTGGTCACCGGCTGGGGCCTCGTGCACGGCCGGACGGTGTTCGTCTACGCACACGACTTCCGCATCTTCGGCGGCGCGCTGGGGGAAGCGCACGCCACGAAGATCCACAAGATCATGGATATGGCGATCTCCGCCGGAGCGCCGCTGATCTCGCTGAACGACGGGGCGGGAGCGCGTATCCAGGAGGGCGTCTCGGCGCTCGCCGGATACGGGGGGATCTTCCAGCGCAACACCAGGGCCTCGGGAGTGATTCCGCAGATCTCGGTGATGCTGGGCCCGTGTGCCGGCGGCGCCGCCTACTCGCCGGCTCTCACCGACTTCGTCTTCATGGTCCGCGACACCTCGCAGATGTTCATCACCGGGCCCGACGTGGTGCAGGCGGTGACCGGCGCGCAGGTCTCCCAGAACGGCCTCGGCGGTGCGGACGTGCACGCCGGGACCTCCGGGGTGGCCCACTTCGCGTACGACGACGAGCAGTCGTGCCTGGAAGAGGTGCGCTACCTGCTGTCGATGCTGCCGAGCAACAACCGTGAGAACCCGCCCGTCGAGGAGTGCCACGACCCGGTCGACCGGCGCGGCGAGGCACTGCTGGACCTGGTTCCCGCGGACGGCAACCGTCCGTACGACATGCGCAAGGTGATCGAGGAACTCGTCGACGACGGCGATCTGCTGGAGATCCACGAACGCTGGGCGACCAACCTCATCGTCTGCCTCGCGCGGATGGACGGACAGGTGGTGGGCGTCATCGCCAACCAGCCGCAGTCGCTGGCGGGCGTGCTGGACATCGAGGCTTCCGAGAAGGGCGCCCGCTTCGTCCAGATGTGCGACGCCTTCAACATCCCCATCCTCACGCTGCTGGACGTTCCGGGCTTCCTGCCGGGAGTGGACCAGGAGCACGGCGGCATCATCCGGCACGGCGCCAAGCTGCTCTACGCGTACTGCAACGCGACCGTGCCGCGGATCTCGGTGGTGCTGCGCAAGGCGTACGGCGGCGCGTACATCGTCATGGACTCCCAGTCCATCGGCGCCGACCTGACGTTCGCCTGGCCGACGAACGAGATCGCGGTGATGGGCGCCGAAGGCGCGGCGAACGTCATCTTCCGCCGGCAGATCAACGGCGCCGACGACCCCGAGGCGATGCGTGCCCGGATGGTCAAGGAGTACAAGGCCGAGCTGATGCACCCGTACTACGCCGCCGAACGCGGCCTGGTCGACGACGTCATCGATCCGGCGGAGACGCGGGAAGTCCTCGTCCGCTCCCTCCAGATGCTCCGCAGCAAGCACGCGGACCTGCCGTCCCGCAAGCACGGCAATCCACCGCAGTGAGTCCGCAGCAAGACCTCGACCTCAGCCGAGCCCGTCAGCAAGGGAAACGACAACTGATGCAGACCAGGGACAGAACCGGCACCACCGAAGCCGCAGTCCGCGCCGACGCCGCCCGGCTCGTGCGCGTCGAGAAGGGGCAGGCGAACGCGGAGGAACTGGCCGCCGTCACGGCCCTGTTGCTCGCCCGTGCCGCCGCCACCGCGCGCCACTCGGCGATCCCGGCCCCGCGCGAGGCGGGCCGGAGCAGGGCCGGCTGGCGGCGCCTGGAGCGCGCCCGCGGGTTCAGGGCCCCGCACAGCTGGCAGGGCTGAGAACCCGCGCGTACGGCCCGTGGAACGCGAAGGACCGGAACGCGAAGGACTGGAACGCGAACGACTGGAACGCGAAGGACGCCCCCCGGTGCACTCACGGGGGGCGTCCTGACGTTCGCTTGCGGCGCCTCAGCCGACGGGGGCGTCCTCCAGTACCGTGCGCTGGGGGTTCGCCGTCTGCGCGGGAAGCTCGTCGACAACGGCGCACAGCGCCTCCACGGCGACTGCCTCGGTGGTCAACTCGTCCGCGTCCTGGAGGTTGGCCAGGGTGGTCCGGCGCGGGTTGGCCGTGTTGCGCATGATAAGGGTGGTCTTCACTCGACCGTGCCTCTCAGTTATCCATGACTTGTCGTTTCAACGCATTCTGTAAACCAGCTTAGATTCCCGATTTCCCTCCAGTGCGTGACGCAGGCAATGCGGAGCGTGTGAGTTTCCTCACCGGAGCAGGGGCAAAAAGGGCGTACGGGACGGAAGTTGAGAACCGCCGAAGCGGACATCGGGGTGGGAAAAGGAGTTACGTGCTCCTCGACCGGTGCAGTCGCGTCGCAGAACCTTCACGATCTCCCGTGGAAAAGTCCGGAATCACGAAAAGTGCGTTCCACATGAAGTGACGGAACATCGGCGCAGCGTCACATCTCCATCCGGGTTTTCCACAGGCCTTGTTGGAGATCCGGCACTGTGCTGGAATTCCACGGACCGCCGCGGGAAACAACCGGCGCGCAGGGGCGCAGAGCAGCGCCGCGCGGCGGTCAGGGGACGCGCGCCGGTCACTCACGACCGCCAGGGGGGCCTTGGGACCCCCACGACTCGATACCGTCCCGCCGTCCCAAGCGGAGGGGCGCCTGGTCCAGAGGTTGCGACGCTAGTGCAGGGACGTTTCAAGAGGGATGGCAGCGCTGCCGGTGACTTGGAGCCGCGCGGAATGACCGACCGCGGCTCCTCGCCCCAGCGCGCCCAGCAGAGCGGCCCCACGGCCGCCGTGCACGAGGACGACGGCGCGGCGATGAACCGTACGGGCAGCGGATCGAGCGGTGAGGGAACCGCCCCCGAGCGCGTCAGAACGCCGCCGGGGCCCGGCTCCCGTGTTGCGCTGCGCAACTGGCGCATCAGCACCCGCCTCGTCTCGCTGCTCGCGCTTCCTGTCGTGGCGGCGACCACCCTGGGAGCCCTGCGTATTCAGGACTCCCTGGGCAACGTCGACCAGCTCGACAACATGAAGCTGCTCACGGAGATGACGGAGCAGGCGACCGAACTCGCCTCCGCGCTCCAGGAGGAGCGTGACCGCTCGGCCGGCCCCCTGATCGCCACGGGCGACCAGAAGGACGACACGGTCGTCGGCCCCCGTCAGAAGACGGACCAGTCCTTCCAGGCGTTCAAGGAAGCGACGTCCGACATCGACGGCAGCGACAAGGTGATGGCGGGCGTCCAGTCCACCGTGCTCGACATCACCCGTCAGGTGACGGCGATCAAGGAGGTCCGCGAGCGGGCGTACGACAACCCCTCGTCGGTCTCCCAGACGGTCAACAGCTACAACCAGCTGATCGATTCGCTGCTCTCCCTGTCCCAGGACATGGCGCAGGCCACCAACAACTCCGAGATGATCCAGAGCACGCGTGCGCTGGCGGCGTTCTCCACCGCCAAGGAGCACGCGTCCATACAGCGGGCGATCATCTCCGCCGGTCTGGCCCGCAAGGGCGGTCCCGATCTCTCCGAGAGCGACCGCCTGTTCGGCAAGACCGCGGCCGAGAGCGAGGACGCCTCCCTCGGCAGCTTCAACCAGATCTACGGCGAGGAGCGTGCCGTCGAGCTGACGAAGCCCCTCGACGGCGGCGTCGTCAACATCACGCTGGCGGACAAGTACCGCGACCGCGTGCTGAACAACCCCGACGGCATCAAGAGCGAGACCCGCTCGTACCCCGACTGGTACGACCAGGACCGCTCCAAGATCGACGAGATGGCCAAGATCGAGTCCGCGCTCCTCTCGCAGATGGAGCAGCAGGCCCGCGAGCTGCGCTCGGACGCGCAGCGCGAAGCCATCCTCAACGGCGCGATCATCCTGCTCGTCCCGGGCATCTCGCTCGTCGGCGCGTTCGTCGTGGCCCGCTCCATGGTCCGCTCGCTGCGCAGGCTCCAGGACACCGCCCAGGACGTCGCCCGCAAGCGGCTCCCCGAGCTGGTCAAGCAGATGTCCGAGGCCGAGCCCCAGGACGTCGACACCTCGGTCGAGTCCGTGGGTGTGCACAGCCGGGACGAGATCGGCCGTGTGGCGTCCGCGTTCGACGACGTCCACCGCGAGGCCGTCCGGCTCGCGGGCGAGCAGGCCCTGCTCCGGGGCAACGTCAACGCGATGTTCACCAACCTCTCGCGCCGCAGCCAGGGCCTCATCCAGCGTCAGCTCTCGCTCATCTCCGAACTGGAGTCCCGCGAGGCCGACCCGGACCAGCTCTCGTCGCTCTTCAAGCTGGACCACCTCGCGACCCGTATGCGGCGCAACGGTGAGAATCTCCTCGTCCTCGCGGGCGAGGAGCCGGGCCGCCGCTGGACCAGGCCCGTTCCGCTCGTGGACGTGCTCCGCGCCGCGGCCTCCGAGGTGGAGCAGTACGAGCGCATCGAGCTGAACTCCGTGCCCGCCACGGAGGTCGCCGGACGCGTCGTCAACGACCTCGTGCACCTGCTGGCCGAGCTGCTGGAGAACGCGACCTCGTTCTCCTCGCCGCAGACGAAGGTCAAGGTCACCGGTCACGCCCTGCCCGACGGACGTGTACTGGTGGAGATCCACGACACCGGCATCGGTCTCTCCCCGGAGGACCTCTCCGCGATCAACGAGCGGCTGGCCAGCCCGCCGACGGTGGACGTCTCGGTCTCCCGCCGCATGGGCCTGTTCGTGGTCGGCCGTCTCTCCCTGCGGCACGGCATCCGCATCCAGCTGCGCCCGTCCGACTCGGGCGGCACGACCGCACTGGTCATGCTCCCCGTCGACGTGGCGCAGGGCGGCGCGCAGCCGCCGCAGCCCGGCAAGGCCAAGTCGACGGCCGGCAACGGGGCGGCCGCGCCGAAGGGCAGCGGTCTCGCCGCGGCCCTGCAGCGCGGCCCCGCGGGCGGTCCCGGCGGTGCGTCCAAGCTGGGTCAGGCGCGTCCGGTCGGCGGCGGCGAGGCCCGTCCCGAACTGCCCGGCGCCGGAACCCCCGCGGGTGCGGGAGCCGGCTCGGGCGACAACGGCACACCGACGACCGACTTCTTCAGCGACAGCGGCGCGGGCAACGGCAAGTCCCGCAGCGGCCCGCCCGCCGCTCCGCCCCTCAACCGCCAGGTTCCGCCGCTGCCCCAACGTCCCGGTCCGGCCGGGCAGTTGACGGGCGGGGGCAACGCCGGAGGCCAAGGCGGCCAGGCGGGTCCGGGCGGCCCCGGTGGTCCGGGCGGTCCGCGCGACACGGGCGAGTTCAGCGGGCCCGACGACTGGAAGAGCTGGGACAGCCAGTCCACGGGCGAGTACGCCGCACCGCAGCCCGGCCAGGACACCGGCGAGCGCCCGCAGCCGCCTTCCGGGGCGGGGCAGTTCGCCCGTCCTCCGCAGCCTTCGGAGACGGGGCAGTTCGCCCGTCCCCCGCAGCCCTCGGACACGGGTGAGTTCCAGCGTCCGCAGCCGGGCGGCCCGGCGGACACCTCGCAGTTCGCCCGTCCCGACGACTGGAACCAGCCGCGTCCCAGCTGGGCGGCCGCTTCGGGCCCCGGCGAGGACGGCCCGCGCGGGCACGACGAGCCCGACGTCGCCGACACCGGCGAGTTCGCCCGCCCCGGGTACACCGGCGCCTCCAGCGGCGGTCAGGGCGCCGCCCCCGGCAGGGAGCGGCAGGAGCAGAACTCGCAGGACACAGGCGAGTACGCACAGCCCGACAGCCCGGCACAGGGCGACCAGGGCCCCGCATACGACCCGGACTTCGGCATACCCGCGGTTCCGCCGGCAGCCGCCGACGCACCGACGCCGATCTTCGAGGCCATCGAGTCCCACTGGTTCCGTGCCGCTTCCTCGACGCCTCCTCCCGCACCCCGCGGGGACAGGCACGAGGGGGCGCCGGAGCCCTCGCACCAGGCACCCGCACCGCGGCCCGGCCAGCCGGCCTCCGCCGTACCGCCGATGCCGCAGCGTCAGACCGCTCGGGGCACCGCCGAGAGCGCGTCTGCGAATTCCGCCCACGCCACCGGGGAGGCGCAGAGCAGCGCCGACCCGGGTGCGCACTGGGGTGCCTCTCCCAACGACGAGCGCTGGCGGAGGGCCGAACAGGTCCGCCAGCCCGCCGCCGGGGGAGTCACCACTTCGGGTCTGCCGCGTCGCGTGCCCCGCGCCAACCTTGTCGCGGGTACCGCGCAGCAGCAGTCCTCCGCCCAATCCGGTCCGCAGGTCTCCCGTGCACCCGACGACGTCCGTGGCCGGCTGACCAACCTACGCCGCGGCATCCAGCAGGGCCGGCAGGCCGGTACGACGAACGGCCGCGGCATTGGCCCCACTTACCAGCAGGAGCGTTAGTTGAGTCCGATGAGCCAGGCGGCGCAGAATCTGAACTGGTTGATCACCAACTTCGTGGACAACACCCCAGGTGTGTCGCACACGGTGGTGGTCTCCGCGGACGGCCTCCTTCTGGCCATGTCCGAGGGCTTCCCGCGCGACCGCGCCGATCAGTTGGCGGCGGTCGCCTCCGGGCTGACCTCACTGACCGCGGGTGCCTCCCGCATCTTCGAAGGGGGCCCCGTCAACCAGACCGTGGTGGAGATGGAGCGGGGGTTCCTCTTCATCATGTCCATCTCGGACGGCTCCTCACTCGCCGTCCTCGCACACCCGGAGGCCGACATCGGTCTCATCGGTTACGAGATGGCACTGCTGGTCGACCGTGCAGGAACCGTCCTCACCCCTGACGTACGCGCTGAACTTCAGGGGAGCATCCTCAACTGATCCGAACAGCCGCCTCATGAGCCACCTCAGACCGTTAGCCGACCCGACCTCATGCCTCGCTCGGAGGAGCCATGACCCCGCCAGCCACGCCCGGCCCGTACGGTGCCCCATACCAGCACGCACCGTACGGAGGTGAGGGCGACCAGCCGCTGGTGCGCCCCTACGCCATGACGGGCGGCCGTACAAGGCCGCGCTACCAGCTTGCGATCGAGGCGCTGGTGAGCACGAGCGCCGACCCGATGCAGCTGCAGGGTCTGCTCCCCGAGCATCAGCGAATCTGCCATCTGTGCCGTGAGGTCAAGTCGGTGGCGGAGGTCTCCGCTCTGCTCGCGATACCGCTGGGTGTGGCCCGGATCCTGGTCGCCGACCTCGCCGAGGCCGGCATGGTGGCCATCCATCAGCCCGGTGGCGGTTCCGAACCCGGTGGTGCTCCAGATGTGACCTTGCTCGAAAGGGTGCTCAGTGGACTTCGCAAGCTCTAGCCCGCAGACGACGGGGCAGACCATGGGTTACGGAGCCCCTGCGGCCGGCCGTTCGACGACTTCCGCGAAAATCGTGGTCGCCGGTGGCTTCGGTGTGGGCAAGACGACCTTCGTGGGTGCCGTGTCGGAGATCAATCCGCTCCGTACGGAAGCGGTGATGACTTCGGCGTCGGCGGGGATCGACGACCTGACCCACACCGGTGGGAAGACCACCACCACGGTGGCCATGGACTTCGGTCGTATCACTCTCGACGACGACCTGATCCTGTACCTGTTCGGTACGCCGGGGCAGGACCGTTTCTGGTTCATGTGGGACGACCTGGTCCGCGGCGCGATCGGTGCCGTCGTGCTGGTCGACACCCGCCGCCTGGCGGACTGCTTCCCCGCGGTCGACTACTTCGAGAACTCCGGACTGCCGTTCATCATCGCGCTGAACGGCTTCGACGGTCACCAGCCCTATGGGCCGGAGGAGGTCCGCGAGGCCCTCCAGATCGGTCCGGACACTCCCATCATCGTCACCGACGCCCGGCACCGCGCCGAGGCGAAGAGCGCCCTGATCACTCTGGTCGAGCACGCCCTGCTCGCCCGCCTGAAGTGAACAGCGGAGCCAACTAGACGTACTGTCCGTCGAGTTGATGGCACAGCCGGTAACGCTGCACGCAGCGTCCGGCTGTGTTCTTCGCCATGCCCTGTCCCGAATTCATAACGTTTCGACAGTGAATTACGGCTTCGTGAACACGGCTGGCGAGCAGAAAACTTCACTCTGCTCACAAAACTTGACCGCAATGTCGCACTCGGCCCTTTATGTCCCATTTTTGGAGCCTGTCGGCGACTCGTACCCGCCTCAACCAACTGTTTGGCTGACTCTCCCCTGACGTGCTGAAATGCGCTGAACTCAGCAGTAGCGAGTGGCACGACGGGACCCGCGTAACGTCCGATGTCGGACAGCGTGGTCCAAGAGGTGAGGAGTCGCGTGAGGCGAAGCAAGACGGGCGCTGCGACACAGGCGAGCCAGGAATCCCGGGGCAACTTCACACCGCCGTCCCGGGGCACGGCTACCTCTGATCTGCCCGCCGGCGGCAACGGAAGCCGCCTGGCGCTGCGGAACTGGCGCGTGAGAACCCGCCTCTACGCGATCCTCCTGATCCCCGTGATCGTCGGTCTGGTCTTCGGCGGCTTCCGGGTGCAGGACTCCGTCGGGACCTGGAGCGAGGCGGACGAGGCCCAGCGCACCGCCGAACTCGTCCGCGCCGCCGCCACCTACGGCAACGCCCTCATCGACGAGCGCGACCGCACCGCCGAACCCCTCCTCGCGGGCCGCCGGAACGATCCGGCAGTCGAGCGCGTGCGCACCGTCACGGACCGCGCCAAGCAGGACTTCGACCGCGCCGTGGCGGCGATGCCCGCCAAGCCCGGACTGAAGCGCCGCCTGGCCACCTTCCGCAAGGAGGAGCCCAAGCTCGGGGAACTGCGCAAGGCGGCCTATACCGACCGCATGGGCGGCGTGCGTACCGAAGAGGGGTACGTCACCATCCAGCACCCGCTGATGGAGTTCGCCAACGAACTCGGCTTCGGTACGGGCAACATCACCTCGTACGGCCGCACCGTCTACTCGATCTCCCTGGGCAAGGCGGCGCAGTCCCTGGAACGCTCCATAGCGATGCACATCCTCGTCAGCCCCGGACCGTCCAAGGAGGACCGGAAGCGGCAGTTCACCGCGCTGACCTCCTACGCCTACCTCGAGCGCATCGCCATGGAGGAGTACGTCGGTGGGGGCCGCCCCGAGGACATCGCACTGCTGAAGCGCGAGAAGGCCGAGGCCGAGGCGGAGGGCAGGAAGCTGGCGGCGGCCGAGAAGGCGAAGGTCCAGGCCGCGGGCGAGCAGTACGTCGCACCGCCCCCCGCGGAGGAGGCGATACCCGCGATCGTCTCCGGCGCCGGCGCGCGGGCGCTGAAGGCGAAGGGCATCACCCCGAAGAGCTGGTTCGCCACCAGCACCGGCAAGTTCGACGCCTACCGCGCCGTGGAGAAGCAGCTCGCGGACCAGGCCGTGGAGGAGACGGAGCAGATCTCCTCGGACGCCCGGCAGGACGCCCTCGTCAACGCTCTCATCGTGCTGGTCTCGCTGCTGCTCGCCTTCGTCGTCGCGGGCATGATGGCCCGCTCGATGAGCCGCAGCATGCGGAACCTGCGCAACGCCGCCTTCGGAGTCGCCGAGCAGCGTCTGCCCTCCCTCGTCGACCAGCTCTCCCGTACGGACCCGGGGCGCGTCGACACGAGGGTCGCCCCCATCCCGATCGACAGCCGCGACGAGATAGGCGAGGTCGCGCGGGCCTTCGACCAGGTGCACCGCGAAGCGGTACGTCTCGCGGCCGAGCAGGCGCTGCTGCGAGGAAACGTCAATGCGATCTTCACGAACCTCTCCAGCCGCAACCAGGGCCTCATCGAGCGCCAACTCGGCCTGATCTCCGACCTGGAGAACAACGAGGCCGACCCGGACCAGCTGGAGAGCCTCTTCCGCCTCGACCACCTGGCCACACGCATGAGGCGCAACGGTGAGAACCTTCTCGTCCTCGCGGGCGAGGAGCCCGGCCGCCGCTGGAACGAGCCGGTGCCGCTCGTCGACATCCTCCGGGCCGCCTCGTCCGAGGTGGAGCACTACGAACGCATCGAGCTCTCCGGCATCCCGGAGAGCGAGATCCACGGTCAGGTAGTCAACGACCTGGTGCATCTGCTGGCCGAACTCCTCGAGAACGCCACCACGTTCTCCTCCCCGCAGAGCAAGGTCCACGTCACCGCGACCCGGCTCCCCGACGGCCGGGTCGTCATCGAGATCCACGACAAGGGCATCGGCCTGACCGCCGAGGACTTCGCCGACATCAACCACAAACTGGCCGACCCGCCGACGGTGGACGCCAGTCTGGCCAAGCGCATGGGCCTGTTCGTCGTCGGCCGTCTCGCCGACCGGCACGGCATCCGCGTGCAGCTGCGTCCTTCCGGCGAACAGGCGGGTACGACCTGCCTGGTGATGCTGCCCGAGGCGATCACCCGCGGCGGCGGAGGCGAGGAGGACGCCTTCGAGGACTTCACCGTCTCCCGCATCATGCCGGAGCAGCCCGGGCCCCCGCAGCAGCAGTACGGACAGCTGGCCGGTGCCCGTTCCGCAGCCGAACTCGGCTTCGACGACGGCAGCTACCGGATCCCCGACGACGTCTCCTCACTCGACCCCGCCGGGCGGCCCCTGCCGGGGGACGACCGCCGCGACGCCCCCCGGGAACAGCCCGGCCGGCACCGGGCCGTCGGCCCGGGGCAGGGCCGCGAGGAGCGTCAGGATGAGCACGCCGCCCCGGACCGTCGGCCGCCGCTGCCGTCCGCGCCCCCCTGGTACGAGCAACAGCCGTACGGGCGGCCCGAGTTCGGTCGGGAGCCCCCTCCCGGGCGCCGGCCTGCCTACGAGCCGTACGAGCAGCCGGAACCCGGCCCGGAACCCGGCCGGCCCGGTGAAGCGCCTTCCCGCGGGGGCCAGTACGCTCCCCCGGAAGCACAAGCGGAATCTGCACCCGGCGTTCACGGGAACGGCCGCAACGGCGTAGGCTTCGACCGGCCGGGTCCCGCCCCGAGTGACTTCCGCTCCACTACCGGCGCAGGTCTTCCGCGTCGTGAGTCGGCGCGGCAGGTGCAAGAGGGCGGACCGGAGGCGCAACACCAGGAGTACCAGCGTCAAACGGAATCCTCCGGGAGTTGGCACTCGGCCAACGACGAGCGCTGGAGCCGGGCGGGCCGGCTGCGCGAACCGCAGTCCGGTGGTACCACTTCATCCGGCCTTCCCAGGCGGGTGCCCAAGGCCAATCTGGTCGAGGGCACCGCCGAAGCACCCACGCAGGGAGGCCCCGCGGTCTCCCGTGCGCCTGAGGACGTCCGTGGCAGGCTGAGTAACCTGCACCGCGGCGTCCGCAGGGGGCGCAATGCGGGTGACGGCCCCCAGAATGACCGACAGGGCTACGGCCCCGGCAGCACCTACGATCAGGAGCGTTAGTGTGAGCCCGATGAGCCAGGCGGCGCAGAACCTGAACTGGTTGATCACCAACTTCGTGGACAACACCCCTGGTGTGTCCCACACGGTGGTGGTCTCCGCGGACGGGCTTCTGCTCGCGATGTCCGAGGGCTTCCCGCGCGACCGCGCCGACCAGTTGGCGGCGGTCGCCTCCGGGCTGACCTCACTCACCGCCGGAGCCTCCCGCATCTTCGAGGGCGGCATGGTGAACCAGACAGTGGTGGAGATGGAGAGAGGGTTCCTTTTCATCATGTCCATCTCCGACGGTTCCGCCCTGGCGGTCCTCGCCCATCCCGACGCCGACATCGGTCTCGTCGGCTATGAGATGGCACTTCTCGTCGATCGCGCGGGTACGGTTCTCACCCCGGATCTCCGTGCTGAACTGCAAGGCAGCCTGCTCAACTAATTCTCAACCAGTAGTCAGGCAGTGCGCGTTGCGCCTCCGCGCCATAAGGTGCTTGTGATGCGGTGCTCACTGATGGAGCTGGAGCAGACGGAATGATGTGGCAAGCACGTCCGTGAGTCGGAGGAGGAAACGTGACAATGCCCCCAGGCGGCCCGTCGTCGTACGGCAGTGGTCATGAGAACGCGCGCCCGAAGCGGTTCAACTTCCCCTCGACGCCCAGCAGGCACGTAGGTGCCCAGTCGCGCGACGAGCCGCAGCAGCCGCCGCGCCAGCAGCAGCCGCCCCAGCCGCCCCCGCAGCGGCAGGAGCCGCCGCAGTTCGACCAGGGACTGTACGGCGGCAGCCGCGACCAGTCGTACGGCAGGGGGCAGTACGACCAGGGCCCGCCGCCCCGCATCCAGCCCGTACAGCCCGCTCCGCGCACCGACGCGGGGAGTTACAACGGTCGCACAGAGCAGCAGCCGCTGGTGCGCCCGTACGCGATGACCGGCGGCCGTACCAGGCCGCGCTACCAGCTCGCCATCGAGGCGCTGGTGCACACTTCTGCCGAACCCGCCCGTCTCCAGGGCCAGTTGCCGGAGCATCAGCGGATCTGCCGGCTGTGCTACGAGATCAAATCGGTAGCTGAGATCTCGGCACTTCTCTCCATCCCCCTGGGCGTCGCCCGTATCCTCGTCGCCGACCTGGCCGAGGCCGGACTCGTCGCCATCCACCAGCCCGGCGGCGAGGACACCAACGCCGACGGCCAGCCAGACGTGACACTGCTCGAAAGGGTGCTCAGTGGACTTCGGAAGCTCTAGCGGCGGCGCTGCTGCCCGTTCCACCACTTCCGCGAAAATCGTGGTCGCCGGTGGCTTCGGTGTGGGCAAGACGACCTTCGTGGGTGCCGTGTCGGAGATCAATCCGCTGCGCACGGAAGCCGTGATGACCTCGGCCTCCGCCGGGATCGACGACCTGACCCACACCGCCGACAAGACCACCACCACGGTGGCCATGGACTTCGGTCGTATCACTCTCGACCAGGACCTGATCCTGTACCTGTTCGGTACGCCGGGGCAGGACCGTTTCTGGTTCATGTGGGACGACCTGGTCCGCGGCGCGATCGGTGCCGTCGTGCTGGTCGACACCCGCCGCCTGGCGGACTGCTTCCCCGCGGTCGACTACTTCGAGAACTCCGGACTGCCCTTCGTCATCGCGCTGAACGGCTTCGACGGCCACCAGCCGTACACCCCCGAAGAGGTACGCGAGGCCCTCCAGATCGGCCCGGACGCCCCGATCATCACCACCGACGCGCGCCACCGCTCGGACGCCAAGAGCGCCCTGATCACGCTGGTCGAGCACGCGCTGATGGCGCGCCTGCGCTAGCGCCCTGCCGGAGAGCACCGGAGGACGACGAGAGCCGGACCTTGCGGTCCGGCTCTCCTCATGCGCACGCCCCACGGGGACGGGCCCGAGGCGGTCTCCGCCTGCCCGCGTGGCATACGCTGGACCGTCGTCACCCACGCCTCACCTGAAGGGCAACCCGAACCCGTGCGCATCGCAAGATTCTCCCTCGACGGAAACGTCGCCTTCGGCGTCGTGGAAGGGGACGCGGAGACCGAAGGCGGCCCCGTCCTCGACATCATCAAGGGCCACCCCTTCGCAGAGTTCGAGCGCTCGGGCCAGAAGCTCCCCATGGACAAGGTGCGGCTGCTGCCGCCCGTGCTGCCCAACAAGATCGTCGCCGTCGGCCGCAACTACGCCGAGCACGTCAAGGAGATGGGCAACGAGGTCCCGGACACGCCGGTGGTCTTCTTCAAGCCCTCCACCTCCGTGTGCGGCCCGCACGACCCGGTCGGATACCCGTCCTTCTCCTCCGAGGTGCACTACGAGGCCGAACTGGCCGTCGTCATCGGCCGGTTGTGCAAGGACGTCCCCCGGGAACGTGTCAAGGACGTCATCCTCGGCTACACCTGCGGCAACGACATCACCGCCCGCGACGTCCAGCGCGCGGAGCCGCAGTGGGCACGTGCGAAGGGCTTCGACGCCTCCTGCCCGCTGGGCCCCTGGGTCGAGACCGAACTGGACGCCTCGGACCTCGGCGTGATGTGCACCGTCAACGGCGAACAGCGGCAGCTCGGCCGTACGAGCGAGATGATCCGTTCCGTCGAGGACCTGGTCGTTCACATCACGGAGGCCATGACGCTGCTCCCCGGCGACGTCATCCTGACCGGCACCCCGGCGGGCGTGGGTCCCCTGAACATCGGCGACGAGGTCGCCGTCACCATCGAAGGCATCGGCACTCTCACCAACAAGGTGGTCAAGCGTGACTGACGCGACCGCGACTCCGTCCATGACCGAGCCGAAGGACGTCCGCGTACGGTTCTGCCCCTCCCCGACGGGCAACCCCCACGTCGGGCTCATCCGTACCGCGCTGTTCAACTGGGCGTTCGCACGCCACCACGGCGGCACCCTCGTCTTCCGTATCGAGGACACCGACGCGGCCCGCGACTCCGAGGAGTCCTACGAGCAGCTGCTGGACGCCATGCGCTGGCTCGGCATCGACTGGGACGAGGGCCCCGCACCGTTCGACGAGGCATCCGGCGGCAGCGGCGGCCCGCACGGCCCGTACCGCCAGTCGCAGCGCACCGAGATCTACGCCGACGTCGCCGCCAGGCTTCAGGAGGCCGGGTTCGCCTACCCGTGCTACTGCACGGCCGACGAGCTGGAGGTACGCCGCGAGGCGGCCCGCAAGGAGGGCCGGCCCTCCGGCTACGACGGCAAGTGCCGCGAGCTGACGCCCGAGCAGATCGCCGCCTTCGAGGCGGAGGGACGCACCCATATCGTGCGCTTCCGCATGCCCGACGAGCCGATCACCTTCACCGACCTCGTGCGCGGCGAGCTGACGTTCGCTCCGGAGAACGTCACCGACTACGGCATCGTGCGGGCCAACGGCGCACCGCTGTACACGCTCGTGAACCCCGTCGACGACGCGCTCATGGAGATCACGCACGTGCTGCGCGGCGAGGACCTGCTCTCCTCCACTCCGCGACAGATCGCCCTCTACCGTGCCCTCGCACAGCTCGGCGTCGGCAACGGCTCGACTCCCGCCTTCGGGCATCTCCCGTACGTCATGGGCGAGGGCAACAAGAAGCTCTCCAAGCGCGACCCGCAGGCATCGCTCAACCTCTACCGCGAGCGTGGCTTCCTGCCCCAGGGCCTGCTCAACTACCTTTCCCTGCTGGGCTGGTCGATCGCCGAGGACCGCGACATCTTCACCCTCGACGAGATGATCGCCGCCTTCGACATCACCGACGTCAACGCCAACCCGGCCCGCTTCGACCTGAAGAAGTGCGAGGCCATCAACGCCACGCATCTGCGCGAGCTTCCTGCGGCGGAGTTCGTCTCGGCCTGCGAGCCGTGGCTGCGCGCGCCGTACGCGCCGTGGCCGCCGGAGTCCTTCGACCGGGCGGCGTTCGAGGAGCTGGCCCCGCTCGCCCAGACCCGCCTCACGGTCCTCTCCGACATCACCGCGAACGTCGACTTCCTCTTCCTGGACGAGCCGGTGGAGGACGAGGCGTCCTGGGCGAAGGCGATGAAGCCGGGCGCGGAGAACGTGCTGCGCTCGGCCCGTACGAAGCTCGCAGAGGCGGTCTGGAAGGCCGAGGCGCTCAAGGAGGCGGTCCTGGCGGCCGGCGAGGAGCACGGCCTGAAGCTCGGCAAGGCCCAGGCACCGGTACGCGTCGCCGTCACGGGACACACGGTCGGCCTCCCGCTCTTCGAGTCCCTCGAACTCCTCGGCCGCGAGCGGACGTTGGCGCGCGTGGACGCGGCGCTGACGAAGCTGGGCGCGGTGTGACGGGAGCCGACTGACACCGCACCAGGAAAAGCCCGGGAGCACCGCTCCCGGGCCCCTCACTCCCTCGGCGGCGGCAGTCGCAAGCCTGCCCGGCGTTGCTGCCGGAGAACGGCGTCGTACCCTCCCGCCTCCGTCAGTTCGCCGACGCTGCCGTGGAACGCGACCTTCCCCCGCTTGAACACGGTCGCCGTCGTGCATGCCTCCGCGACGTCTACGCGCCGAACCCCACGCGACCTGTCGAAAGCGGCCGATGGTTCAGTAACGAGCGGTACGGAGCATCTGCCTTCGTCATCGTGGACCCCCAGCCACAACCAATGCATCCCCGGCCCACCATACGCATCGCACGTCGAACCCCGCAGCGGCGAACCGAGTGCCGGGAACGGGGAACGCGCCTGCAAGGCGCTCTGAAGTCAACCTCCGTCGACCCCACGTGAGGACTCCGAACCGACCAGCAGACGGGCCCAGATGGTCTTGCCGACCAGTCGGTCCGTTACGCCCCACGCATCCGCGAACGCGGCGACGAGCGCGAGCCCGCGCCCCGACTCGGCAAGAACGATGTCCGCCGGACGAGCGGCAGCCGGGTGCGGGCGCCCGTCGCCGGCGTCCGAGACCTCCACCGTGACGGCCTTCTCCAGGTCGTACGTGAGCCGCAGCTCGACCAGTCGCCCCGGCACGTGTCCGTGCCGTACGGCGTTCGTCACCAACTCCGATACGACCAGCGCCGAGTCGGCGGCCCCGCATCCCCCGATGCCCCAATCCGTCAGTGCGGCACGGGCGGCGTGTCGCGCGGCTGCGACCGTACGGGGAACGGACGGGAACCTCCGCCACCAGACGACGGACGCGAGCGCGGGGGCCGTCTCATCACTTTCCGAGTTCATGTGACCAGAGTCGGCCCGCGCGACTACTTTCGGTAGTGATCGCATGTCGACGGCGGTGGACGGTGACCTTCGGCCTCGCGAAGTTGAGGACCGTTGAGTCCGGTTGAGGTGGTGGCGTGATGACCCAGGGCAAGAAGACCGCTTCTCCTGCGGGCCGGTACTTCGCCGAAGTGCTGCGTCTCCTGCGCAGTTCGGCAGGGCTGTCCCAGAACGAGCTCGGCGCTCGCATGAGTTACACGGGCGCGGCGGTGAGCGCCGTCGAGACCGGGGCCAAACCCGCCACCGACGAGTTCGTGGAAGCGGCGGAGAAGGCGCTCGACGCCGGCGGCGTCCTCCGCGCGGCAAGCAAGTACCTGCGTCTGGAACGGTATCCCGAACACTTCCAGGGCTTCGTGCAGTTGGAGCAGGAGGCGCTGAGTGTGACGTCTTTCTGCACGCAGGTAGTCGAAGGGCTCCTGCAGACCGAGGACTACGCCAGGGCTCTCCTCCGCACGGGTTTCCCGCCGCTGGAGGAGGAACAGGTTCAGCAGCTGACAGCAGCGCGCATGGAGCGAGCCGGCCTGCTCGAACGTAAACCGGTATGCGTGATCGACGTGATCCTCGAAGAGGCGGTCCTTCGACGGCAGCTGGGAGGCCGGGAGGTCATGGAACGGCAGTACGAGCACATCCTGTCGTGTGCAGCGTCGCCCAATGTGAATGTCCAGGTCATGCCTGCGAGTTGCGGCGATCATGCGGGACTCTTCGGGCCGCTGAAGCTGATCGAGACACCGGAGAACGAGAGGATCGCCTACTTCGAGGCCAACGGGAAAAGCACCCTGGTTTCCGACCCGGGGGAAGTGGGTTCATATGCCCGCCGCTGTGCCATGATCAGTCGGCAGGCCCTGCGTCCAAGAGAATCCCTTGAGCTGATCGAGCAGTTGGCGGGACATCGATGACTGAGCCGACCTGGCGGAAGAGCAGCTACAGCGATGCGAGCGGCGGCGACTGCGTAGAGGTGGCCGCATCTTCGGACGCTGTCCGCGTTCGCGATTCCAAGCGGGTCACCGGCCCCGCGCTCGCGCTCGCTCCCGACTCGTGGGAGGCGTTCGTAGGCGGTCTGAAGCGGGGACCCGCAGGCGGCTCCGGGGCCCGGTCAGCCGGGTCCCGATGACCCCGTGACACAGGCCACAGCCGCCCCCGAAACCGGAGCCCCGGCCGACAGGAACCCGTTTTGGAGCCCGGTCCGCGATCAGGTACTGTTCTTCCTGTCGCCGGACGAGGCGGAGCCGCGAGGCCCGATCGCACGGCGGTCACCCGGACAAAATCCCCACAGGGGGTTGCGTTTTGGTGGGCTATGGTGTAATTGGCAGCACGACTGATTCTGGTTCAGTTAGTCTAGGTTCGAGTCCTGGTAGCCCAGCGCGATCTTGGTGAAGCAAGCTCCATACGCTGCAAGTTGGCAAGATCGAGGCCCCCGTTGTGTAGCGGCCTAGCACGCCGCCCTCTCAAGGCGGTAGCGCCGGTTCGAATCCGGTCGGGGGTACGGGTCCGTGTTCGTTGCGGACCAGGCTGGGGCCCCCGTTGTGTAGCGGCCTAGCACGCCGCCCTCTCAAGGCGGTAGCGCCGGTTCGAATCCGGTCGGGGGTACTCGATCAGGAAAGCCCCCCGGGAAAACCCGGGGGGCTTTTCCGCGCTCCGGCGGCCGAGGCGATCTGCTCAACCCTCCGTGCTGAACCGCCTGTTGGACTCCTCGGCCTCCGCGAGTTCGGCGTCCTCCAGTACTGGACGTCCGAGGAGGCGCTCTTCGCGTACGCGTCGGCGGCGGACAAGGCGCACCGTCCGACCTGGATCAGGGCTACAACCGCCGGGCGCGCGACGGCGTGCGGCGGTGGGCATCTGGCACGAGACGTACGCCGTGCCTGCGGGCCGTTACGAGGCGGTGTACGTGAACATGCCGCCGTACGGCCTCGGCTCGGCGCGCGGCACCGAGCCGGTGGGCAGGCGCGTTGAACGGGCTGCGGAGCGGATGTCGTCCGGCGGCGTGGAGGGGTGACGGCGGGGGCTCGGGGGACGGGCAGGCGGGGGCCCGCCCGTGAGGGCGGCGCCGCTCAGCCAGTCGTCCTGCGCAGTGCGTCGCTCAACCGCGCCGCCGCGTCGACGATCGCCTGCGCGTGCATGCGGCCCGGGTGCCGCGTCAGACGCTCGATCGGCCCGGAGACCGAGACGGCGGCGACCACGCGGTTCGACGGGCCGCGCACCGGTGCGGACACGGAGGCCACTCCCGGTTCGCGCTCGCCCACGGACTGTGCCCAGCCCCGGCGCCGTACGCCTGAGAGCGCCGTCGCCGTGAAGCGGGCGCCCTGCAGTCCGCGGTGGAGGCGCTCCGGCTCCTCCCATGCCATGAGGACCTGTGCGGCAGAGCCCGCCTTCATCGGGAGCGTCGAGCCGACCGGGACGGTGTCCCGCAGCCCGGACAGCCGCTCGGCGGCGGCCACGCAGATCCGCATGTCGCCCTGGCGCCGGTAGAGCTGCGCGCTCTCGCCCGTCACGTCCCGCAGGTGCGTGAGGACCGGACCGGCCGAGGCGAGGAGTCGGTCCTCGCCTGCTGCGGCGGCGAGTTCGCCGAGGCGGGGACCGAGGATGAAGCGCCCTTGTATGTCCCGGGCGACCATGCGGTGATGCTCCAGCGCCACCGCGAGCCTGTGTGCCGTGGGCCGGGCGAGGCCGGTGGCTCCGACCAGCCCGGCGAGGGTGGCCGGACCGGACTCCAGAGCGCTCAATACCAGAGCCGCCTTGTCGAGAACGCCGACGCCGCTAGAGTTGTCCATGCGTCGATACTCGCGTCTCAGAGTGTGAAACGCAAGTTCCTTTTTCGACGGCACCCGCCACTCTGGATGGGCGAAGCGCACCGGCTCCGGGGGGCCGCAGACCCGGTGCGCCACTGGATCTCGACATGTGGTCGGCGGCGCGGCCGGCCGGAGGGAAAGCGATGGGACGGACACTCGCGGAGAAGGTCTGGGACGACCATGTCGTCAGGCGCGCGGAAGGCGAGCCCGACCTGCTCTTCATCGACCTGCATCTGCTGCATGAGGTGACCAGCCCCCAGGCCTTCGACGGACTCCGCCAGAACGGCCGTGAGGTGCGCCGTACGGACCTGACCATCGCCACCGAGGACCACAACACCCCGACCCTCGACATCGACAAGCCGATCGCCGACCCGGTCTCGCGCACGCAGCTGGAGACGCTGCGCAAGAACTGCGCGGACTTCGGCGTACGTCTGCACCCGCTGGGCGACGACGAGCAGGGCGTCGTGCATGTCGTCGGCCCGCAGCTGGGCCTGACCCAGCCGGGCATGACGGTCGTCTGCGGCGACTCCCACACCTCGACGCACGGGGCCTTCGGGGCCCTCGCGTTCGGCATCGGCACCAGCCAGGTCGAGCACGTGCTGGCCACCCAGACGCTGCCGATGGCGCCGTTCAGGACGATGGCGATCACGGTCGACGGCGAACTGCCCGACGACGTCACCGCCAAGGACCTGATCCTGGCGGTCATCGCGAAGATCGGCACCGGCGGCGGCCAGGGCTACGTCATCGAGTACCGCGGCGAGGCCGTCGAGAAGCTGTCGATGGAAGCGCGGATGACCATCTGCAACATGTCCATCGAGGCCGGCGCGCGGGCCGGGATGATCGCCCCGGACGCGACGACGTTCGAGTACGTGCGGGGCCGCGACCACGCGCCCCGGGGCGCCGACTGGGACGCGGCCGTGGAGTACTGGAAGACGCTGCGCACCGACGACGACGCGGTCTTCGATCACGAAGTCGTCATCGACGCCACGGAGTTGGCGCCCTTCGTGACGTGGGGGACCAACCCCGGTCAGGGCGCGCCGCTGTCCGAGTCGGTCCCGGACCCGGCCTCCTTCGAGGACGAGGGGGCGAAGCTCGCCGCCGAGAAGGCCCTGGAATACATGGGGTTGACCGCGGGGCAGCCGCTGCGCGAGGTCCCCGTCGACACCGTCTTCGTCGGCTCCTGCACCAACGGCCGTATCGAGGACCTGCGTTCGGCCGCGGCCGTCCTCGAAGGACGCCAAGTCGCCGACGGCATGCGGATGCTGGTCGTCCCCGGTTCCGTACGCGTCGCGCTGCAGGCCGTCGCGGAGGGGCTGGACAAGGTCTTCACCGCGGCCGGGGCCGAATGGCGGCACGCGGGGTGTTCGATGTGCCTGGGCATGAACCCTGACCAGCTCAAGCCCGGTGAGCGCGCCGCGTCCACCTCCAACCGCAACTTCGAGGGCAGGCAGGGCAAGGGCGGCCGTACGCATCTGGTCTCGCCGCAGGTCGCCGCCGCCACGGCGGTGCTGGGGCACCTTGCTTCACCGGCCGACCTGTCCGGCGTACGCGAACCCGCCGGCGTCTGAGGAGGACGAATCACCATGGAAGCCTTCACGACCCACACGGGACGCGTCGTCCCGCTGCGCCGCAGCAACGTCGACACCGACCAGATCATCCCGGCCCACTGGCTGAAGAAGGTCACGCGGGACGGATTCGAGGACGGACTCTTCGAGGCGTGGCGGAAGAACCCCGATTTCGTGCTCAACGACGAGGCGCACAAGGGCGGTACGGTCCTCGTCGCCGGCGAGGACTTCGGTACCGGCTCCTCGCGTGAGCACGCCGTCTGGGCGCTGCAGAACTACGGCTTCAAGGCCGTGATCTCTCCGCGTTTCGCGGACATCTTCCGCGGCAACTCCCTGAAGAACGGCCTCCTCACGGTCGTACTGCCGCAGCAGACGGTGGAAGCGCTCTGGGAGCTCGCTGAGTCGGATCCGAGCGTCGAGGTGACAGTCGACCTGGTCGCGCGAAAGGTGCTCGCACCGGGCGTCGAGGCGGCCTTCGACCTGGATGAGAACGCCCGTTGGCGACTGCTCGAAGGGCTCGACGACATCAGCCTCACGCTGAAGGACGAGGACTCCATCGCCGCCTACGAGGCCCGGCGTCCCGCCTTCAAGCCCCTCACGCAGCAGTTGTGAACCGGAGCTGACCGGAGCCCGCGTGGCACGGCACAACAACGAACCCTCTCGCGCCCCCCGCACGCAAGGCGGGGGGCGCCTCCACGTGTTGGGGACTCGTTATGCGACAACTCACCCCAGATGGCACAATCGGTGCATGGAACGCGACGGTCAACTCGATCTCTACGACCGGCTCGCCGCCCGCTTGAAAGAGGCGCACGCAAGGGTGCGCACACTGCAAGTCCCCGAGGGCGTACGGGTGGCGCTGACGCGCAAGCTGCTCGTCATCACCGCGGCCTCGAAGCACGATCTCGCCGACGCTGAGCGGCGTGTGGACCGCCTCATGACGGATATCGACGAGGGACGCTTCCCCGAGGAACAGGCAGGCAAGCGCGCTGACGGAACTCGATGAAGGGCGAGTTCGTTGCGGCACAAGGGTGATTCGCCCGTTTCATGTTTGATTCGCGGTATATATCTGCCTAGCGTGCGAAAAAGCTTGAACACATTCGTTCCTGCAATAGTTCCGAAGGGGAAGACGTGAACAAGGCGCAGCTCGTCGAAGCAATCCAGGACAAGCTCGGTGGACGGCAGCAGGCCGCGGAAGCGGTGGATGTCGTGCTGGACGCGATCGTCCGCTCCGTGGTGGCGGGGGAGCGGGTCTCGGTCACCGGGTTCGGCTCTTTCGAGAAGGTGGACCGCCCCGCGCGGTACGCCCGGAACCCGCAGACCGGTGAGCGCGTGCGGGTGAGGAAGACCTCGGTGCCCCGCTTCCGTGCGGGCGCCGGTTTCAAGGAACTGGTCAGCGGGGCGAAGAAGCTTCCGAAGAACGACGTCGCCGTGAAGAAGGCCCCCAAGGGCAGCCTGATGGGCGGCACTTCCACGAAGAAGGCCGCGGCGAAGCGGGCGGGAGCGAAGAAGTCGACGGCGAAGAAGACCACGGCGCAGCGCGGCGCGGCGAAGAAGACGGCAGCGAAGACCACCGCCAAGCGGACGCCGGCGAAGAAGACCGCGGCGAAGAAGGCCACGGCGAAGAAGTCGGCGGCGAAGAAGGCGACGGCCAAGAAGTCCACCGCGAAGAAGGCCACGGGCAAGAAGTCGACCACCAAGAAGGCGCCGGCAAGGAAGGCCCCGGGCCGCCGCACCGCCGCCCGCAAGTCCACCGCCAAAAGGGCCACCGCGCGCAAGCGCTGAGCACCACAAGACCCGCAGCGCCGGGCCGGACTCCCGCCGGGGAGTCCGGCCCGGCGGGCGTTTCGGCACTCAATCCGGAGCCGCGCTCGCGGACTTCGCGTGCAGCTCCGCCCGGGGATCCGGCAGGGCGCCGGTCACGGTGGCGCTGGAGCCGTGAAGCACAGAGTCAGAGGGTCTGCAAGGTCACGAAGGTGACGCGCCGCTCGTCGCCGGACCCCTCGACCTCGATGCGTACGCGCTGCCCCGACCGCAGCAGGCGCAGCCCCCCGGCGTCGAATGCGGCGGTGTCGAACGGGAGCGGAGTGCCGTCGTCGAGCAGCACGCTCCCGCTGCGCGTCTCGGGATCGAAGGTGTACGAGGTGGCCTGCATGGCAGGAAGCCTAGGCCCTGTCCGACACCTCGCGTCTGGTGCTGTGGCCGGGAAGGTGTGCCGGGAAGCGCGCGGCGTCCGCCGCGAGCGTCGGACGGCGCCATGTGCCGGACGGGCCCGAGGCCGGCGCACTCACGCAGTGTTGACGGGCGAGGGACCGGTTCCGCGGCACAGTGCCTCAGCCGTGTGCGGGCCCACGCCGAGGGCCACGGCAGCCGCCAGGTCCGCCTCCGTGTCGACGTCCTGCCGCACGCTGACCGCGTCGCTGACGAAGAGCTCCGTCGCCCCCGAAGAGGCGTGCCGGGCCCGCGAACGGAGCCCGAAGTGCGGGGCGAGCAGCTGACCGGGCATGGCGGACAGCAGCGTGGTGCCCGTACCTGCGGCGTCGGCGAGGAACGCGCGGGGCGTGCGTGCCGCGGCCTCCAGCACGCGCGAGAGCTCGCCGGGCCGCAGGGCGGGCAGATCGGCGTTGAGGGCCGCCAGCGCCGCTTCAGGGCGGATTCCGCGCACGGCGGTGGCACCGTGTGCCAGTGCGGGGTTGAGACCCGCGTCGGGGGCGTCGGGCACGATGCGCGCGCCGAGGGCGGCCAGCGCTTCCGCCGCCTGCCCGTCGTTGGTGACAACTGCCACATCGCGTACGGCCGTACAGGCCAGGGCGGCGCTCACCGTGTCCTGGGCGAAGGCCAGCGCGAGCTGCGCGCGTGCCGAGGCGCCCGCCGTCGGGGCGAGCCTGCTCTTGGCGCGCGCCAACGGCTTCAGCGGCATCAGGAGGGTCCAGGCCGGGGGCGTCGCATGCGGCTCCATCACCTCATTCTCACCTGCCGCCGACCGGGCTTCGCAGGCCCCGGGCTACGGTTGCGGGACAGACGCAGACAGACCGTGCGCTCGACACGGTGGGGGGTGCGGGGTGAGACTTGCCCCTCGCGCGCTGGGGGAACCCACGCCGCCGCGATGGGGCAGGCCCAGCCGTAGTGCAGAGGGCCCCGTGCCCGCTCCGCGGGAGGCCACTGCCTCGCCGCCGCCGGGACCCACGTGGCTGTTCGAACAGGCAAGAGGAGATGGTGTCCGGGTGTCCCGCCGCAGAATCGGCTTCTGGTACCGCCTTGCCGCGGTTTTGCTGAAACCGCCGCTCGTGCTGTTCTTCAAGCGGGACTGGCGCGGAATGGAACATATTCCGGAAAGCGGCGGATTTATCACGGTCGTCAATCACAACTCGGCCCTGGACCCGCTTTCCTATGCACACTTCCAGTACAACACCGGACGGGTCCCGCGGTTTCTTGCGAAGGTCGGCCTGTTCAGGAGCGGGTTCGTCGGGGCGGCCATGCGCGGCACCGGGCAGATCCCGGTCTTCCGCGAGTCCAAGGACGCCATAGGGGCCTTCCGTGCCGCCGTCGAAGCCATCAACAAGGGCGAGTGCGTGGCGTTCTACCCGGAGGGCACGCTCACCAGGGATCCCCGTATGTGGCCCATGAAGGGAAAGACGGGCGCCGCGAGGGTCGCGCTGGAGACGAGGGTGCCGGTCATTCCCGTCGCGCAGTGGGGCGCGAATCTCGCCGTTCCGCCTTATCCGAAGCGCGGCGACATCAAGTTCTTTCCGCGCAAGACACTCATCGTGCAGGCCGGACCGCCCATCGATCTCTCGGAGTTCTACGGCAAGGAGGCGACCGCCGCGGTGCTGCGGGAGGTCACCGAGCGGATCATGGACGAAATCACCGCGCAGTTGGCCGACATCCGTGGAGAGGCCCCGCCGGCGGAGCGTCTCGACCACCGCCGGGCGGCAGCCTCGAGCGGCCCCGAGCGGCTTCCCCGGCAGGAGAGCGACGGACGGACGCACGCGCAGCGCGAAGAGCAGCCACAGGACGGGAACAAGAACGGCCGGAGCGAGAAGAGCGGCCGAGGGGACAGGACGGACCGGAACGGCAGGTCCGCGCAGCCGGACGCGGCGCCCCCGGCGGCCGAGGGGGAGAACGCGTGACGAAAGCCGCCGTATTCGGCACCGGTTCCTGGGGCACCGCCTTCGCGATGGTGCTCGCCGACGCGGGCTGCGAGGTGACGCTCTGGGGGCGACGGGCCGAACTGGCCGAAGCGGTCAACACCCGCCGCGAGAACCCCGACTACCTTCCCGGAACCGAGCTCCCCGCGGCCGTCACCGCCACCACGGACGCCGCGGAGGCAGCTCACGGCGCGGAGTTCACTGTGCTCGCGGTGCCGTCGCAGACACTGCGCGGCAACCTCGCGCGATGGACGCCGCTGCTGCATCCGGAGACGGTGCTGGTCTCCCTGATGAAGGGCGTCGAACTCGGCACGGCCAAGCGGATGAGCGAGGTCGTCGAAGAGGTCGCGGGCGTGGACCCGTCGCGCGTCGCCGTGCTGACGGGCCCCAACCTCGCCAGGGAGATCGCTGCGAGGCAGCCCGCGGCCTCAGTGGTCGCCTGCGCGGACGAGGGCGTGGCCCAGCGCCTGCAGGCCGCCTGCCACACCCCGTACTTCCGCCCGTACACCAACACCGACGTCGTCGGCTGCGAACTCGGCGGCGCCGTCAAGAACGTGATCGCGCTGGCGGTCGGCATCGCCGACGGAATGGCACTCGGGGACAACGCGAAGGCTTCTCTGATCACGCGCGGTCTCGCCGAGACCGCGCGGCTCGGGTCGGCGATGGGCGCGGACGCCCGGACCTTCGCGGGACTCGCCGGCATGGGGGACCTGGTGGCCACCTGCTCCTCGCCGCTCTCGCGCAACCACACCTTCGGCACGAATCTCGGCCGCGGCATGACTCTCCAGGAGACGATCGCCGTCACACGTCAGACAGCGGAAGGTGTCAAGTCGTGCGAGTCCGTACGTGAACTGGCCCGGCGGCACGGCGTGGAGATGCCGATCACGGAGACGGTCGTCGGCATCGTCCACGACGGCAAGCCACCGCTCGTCGCCCTCAAGGAACTGATGTCGCGCAGCGCGAAGGCCGAACGCGTCTGAGCCGCTTGCGGGGTCGTCGTACCGCGACCCCGCAACTGCGGGCGCACACCGCGCCCCGGCCCCTGCCGCCCCTCGATCTCCCGGCCTCCCCGGGCGCGTTCACCGGTCGGCCCGTACAGGGGCCGTACGGCGGGCCCGGGGCGGAGGCCGGTGCCGCGCCACAGGCGCCCGGGACCCTGACGGGTCAAGGGCCAGACGGTACAGTCGGTCCGATATGAGCAGCCAGAGCCCCTCACGCAAGCCCCGTGTCGCCGTCGTGTTCGGCGGGCGAAGCTCCGAGCACGCGATCTCGGTCGTCACAGCAGGAGCCGTACTCGCCGCCATCGACCGTGAGAAGTACGAGGTGCTGCCCATCGGCATCACCACCGACGGCCGCTGGGCGCTGACCGCCGACGAACCCGAGCGGATGGCCATCGAGAACCGCAGACTGCCCAGCGTCTCCGAACTGGCCGACACCACGACGGGCGGCGTGCTCCTGCCGCTCGAACCGGGCAACCGCGAGGTGACGTACCACGAGCCGGGTTCGGTGCCCAAGGCCCTGGGCGAGGTGGACGTCGTCTTCCCCGTGCTGCACGGCCCGTACGGCGAAGACGGCACGCTGCAGGGGCTGCTGGAGATGTCGGGCGTGCCCTATGTCGGTGCGGGAGTGCTCGCGTCGGCGGTCGGCATGGACAAGGAGTACATGAAGCGGGTCTTCGCCACCTTCGGGCTGCCCGTCGGACCGTACGTCACGATCCGTCCCCGGGACTGGAAGGCGGACCCCGGAGGGGCACGCAAGCGGATCCTGGACCTGGCGGGCGAGCACGGCTGGCCGCTGTTCGTGAAGCCGGCGCGTGCGGGCTCGTCGATGGGCATCACCAAGGTCCACGACATCGGGGGACTGGACGATGCCATCACCGAAGCCCAGCGGCACGACCCGAAGGTGGTCGTCGAATCGCTGCTCAGCGGGCGTGAGATCGAGTGCGGCGTGCTGGAGTTCGAGGACGGTCCGCGGGCGAGCGTCCCCGCCGAGATCCCGCCGGTGAGCGCCCACGACTTCTACGACTTCGAGGCGAAGTACATCGACTCCGCCTCCGGGATCGTGCCCGCGCCGCTCACTCCCGAGGAGACGGCGAGGGTCCAGGAGCTGGCCGTGTGCGCCTTCGAGGCCGCCTCCTGCGAAGGGCTCGTCCGGGCGGACTTCTTCCGCACCGAGGACGGGGAGTTCGTCATCAACGAGATCAACACGATGCCCGGCTTCACGCCCATCTCGATGTATCCGCGGATGTGGCAGAAGAGCGGCGTCAGCTATGCCGAACTGGTGGACCGGCTCATCCAGGCCGCGCTGCGGCGCGAGACCGGACTGCGCTGACAGGCCGGGGCCGCGGGTGACCGGGAGTCAGTGGTGCTCGGGCACCGAAGTGCGTACGGACTTCGCGAGGTCCGGGAGCGCGTCGATCTCGGGCGCGTGATCTTCGGGGACCGTCAACTCGACGTTCGCAGCACGGCCGATGGTGGTGAAGCGGTAGCCCTCTTCGCGCTTCTCCAGCAGCCAGGAGACGCCGTTGACTTCCACCGCCTCCGCCGTGGGGTTGTAGTGTTCACTGCCGGGCGAGAGCTTCTCGGGGCGCGGCACTCCACAGCGCAGTTCGATGGCCGGATCGCCCCACGCCGCGGTGTACTTCGAGGCCGGGTCGAGTGTGATCCGCTCCTGCCCGTCCACGTGCTCCGGCAGCCGGTCGTGCAGCGACCGACACGTCGCGGCGGCCTTGCCGGAAGGGCTCGGGGCTGCCGGCCCCTCCTCGCCCGAGCAGCCCGCGACGGCCAGCGCGGCGACGGCGACGGCGAACGGCACCCGGCAGCGAGAGGTGTTCACCGGGCGAGCATACGGGGGAGCTACAGATGAACGATCGGGCAGGTCAGCGTGCGCGTGATGCCGTCCACCTTCTGGATCTTGGCGACGACCATGCGCCCGAGCTCGTCGACACTGTCGGCCTGTGCACGCACGATCACGTCGTACGGACCCGTCACGTCCTCCGCGTGCAGGATGCCCGGAAGCTTGGCGATGAAGTCGGCGACGGTCGATGCCTTGCCGACCTCGGTCTGGATCAGGATGTACGCCTGTACCACGGAACCTCCAGGGCGGCTACGAGGATCATGGAGGGAAGGGGGACGCCACGGTACCGCGTCGCCGCTACCGCGCGGGAGACCCGCGGCACTGTCGGTAACGGCGGACCGCTTCCGCGGAGTCCCCGTACGGCGCCGGCACGGGCGGAGCCGAGCGGCGGCGAGGTCGTCGCCGCAGAGCGCGATACCGGGGGCGGGGACGGAGTACGCGGGGACGGAAGGATCACGCAGAAGGTGACAGGCGAAGGGGCGGAGCGATGCATCTGAGCGGGGACTACCACGGAGGCCGTGCACGGACGCCCGGCACCGTCGGAGAGCTCGGAGAGTTCGGCCTGATCAGGGAGTTGACGTCCCGCCTCACGACGACACCCGCCGTCCGTATCGGTCCGGGCGACGACGCCGCAGTGGTCGCGGCACCGGACCGCAGAGTCGTCGCGACGACCGACATCCTGCTGGAGGGGCGGCACTTCAGGCGTGACTGGTCCACCGCGTACGACGTCGGACGCAAGGCCGCCGCGGAGAACCTCGCCGACATCGCAGCGATGGGAGCGTTCCCCACGGCGCTGCTGCTCGGACTCGTCGTGCCCGCGGAACTTCCCGCGAACTGGCCCATGGAGCTCATGGACGGCATCCGCGACGAGGCGCAGGTCGCCTCGGCGGCGGTCGTCGGGGGCGACGTCGTGCGCGGCTCGACGATCACCGTCTCCATCACCGCTCTCGGGGACATGCGCACCAGGGAACCGGTGACCCGCTCCGGCGCGAGGCCCGGCGACATCGTGGCCTTCACCGGCTGGCTGGGCTGGTCCGCGGCCGGGCACGCGGTGCTCTCCCGTGGCTTCCGCTCGCCGCGCGCCTTCGTCGAGGCACACCGCAGGCCCGAACCGCCGTACCACGCGGGGCCCGCAGCCGCGGCGCTCGGCGCCACCGCGATGACCGACGTCAGCGACGGTCTCGTCGCAGACCTCGGCCACATCGCCGAAGCCAGCAAGGTCCGCATCGACCTCCGCTCGGCCGACCTGGACGTGCCCGCCCAGATGTCGGACATCGGGCAGGCAGTCGGCGTGGACCCGCTGCACTGGGTGCTGACGGGCGGCGAGGACCACGCACTGGTGGCCACGTTCCCTCCGGACGCGAAACTCCCCGCGCGCTGGCGGAAGATCGGCGACGTGCTCGCTCCGGCAGCTCAGCCGCAGGTGACGGTGGACGGCGCGGCATGGGAGAAGGCAGGCGGCTGGGACCACTTCGGCAGCGAGGAAGAGGGCTGAACGTGCCCGCGCCGGTGCGTCTTCGGCGTCAGCGCTGAGGTACGCGGGACGGAACCGGGCTCGGGCGCCTCGCGTGCACCGGGCTACCGTCTACGCATGGACACAGCCGCACAACCGTCCCCGCAAGGGCAGCCGGACCAGTCCGGACGGTCCGCTTCCGCGGCGCCGCCCCGCGTGCTGACGGTCGCGGGATCCGACTCGGGCGGCGGCGCGGGCATCCAGGCGGACCTGAAGACGATGCTGGCGCTCGGCACCCACGGCATGAGTGTGGTCGCTGCCGTCACCGCCCAGAACTCCCTCGGCGTGCAGGGCTATTGGGAACTGCCGGCGGAGTCCGTACGCGCCCAGTACCGCAGCGTCGTCGACGACATCGGCGTGCAGGCAGTCAAGACGGGGATGCTGGCTTCGGCGGAACTGGTCGAGACGGTGGCCGGGCTGCTCGCCGGAACGGACGTGCCCGTGGTCGTCGATCCGGTGGGCGTCTCGAAGCACGGCGACTCCCTGCTCGCCGAGGACGCGGTGGCATCCGTCCGTACCCGGCTGCTGCCCACGGCGACGGTCGTCACGCCCAACCTGGACGAGGTCACGCAGTTGACGGGCGTACGGGTCTCCGGCGAGGCCGGGATGCGGGAAGCCGCGGCGGCGCTGCTGTCCTGCGGACCGCGCTGGGCTCTCGTCAAAGGAGGACATCTGTCCCAGGCGTCCTCCGCGGACGGCGGCATCCCTCAGGACGAAGCCGTCGACTTCCTCACGGACGGCACCGAGGAGCACTGGCTGCGCGCCCCCCGCTACGACAACCGCCACACGCACGGCACCGGCTGCACACTGGCCAGCGCCCTCGCCGCGCTGCTGGCGTGCGGACGGACCGTGCCGGAGGCGGCTGCGGGGGCGAAGGAGTACGTCACAGGAGCGATCGCCGCCGGATTCCCGCTGGGGGGCGGGCTCGGCCCTGTGGACCACGGGTGGCGGCTCCGTACACGCGGAGAGCGGTGAGAACAGGCGGGAGCCGTTCCTCACGGTGCTGTCGGCCGACGGCCTCGGGCGCCGGTCCGGACATCTGCGTGCGGGCGGGGACGGGCGTGCGGGCGGAGACCGGCGTCCGTTTCCGGCATGCACAGAGCCGGTCCGTCACATCGACGGACCGGCTCTGGGAACAGCCTGCTAGGTGGCCGCGCTGCGTCAGCGCGAGACCTTGCCGGCCTTGATGCACGAGGTGCAGGCGTTGAGGCGCTTCGGCGTCCCGTTGATCACTGCACGCACGCGCTGGATGTTCGGGTTCCAGCGGCGCGGGGTGCGGCGGTGAGAGTGGGAGATGCTGTTGCCGAAGCCCGGCCCCTTGCCGCAGACGTCGCAGTTGGCAGCCACGGGTCACTCCAAAGACTTCAGATGCATGTACGGAAAATCCCAGCGTCGCAGGCACGTGATCGACCGGCACTGCCAGGGAGGTAATGAGGCCCGATACTCATCAGGCAACCGGAGCAGCATACAACGCCTGCTCACGAACAGCGAAACCAGCACTGACCGGTCGGCACCCCCACCAGGTCCGGCCACTGCTCGGGGCTCCGCTCCGGCTGCTGCCCTAGCCTTCGGACGGCGCCGACGACAGCCGTCCCCGCCGCCGTTCGCCGTCACCGGTCCACTCGCAGGAGGTCCTCACGTGCAACAGCCGTTCGACTCCACGGTGGTACGGGCCTGGGCCACGCTCGCCGTGGACGCCCTCGGCGAGGGCCGCGCGGAGCTCGACTCCATCAACGTCTTCCCCGTCGCGGACGGCGACACCGGCACCAACCTCCTCCGGACCGTGGCTGCGGCTGCCGAGGGGCTGGAGGAGGCGGACGGTGCCTCCGGCGGCCCGGCGGCCCCGGCGCTGCGTGCCCTGGGGCGGGCGGCTCTGATCGGTGCATGCGGCAACTCCGGGACGATCCTGGCGCAGCTGCTGCGCGGCATGGCGGAGGTCTACGGGGAGGCGCAGCGCGGAGGGTCCCCGGGGACGCCCGGCACGGGGGGCGCGAGGCGTTCCGAAGACGCCCCCGGCGGGCGGCTGTTGGCCGCCGCGCTGCGGCGCGCCGCGGAGTCCGCCTACGAGGCGGTGGCCCGTCCCGTCGAGGGGACGATGCTGACCGTGGCGCGTGCCGCCGCCGACGCCGCAGAGCGCGCGGTCGCCGAACATGTGGACACCGACGGCGTGGACGCGAGAACCGACGGCGTGGACGCCGACAGCGTGGACCCCGGTCCCGCTGTGGTCGCCCGCGCCGCCCACGACGCTGCTCGCGTCGCACTGTCGGCGACGACGGGACAGCTCGACGCCCTGCGCCGTGCCGGGGTCGTCGATGCCGGGGGTAGCGGCCTCGTCGCGGTGCTGGGCGCGCTTGCGGACGCGCTGTCGGACCCGGCCGCCGGATCACGTCCCCGCAGTGCACTCGTGCCGAGTGACGCCCACGACGTGCAAGCTCCGGCCACTGCGGGCGCTCCGGACCGGGACCCGGCATACGAGGTGATGTATCTCCTCGAAGCAGACGACGCCACGGTGGCCGCCCTGCGCGAACGGCTGGACGGTCTCGGCGACTCGCTCGTAGTCGGCGGCGGGGACGGCCTCTGGAGCGTGCACGTGCACGTCGACGACGCCGGGGCGGCTGTCGAAGCAGGCGTCGAGGCAGGTCGTCCGCACCGCATCCGCATCACCCACCTCGCAGCGGCGTCGGCGGCCGGAGCGGTCGGGGGGTGCGCCCCCGGGGACCCGACGGAGCACCGGTCGGGCAGTGCGGACGAAGCAGCAGGCAAAGACGGCGGGGCCGGCGGGACCCGCAGTGGCGGCGCGGACAGCGCGGGAGCCGGTCTGCCGGGCGGTCCGCACGGGCGCGCTGTCGTCGCCGTCGTCCACGGGGACGGACTGGCGGGGCTGTGCGAGGAGGCCGGCGCGCTCGTCGTACGCGCCGGTCAGGCCCTCGACAGCGAGGGGCTGCCCGCGGCAGTGCACGCGACCGGCGCCGCGGAGGTCGTACTGCTGCCCAACGACGCCGAACTGCACGCCGCCGCCTCCCGCGCGGCGCGCGAGGCCCGTGAATCCCCGGTAGGCATACGTGTGGCGGTCGTCCCCACCCGCGCCGCCGTACAGGGCATAGCCGCCCTCGCGGTGCACGATCCGGAGCGCCGCTTCGACGAGGACGTCGTCGCCATGACCTCGGCTGCCGGAGCCACCCGCTACGGCGAGGTGGCCGTCGCGGAGTGCAGGTCGTGGACCATGGCAGGCGTCTGCGAGGCAGGGGATGTGCTCGGGCTGGTGGAAGGCGACGTCGCAGTGATCGGTTCCGACATCGCCGCCACAGCGGAAGAGGTGCTGGAGCGGATGCTCGCCGCGGGCGGCGAACTGGTCACGCTGGTCGTCGGGGAGCAGGCCCCCGGGGGACTGGCCGCCCGGCTGGAGGAGCGCGTGCGCGGCGGCCATCTCGGCGTCGACACCGTGGTCTACGAAGGCGGGCAGCAGTGCGCGCCGCTGCTGATCGGGGTGGAGTAGCGGGGTGGAATGAGAGCGGGCCCCGCGCCGGTCTCCCGACAGGCATGTCCGCGGCGCCGGCGGAGTGCCGTCCGTGGGGCGTCCGTACGTTGCTCGATGCCGTGGTCCTGTCACCGTCATGGTGTGCAATGGGAGCGTGCCAGCGCTCGACGAATCACTGAAGAAGATCCTTGGCGGCAACACCGCGAAGGTGATGGCCGAACACCTGGGCCTGGAGACGGTCGGGGACCTCCTCCACCACTATCCGCGGCGTTACGAGGAGCGCGGTCAGCTGACGCGCCTCGCGGATCTGCCGCTGGACGAGCACGTGACGGTGGTGGCCCAGGTCGCCAAGGCCACCGTGCACAAGTTCAACCGCGGCCGGGGGCAGCGGCTCGAAGTCGTACTCACGGACGGCAGCGGGCAGTTGCGGCTGGTCTTCTTCGGACGTGGCATCTTCAAGCCGCAGAAGGACCTGTTGCCCGGACGTCGCGGGATGTTCGCGGGGAAGGTGGGCGTCTTCAACGGCCGTCTGCAGCTCGCGCATCCGCAGTACGAACTCCTGGGTTCGGAGGGCGGGGCCGAGGAGGTCGACGCCTTCGCCAACAGGCTGATGCCGATCTATCCGGCCGTCGCACAGCTGGCGTCCTGGAAGATCGCCAAGTCGGTCCAGACAGTGCTCGCGTCCATGGAGTCGACGGGCTGGGACGCGCTCGTGGACCCGCTGCCCCCCGCCATCCGCGAGGAACAGCGGCTCATTCCGCTGCCCGGCGCCTTCGAGAAGGTGCACCGTCCGCACACGAAAGCCGATGTGGCCGAGGCCCGCGCCCGGTTGAAGTGGGACGAGGCGTTCGTACTCCAGGTCGCCCTCGCCCGCCGGCGGATGGCGGACTCCCAGCTGCCCGCCGTGCCCCGCGCCCACGTGCAGGACGGCTTGCTGGACGCCTTCGACGCCAAGCTGCCCTTCACCCTCACCGAAGGGCAACGGCACGTCAGCGGCGAGATCTTCGCGGATCTGGCCACCGGACATCCCATGCACCGGCTGCTCCAGGGCGAGGTCGGTTCCGGCAAGGCGCAGCCGCTGGACGCCCTCGTGCTCACCCCGGGTGGCTTCCGCGCGATGGGGACGATCGGCGTCGGGGACGAAGTGGTCACGCCTTCCGGCGAGTTGGCCCCCGTGGAGGGCGTCTTCCCGCAGGGGGAGCGCGAGGTGTGGCGGCTGATCCTCTCGGACGGCAGCAGCGTCGAGTGCGACGACGAACACCTGTGGCTGGTGGGCACCGGCGCCGCTCCCCGCCTCCCGGGCGGGTCCGGAGGCGCTCCGGCGTCCGGCCGTGCGGAGCCTTCGGTGCTGACCACGCGGGAGATCAGATACGACCTGACCAGGCGGGACGGCTCCCCGAAGTGGTGGCTCCCCGAGCCCGTACCGGTCGATCTCGGTGCTCCGGCGGACGTGCCCGCCGACCCGTACGAGACGGGCTTGCAGCTGGGACGGCAGGACGCGCAAGGGGGTGTGCCGCGGTCCTTCAAGGAAACCTCCGTGAAGGACAGGTTCGCCGTGCTGCAGGGACTGCTGGAGGGACTTCCGCCCGTCCCGGCCGAGGCCGGGACGGGGGACGAGGAGGGCTCGTCACGCAGTCGGCCGGGCAGCCCGCCGGGCGGAATCGCGGTGCGCTCCTCGTCACGGCCGCTCGCGGAGGACGTCGCATGGCTGGTGCGCTCGCTGAGCGGCCACGCGAGTGTCGCACCGGCGGGGCCGGTACGCGGCGCGGGCGGCGCCCTCGACGTGCGCGTGCAACTGCCGCCGCAGTACGCCCCGTTCCGGTACACGGATCTCCGGTACACGGAGCAATCGGACGGACGGCCGCAGGGCGGGGAGCGCGCGGTCGCGGGGCGCGCCGTCGTCGGCGTCGAACCTGCCGGACGGAAGCAGGTGCAGTGCATCAGCGTCCGTCACCCCAGCAGGGCCTACATCACGGACAACTTCACGGTCACGCACAACACGATGGTCGCGCTGCGCGCCATGCTCACCGTCGTCGACTGCGGCGGTCAGGCCGCCATGCTGGCGCCGACCGAGGTGCTCGCACAGCAGCACCACCGGTCGGTGACGGAGATGATGGGCGAGCTGGCAGAGGGCGGCATGCTGGGCGGCGCCGAGCAGGGTACGAAGGTCGTACTGCTCACCGGATCGATGGGGGCGGCGGCCCGCCGACGGGCACTGCTGGACCTGGCCACCGGGGAAGCCGGCATCGTCATCGGCACGCACGCGCTGATCGAGGACAAGGTCCAGTTCCATGATCTGGGGCTCGTGGTCGTCGACGAGCAGCACCGCTTCGGTGTCGAGCAGCGTGACGCCCTGCGCTCCAAGGGCAGACAGCCCCCGCACCTGCTGGTGATGACGGCGACGCCGATCCCGCGCACCGTCGCGATGACGGTCTTCGGCGATCTGGAGACCTCCGTGCTGGACCAGCTCCCCGCAGGCCGTTCCCCCATCGCCACCCATGTCGTCCCCGCCCGGGACAAGCCGCACTTCCTCGCCCGGACCTGGGAGCGCGTACGGGAGGAGACGGAAGCCGGACACCAGACCTACGTGGTCTGCCCCCGCATCGGTGACGAGGAGGAGGCAGCGGGCGGAGGGACGAAGCGCCGGAAGAGCGCGGGGGGCGAAGAAGCAGCGGGCGCCGACGAGGGCGACGACCGCGACTACGGCGCCGACGGCGGGGACGCGGGGGACGGGGCGGATGCGGACAAGCGTCCCCCGCTGGCCGTCCTGGACATCGCCGCGCAGCTGGGCGACGGCCCGCTCGCGGGGCTGCGCGTGGAGGCCCTGCACGGGCGCATGCAGCCGGACGCCAAGGACGAGGTGATGCGCCGCTTCGCTGCGGGAGAGGTGGACGTCCTTGTGGCGACGACCGTCATCGAGGTCGGCGTCAACGTTCCCAACGCAACGGTCATGGTCATCATGGACGCCGACCGGTTCGGTGTCTCCCAGCTCCACCAGTTGCGCGGCCGCGTGGGCCGCGGTTCGGCCGCCGGCCTGTGCCTGCTGGTCACCGAGGCACCGGAGGCGGGGCCGGCGCGGGCCCGCCTCGATGCCGTCGCCGGCACGCTGGACGGCTTCGAGCTGTCCCGTATCGACCTGGAGCAGCGCCGCGAGGGCGATGTGCTGGGTCAGGCACAGTCGGGCGTCCGCTCGTCCCTGCGGATGCTCGCCGTCATCGAGGACGAGGAGATCATCGAGGCCGCCCGGGCGGCGGCGACGGCTCTTGTCGCCGACGACCCGGAGCTGGAGCGGATGCCGGAGCTGCGCACGGCGCTGTCGGCGCTGCTGGACGAGGAGCGCGAGGACTACCTCGACAAAGGCTGAGCGGCAGGGGAGCGGGTCACCCGCTGTCGCGGCGGCCATGGACCTCGGAGAACGCCGGGGCCACCGCCGCACCTGCCGCGGGGCACCGGGACAGCGAGCATGGGATCCTCGGTTCCGGGCAGCGGATCGCGGTGACCGCCTCGTACCGCCCGCCCGCCCGGTATCCGAGGGCACCACGACCGCCCGGCAGAGGAGAGGAATCCGCCACAATGACCCGCGTGATCGCAGGCGCCGTCGGCGGACGGCGGCTGACCGTGCCGCCGGGCCAGGGCACCCGTCCCACCTCCGACCGGGCCCGCGAGGGGATGTTCTCCAGCTGGGAGGCCCAGCTGGGCGGTGCCGCCGCCTGGCAGGGCTCACGGGTGCTGGACCTGTTCGGCGGCTCCGGCGCCGTGGGCCTGGAGGCGCTCTCCCGCGGAGCGGCGCACGTGCTCCTCGTCGAATCGGACGCCCGGGCCGCCCGCACCATCCGGCAGAACGTGAAGGCCCTGGGGCTGCCGGGCGCCGAGGTCCGCCACGCGAAAGCGGAACAGGCCCTGGCGGGGCCCGCTCCGGAGGTCCCCTACGACCTCGTCTTCCTCGACCCTCCCTACGCCGTGACCGACGGACATGTACGGGAGATCCTGCTCACACTCCGGTCCGGCGACTGGCTGAGCGACGAAGCACTCGCCACCGTGGAGCGGAGTACCCGGGGCGGCGAATTCCGCTGGCCCGAGGGCTTCGAGGGGCTGCGGTCACGTCGCTACGGCGAGGGGACGCTCTGGTACGGTCGCGCCGCCGTACGCGGAGCCACCCCCGCGTCATGCTGACTTCTTCCGGGGCCGCCTCGCCGGCCCCAGATCGTTCGGAGAGCGAGGAAACACCAGTGCGTCGCGCAGTCTGTCCGGGATCCTTCGACCCCATCACCAACGGACACCTCGACATCATCGCCCGCGCCTCCAAGCTCTACGACTCGGTCTACGTGGCGGTGATGATCAACAACTCGAAGCGGGGCCTCTTCTCCGTGGACGAGCGGATAGACCTCATCCACGAGGTGACCGCGGCCTTCGGCAACGTACGCGTCGAAGCCTTCCACGGCCTGCTCGTGGACTTCTGCAAGGACCGGGACATCCCCGCCATCGTCAAGGGGCTGCGGGCCGTCTCCGACTTCGACTACGAACTGCAGATGGCGCAGATGAACAACGGCCTCTCCGGCGTCGAGACGCTCTTCGTGCCGACCAACCCCACGTACAGCTTCCTCTCCTCCAGCCTGGTCAAGGAGGTCGCCACCTGGGGCGGCGACGTCTCCCACCTCGTGCCGGAACCCGTCCAGCGCGCCCTGGCCGCACGCCTCGCCAAGCCCTGAGACGCAGCCCTCAGTGCTGCCTTCGGGCATCCGCTGTCGGGTTGAGCGCGACTGGCCGTAAAGTCACCTCCGTGGACGTTCAGCAGAAACTCGACGAGATCGTGACGGCCGTGGACAGCGCACGCGCGATGCCCATGTCGGCGTCTTGCGTGGTGAACCGCGCCGAACTGCTCGCCAAACTCGAAGAAGTGCGCGAGGCCCTCCCCGGCTCGCTCGCTCAGGCAGAGCAACTCCTCGGCGGCCGGGAGCAGATGGTCGCCGAAGCACAGGCCGAGGCGCAGCGCATCATCGAGTCGGGGCACGCGGAGCGCGGCTCGCTGGTCTCCGGCACCGAGGTCGTACGCCAGGCGCAGGCGGAGGCGGAGCAGATCCTCGCGCAGGCCCGGCAGGAGGCCGCGGAGATCCGCGCGGAGGCGGACGACTACGTCGACAGCAAGCTCGCCAACTTCGAGGTCGTCCTCAGCAAGACCATCGGCTCCGTCGAGCGGGGCCGCGAGAAGCTGCTCGGCAGCGGTCCCGGCTCCGAGGAGTGGAACGAGGAGTACGCCGAGGACGCACCCGAGCGGTCCACCGACCCGCGCGAGCTGCGGGACCGCGCCGACAACTACGTCGACGTCCGGCTCGGCGCCGTCTCGGCCGTGCTCACCAAGACCCTCGAAGCGGTCGGCAGGGGCCGTTCGAAGCTGCTGGGCCACCGGCCCTCCGACGAGCTCGGCGCGCACATGGCGGCCCAGGACGCCGCCGAGCAGGGCGTGCACACCAGCGACGCCGACTACATGGCCGACCTCGCCGCTGCCGGACAGCAGGGACCTCACGCGCCGGCACCGGTCGGCCCGGCCGGCGGGCCCGGTCAGCATCCCCATCACGGGGTCTCGCCGGAGCAGCCCGGGTATCAGCCCGTTGCGGCGGCCGCAGCCGACCCGTACGCGGTCCAGGCCCAGCAGGACCCCTACTACGGCGGCCAGGACGCTGCCGCGTACCAGCAGCAGTACGCCTACTACGGTCAGCAGCCCGACCCGTACTACGCACAGCAGCAGCCGGAGCTCCAGCAGCACTACGGGCAGCAGCACCAACAGCAACAGCACCAGCCGCAGCTGGACGAGACGAGCTTCTTCGACACGAGCATGATCGATCTGGACCAGGTCCGTGAGTACGAAGCGCGCTACGGCCAGGGCTACGGGCAGGGCAGCTGAGACTCGATTGGGTCGCGGCCGGACGGTCCAGTATCCTGGCTCTTCGGTCATGCGTACATCGGCGATGACTGCTGCCCGGTTCTCCCCGGGCGGCGAGCCCCACCGTAGAAAGCAGGAAGCCCTGAACGCCCGCCTCGACCCCCGTGCTCCTCTCGTGTTCGACACACGTGAACTGGGGCGGCGTCCTGGTGCGATGAAGGAGCTGTCCCGCTCGGTGAAGTCTCCCGGTGGTCTCGGCGTCGAGTTCATCGGGGTGCCGGACGACGCGACGATCGAAGTGGAGCTCCGCCTGGAGTCGGTCATGGAGGGTGTGCTCGTCACAGGCACCGCCCGTGCACCGCTCAAGGGGGAGTGCGTAAGGTGTCTGGAGCCGCTGGAGCAGGAAAGCACGGCGGATTTCCAGGAGCTGTTCTCCTACCCCGACGCCGACGACCGGAGCCGCCCCGCTGCGGATACCGGCGACGACGCCGAGGAGGAGGACACCTTCTCCCTCGAGGGCGACTATCTCGACCTCGAACCCGTGCTGCGGGACGCGGTGGTTCTCTCACTGCCCCTGCAGCCGGTGTGCCGGGACGACTGTCCGGGACTGTGCCCCGATTGCGGAGCGCGCCTGGCGGACGACCCGCAGCACGCGCATGAAGACGCCGTCGACATCCGTTGGGCGGCACTGCAGGGACTCGCCGGGACCATGAAGGACGGCGAGAACGACATGCCCCGCAAAGCCGGGGACGACTCACAGGAGAAGTAGCCGTGGCTGTTCCGAAGCGGAAGATGTCGCGCAGCAACACGCGCCACCGCCGGTCGCAGTGGAAGGCTGCGGTCCCCACCCTGGTGAAGTGCGAGCGCTGCACTGAGCCGAAGCAGCAGCACATCGCGTGCCCGAACTGCGGCACCTACAACAAGCGTCAGGTCCTCGAGGTCTGATCGGCTGGTGACAGGCTTCATGTCAGACGCCCGAACCCCCGGCAGCGCTCACCGTCGCGACGGGAGCGAGTCGGCGGCACCGGCGGCGGATCTGGTGGATGCGGCCTCGTCCCACACGCTTCTGGAAGGGCGGCTCGGGTACTCCCTCGAGTCCGCCCTTCTGGTGCGTGCGCTGACGCACCGGTCGTACGCGTACGAGAACGGCGGGCTGCCGACCAACGAGCGCCTCGAATTCCTCGGCGACTCCGTCCTCGGACTGGTGGTCACCGACACCCTTTACCGCCTCCACCCGGACCTGCCGGAGGGCCAGCTCGCGAAGCTGCGGGCCGCCGTGGTCAACTCCCGCGCCCTCGCGGGCGTCGCGCGCGACCTGGACCTGGGTGCGTTCATCCAGCTGGGCCGCGGCGAGGAGGGTACCGGCGGCAGGGACAAGGCATCGATCCTGGCCGACACCCTCGAGGCCGTGATCGGCGCCGTCTACCTCGACAAGGGGCTCGACGCCGCGGCTGAGCTCATCCACCGCCTCTTCGACCCGCTCATCGAGCACTCCTCGAACCTCGGTGCCGGCCTCGACTGGAAGACCAGCCTTCAGGAGCTCACGGCCGCCGAGGGCCTGGGCGTACCGGAGTACCTGGTCACCGAGACGGGCCCGGACCACGAGAAGGTCTTCACGGCTGCTGCCCGCGTCGGTGGTGTCGCGTACGGCACCGGCACCGGCCGCAGCAAGAAGGAAGCCGAGCAGCAGGCGGCGGAGACGGCCTGGCGGGCCATCCGGGCCGAGGCGGACAAGGCCGCGGCCTCGTCCTCGCAGTCCTCACAGTCCTCGCCGTCCTCGTCCCCCGAGGCGGATGCAGCGGCTGCATCGCCGGGCGCCTGACCTGCACCATCGCACGCAGACGGTCCTGCGGGCCCGGCCCGGACGGGCGGGCCCGCAGTCCGTTGCGGCATGGCCTACGCCCTGTCCCGGCCCCTTGCGAGGAGAATCCGTGCCCGAGCTGCCCGAGGTCGAAGTGGTCCGCCGTGGGCTGGAGCGCTGGGCTGCAGGCCGCGAAATCACCGACGTGGAGGTGCTCCACCCCCGCGCCGTGCGTCGGCACGCCGCCGGCGGGGCCGACTTCGCCGCACGGCTCAGAGGCCACCGGTTCGGTACGGCCAGGCGCAGGGGGAAGTACCTCTGGCTCCCCCTCGACCCCGGCTTCTGCGTCCTGGCCCATCTCGGAATGAGCGGTCAGCTCCTCATACAGCCGGGCGACGCACCCGACGAGAAGCATCTGCGCATCCGCATCACCTTCGAGGACGCGGCGGCGGGGGAGTTGCGCTTCGTCGACCAGCGCACGTTCGGCGGTCTCTCGCTGCACCCGGAGATCCCCGCTCTCCACCCCGGGCAGCAGCCACCCGCGGACGGCTCGGCCGAGACCCTCCCCGATGTGATCGCCCACATCGCCCGCGACCCCCTGGACCCCGCCTTCGACGAGGCGGCCTTCCACGATGCGCTGCGCCGCCGTCGCTCGACGATCAAGCGCGCGCTGCTCGACCAGTCGCTGATCAGCGGAGTCGGCAACATCTACGCGGACGAGGCGCTGTGGCGCGCCGGACTGCACTACGAGCGGCCGACCGCCTCCCTGACCAGGCGCCGCACCGTCGAGCTGCTCGGTCATGTCCGCGACGTCATGAACGCCGCGCTCGCTGTCGGCGGCACCAGCTTCGACAGCCTCTACGTCGACGTCAACGGCGAGTCCGGCTACTTCGACCGCTCGCTGGACGCCTACGGACGCGAGGACGAGCCGTGCCGCCGCTGCGGAACGCTCATGCGGAGGCGGCCCTGGATGAACCGGTCCAGCTACTTCTGCCCGCGCTGTCAGCCCGCGCCCCGTACTCGGCGTGCAGTCACTGCCCCGCCGGGCACGGGACGAGAGCGTCAGACCTGACTCCGGCTGATCGTCGGCTGCCGACGTACCTCTGTGTTTGCCGGATTCGGCGGCGGTGACCGCCGCAACCGCTCTGGGGGCGTATCTCGGGTGTCCTCCCCACGAGGGACGGGCATCATGGCCGATGACCTCGGCCGAGCCGCCCGCCAGAGCTCTCGCCTGGGCCGCGGAGGCCACCGGTTCAGCCGCCCGTCACGGAACGGCCCGCCGTGGACAGCTCCGTATCGGGCCCGGACACAGAACGGCCCCGATACGGCCGATGGGCTGTATCGGGGCTCTGATCCGTGCTTTCTCAGTAGCCGAAGTTCTGAGTCCACCAGGGGCCGTCGTCGCCCGAGAGGTAGGCGCCGACACCCAGCGTGCGGTACTCGCAGTTGAGGATGTTGGCCTTGTGCGCAGGACTGTCCATCCAGTCCTCCATGACCTCCTCGGCGTCTGTCTGACCGCGGGCGATGTTCTCTCCGCCCAGGTCCAGAATGCCGGCCTCCTCGGCCCGGTCCCAGGGGCCGGAACCGTCGGGGGCGATGTGGCTGAAGAAGCCCTGGATCGCCATGTCCCTGGCGAAGTCGCCGGCCATGCTGATGAGGTCGCGGTCGGCCTTCACGGGCTTGCAGCCCGCGTCCTCGCGCTCCTCGTTGACCAGTGACAGGACCTCGGCCTCGGCCACCTCCGTCGGGGTCGACGGAGAAGAGCCCCCGCCGGAGCCCGAACCTGAGCCGGAACCCGACCCGGAACCGTTGCCGTTGCCCTTGCCGTTGTCGCTCCCGCCGCCGGGGTTGCCGCCGCCCGGTTCGGACGGCTGCGAGTTGTCGCCGCCGGGGTTGCCGCCGCCCGGTTCGGACGGCTGCGAACCGCCCGGCTCCTGGGGCTGCTCGGGGCTCGGGGAGTCCGGGGGAACCGCGCCGCCTTCGCCGTTTCCGCTGCCGTCACCGCCCGGGACCTCGGAGCCGCCCGAGGGGGAAGGCACGGAGGGAAGTTCGGACGTGTCGGGGGGGCCACCGGCCTCGATGTCGCTGTACTGCGTACCCGAGCCCCCGCCGGGCTGCGGAACCACGGTCGAAGCGACGGCCACAGCTCCCATGGCCATCGCCGCGGACGCTCCCAGAAGTCCCGCCCGTGCCGACAACCCGCCGCCTCGCGAGGGAGGGGGGATCGGCCTGCGGTGCGAGCCGCGCTGCCGAGGATCGACGTCGTATGTGACGGCGGGGGGCTCGGGAGCGTGGGATACACGTCTGTGACGGCCCATCTCTGAAGTCCTCACAATGTTTTCGGCTTCCCAGCCTCATCCGTTCGGGTGAAGCTCGTTGGGGCGGACTTTAACGCATGACAGAGGGGACGCATGTGCCGACCGAGGAAATGTCCGGATAGCCTCCGCTCATGACGGCGGGTAATACGAAGGCGGATGACAATAACGCGGCGCCGGGCGCGGCCGTGCGGATGACCGCGTGGGTGCGGGGGCGCGTGCAGGGGGTCGGCTTCCGGTGGTTCACACGGGCCGCGGCTCTGCGTATCGGCGGCGTGGAGGGATTCGTGATCAATCTGAGGGACGGCAGGGTCCAAGTCGTCGCCGAGGGAGGGCGAATGGAGTGCGAGCAGCTTCTGGAATGGCTGCGCGCCGGAGACACGCCCGGGCGGGTCTCCGGAGTCACGGAGATATGGGACCGGCCGCGCGGCGGCTATGACGGCTTCGCGATTCGATGATCCAAAGCGGTTGCCATTCGCCGTCCACCGTGCAAGGCTGCCGCAACGAGTGGTTGTTAGTGATCTTCACGCCCCCCGCGGGCCGCCGCCTCCGGCGCAGGAACGCCGTCGAGTCAGGGCCGCCCAGGGCCGCGGGGCGTGATCGTGTTGACCGTCAAACCTTTTGGTGAGAAGCTGGAAGTCCCCCGCAACCGGACTGTTCGATCCGGAAAATAACTTCAGAACTGGTACTCGCGGGCGCGAAATTTCCCTCACGACCAACAACCACTCGTGTTGGTCACTCAGTGTGGAGGACCATCGATCATGGCAAAGGCGCTTCTCGGTTACGTCGGCGGCTCAGACCCCCGAGTCCTCTCCGAGATGCGACGGCTGCAGCAGCGTGTCCAGGACCTGGAATCCGAGCTCGTACGGATGCAGGCCGAGAACGACGCTCTGTCCGCCGCCGCACGGCATCAGGACTCGATGCTCGAAAGCATCGACATCGACGTACACCAGGCGGAACCCGCGCTGACCTGACCCACGGTCACGATCGGCGTAGGCTGCCGCTCATATCATTCTGCGAGGGACGCTTCGGCGTCCCTTCGTTGTTTGCCGAGTGGCCTTGCTCTTCCTCATCACTGCTTGTGCCGTTGGCTGTTGGGCGCTGCGCTTACCGACTGATGTGCCCTCCACCCACCTCGGCGAAACCGAATGGCTCAACGTGACTTCGGCGCGCTGCGTCGCCGGACCCGGGGCCGTGTGACAGGGCAAGTGGACTAGAGTCCGACGGCGTGCACCTGAAGAGCCTGACACTGCGGGGATTCAAGTCCTTCGCCTCCGCCACGACGCTGCGCTTCGAGCCCGGCATCACGTGCGTCGTCGGTCCCAACGGCTCGGGCAAGTCCAACGTGGTCGACGCCCTGTCGTGGGTGATGGGGGAGCAGGGCGCCAAGTCGCTGCGCGGCGGCAAGATGGAGGACGTCATCTTCGCCGGCACGACCGGGCGTCCGCCGCTCGGCCGTGCCGAAGTCTCGCTCACCATCAACAACAACGACGGTGCCCTGCCCATCGACTACTCCGAGGTCACCATCACGCGGATCATGTTCCGCAACGGTGGCAGCGAGTATCAGATCAACGGCGACACGTGCCGACTCCTGGACATCCAGGAGCTGTTGTCGGACTCCGGCATCGGCCGTGAGATGCACGTCATCGTCGGTCAGGGTCAGCTCGACGGCGTGCTGCACGCCGATCCGATGGGGCGCCGTGCCTTCATCGAGGAGGCCGCAGGTGTCCTCAAGCACCGCAAGCGCAAGGAGAAGGCGCTGCGGAAGCTGGACGCCATGCAGGCCAACCTCGCCCGCGTGCAGGATCTGACCGACGAGCTGCGGCGCCAGCTCAAGCCGCTCGGCCGGCAGGCGGCGGTCGCGCGCAAGGCGCAGGTGATCCAGGCCGATCTGCGGGACGCGCGGCTGCGGTTGCTGGCCGACGATCTCGTCACGCTGAGGGAAGCGCTGAAGTCGGAGGTCGCCGACGAGGCCGCACTCAAGGAGCGCAAGGACGCCGTAGAGGCCCGCCTGAAGGAGGCCCTGCGCCGGGAGGCCGACCTGGAGCAGCAGGTGCGGACGCTGACGCCCCGCCTGGAACGCGCCCAGCAGACCTGGTATGAGCTCTCCCAGCTGGCCGAACGCGTACGCGGCACGATCGGCCTCGCCGACCAGCGCGTCCAGCACGCCAAGGCTGCGCCTGTCGAGGAGCGCCGTGGCCGCGACCCCGAGGACATGGAGCGCGAGGCGGCCCGCATCCGCGAACAGGAGGCGGAGCTGGAAGCCGCTCTGGAAGCCGCCGAGCGGGCCCTGGACGACACCGTCGCGCACCGCGCGGAGCTGGAACGGCAGCTGCACGAGGAGGAGCGCCGTCTCAAGGACGTGGCGCGAACGATCGCGGACCGCCGCGAAGGGCTGGCCCGGCTGCACGGACAGGTCAACGCCGCCCGCAGCAGGGCGTCCTCGGCACAGTCGGAGATCGACCGGCTGACCGCCGCACGGGACGAGGCGCAGGAGCGCGCGGCGGCGGCCCGTGAGGAGTACGAAGCCCTCCAGGCGGAGGTCGACGGACTGGACCAGGACGACGAAGAGCTCGCCGGGCAGCACGAGACCGCCAAACGTGAACTGGCCGACGCGGAGGCCGCGCTCTCCGCGGCCCGCGAGGCCGTCACCACCGTGGAGCGTGAGCGGGCGGCCACATCCGCCCGCCACGAGGCGCTCGCGCTCGGGCTGCGCCGCAAGGACGGCACGGGAGCGCTGCTCGCTGCGACCGACCGGCTGACCGGGCTTCTCGGGCCTGCCGCCGAACTCCTCACCGTGACACCCGGGTTCGAGGTGCCGCTCGCGGCGGCTCTGGGAGTGGCGGCGGACGCCGTTGCTGTCGCCGACACCTCGGCCGCCGCCGACGCGCTGCGTCTCCTGCGCAAGGACGACGCGGGCCGTGCGGCCCTGCTCCTGGGCTCCGGCGCGGGAGAAGCGCTCCGGAGCCAGAGCTCCGAGGCAGCCCACGTGGGGCCGCAGGACGAGGAAGGTCCCCGCGCAGCCGCGCAGTTCGTACGGGGCCCGGAGGCGCTGATGCCCGCCGTCCGCACCCTGCTGCGGGACTTGCTGCTCGTGGAGACCCTGGAGGACGCAGAGGAGCTCGTCAGGTCGCGTCCGGGCGTCGTGGCTGTGACTGCCGAAGGCGACCTGCTGGGTGCGCACTTCGCGCAGGGGGGTTCGGCCGGTGCGCCCAGCCTCCTGGAGGCACAGGCGGCCGTGGACGAGGCCGCGGCGAAGCTCGGGGAGCTGGCCGGGCGGCACACGGAGCTGAGCGAGGAGCAGGAGCGGGCCAGGACGCGCCGGCGCGAATGCGCCGCACGCGTCGAGGAGCTCGGGGCGCGGCGCAGCGCGGCGGACAAGGAGAAGTCGCACGTCGCCGGCCGGCTCGGGACGCTGAGCGGACAGGCGCGGGGAGCGGCCGGGGAGGCCGAACGTACCGCTGCGGCGGTCGCAAAGGCCGAGGCGGCGCTCGTACGGGCGAACGAGGAGGCCGAGGAGCTCGCCGAGCGGCTGGCCGTCGCGGAGGAGGCGCAGGACGAGGCCGACGACGAGCCGGACACGTCCCTGCGGGACCGGCTCTCGGCCGACGGTGCCAACGCCCGGCAGACGGAGATGGAGGCGCGGCTTCAGGTCCGCACCCACGAGGAGCGGGTCAAGTCGCTTGCCGGGCGGGCGGATTCACTCGATCGTGCGGCGCGTGCAGAGCGTGAGGCGCGGGCCCGTGCCGAACAGCGGCGTGCCCGGATGCGCCACGAGGCCGAAGTGGCCGGAGCTGTGGCCTCCGGGACGCGTCAGCTGCTGGCGCACGTCGAGGCGTCCCTCAGCCGCGCCGAGGAGGAGCGTGAAGCGGCCGGGCACGCCAAGAGCGAGCGCGAAAGGGCGCTGGTCGCCGAGCGGAACGAGGGGCGCGAACTCAAGGACGAGCTCGACAAGCTGACCGACTCGATGCACCGCGGTGAAGTGCTGGGCGCCGAGAAGCGCATGCGCATCGAGCAGCTGGAGACGAAGGCGCTGGAGGAGCTGGGGGTCGAGCCCGCGGGGCTGGTCGGCGACTACGGCCCGGATCAGCTCGTACCGCCGTCGCCGCCCGCCGAGGGCGAGGAACTGCCGGAGGACCCGGAGCACCCGCGGAACAAGCCGGTGCCCTTCGTCCGCGCCGAGCAGGAGAAGCGACTGAAGGCGGCGGAGCGCGCTTACCAGAAGCTGGGGAAGATCAACCCGCTGGCGCTGGAGGAGTTCGCGGCGCTGGAGGAGCGTCACCAGTTCCTCAGTGAACAGCTGGAGGACCTGAAGAAGACCCGGACCGACCTGCTTCAGGTCGTGAAGGAGGTCGACGAGCGGGTCGAGCAGGTCTTCACCGAGGCGTTCCACGACACGGCGCGTGAGTTCGAGGGCGTCTTCTCACGGCTCTTCCCGGGAGGTGAAGGGCGCCTCGTGCTGACCGACCCGGACAACATGCTCACCACCGGGGTCGACGTCGAGGCGCGGCCCCCGGGGAAGAAGGTCAAGCGGCTCTCGCTGCTCTCCGGCGGAGAGCGCTCGCTGACGGCGGTGGCGATGCTGGTGTCGATCTTCAAGGCGCGGCCGAGCCCGTTCTACGTCATGGACGAGGTCGAAGCGGCTCTCGACGACACGAACCTGCAGCGGCTGATCCGGATCATGGAAGAGCTGAAGGACAGCTCGCAGCTGATCGTGATCACCCACCAGAAGCGGACGATGGAGGTCGCCGACGCGCTGTACGGCGTCTCCATGCAGGGTGACGGCGTCTCCAAGGTCATCAGCCAGCGCCTCAGTTGAGGGCTGAACGCACCATCTCTTCACACCTTGAACAACCTTGGTGGGGCCAGTGCGCGCCAGTGCAGGAGAACTCAATTTCCGCGCAACTCTTGACTTCGAAACATGAAGTCATAGTCTCTGCAGCGTCACTTTTACCTTCAAGTGGTGGTGCGTGCGCCCTCCGTTCGCGCGCTCGCCCACCCCGAAGGCGACGCAATCCCGAACCCGGCTGAGGCGCCGGGCAGCGCAGGAGAGATCTTGACCAGCACCCCTCAAGCGGCGCCGCCGTCGGCAGGCGGGCAGACCGCCCCGCTCGGACGCGTCGTCTTCATCGCAGCATCGGCCGCCATGGGCGGCTTCCTCTTCGGCTACGACAGCTCTGTGATCAACGGAGCCGTCGAGGCCGTCAGAGGCCGCTTCGACATCGGTTCGGCCCTGCTGGCGCAGGTCATCGCCGCCGCGCTGATCGGCAGCGCGATCGGCGCCACCGTCGCGGGCCGTCTCGCCGACCGAATAGGGCGCATCCGCGTCATGCAGACAGCTGCGGTGATCTTCACGGTGAGCGCCGTCGGTTCGGCGCTGCCGTTCGCGCTGTGGGACCTGGCCCTGTGGCGGGTGCTCGGCGGTGTGGCCATCGGCATGGCCTCGGTGATCGGCCCGGCCTACATCGCGGAGGTCTCCCCGCCGGCGTACCGCGGGCGGCTCGCCTCGTTCCAGCAGGGCGCCATCGTGCTCGGCATCGCCGTCTCCCAGCTGGTCAACTACGCGATCCTCACCCTCGCCGACGGTGACCAGCGCGGTGAACTCGCCGGTCTGGAGGCGTGGCAGTGGATGCTCGGGGTCATGGTGATCCCGTCCGTCGCCTACTTCCTGCTGTCCTTCGTGATCCCCGAGTCGCCGCGCTTCCTGATCTCCGCCGGGAAGCACGCCGAGGCCCGGAAGGTGCTCGGCAGCGTCGAGGGCGAGCACGAGCGGATCGACGAGCGCGTCGACGAGATCGAGTACGGGATGCGCAGCGAGCACAAGTCCACGTTCAGGGACCTGCTCGGCGGGCGCTTCGGCTTCCTGCCGATCGTCTGGGTCGGCATCGGGCTGTCCGTCTTCCAGCAACTGGTCGGCATCAACGTGGTGTTCTACTACTCGTCGACGCTGTGGCAGTCCGTGGGCATCAACCCGGAGAGCTCGTTCTTCTACTCCTTCACGACCTCGATCGTGAACATCATCGGCACTGTCATCGCGATGACGCTGGTGGACAAGATCGGCCGCAAACCGCTCGGGCTCATCGGCTCGGTGGGCATGACGATCTCGCTCGCACTGGTGGCCTGGGCGTTCTCCGCCCGTACCGGTTCCGGCGACAACGTCTCGCTGCCGGACACAGAAGGCGCGGTGGCCCTCGTCGGTGCCCACACCTTCACGCTCTTCTTCGCGCTCTCCTGGGGCGTGGTCGTCTGGGTGCTGCTCGGTGAGATCTTCCCGAACAAGATCCGCGCCGCCGGTCTCGGAGTCGCGGCGGCCGCGCAGTGGGTCGCCAACTGGGCCATCACGGCCAGCTTCCCGAGCCTCTCCGACTGGAACCTGTCGGGCACGTACGTCATCTACACGGGCTTCGCCCTGCTCTCGATCCCGTTCCTGCTCAAGTGGGTCCCGGAACCGAAGGGCAAGGCGTTGGAGGAGATGGGTTAATCCGAACCCCGCCACCCGCTCCTCTGCACGGTCGCTGCCCCGGTCTCCGCATCCGAGTCCGGGGCAGAGGCCGTACGGGAGCCGGCGGCGTGCCGTAACGCGATACGGCCGTGGCGGCGTTGCCGCGCACGGTTGACGTTGCCGGATACTGGACGGGCTATGGAAATCGTCATCCTCGTTGCAGTCATCGCCGTGGTCGTGCTGGTCGCGATCAGCGGGCTCGTGGTCAGCGGCCGTAAGAAGAAGGCCGGACCAGCCGAGAAGTCCGCCGCCTCCCAGGCCACCAAGGCGCCGCCCGCCGAACCACATGTGGGGGAGGAGGCCGAGGGCGCCCCGGAAGCGCCGCGCAGAACGATCGAAGAGGTCGGCCTTCCCACTGCGGAGGCACCCGCGCCGCCCGCACCCGCCGCCCCCGAGATCGAGACCCCGGAGCCGACGGCAGGGAGGCTCGTACGGCTGCGCTCCAGGCTCTCCCGGTCCCAGAACACGCTGGGCAAGGGTCTCCTCACGCTGCTCTCGCGCGAGCATCTCGACGAGGCGACGTGGGAGGAGATCGAGGACACCCTGCTGACCGCGGACGTCGGCGTGACGCCCACCCAGGAGCTGGTCGAGCGGTTGCGGGAGCGCGTCAGAGTGCTCGGCACCCGCACGCCGGAGGAGCTTCGCTCCCTGCTGCGTGAAGAGCTGGTCACCCTGGTCGGACCGGACATGGACCGTACGGTCCACACCGAGACCCGCGGCGCGGTCGAGCGGCCGGGCGTGGTGCTGGTGGTCGGGGTGAACGGGACCGGCAAGACGACCACGACCGGGAAGCTCGCCCGGGTGCTCGTCGCCGACGGCAGGTCAGTGGTGCTCGGAGCCGCCGACACCTTCCGCGCCGCCGCCGCCGACCAGTTGCAGACGTGGGGCCGGCGGGTCGGGGCGTACACCGTCCGGGGACCCGAGGGCGGCGACCCGGCTTCGGTGGCCTTCGACGCGGTCAAGGAGGGCACCGACGAGGGGGCCGACGTCGTGCTCATCGACACGGCGGGACGGCTGCACACCAAGACCGGACTCATGGACGAGCTGGGCAAGGTCAAGCGGGTCGTCGAGAAGCAGGGCCCGGTCGACGAGGTGCTCCTCGTGCTGGACGCCACCACCGGACAGAACGGGCTCGTCCAGGCCCGGGTGTTCGCCGAGGTCGTGGACATCACCGGCATCGTGCTGACCAAGCTGGACGGCACCGCAAAGGGCGGCATCGTCGTCGCCGTGCAGCGTGACCTGGGCGTCCCGGTGAAACTCGTCGGGCTCGGGGAGGGCGCGGACGACCTGGCGCCATTCGAGCCGGAGGCGTTCGTCGACGCACTGATCGGCGGGGAGTGAACCTCCGGTGGGCCTTCGCCCTCCTGCCGTGAACGAACTGCGGACAAGCGCAGAGCCGAGCGCCCCGCCCCACGGTGCAGATGGGGCGGGGCGCGCTTCGGACCGCCGGGCGGGCGGCTCCGACGCCGGCGCCGGCGTCAGGCGGCCGACCGGTGGCAGACGTAGGCGAGCGTGCCCAGCAGGAGCCGGGCCTGCGGCGGAGAGCCCGTGCACTCCAGCGTCGGCGGACGGAGCCAGCGCACCGGACCGTGACCTCCGAGGTCGGAGGGCGGCGCGGTGACGTACTCGCCCTCACCGACACCGCGCAGGTCGAGCCCGGCGTCGTCCCAGCCCATCCGGTAGAGGAGTTCGGGGAGTTCGGCTGCCGCACCCGGAGCGACGAAGAACCACGCCCGGCCGTGCGGGGCGAGGGCGACCGGGCCGAGGGGCAGGCCCATGCGCTCCAGGCGTACGAGTGCGCGGTGCCCCGCGGATTCGGCGATCTCGATCACGTCGAAGTTCCGCCCGGTCGGAAGGAGCAGTGCGGCGCCGGGCACCTGCGCCCACGCCCCGCTCGCCTCGTCGAGGGTCGCGCCGGCGGGTACCTCGAGGGACGCGTCCAGAGGATGCGCTCCGGGCGCGGGGCAGACGGAGGCCCCGCACGAGCACTCCGTACGGCCGCCGGCCGTACGCGCGGCGCGGGCGCCGGGGACCACGGACCAGCCCCACAGACCGGTGTACTCCGCGACGGCGGTCGCGGCCGAGGCGCGGCTGCGTCGCCGTCCGCCCGGGCGCAGCTGATGGAGTTCGCGGATGCCGCTGAGACCGCCGATGGCGCCGATCGTGAAGCCCATGCTCCCTCCAACGGGTCCTGCCTGCCGATGGTTACGAGGGTGCTGCGCACAGTGACGGCCCCCGCGTATGCCGAGCCGCTCCCCGCATGGCACGACCCTGCGTCAAGTGAAGCGTGTGCAGCGGCCAAGGGGTTCATTCGAAGGGGTGGCGAATGGTGGCGTTTCTGAGGACGGGGTCGCCTGTACAGTGATCGCGGGGTTACTTTCGGTACACACGCGGGTGGCGTAACTTCGCCTCGTGCGTATGCCGGAGGCATGGCGTCGGTGGGGCGGTGAGGGGCCAGATGGGGGCATTACCGGTGAGCGAGGGCGACAAGCTCCCGAACGGGCAGCTGGGCTCGTGGTTTCAGCGCAGCGGTTGGTCCAAGGGTGAGCTCGCGCGTCAAGTCAACCGGCGGGCCCGGCAGTTGGGCGCCCATCACATCAGCACCGACACCTCCCGCGTTCGACGCTGGCTGGACGGCGAGCAGCCGCGCGAGCCGATTCCGCGGATCCTCTCCGAACTCTTCTCCGAGCGCTTCGGCTGCGTCGTCGGGGTCGAGGACCTGGGCCTGCGGCCGGAGCGGAAGTCGCCCGCGGCATCCGGTGTGGATCTGCCGTGGGCGGGGCCCCAGACGGTGTCGATGATCAACGAGTTCTCGCGTGGCGATCTGATGCTGGGGCGCCGCGGATTCCTCGGGAACTCCCTGTCGGTCTCGGCGGGGCCCGCGCTGATCGAGCCCATGCAGCGCTGGCTGGTGCCGAGTCCGGCGACGCCGGGCGGTACGGGCGGCAGCGGTCCCGGCGACGAGGGCCGGGACGCGGCTCCGGACGCCTCGCCGGGAGGTGCGCATGTACTCGCCATGCCGGGTACGGCGGCCGGGGACGGCAGTAGCGCGAGCGGCGCCGCGGACGAATCCGGAGCTCCGAGTGGTTCTGGAGGTGCGGCCCACAGGCGCGCGGCGAAGCTCTCGCTCCCGGAGGTGGAGCTGCTCGAGCAGACGACGGTGATGTTCCGGCAGTGGGACGCGCAGTGCGGGGGCGGGCTGCGCCGCAAGGCGGTCGTCGGTCAGCTGCACGAGGTGACGGACCTGCTGCAGGAGCAGCACACGGAGGCCGTGGGCAGGCGCCTGTTCCGCGTCACGGCCGAACTGGCCGAGCTGGCGGGCTGGATGAGCTTCGACGTCGGTCTCCAGCCCACCGCCCAGAAGTACTTCGTCCTCGCTCTGCACGCCGCCAAGGAGGCGGGAGACCGTCCCTTCGGCTCGTACGTGCTCAGCAAGATGGGCCGCCAGATGATCCATCTCGGGCGCCCGGAGGACGCGTTGGAGCTCGTCCACCTCGCGCAGTACGGCAGCAGGGAGGGTGCGACGGCCCGTACGCAGGCGATGCTGTCGGCCATGGAGGCGCGCGCCTACGCGAACATGGGCCAGCCCGGCAAGTGCAGGCGTGCGGTGCGCATGGCCGAGGAGACCTTCGAGGACGTCGGGGCGGGTGACCGCGACCCCGACTGGATCCGTTTCTTCTCGGAGGCCGAACTGAACGCGGAGATCGCGCATTCGTACCGCGACCTCGCCTACTCCTCCGGCCGCAGCCCGACGTACGCGTCGATGGCCCGCCCGGCGATGGAGCGGGCGGTGGAGCTCTTCGGACTGGAGTCCGCGGAGACGGACGGGGGCGGACACCGGCGTTCGTACGCGCTGAACCTCCTCGGCATGGCGAGCGTGCACCTGCTCCAGAAGGAGCCGGAGCACGGCGCGTTCCGTACCGGTGAGGCGTTCGACGTGGCGAAGCGGCTCCGTTCCGAGCGGGTCAACAACCGGCTGCGCAGGACGGCTGCCTGGGCGGCGAGGGACTTCGGCGAGGTCGCGGAGGTCGTGCAGCTGGGCGAGCGGCTTGCCGCGGAACTGCCGGGGGACGAGGACGTCGCCGTGGCCGGCTGAGTGCATGACCGGCTGAGCGCATGACCGGCTGACTGGATGACCGGCTGAGCGCATGACCGGCTGAACGGACGGCGGCGGCCGGACAGTTCGACCGCAGAGTGACCGAGCGACGGCAGCAGGCCGGCCGGCCGGTTCGGACGCCCCTGTGCCGGATCCCCTCGACCACCGGCCACGCTCCGCACCCAGAAAACCCGACTGGGCTCCCCCGACGCCAAGTCGTACGGATGCGGTGCGTGGCCGGTTCTTTCCGTTCGAAGAGCGGACTTCCGCTGTGGGGGCGTGAGAGTAACTGGACGGCAGTCCCGTCCACAGTGGTTCATGCAGGCGTAACACTGCCGCGCGGATCGTCACCACAGCGAAACACCTGGCGGCATCAGCGGAAACGGAGCCTCGGGAGCCTTCGTGCATCCCCGGCCCATCCCGTTCACCCGCACGGGTCGTTACCTGAGGAGTCGTCCACATTGAACGGCGCGGATACCGCTTTCGTAATGCTCAGCGCGTTCCTGGTCATGCTGATGACACCCGGCCTCGCCTTCTTCTACGGCGGAATGGTCAGGGTCAAGAGCGCGCTCAACATGCTGATGATGTCCTTCATCTCCCTGGGCATCCTGAGCGTCCTGTGGGTGCTCTACGGCTACTCCCTGGCGTTCGGCCCCGACACGGGCGGCGTCATCGGGAACCTCGACTTCGTCGGCCTGAAGGGCATCTCGGTCGAGACGCTGACCGAGAAGGGCGGCATTCCAGTCCTCGCCTTCGCCCTCTTCCAGATGATGTTCGCCATCCTTACGCCCGCACTGATGAGCGGTGCGCTCGCGGACCGCGTGAAATTCGGTGCCTGGGCCGTCTTCATCGCGGTGTGGGCGACGCTCGTCTACTTCCCGGTCGCCCACTGGGTGTGGGCCGAGGGCGGCTGGCTCTTCGAGCTCGGCGTCATCGACTTCGCCGGCGGCACGGCCGTCCACATCAACGCCGGTGTCGGCGCGCTCGCCGCCGTGCTCGTCGTGGGCAAGCGCATCGGCTTCAAGAAGGAACCCATGCGTCCGCACAGCATTCCGCTGGTGGTGCTCGGTGCGGCGCTGCTGTGGTTCGGCTGGTTCGGCTTCAACGCGGGGTCGGCCCTCGCCGCCGACGGCACGGCCGCCACCATGGCCATGAACACGCAGCTCGCCACCGGTGCGGCGGTTCTCGGATGGCTCCTGTACGAGCGCATCCGGCACGGCGCGTTCACGACTCTGGGTGCGGCTTCCGGAGCCATCGCCGGGCTCGTCGCGATCACGCCGGCCGGGGCGAACGTCAACGCACCGGGGGCGCTCGCGATCGGCGTGGTCGCCGGGGCAGTGTGCTCCTGGGCGGTCAGCATGAAGTTCAAGCTGGGCTTCGACGATTCGCTCGACGTCGTCGGCGTCCACCTCGTCGGCGGTGTGATCGGCACGCTGATGGTCGGGTTCCTGGCCATCGACGGTGACGGCGGCCTGGCCCAGTTCGGCAAGCAGGCCACCGGGGCCTTCGCGGTGATGGGTTACTCCTTCGTGGTGGCCTGGATCATCGCCAAGCTGATCCATGTGACGATCGGCTTCCGCGCCGATGAGGACGACGAGACGAGCGGGCTCGACAGGGCCTACCACGCGGAGACCGCCTACGACTTCAGCGCAGTCGGCGGCTCCTCGTCCTCGGCCCGTCCCGCCCCGGCGGCCCACGGCGCCGGCGGACAGCAGGAATCAGTGGCGACGCCCGGTCAGCTCTCCGACAAGAAGGTGGACGCATGAAGCTCATCACCGCGGTCATCAAGCCGCACCAGCTGGAGGACGTGAAGGAGGCGCTGCGCGCCTTCGGCGTGCAGGGGCTGACCGTCACCGAGGCCAGTGGTTACGGACGTCAGCGCGGCCACACCGAGGTCTACAGGGGCGCGGAGTACACCGTCGACCTGGTGCCCAAGGTGCGGATCGAGGTGCTGGCCGAGGACGAGGACGCAGAGGAACTGCTCGAAGTCGTCGTCAAGTCGGCCCGTACCGGAAAGATCGGTGACGGCAAGGTCTGGACGGTGCCGGTCGAGACCGCAGTCCGGGTGCGCACAGGCGAACGCGGACCGGACGCGCTCTAGGGCACGTCGTTTGGGCTTCGTGGGCTCGCGACGCCCGGCCCGCCCATCTGCTGCGTTGTCGGAGTCGCCCGAGTACGCCCAGTACGAGGGCGATCCTCCGCCTGGCATCTGGACGTACCGGACGCCGCTCGCCGACCCACGAAGATCCAAACGACGCACCCTAGACGTTCCTCACGCCCTTTCCAGCAGTAAGCCGCCCAGTACGGAGGAGCCGGGACCGCACATGGCCGAACAAGCCGGGATCACACGAGCGGCTGCCGGGACCGGCGCCGGACCCCACGCCGGAGCGGGCGGTTACGCGGCGGCACGGCTGCGCCTCCTCAACGGTGCCCACAGCAGTGGGCCCGGCGAGGAGGCCCGGCCGCGTGCCGGGGCGGTGTCCGGACCCGCCCGGCGTGAGGAACTCGCACACATCACCGACCAGTGGCTGGGCGGACTGCTGGGTCCCGTGGATCCGGGCGTCGCACTCGTGGCCGTCGGCGGCTACGGCCGGGGTGAGCTGTCCCCGCGCAGCGACCTGGACATCCTGCTCCTGCATGACGGAAGCAGAGCCAAGGGCGAGATCGCTCAGCTCGCGGACCGTGTCTGGTATCCCGTCTGGGATCTCGGCATCGCCCTCGATCACTCCGTGCGGACGCCTTCCGAGGTACGCGCCGTCGCCCAGCAGGACCTCAAGGTCCAACTGGGGCTGCTGGACGCACGGCATGTGGCGGGCGACGAGGCGCTGACGGCGGGGCTGCGGGCGGAGGTTCTCGCAAGGTGGCGTGCGGAGGCGCACAAGCGCCTGCCCGAAGTACGGGAACTCGCCGAAGAACGGACGCACACACACGGCGAATTGCGCTTCCTGCTCGAACCGGATCTGAAGGAGGCACGGGGCGGTCTGCGGGACGCGACCCTGTTGCGCGCCGTAGCGGCGTCCTGGCTGGCGGACGCACCGCGCGGCGGGCTGGCGGAGGCACGCCGGACATTGCTGGACGTCCGCGACGCGCTGCACCTGGGCACTGGCCGGGCGACCGACAGGCTGGCACAGCAGGACCAGAATCAGGTCGCAGCGGCGCTCGGACTGCTCGACGCCGACGTCCTGCTGCGGCAGGTGTACGAAGCGGCGCGCACCATCGCGTACGCGAACGACGTGACCTGGCGTGAGGTGGGCCGCGTCCTGCGTGGGCGCGCGGGCCGGGCGTCCCGGCTGCGCGGGCTGCTGGGCGGCGGTGGCCGTGGCGCCGCCGACCAGGGACGTACGCCGCTCGCGGAAGGTGTCGTCGAACACGACGGCGAGGCCGTGCTCGCGCGCACTGCCCGGCCGGAGCGGGACCCAGTGCTGCCGCTGCGTGCTGCCGCGGCGGCGGCACAGGCACAACTTCCGCTCGCACTGCCGGCCGTGCGGCGGATGGCCGAGGCGGTCCGTGGCACGGACAGTGCGCGCGGCAGCCGTTCGGCGGCCGGGCGGTCCGCGGGGGTGGGCGGACCGGTGTCGTCGAGGTCTGCTGGGCCGTCGGGTTCGTCTGGCTTGTCCGGCTCGTCTGGGGCGTCGGGTTCGTCGAGGACACTGTCCGTGCCGTGGCCTGCCGAGGCACGTGAGGAGTTCGTCAGTCTGCTCGGCGCGGGGGAAGCGACTGTTCCCGTGTGGGAGGCACTTGAGGCGGAAGGGCTCATCGCACGGCTGCTGCCGGACTGGGAGCGCGTCCGCTGCCGTCCGCAGCGCAATCCGGTACACCGGTTCACCGTCGACCGTCACCTCGTCGAGACAGCAGTGTGCGCGTCCGCGCTGACCCGGCGCGTACAACGGCCCGACCTGCTGCTGGTGGGGGCTCTGCTGCACGACATCGGCAAGGGCTGGCCCGGGGACCACTCCGTCGTGGGGGAGACCATCGCCCGCGACATGGCGTACCGCATCGGATTCGACGCACCCGACGTGGAGGTCCTGGCGACGCTCGTCCGCCACCACCTGCTGCTGGTCGAGACGGCGACCCGGCGGGACCTGGACGACCCGGCGACTGTCCGCTCCGTCGCCGACACTGTCGGCAGCCTCGGCACCCTTGAACTGCTGCACGCGCTGACAGAGGCCGATGCGCGCGCCACCGGGCCCGCGGCGTGGTCGGCATGGCGCAGCACGCTCGTCGCCGACCTGGTCAAACGGGTGGCAGGGGTACTGGCGGGGGAGGCCGTCGAGGAGCACACCGAGCCGTACGTGCCCACAGCCGAGGCGGAGCGGCTGGCGGCCGAAGCGTGGCGTACCCACGGGCCCGTACTCACGCTGCACGGCAGCCCGGAAGCGCCGTCCGAGGATTCGCGCGGACAGAGGGCCGCAGCCGCAGCCGCAGCCGCAGCCGCAGCCGCAGCCGGAGCGGAGGCGGGAGGTCCCGGCGCGGGCGGTGCGACGGAGCACAGTCGGCAGGACACGGAGAACGCCACGCACGACGCGGGGGTGAAGCGCCAGGACCCGGTCGGTGTCGAACTGCTCGTCGCTGTCCCCGCACCACCTGCGCCGGACGATCCGACTTCCGCACCGGGCACGTCCCGCCCGTACGCGATGGGCGTTCTGCCCGCGGTGGCCGGGGTCCTCGCCCTTCACCGTCTCACTGTCCGTGCTGCCGACCTGCGGGTGCTGCGACTGCCGGGCTCTGCGAGCGAGCCGGGGGCGGAAGCGTCCGTACTGCTGCTGTCGTGGCGGGTGGCCACCGAATACGGCTCTCTGCCGCTCGCGACGAGGCTCCGCGCCGACCTCGCGCGTGCCCTCGACGGTTCGCTCGACATCGCTGCCCGTCTCGCCGAACGTGAAGCCGCTTACCGCAGGCCGCGCCGGCGTGCCAGCCACGCGCCGCCTCCCCGGGTGAGCGTCGCGCCGGCCGGCTCCGAAGTGGCCACTGTGCTGGAGGTTCGCGCACAGGACGCCCACGGGCTGCTGTACCGCATCGGCAGAGCTCTGGAGGGCGCGGGCGTGGTGGTGCGCAGTGCGCACGTCAGCACGCTCGGCTCCAACGCGGTGGACGCGTTCTACGTCACGGGAGCCGACGGCGCACCCCTCCCGCCGGCGGAAGCGGCAGGGCTCGCCCGTGACCTGGAGCGGGAGCTGGGACGTGAACGGGCCGCTGCGGCCGGGCCTGCGCCGGGTCGCTGACCGGACCTGACCGGAGTCCGCGCGGACGGATACCCTGGGAGGCCGACTCCGACTGAACCCAGTACCCAGACGCGAAGGATCCGCGACCGCCGTGTTCGACACTCTCTCCGATCGCCTCGCAGCGACCTTCAAGAACCTACGGGGCAAGGGCCGCTTGTCCGAGGCGGACATCGACGCCACGGCGCGCGAGATCCGCATCGCCCTGCTGGAGGCGGATGTCGCCCTCCCCGTCGTCCGCGCCTTCATCAAGCAGGTCAAGGAGCGCGCTGCCGGTGCCGAGGTCTCGCAGGCACTGAACCCCGCACAGCAGGTCATCAAGATCGTCAACGAGGAGCTGATCGGCATCCTCGGCGGCGAGACCCGCCGTCTGAGGTACGCGAAGAACCCGCCGACCGTCATCATGCTCGCCGGTCTGCAGGGCTCCGGTAAGACGACTCTCGCCGGCAAGCTCGGCCGCTGGCTGAAGCAGCAGGGCCACGCCCCGCTGCTCGTCGCCTGTGACCTCCAGCGCCCGAACGCCGTCAACCAGCTGTCCGTCGTCGCGGAGCGGGCAGGCGTGGCCGTCTACGCACCGGAACCGGGCAACGGTGTGGGCGACCCGGTCAAGGTCGCCGAGGACTCCGTGGGGTACGCCCGCGACAAGCACCACGACGTGGTCGTCGTCGACACCGCCGGACGTCTCGGCATCGACGAGGAACTCATGCGGCAGGCCGCCGACATCCGGGACGCGGTCAGCCCCGACGAGATCCTCTTCGTCGTCGACGCGATGATCGGTCAGGACGCGGTCACCACCGCGGAGGCGTTCCGGGACGGCGTCGGGTTCGACGGCGTGGTGCTCTCGAAGCTCGACGGTGACGCGCGGGGCGGTGCCGCCCTCTCCGTGGCGCAGGTCACGGGCAAGCAGATCATGTTCGCCTCCAACGGCGAGAAGCTGGACGACTTCGACGCGTTCCACCCGGACCGCATGGCGTCCCGCATCCTCGGCATGGGCGACATGCTCACGCTGATCGAGAAGGCGGAGCAGACCTTCAGCCAGCAAGAGGCCGAGAAGATGGCCGCGAAGCTGCAGAAGGGGCCCAAGGAGTTCACGCTCGACGACTTCCTGGCGCAGATGGAGCAGGTCCGCAAGATGGGCTCGATCTCCAAGCTGCTCGGGATGATGCCCGGCATGGGCCAGATGAAGGACCAGATCAACGACCTCGACGAGCGCGAGGTCGACCGTACGGCCGCGATCATCAAGTCGATGACACCGGCCGAGCGTGCCGAGCCCACCATGATCAACGGTTCGCGCCGTGCACGTATCGCGCGGGGCTCCGGTGTGGACGTCAGCGCTGTGAAGAATCTGGTCGAACGCTTCTTCGAGGCGCGCAAGATGATGTCCCGCATGGCCCAGGGCGGCGGCATGCCGGGGATGCCCGGGATCCCGGGCATGGGCGGCGGTGCCGGCAAGAAGAAGAAGCAGCAGAAGAAGGCCAAGGGCAAGCGCCAGTCGGGCAACCCGATGAAGCGCAAGCAGGAGGAGCAGGCTGCCGCGCAGCGCAAGGCCGCCGGTCAGGGCGGTGCCTTCGGCGGTGCCGGCACCGGGCAGGGCGACGGGGACTTCGAGCTGCCTCAGGAGTTCAAGGACATGCTGCCCCCGAAGTGAACCATCGGGCGCGGGGGCGGATGATGTCGTTCATGCGCGTATACATCCGGCCCCCGCAGCCCGGCGACGAAGCTGTCTACCGTGAGGCGGTCCTCCGCTCCGCCGAGCACCTCAGCCCCTGGAATCCGGTCGAGCCGGACGGTCTCCCCGATCTGCTGCGTCGTCAGGGCCCCGCACTCCGCAGCTTCATGATCTTCGACGAAGAGGACGGCGGGCTGGTCGGTCGCGTCAACGTCGCCAACATCGTTCGTGCGCGCTTCTGCAACGGAGCGCTCGGTTACGACAGTTACGTTCCGTACGCCGGCACCGGACGCATGACCGAGGGCATGCGCCTGATCGTCGACCGGTGTTTCGACAGTGCGCCGGAGGGGCTGGGTCTGCACCGGCTGGAGATCAACGTCCAGCCGGAGAACGACCGCTCGATCGCCATGGCGCGCCGCCTCGGCTTCCGGCACGAGGGGTTCTCGCCGAGGATGCTCTTCCTCAACGACGCCTGGCGGGACCACGAACGCTTCGCCATGACGGCCGAGGAGTGGCAGACGCCCGAGCTGGGCCTCGTCGAGAAGCGGGTCACCGGTGAGGAGCGGGCCACGCGGCAGGAGCAGCGCCAGCGCCAGGGCCAGGGGAGGTCCTGACGGGCCGCCGCCGGGCGGGCGGCCCAGCCCGTCCGGCTTCCCGGCGTCGGGCAGGGTCCCCGCCGCAGACCGGTACTTGCTCCCTGTCGGGCGACTGTGCGGTGGGCGACTGTGCCGCGGGTGGCCGGGCGGTCGCCCGTGCAGTGCTCTCCGCGTCCCGCGTGCGGCTGCGTCAGGCAGGCAGCGGCGTACCGGCGGCGAGCCCGCCCGGATCGAGGCCCAGGAAGCGGGCAGCTGTGGCACCCACGTCGGCCAGGCCGTCCGCGTCGGCGAGGATCTCTGTCCGCGCGGCGTCCGGGCGGTGGATGAGAACCGGTACGTACTCACGGGTGTGGCAGGCGTGTCCGATCGTCGGATCGTTCCCGTGGTCCGCCGTGACGATCAGGCGGTCGCCGGGACGGCTCAACTCCTCGATCAGCGCGCCCAGTCCGACGTCCACCTGTTCGAGCACGGCCCCGTAGCGCAGGGCGTCCTGCTGGTGGCCTGCCAGGTCTGTCTCCTGAACGTTGGCCACCACCAGCGCTCCCTGCGCGCCCGGCCGCTCTGCGCCGGAACGGCCGCACCCAGCGGAGGAGCTGCCGAGCGCCGAGAGCGTGTGGGCCAGCACCTCGTCCGTCCGCACTGCCGGGAGACGCACCGCCGTCCCACAGGCCAGGATGTCGGCCGCCTTGCCGACGAGCGTCACCTCGGCACCCGCGCGCGCCGCCAGCTCCGGCAACTGACGTGCGTGGTCCATCGGGGCGCCCAAGTGCTGCACCCGCAGACCGCCGTTGCGGTAGAAGCCGGTCGCCGGGGTGTCCAGCCCCACAGCGCCGCCGTCGCCGGTCCGGACGTACGACGGCAGCGGCCGGTCCGCGTGGCCGCCCACCGCGATGACCCTGGCGACGGGGGCCACAGTGCGGACGGTACGGGCGAGAGCGAGGATCTCCTCGAAGGGCAGGTCCTCAAGGCGCCCGGAGACGTTCCAGTTGATGCCGGGGTCGGCCTCCAGGTTGTCGTGCACGAGCACACGGCCGTCGACCACCACCGGCGGCTCACCGTCGAGCAGTTCGACCGAATGACCTGCCTCTTCGAGGACCGCGGTCACCTCCGGCAGGAACCGGCCGAGGTTCGCGACAGTGACCTGGCTGAAGTCGGCTCCCGTCATGGTCTGGTGGCCCGCGTAGGTGTCTGCTCCGGGGTAGCCGAGGCCCGCGCGGGCGACGGCCACCGGCAGCTTTGTGAGCCTGGCGAGATCCGGGTGCGGGTGCAGCAGACCGAGGCCCAGTTCACCGAGCACGGGCAGGTGCAGCGCTGCGCCGCGTTCGCTGCGGCAGTGATCGAGGAGGTGGCCCAGGGTGTCCGCGGCCCTGTCGCCAGGGCGGAGGTCACCCGCGTCGGGCATGGCGCCGATCCCGAGGCCGTCCACGACGACGATGACCGTTCTGCTCGCCGGAAGTCCGCCCCTCACAGGGTCCCTCCCAGCGGCTCGTACAGTCCCGTCAGTTTCGGTGCGCCGGAGGACAGCCCGGAGACGACTGCGACGTTGCTGCGCGTGACGAAGATCTGGGTGCGGAACGCGAGCACTGCCGTGTCACCTGCGCGTACATCTGCCGGGGCGGATTCCCCCGCGTTCGTCTGACCGGGAGCAGGTGCGGAGAGCAGCCGGTAGTAGTCGATGTTCTCAGCAGGCATGTCCTGCACGCGCAGTCGTGTGCCTGTGCGGTACAGCAGCGCGTCCCTGATGTCTGCACGCGGGTAGAAGCCGCCGCCGTGCAGTGCGGGACGGCCGTCGGCGAGCGTGTGGGAGACCTCGGTGACGTAGACGTAGGCCGGACGCTCGGGCTGGTCCTGGTCGACCGCGTGCAGCGGCGTCGTACCGGTGAGCGCGTGGCCCGGTTCTCCGTGCGTCGCGCCGAATTCCGCCAGCAAGGGCAGACTCGCGACGCAGGTGGCGCTCGGTGCACTGAGCTTGAGGTCGGTGTGGCCGCGGCCCGTCAACTGCGCGTGTGCCTTCCGGAGCAGGGCGAACGTCGCTGTCGGCTGCGGAGTACCCGTCCGGGGATCGCAGAGCACGCACGGGAAGCCGGTCACACCGGCGATCCGGATGCCGGGCAGCGCCTCGGCTTCAGCAGCGAACGCGTCCAGCTGCTGGAGCGGGACGCCGCCGTCCTGCCCCGGATAGACGGACTCCGGCGCGGCCTCCAAACGGACGAGCACGTCCTGGACGATGTTCTGCCGGACGGCCTCTGCTGAGACGGCCCGTGCGTTGTCGGCGTCGAAGACGGTCACGGCCGCGGGGCGCCAGGCCAGCACTTCCGGCAGCGCACGCCGGGGCACCTGGACCAGGTGACCCACGTTGCCGGGCCGCGCTCCGGCAGAGTGCAGCGCACGTGCCTCCGGTGCGTCGATGGCCGCGGCCTCCGGCAGGTGACGGGCAACCGCCCGGATGAGTTCCGGGTTGCGGCCGAGCTGTTTGACCACGAACCACAGGCTGAGTCCGAGCCGCCGGGCCTCGCCGGCCAGCAGTTCGGCGTTCGCCTCCACGGTGTCGCGGTCGATGACGTAGGTGTCCGGCGGGATCGCGCCCTTGTCGTGCAGTACGGCAGCTGCCTCGGCCAGCTCGGGGTTGCGGACGAGGACGGTGTCGAGGAACAAGGTCAGCCCTTCCGGACGGCGGACAGATCGTGCGCGGCGTAGAGGTCTTCGAGGGCACGCCGGAGGATGTGCGTCACGAGGTCCGCTCCTGCCCGCATGGGGTTGATCCGTACGGTCCAGTCGGCCAGCTCCGGTGCGTCGTCCAGCGACGAGCTGGACATGCGGTAGAAGAGCGGCGCGATCTCGTACCGCGAGTTGGAGCCGACCGGGTAGGGAGCGGCCCCGTGACGCGCTGCGAACGCGGGCAGTTCACGGGCGACGGGGTGTTCCAGGCGCACCAGCAGACAGCGGTCCTGAGCGTTGGCGATGCGCACCTCGGCCACCCCGGGGACCTCACCTGCCTGAAGGCGCTGGGCGACCTCGGCGCCGGTGCGTGACTGAAGTGCCCACATGACGGGCACGTGCGTCAGCGCGCGCAGGGCGTCGAGCGCCTGGTGCCCCTGGACCTGACCGCCTCCCGAGTAGTTGTCGGCTTGCACCCGTTCGATCAGGTCGCGGGAGCCGACGACTGCGCCGACGCCCTCGGGGCCGTGCAGCTTGAAGAGGGAGAAGCAGGAGGCGCTTGCGCCCAGTTGGACACCGCAGGACGGCACGCGGAAGACGGAGTAGTTGTCGTCGACCACTGTGCGTACGCCGGCCGCCCGGCAGGCCGCGAGGACCTCGCCCGGGGAGTAGGAGTCGGTGAGGCGCTGCCGGGTGTGCTGTACGTACGCGTGGCGGAAGCGGTCGCTGGACAGGGCCCGGTCCAGCTCCTCCCGGTCGTTGAAATCGGCCTCCACCGTGCGTACGCCCAGGCCGCGCAGCGTGACCTGCGTGGTGCGGTAGACCGGCGCCTTGTGGATGAGCAGCTCCTCCCCTGGAGTGACTGCCGCGGAAAGTGCGGCACGGATCGCCCCTGTGCCCGCGCCCTGCACCAGTGCCGCCGATTCCGTACCGAAGAACTCGGCCAACACTGCTTCCACGCGTGCAGTCGTACGAGGTCTGCCCAGGTCCGGTACGACACCGACATCCGGCTCGAACAGCTGTTGTCCCTCGAAGTGGCGTGCCGTGCACTCCATCAGCCGGAACTGCTGCTGGACCGCCTCGTCCAGCAGAACGGTGGGGAGCGGGAACGTCTGCGGCAGTTGCACGTTCATCTCACAGCTCCTTGTCGTCCGTGCGATCCCTAAGGCTGTGTCCGCCTGTAAGGAAGCGCAGCGGATTGCGGCGCGTCAGCAGATCGATCAGGTCGTCGTCGGCTCCCGCAGCCCTCACCCGCGGGAGGAACGACCGGAAGAGGTGGCCGTATCCCGGGCCGCCCTCGCTGCGCAGATAGCCGAACCGTGACACGTCGCAGCTGAGCAGCACTCTGTCCGCGTGGCCGGCCTCCAGCAGGGCCAGCAGCAGCCGCAGTCGCGTCCCATCGCTCTGATAGCTCTCCTTGCCGATGGTGTCGAAGGAGACGTACGCGCCGGCCGCTGCCAGTTCGCGGTGGACTGCGGAGTCGTCGAGCAGGTCCTGATGCCCGATGCCGAGCCGGTGCGGTGGCAGGCCCGCCTTGGTGAGCAGTTCCAGTTGCGCGAGGCCACCGCGCCCCAACTGCGCGTGAGTGGCCACGGACAGGCCTGTCTCCACAGCTGCACGGGCAGCCGCGGAGAGCGTGCGGACCTCCGCACTGCTCGGTTCGTCACCGTGGCTGCCGACCTCGCCGACGACACCTGGGAGCACGTTTGTCGAGTCGATGCCGTCCTGGATGTCCTGCACGAGCAGGTCGACGAGTTCGGACTCGCTCAGGGACTCGACACCGGGCGGGTGGAACCGCTCGTAGTACCAGCCTGTTGCCGCGACCACACCGACCCCCGACCGTTCGGAGATCTCGCCGAGCGCCTTCACATCGCGCCCCATGCCGCGACAGGTCAGTTCCACGACGAGCGAGAGCCCGTACTCGCCGTGGAGCTCCGCCAGTTCGGCCGCGACAGGCTCAAGATGATCAGGCCCCAGCACAGCAGTGGTGTCGGTCTCGCGCGAGAGGTCGAGAGCGAGATGCTCGTGTGCGAGAACCGGCCCGTCCACGAGCACAGGCGACAGCTCTCCCGTGACGGTGCGCAGCGGTGCGGCCGGGGCCGCCTGCGCCGACGGCCCGGTCGTGACGGAGGACGGAGAAAGTCGGGGACGGTGCGGCTCGTGCATGGTGCTCGTGCCTTCCTGAAGGCCGACGGACGCGCTCGGCCGGGACGCGGACGCCTGCCCGTTCAGCTCTTGACCGGGGTGAACAGGTCCAGCCAGTGCAGAAGATTGAGCAGCACACCGCCCGCCAGTACCGCGGCGGGCGCGGCCGCCATCCGCACCACGACTCGTCCCATCGCCTCGTTCAGCAGGTAGAGACCGCCCACGATCAGGATGCCGAGCCCGCCGCCCATCGTGTTGGCGGCAAGCAGAGAACCGAACAGGATGGCCAGCCACAGGCTCTCGCTGATCGCGTTGCGCAGATGCTCGGACGAGTCGCGTACGGACGGCAGCCTGCCGAGCACCTTCCCGATCCACGACAGCGCCAGAACTTCCACGGCGAATATCGCGGCACCCGCGAGGAGAGCCAGCCACGGACTGGGCAGCAGGTAACCGACCGGGTAGACGAACGTGAATCCGGCTATGGCGTACGCGCCGGAGGCGAGCGCCGTGGTGGCGATCAGTGGGATAAAGCCGAAGACGCGGTAGAAGTCCACCTGGGCGGCGCCCGAGTAGTCGCCGTCGGCTATCAGGAAGCTCGTCGCCTCTCCGCCGCCGAAGACGTGCATCTGCGCGAGCAGGCAGACGCCTGCGCCGAGCACCATGAAGATCGGAAGGTGACGACGCAGCCGGGCCGCGCTCGCACTGAACAGCGACTGCATCGGGTCGTCGTCCGCATCGTTCTGCTGCGACGCGGCACCCTCCTGCGAGCCCTTCTCCGATGTGGCCTTCTCCGCCCGTTCCGCGCGCCGTTGACGCATGTCCTTGGCCACGGCGAAGCCGATCAGCGTCACCACTCCGACCGCCATGGCCGGAGCGCCCGGGAAGACGTCGGGCCAGAGCTTCATCGTCACGATCACCAGCGCCAGTTCCACCACCCCGGCCACGGCACCGCGGAGCTTGCCGAACTGCCGGGTGATGGCGAGCACAGGGAAGAGCGTGAAGAGGAAGAGGATCGGCGTCGACATCTCCTGCATGGCGGTGAGGAAGTCGACGGGCAGGTCGTGCGCGACCTCGTTGGCGCCGTTGAGCCCGAAGATGATCACGGCACCCCACGCACCGCCCAGCAGCGGGGCTATCCACTTCTTCGGCGAGAGGATGCCGAGCACGTCGGTCGGCAGGAAGAGCAGCCAGGGATTGAGCACTCCGGTGGAGAGCGCCATCGGCGCCCCCAGCCCGAAGATGAACCCGGCGGACAGTCCGAAGGAGACAGCGGTGGTGGCGTTGCGCGTGCTGTTGCCCTGGATGAAGTCCAGCATGAAGGGCCGTACGCCGTCGTTGAACACGGCCAGCGCCATATGGGATATGAGGGCCGTCAGTGCACACAGGACGACGACGGTGACCTGCTGTGCCAGCGAGAGGTCGAGACTGTGCTTGCCCGCGCTCACCGCGCCGGCCAGAAGGGTGCTCACAGGGCTGCTCCTTTGGACCTGGTCGAGCGGTCAGAAGGCTCGGGCGGCCGGTGGTCAGGCTGCGCGTGCTGCGATGGCATGGGCGATCACGGGTGTGGTGGCGGAGATCTGGTCCATGCCGAAGCCGAAGACCTTCTTGCCGCTGTCGAGAAGTTCGGCGACGTCCTCCTCGGTGGGGACGCGTCGCCCGAAGGTGTGGCACGTGCCGCTGCCCAGCACTCCGAGCAGCACTCCCAGGGAGGCACCGGCGCCGGTGTGACAGGTGCCCAGGTAGTAGTCGGCCTGGCCGGCGCGTAGCTTCATCGCCGCCTCCATGTCGTTGGAGACGGTGACCTCAAGCCCGCCGATGCCCAGTTCGCCGAGGGCTTCGGCGACTTGGGCCTTGCCGACGCCACCGGTGAGGATCTTCGTCACGGCGGATCTCCTTTCTGCTGTACGCGGCTTCGCTGCTGGTGTGCGCCGGTCCAGCGCCGATGCGGTGCTGTGTGTCGCCGGGCGCAGCGGCCCGGCGTCAGCCGTCGGTATGCTCCGGCGCCGCCTGTCCCACCGGAGACCGCCGGTCGAGCACTGCCAGGTGCAGCGCCAGGAAGCCGACTTCGGAGGAGGGCAGGGAGGCTCCGAGCGTCCGTTCGGCCCGTGCGGTGATCTGCTGCGCCGCCTCGACGGCAGCGGGTACTTCGGCGAGTTCGGCGGCGATGTCCCCTTCCGCAGGGGACTCCTCGATCGACTCACCGTTCTGCGCCCTGTTGAGCGCCATCATCAGATGACTGGTGAGCATCCCCGCCGTCTCCTCGGTGACGCTGCGGCCCTCCTCGGCCAGGGCCTCCAGCTCCACCCGGACGAAGTCGGCCACGTCCGCGCGTACTTGACCGCTCTCACGGAACAGCCGAATCCGAAGGGCCAGCTTCTCCTCCATGGCATGTCCTTCCGCGGGCGCTCTCACCAGGCATGACAATAACCAGGATTCTGGTTTTTGAGGACCCCCGGTGCTGTGCTTTCTCAGTACTGCGGTACGCGTTCGCCCCGCAGCACCTCTCCCTGCACCCGCGTCACGAGTCCGAAATCCAGCGAGGACCGCACTGTTCCGAGGGCGTCCCCCTCGCCTGTGCGCCCGATCAGGGCGGCGCTCGAGTTGCGCTGTGCGAGCTCGCGGACGATCTCCTCCCGCAGGGGCACCACTTCGACGTCGGGGCCGAGGTGGTCGCTCACCTCGTCGAGGTTCCACACCGTCGCGTCCACGCGGTCCCGGGCGAAGAGCCCGCGCAGCTGCATGTACGACGACTCCACCCATTCGACGTCCTCACGGCCTGCGAACGCACGGGCAGTCAGCATCCGGAGGTCCTCGGAAGAGGAGTCGACCGCGACGCGGAGCCGCTTCGCCTCCAGTGAGACGCCGCGCCGGAGCAGCAGTCCGTGCGATCCCACGTACGTTCCCGGCCCCAAGTCGGCGACCAGTTCCACGGGGTGGTCGGCGGTGAGCCGGTCCGCGGCGAAGCGGGACAGGACGACGAGGTCCGCCTTGCGTTCGAGGAGCGCCGCGAGCCGCGTGGAGGCGCCTCGCATGAAGGTGACGGCGAACGGTGCTCCCGCCTCCTCGAAGGCGGCCTTGAGCCCCGTCGCGAGGCCCTCGTAGCGGTGCGAGTACGGCAGCGGCATCGCCGCGAGGAGCGTGCCGAGGCCGGCCAGCCGCCAGAGGGCGGCGCGGTCGGCCCGTATGAGGAACGTACCGAGGTGTCCGCGCGCCTTCGTCTCGACGGCGCCTGCCTCCTCCAGCAGTTGCAGCCCTGCCTGGACGGTTCCGTTGCCCACCTTCAGCTCGCCCGCGAAGTCGCGCAGTCTCGGGAGGCGGCTCTGGGGGGCGTGATTCAGCAGCAACGCGGCCAGTTGACGGGCGGCCATGCCGTTACGAGTCAGGAAACGCTCGTCGGCGTGGTGAGGCATGGGCGGATAGTAATCAGAATCCCGGATATTGCCAATGACCAGGGGATACCCCGGTTGGTGGGGCTCCGGGCTATGTCGGTATGGTCACCCAGGTGTACCGATCGCTACCGACCGGGTCTATCCGGAGGTAGGTCCGGGTTGTGTCGGCTGTGTGGATTCTCCACGATTCCGTCACGACCGCCCGCTCGGAGAGACTCGGCGGGGACTGACCGGTACGTGCAAATTATTTAGGTTGCCCCGGAATCGGAACACTGAGGCGGTCCGACTCGTTGAGCACGACGTGAGCACGACACCACCAGTCCTCGCCGCCGAGCTGGCAGCTGCTTGGGCCGACATTCAAAGGCACCACTCCGAGCTGCCTGACCTCGCTGCCCCCGAATCACTGATCGGAGAGTCCTCGTCCGCATGCGGTAGCGGACTCTCCTTCGAGCGGCTGCTGCACGAGGCCGTTCACGGCATCGCCGCCGCGCGCGGCATCCGTGACACGTCCCGCGCGGGCCGCTACCACAACCGCAGATTCCTCGCGATCGCCGAGGAACTGGGCCTGGTACACCCCGAGGAGCCACACCCGAGCAGCGGATTCTCGCTCGTGAGCCCCTCTCCCGACACGAGACGGCGCTACCGCCCCACGAGCGAGCGCCTGCAGCGGGCGTTGAAGGCATACAGCGCGGCGACGGAGACCGACACCGGAAGCAGCTTCCGCGGGCCGGCCGCCCGGCACGGCTCGTCCGGGGGCGGCGTGCGGGTCAAGGCCGTATGCGACTGCGGGCGGAACGTCCGCGTCGTGCCTTCGGTCCTGGCGCAGGCCCCGATCATGTGCGGAGCGTGCGGCAAGCAGTTCCGCATTCCGGACCCGGCGGGCGAGTCGGTCCCCGCAGCCGACAGAGTTCAGGCAGTCGCTGCGGCCGTCGGCTGACCGAAGGCTCCGGCGGCGTGCGTGTGCGCCTCGCTGGAGCGGCCCGAGGTGAGGGCGGCGAGTGGTCTCTCCATGCCGGGAGGCCCGGTGGGCCGGAGCGGCGCGCGGGCCTCCCGACATGCTGCTGACCGAACCGGCTCTGGAGCATCCGCAGTCTGTCGGCGATGTCACCGGAGACCGCCGGGCAGCGGCCGCGAACGGGGTGGGGGCCCCACAGGGCAGGTTCGGCCACCCGGGTCAGATGTGGCATCATGGGCGGCTGTACTCGACAGTCGCACAGGACCCCTCTCTCCTCCGACTGACGCGTCCATCGGACATCCGGGTACCGCAACCCCACGTGGCCACCCGTCGTGTCCACCCACGTCAAGACCAGGAGACACCACAGCAGTGGCAGTCAAGATCAAGCTGAAGCGACTGGGCAAGATCCGTTCCCCGCACTACCGCATCATCGTGGCCGACTCCCGTACGCGCCGCGACGGCCGTGCGATCGAGGAGATCGGGCTCTACCACCCGGTGCAGAACCCTTCGCGCATCGAGGTCGACTCGGAGCGCGTCCAGTACTGGCTGGGTGTCGGCGCGCAGCCCACCGAGCCGGTCGCGGCCATCCTCAAGGTCACCGGTGACTGGCAGAAGTTCAAGGGTCTGCCCGCCCCCGAGCCGATGAAGGTCGCCGAGCCCAAGGCGGACAAGAAGGCCCTCTTCGAGGCTGCCGCCAAGGAGTCGGCGGACGAGCCCAAGGGTGAGGCGATCACCCCGAAGGCCAAGAAGTCCGACAAGAAGGCGGACGAGGCCGAGAAGGCCGAGTCCTCCAACGAGTCGACCGGGGCCTGAGCATGCTCGAGGAGGCCCTCGAGCACTTGGTGAAGGGCATCGTCGACAACCCCGACGAGGTGCAGGTCGAGTCCCGCACCCTGCGTCGTGGCCGGGTGCTGGAGGTCCGGGTCCACCCCGACGACCTCGGCAAGGTCATCGGTCGCAGCGGCCGCACGGCTCGCGCCCTGCGTACCGTCGTCAGCGCCCTCGGCGGCCGTGGTGTCCGCGTCGACCTCGTCGACGTCGACCAGGTCCGCTGAGCGGCCCCGAAGCAGTACCGGCACGGGCCGGAGACGGCAACTGGCCGTCTCCGGCCCGTGTTCGTGCAGGGGCGGCGCCGACTCGCGCTGCGTCCGCCGGTCAGCCCGCCCGTACAGGAGCGGAGCTGTGGAGGAGCTGGACGTACCGACGCCCCGGCCGCGGCGGACAGTTGGACATTACGAACGGGTAAGCACGGAGAGGGCACAGTGCAGCTAGTCGTCGCACGCATCGGCCGCGCCCACGGCATCAAGGGCGAAGTCACCGTGGAAGTACGCACGGACGAGCCGGAGTCGAGGCTCGGCCCGGGCACCGTGCTGGCCACCGACCCGTCCGGCACCGGACCGCTGACCATCGAGCGCGGACGGGTCCACAGCGGCCGGCTCCTGCTGCGCTTCGAGGGCGTGAACGACCGCAGTGCGGCAGAGGCGCTGCGCAACACCTTGCTCATCGCCGAGGTCGATCCGGACGAACGCCCGGAGGACCCCGAGGAGTTCTACGATCACCAGTTGATCGATCTCGACGTGGTGACCCTCGGCGGAACAGCCGTCGGCAGGGTCGAGGAAGTGGCACACCCGCCCGGGCAGGACCTGCTGGTCGTCAGGCGGGAGAACGGCAGTGAGGCGCTGATCCCGTTCGTCGCCGAGATCGTGCCTGAGATCGACCTGCAAGCCCAGCGCATCCTCGTCGACCCGCCCCCCGGACTGCTCGACGAAAGCGACGCGGAGTCCGGGGGGACCCGGGACGGCGCGACGTCCGAGGGTGAGGACGACGCGCGGTGAGGATCGACGTCGTCACCATCTTCCCCGAGTACCTGGAACCGCTGAACGTCTCCCTCGTCGGCAAAGCCCGCGCCTGCGGCCTGCTCGACGTACGGGTGCACGATCTGCGCCGGTGGACCCACGACAAGCACCACACCGTGGACGACACCCCCTACGGCGGCGGTCCGGGCATGGTCATGAAGCCCGAACCGTGGGGCGAGGCTCTCGACGAGGTCATCGCGTCCGCCGCAGCGGAGGCGGCGTCCCCCGTGCTGATCGTGCCCACCCCCAGCGGGCGCCCCTTCGACCAGGAGCTGGCGGTCGAACTCTCCGCGCGCCCGTGGCTCGTCTTCACCCCCGCGCGGTACGAGGGCATCGACCGACGCGTCATCGACGAGTACGCCGAACACCTGGACGTACGCGAGGTCTCCATCGGCGACTACGTACTCGCAGGAGGCGAGGCCCCCGTCCTGGTGATGGTCGAGGCCATCGCCCGTCTGGTGCCCGGAGTGCTCGGCAACGCGGAGTCACACCGTGACGACTCCTTCGCGGCAGGGGCGATGGCCGACCTGCTGGAGGGACCCGTCTACACGAAGCCGCCGGAGTGGCGGGGCCGCGGCATCCCGGATGTGCTGCTCAGCGGGCATCACGGCCGCATCGCCCGCTGGCGCAGGGATCAGGCCCTGGCCCGTACGAGCGCCAACCGGCCCGATCTCATCGCCCGGTGCGACCCTGCGGCGCTGGACAAGAAGGACCGCGCGACGCTCACGGAACTCGGATGGAGCCAGGGCGAGGACGGCCGATTTTGGCCGACCGGGGCACACGTGGAAGAATGAGCGGCTGCCCCACTCCCGGCGCGCGACCCTGCCACAGGGGGACCGACGCCCGCACGGAAGTGGTGCTCCCCAATCATCATTACGATCATTCCGCTGATGACCTGTGGCATCGGCGAGGAAAGCAGACGGTCATGTCGCAGCTTCTCGACCACGTGGACGCAGCCTCCGTCCGGGACGACCTCCCGGCGTTCCGCCCCGGTGACACGGTCAACGTGCACGTGCGAGTCATCGAGGGCAACCGCTCCCGTGTCCAGCAGTTCAAGGGCGTCGTCATCCGCCGCCAGGGCGCGGGCGTCCGTGAGACGTTCACTGTCCGCAAGGTCAGCTTCGGCGTCGGCGTGGAGCGCACTTTCCCCGTGCACACCCCGATCGTGGAGAAGATCGAGGTCGTGACCCGCGGTGACGTCCGCCGCGCCAAGCTGTACTACCTGCGCGAGCTCCGCGGCAAGGCCGCCAAGATCAAGGAGAAGCGCGAGAACTGATCGCCCTGTCGGCAGTCCGTCGGGCAGCTAGGCTTGCTGTTCGATGACCACCGACGCACAGCAGCAGGACGACGCGGAGCGCGACCGTGTCTCAGCCCCCGTGAAGCAGGGGCGGAGACGCTGGTCACGCTCCGCTCGCCTGTATGCGGGTGCGGCGTTGCTGCTCAGCGTCCTCTTGCTGGTCAGCGCTTTCGTGGTGCAGCCTTTTCTGATCCCCTCTTCCTCGATGGCCCCCACCCTCAAGGTCGGGGACCGCATTCTGGTCAACAAGCTGGCCTACCGAATCGGCAACTCTCCGGGCCGCGGAGACGTTGTGGTCTTTGACGGCAGGGAGTCTTTCGTCCAGGAGGAGGGGCCGGGCGGCAGTCCGGTAACCGGCTTTGTGCGCAAGGCCGGTGCTGCGGTCGGTCTGATGAGGCCGGAGGAGACGGACTACGTCAAGCGTGTGATCGGCGTCGGCGGGGACCGGGTCCGCTGCTGCGACAAGCGGGGAAGGATCGAGGTAAACGGTGTTCCGCTCGACGAGGACTACCTGCATGAGGGTGATGAGCCTTCAGCAGTACCGTTCGATATCGAAGTACCGCAAGGGCGGTTGTGGGTGATGGGGGATCACCGTTCCGATTCCAGCGACTCCCGGGCCCACCTCGGCGACCCCGGCGGCGGAACCGTGCCCGTGGAGCGGGTGATCGGCCGGGCCGACGGGATCGGATGGCCGATGAAGCACTGGGGGTCGGTACAGAGCGCTGAGGCAGGTGCCCATGGCTGACCGCGCGGGTCCCGTCCACGAAGGCCGCCAGGGTCCAGGCGGGCGGAACCGTTACGACTACGGTGTGCCGAGCGACGGCGACGGCAATCCCTTCGCCCGTCCCGGCCCCAACCCCAACGGTGCGAACGGCACGAACAATTACGGCGGAAACGGATACAGCCGCAACGGCTACGGAGGGAACGGCGCCGCTGTCCCCAACGGCGCCCACGGCGGCTCCGGTTACTCCGGTGAGTACGACTACAGCGAACCGTTCGACTACTTCGGTACCTCGGCAGAGGCAGCCCCACCGCCCTACAGCCCGGCAGCAGCCGGCGGGGCGGTCACAACCCGGGCCCCCGGCATGGTCGGGGCGCCGGGGGGCTTCGATCAGCCACCCGGCCCCATGCCTCCCAACATCACCGGCGAGACGATGCCGCTGGGCGTCGTCAACGCGCGCGCGGCCACACTGGCGGGCCGTGAGACCCGGGACGAACGGCTGGGAATCCCCACCGGGCCCAGCGGCGGCCGGGCGGAGCGGCGGCTGGCCGCGAGGCGGGCGAAGCGGCGCAGAAGGCTGTCGATCACCAAAGAGATACCGATCCTCGTGGTCGTCGCTCTCGCCATCGCGCTGGTGCTGAAGACGTTCCTCGTCCAGGCGTTCGTCATCCCGTCCGGCTCGATGGAGAACACCATCCGTGTCGGGGACCGGGTGCTGGTCGACAAACTGACCCCGTGGTTCGGGACCAAGCCCCAGCGTGGCGACGTCGTCGTCTTCAAGGACCCGGGCGGCTGGCTGCCCGCGAGTGAGCAGCGCAAGGAAGATCCCGTCGGGGTCAAGCAGGGCAAGCAGTTCCTGACGTTCATCGGGCTTCTTCCCTCGGACAGCGAGCAGGACCTGATCAAACGTGTGGTCGGAGTCGGTGGCGACAAGGTCAAGTGCTGCGACGCGGCCGGCAAGGTGACGGTCAACGGCAAGCCGATCGAGGAGCCGTACCTGTTCCCGGGCAACAAGCCCTCGCAGATCAAATTCGACGTCAACGTGCCGAACGGTCGCGTGTTCGTGCTGGGGGACCACCGTTCCCGGTCCGCCGACTCCCGCTTCCACCTCCGCGACAAGGGCGACGGCGCCGTTCCCGAAGAGATGGTCGTCGGACGTGCCGTGGTCATCGCGTGGCCGTTCGACCACTGGGGCAAGTTGGAGGAGACCGACGCGTACTCTTCCGTCCCGCAGGCCGAGGGTGGTCTGACACCCCGACAGGCCGCGGGCGACAACCGTGTGACGCAATATCCGATCCCTGCGGAACTCCCGCTCGTTATGGGTGTGGTGGGCCTGTCCCGGCTGTCGGGCAGGCGGCAGTGGATTCTGAGGAGTGATTGTGGGGGACTTGGCGGTCGGCGCTCGTTCCGGTTCCGGCGAGGGCGAGAACAAGGGCGACGGTGGAACGGAAGGCAAGCGCCCTGACGCACCCGGTTCCGGCCCCGAAGTACAGATCGCGGCGCGCGACGCGCCGTCGACCGCAGAGAGAGGCAGTGACATCAGCGTGAGCGCGGGTGCGGAAGACGGCACCAGAAGTGAGCCCGGACGCACAAGCGGTGGCGGCAGGCAGCGGTCGTTCTGGCGGGAGTTGCCGCTGCTGATCGGTATCGCGCTGGTTCTCGCGCTGTTGATCAAGACGTTTCTGGTGCAGGCGTTCTCTATCCCGTCGAACTCGATGCAGAACACGCTGCAAGTCGGGGACCGGGTACTCGTCGACAAGCTGACGCCGTGGTTCGGTTCCGAGCCCGAGCGCGGAGAGATCGTCGTATTCCACGACCCGGGCGGCTGGCTGAGCGAATCACCGGTGCCCGAGCCGAGCGGCGTCGGAGGCGCGGTGCAGGAAGCACTCAGCTTCGTCGGGCTGATGCCTTCCGCCGCCGAGCAGGACCTGATCAAGCGTGTGATCGCCGTGGGCGGCGACACCGTCCAGTGCAGCCGGGGCGGGCAGGTCGAGGTCAACGGCAAGCCGCTGGACGAGACGTACCTCTTCCCGGGCAACACCCCCTGTGACGACAAGCCGTTCGGACCGGTCGAGGTGCCCGAGGGCCGACTGTGGATGATGGGCGACCACCGGCAGGACTCCCTCGACTCCCGTTTCCACCAGAAGGTCGACGGCGGAACCGTCCCGGCCGACAAGGTCGTGGGCCGGGCAGTCGTCGTCGCCTGGCCGCTGACGCGCTGGTCGACGCTTCCGGTGCCCGAGACCTTCGAGCAGAAGGGACTCTCCGCCAAGGCGGCTGTCGAGAGTGCCCCGGCAGCCCTCGGTCTGGCGGGTGCCGTGCCGCTCGTGCTGTGGCGCCGGCGCAGGCGGTTGAACGCCGATGCGAACGCCGATGTGAACGTCGCAGTGAGCGGCGAGCCGTCGGTCAGGGGGGAATGAACATCCCGGTACGCGGAGTCCTGTACCACGGGTAAGGTGCGCCCAAATCGTTGTGGCGAGCTGACCGGGAGTGCGGGAATGGGCAACGCTGGACGTACCGACACAAGTCACGGCCGCCTCGGACACGTGCTGTCGGGGCTGGTCGTGGCCGTCGGGTGTGTGCTCTTCCTGGGAGCCTTCGCCTGGGGTGCTGTGCTTTACCAGCCGTACACCGTGCCGACGAACTCCATGGACCCCACCGTCAAGGCGGGAGACCGGGTCCTGGCCGAGCGGATAGACGGCGACGAGGTGCGACGCGGTGATGTCGTCGTCTTCCAGGACTCTGTCTGGGGTTCGGTCCCGATGGTCAAGCGCGTCGTGGGCACCGGCGGCGACAAGGTCACCTGCTGCACCGAGCAGGGACAGTTGTCCGTCAACGGCAAGACGGTCGACGAGCCGTACCTCAAGGACACCGGGCCGGATTCCCAGCCCCCCTTCAAGAAGACGACGGTGCCTGAGGGCAGGCTCTTCCTCCTCGGTGATCACCGTATGGATTCGGTCGACTCCCGTGTGCACATGACGGACGGCGATCACGGAGCCGTACCCAGGTCCGCCGTCAACGCACGGGTCGACGCCGTCGCCTGGCCGATGAGCGGGCTGGGGATGCTTGCGCGCCCTGGTGGGTTCTCCTCGCTGCCGGGCGGAACGTCCACCCCGGGGCCACTCGCGCCGCTGGTCGTCGCCATCGTCGTGGGGGCGCTGATGATCCTGGGCGGTGCAGCGTACGGCCCGATCGCGCGGCGGGCAGGACGGGGCGCACGCGGCTGACGCACAATGGGGGAGACGCACCGCTGAAGGGGAAAACACGCCATGAGCGCCGAGGACCTCGAAAAGTACGAGACCGAGATGGAGCTGAAGCTCTACCGGGAGTACCGGGACGTCGTCGGTCTCTTCAAGTACGTGATCGAGACCGAGAGGCGTTTCTACCTCACCAACGACTACGAGATGCAGGTGCACTCGGTACAGGGTGAGGTCTTCTTCGAGGTGTCGATGGCGGACGCGTGGGTGTGGGACATGTACCGGCCCGCCCGATTCGTCAAGCAGGTGCGTGTGCTGACCTTCAAGGACGTGAACATCGAGGAGCTGAACAAGAGCGAACTCGATCTGCCGGAAGGTTCCGGCTTCAAGAGCTGAGCCCGTGACGTTCCGCGTTCTCCCCTCCCTCCCGGCCTTCTTTTCACGCAGCCCGATTCAGCGGCTGTGAACCATGTGCTCTTCACTCGGCGGAGTCAAGAGCTTCTCCACAGCCCAAGGGTTATCCACAGAAATCCATCCGTTTCTCCGATGCTGGTCTGCGTCCGTCACAGTCGGTGACGGAGGTGGTGCGGATGAGCGCACGCAAAGCACTCGGCCGGTACGGCGAGGACGTGGCTGCACGGAGGCTCCGTGCAGCCGGAATGGCGGTCCTCGAGCGGAACTGGCGCTGTGTGGAGGGGGAACTGGACATCGTCGCGCGTGACCGGGACGCGCTGGTGATCTGCGAAGTCAAGACGCGGCGGGCAGGGCGCGGCGGTGGAACCTTCGAGCACCCGATGGCGGCCGTCACCCCTGCGAAGTCTGCCCGGCTGAGACGGCTCGCCTCCCGTTGGCTGACGGAGCGCTGGATCACGCGGTACGGGCAGCCGCCCCGCGGGGGTGTGCGCATCGATCTGGTCGGTGTGCTGCTGCCGGACCGCGGAGCGCCGATGGTCCAGCACGCACGGGGGATCGCCTGATGGGGTTCGCCCGTACGTGCTCGGTGGCCCTGGTCGGGGTGGAGGGCGTCGTCGTCGAGGTGCAGGCCGACCTCGAGCCGGGCGTCGCCACCTTCACGCTGGTGGGGCTGCCCGACAAGAGCCTGAGCGAGAGCCGCGACCGCGTACGGGCAGCGGTGGTCAACTCGGGTGCGGACTGGCCGCAGAAGAAGCTCACCGTCGGCCTCAGCCCTGCCGCAGTACCGAAAAGCGGCAGCGGATTCGATCTCGCAGTTGCATGCGCCGTACTGGGGGCGGCGGAGCGGATCGATCCCCGCACCCTCACTGATCTGATGATGATCGGTGAACTGGGACTCGACGGCCGGGTCCGCCCGGTGCGGGGAGTGCTTCCCGCCGTGCTGGCCGCCGTGGAGGCGGGATGCCGGCAGGTCGTGGTGCCTGAGGAGACGGTTCCGGAGGCGTCCCTGGTGCCCGACGTCTCCGTCCTGGGCGTACGGAGTCTGGGCCGGCTGATCGCCCTCCTCAACGACGAGCCGTTGCCGGACGAGGTCCCCGGTCAGCTCTCGGAGGGCATGGCCGCGGGGGGAGACAGATGCGGGCCGGGGCCGGCCGTCCCCGGCACCGGCTGGGGAGGCGGATTCGGCAGACCCGCGGCGCGGCCGGTGGACATGGCAGAAGTCGCGGGGCAGAGCAGCGCACGCCGGGCCTTGGAGGTGGCGGCCGCCGGCCGGCACCACATCTTCCTGAAGGGTCCGCCCGGCGCGGGTGCGGAGCGTAGTATGTACGTATGGAACAGGGACCCAAGCGTGCAGCCATCTACTGCCGTCTCAGCCGCGATGACGACAGCAGTACCAGTATCGCCACTCAGGAAGAGGACGGACGCGCTCTGTGCCGCCTGAGAGGCTGGGAGGTGGCGCTCGTCGCCGTAGACGTGAACGTATCCGGCAGTATCCGCCCCGAGGACCGGGAGGGCTTCCGGCAGATCCTCGATGCCGCGGGGCAGCTTGACGTCGTCGTGGCGCGCAGCGTGGACCGGTACAGCCGCAACACGGGACACTTCGCTCAGCTCGTGGAGACGCTGGACGCGCACGGGATAGCGCCCACCGACACGCAGGGCCTCGTCGACCTCACGACGCCCTACGGCCGCTTCGTCACACAGATCATGGTCGCCTTCGCCGAGTTGGAGCGTGGCACGATCCAGCAGCGCATCCTTCGATCCCGCGTGGAGCTCCGCTCTGCCGGCAAGTGGCTCGGGGGCGCTGCGCCCTACGGCTTCCGGCTCGTCCCGCATACCGAGGGCGGGAAGCGGCTGGAGATCGACCCCAAGCCTGCGGCCGTGCTGCGGGAGGTCGCTCGTCGCGTGTCCGCTGGGGTGACCCTGTCCAGCGAAGTTGACCGCCTCAACCGAACGGGCGTCCTCTCGCCGGCCGACTACCGCAAAGCCCTCCGTGGGGAGCTCCCGCCCCCGTTCCCGGGCTACGCGCGCTGGTCCTATCCGCCGCTGTATGAACACCTGCGCAGTGAGGTACTGCGGGGCTACCGCGTACAGGGCAAGAGAGGGGTCAGGAAGGCCGTCAGGGACGCCTCTGGCGCGCCCGTGCGCGTCGGCCCGCCCCTGCTGTCGGACGGTGAATGGGAGGCCCTACAGCGGGCGTTGAACGCCGCCGCACAGACCAACCGGCGCCCCCGTACGAAGGCGTCCCTGCTGCTGCACGTCGCCCGCTGCGGCCTGTGCGGGGAGACGCTGTACCGAAACGCCAAGCTGCAGCGCGGTAAGGATGCGTCCTTCTACGCCTGCCGTGCGGCGAAGGCTCCCGTTACCGGCCCGAAGTGCCCGGGTGTGGCCGTCTCAGCAGCGCGGCTCGAATCCCACGTGTCCGACTGGTTCCTCTCCACCCGCGGGGACCTGCACTATCTGCGCCGCACCCTCACCAGCGGAACCTCTGCACCCGCAGTGGACGAGCTCCGCGCGGACGTGGAGGAGTTGGCGGCGACCCTTCCGGGTCTGCGGGGTACCGCGAAGGACGCCGTCCTGCGGCAGTTGGAGGCGCGTCAGGCGGCGCTGGACGAGGCTGTGCGCGTGGTGGTGGAAGAGCCCCGCTGGGAGGTTGAGCGGACGGGGCAGACGATCGCGCAGCGCTGGGAGGCTGCGGACACGGCAGAGCGGCGCTTGATGCTGCTGTCGCACGGCGTACAGGCGGTTGTGGCGCCGGCGGAGGGTCGTGTATGGAATCCGTCCCGCGTAGCGCTGCGGGGGGAGGACCCGATGCAGGACGAGTTGGATGCGATCATGCGGGAGGTCGAGGCGGAGGACTACATGGGTCCGCTGAACGCGTAGAGAAGCCCCGCTGGTCGCTACTGGGGAGAGGCGACCAACGGGGCCAATGCGGGAACTCTACGGGCGTACGGGGTACTTGGCAACCCATCGGGGCAAGGCGGACGCAGTAAAGCCCCCGCCATCCGGCACGGGGGTCCGGACGACGGGGGCGGTATGCGTCGGTGGCTACTGCGCCAGCGAGTAGGCGAGCCAGACGAGGGTCCCCACGATCAGAACCGCGTATGCAACCCGAGAGGCCCACAGGAGCTGGGGCGGGGTCGGATCGCCTGCCTGCTTGCGGTGGTGCGACTCTACGTAGCCCTCCAATTCTTGCCGGGCCATCAGGTCGCCGTAATCGGGGAAACGCCTGCCCATGATCACTTCCTAGCTGCCCGAAGTATTGCCGCAACCACCCTACCGGCGACCAGAAGGGGGGCCGGGGCAGCGACCATGCAGCCTCCGCCGCCGCTCTTGTGCTTGGGGCGGTCCGTGTAGTCCTTGGGGTAGTCCTGAGCCATGCTGCTCCTCAGTTGTGGGGGTTGCTGATGACGCTGAGCCATACGACCAGCGGGAGGGACAGCACGACCGCGAGCGCGAACAGGGGGCCGGCGTACTTACCGACGGTGCGAGGCGTCACGCTGGCGCTCCCATGCACGTCGCTGGTTCGGCGTGGCGGGAAGTAGGTCTTCCTCGTACGCCCACCCGACGGAGCCGTAAGGCGTCTCGATGCCGTACAGGACCGGATGCGGGGGTTTGATTATGGTCACCTTGCCGACCCGATCTCGGCGCTCCTCGTAGACGAAGGTCTCTAGTCCGAAGAGTGCGCCTCCCGCTGGTGCTTCGCCAGCAGTACCCGAGCGTCCGTCGCCTCGGACCAGTCCGCCACCTTCATTGCGTTGATCTCTCTCGCCCGTAGTTGTTCGCATTCGGCACATCCCATGCTGTGCTCACCTCGTGGAGTCTCTTGACGCTTAGTCAACGCCCGGTAGCTCTGCGGGTCTACGCCTTGCGCTGGTGCGTCTGGGACGCCGTGTACTAGTGTCCCAAGTGGCCCAAACGTCCTGGGGGTTGTCTTGAATCAAGCTCTGTTAACTGCTATGGAGTCTGCTGATGTAAGGCCACGTCATCTGGCGGACGCCGCAGGTGTGACGGCTAAGACAGTGGAGCGCTGGATTGCCGACCCCGCACGCGCACCTCATAGAGTGATCCGGGAGAAGGTAGCGGCACACCTTGGAGTGAGTGCAGACGTGTTGTGGCCAAAGAGCCTGCGATCGACGGTGAAGACGGGGCCGGACAGGGAGATCGTCACCGCGTACCCGTATCGCAACGCCTGTCCGACGTCGGTGTGGTCCTCTCTGATCGACGGGGCGCAGGGCGACATCGTGTTCGCCGGGTATACCAACTACTTCCTCTGGCAGGAGCAGCCCGCGCTCGCGGATCGGCTGCGACGCAAGTGCAAGAGCGGGACGCGGGTGCGGTTCCTGGTGGGCGACCCCGAGTCGGAGGTCACACGCAACAGGGAAACCGTGGAGGCTGTACCGCTCACCGTGGGCACGCGCATCCGTATCACGCTGGACGCGCTGGAGAAGATGCGACGTGACGACCCGTGTGAGGGGCTTGAGGCCCGCTTCTCGGACCAGCACATCGCTCTCAGCGTGTTCGGATTCGATGATGAGATGTTGGTGACGCCACACCTCAGTTCGCTCCTCGGGCACGATTCTCCTATGTTCCACCTGCGTCGCCTCGGGGACGACGGCCTGTTCGATCGGTTCTCCGGCCACGTCAAGGCCCTCTGGTCCGGCGGACGCCCCGTGTGGTGAGCACGAATAGGCTCCCGACGTCCAGCGCGGGGGATGCCAGACGCCGGGAGCAGTGCGGGGGCCTACTCAACTATGGGCAGTCGCTCGCCGCGGGCATGTGCGACGGCCAGGGCAGCGCTCAGGGCCTCACAAAGCCGGGCCGCAGCGAACCGCACGGTCTTCTCGTCGCCTCCGTCCGGCCCGATCGCGTCGCGTGCCAGGCTGAGCACCTTCTCCGCATCCTCGATGGCCTGTGCTTCCATGGCGTCCGCCAGTGCCGTGACGATGCTGTCTCCTCCTACTGGTGTATAGCCGGACCTGCCTCCCGGCTCGCCGAAAGGCAGGCGTCGTAGCCCTGAGATCTGCTGTGCCATGATCCCTCCCTGTCACTGCACCATACTGCGCTATACCGCTGTACAGCGCTACCTAAACGGGCGGGCAGCTCCGGGGCGCAGCACGATCAGTGCATGACGGGACCCCAGTACGAGTGGGAGCGGGTGGCAGGCGCCATCGAGGCGGACATTCGGGCTGGCAGGCTGCCGAAGGGCGCGAGGCTGCCGGGGGAGCGGGAGCTGGCGGAGCTGCACGGGTGCGCGGTGGGGACGGCCCGGCGTGCGGTACGGGCGCTGCGCGAGCGGGAGAAAGTGGTGACGCTGCCGGCGAAGGGGACGTACGTGCTGTAGCCCGGACGCACGAAAGGCCCCACCTCCCGGTGTGGGAAGGCGGGGCCTTGGGTGTTACTTGCGCTGTTCCTTGTTCAGCATCTTACGAGCGACCAGCCAAAGGGCCAGAACACTCGGCGCGGCAATCGCCACGGTCAACAGCAGGGCCACGAGCACCCCGCCGAGTAGGACGTATGTCGCCAGCTCTGCCGGCGTGATGGTGCGTCTCGCTGCCGGGGCCTGCTGCGCCACCTGCGCCAGCGCTGCCGCCTGGACGGCGTTGGACTCCGCGAGGCGCTGTGTGGTCTGCAGGCTCAGCGCGAGGTAGTCCGGTTGGTGCGCGGCTCTCGCGACTTCGATCTCTGCTCGCTGCAGGGGCGTAAGCTCGTTCACGCCTCCACCCCTTCCATGACGAGCGCCACGCGCCCACGGCCCACGACCTCGATGCGCTTCTCCGCGATCAGCTCGTCCCGCAGTTGGTACACGCGGGGCTGGCTGAGGTCGAGGAACTTCATCAGGTCCTTGTAGTGCGCGCCCTCCGGGCCGGCAGAGCGCAGTGCGAAGACGAGCTTGTCCTTGCTGCTCATCTCCGCGTCCGAGGGGACGAACTCCACGGTCGGCGCGTGCGCGACCGGTTCCCGGGGTGCCGGGTTGGCCTTGCCGGGCTCGATGTCGCGGAACACGGCCTCGTCGATGAACGGGAGCTTGTACACGTCGGGCGTACGGTGCTTGGCATCGCGAAGCAGGCACCACCCGACACCGGGCAGCCGGTGAGGCGCCCAGCCGTCCTTTACGCCGTCCTCGAAGACGATGCGAGACTCTGAGGCACGCTCCATAAGCAGCGCCACCACGGCGGAGAACTGGCTCCGCAGCTCGGTCGGCAAGTTCTCATCCGTCGGGAACTGCGTGGCGAGCCAGATGAACACGCCGAAGGCACGGGCCTGTTCGATCAGTGTCACGAGCTGCTTGAGCTGCTTGACTGTCAGCTCGCGCACCGGTGCTGCGCCCTCGTCGATCATGATGATGCGGACGGGGTGCGTGCGGGATGTTGGCCACGTGGATGTTCCCAGCAGCTTCATCTCCCGAGCACGCCACTCCAGTTCCTCCGACAGCAGCTGCTCGATGCGCTCGACACAGCCGTCTGCGTCGATGACGCGGTGCACGGCCAGGCCGTCGTAATGCTGGGATTCCACGCCCTTCTTCAGATCCCATACCTCAAGCTCCGCATCCTCAGCGAGGATTACGGGGAGCGAGAGGACGCGCTGCGCGCTGCTCTTGCCGGAGCCGGATGCGCCGACTATGAGGATACGCTGACAGAGGTTCAGCGTCGTCCACTCGCCGAACTCGTTAGGAGCCAGGCGGTGCGGGTCCTTGATGCTGACGCGACCCTGGGGGACGTCCAGAGGGAGCACCTTCGGCAGGACGCCGCGGGTACTGATGCGGAGCACGCCTCGGTTCTGTGTCGCGCCTTCGACCAGGCGGGTACTGCCCTTGCGTAGGGCCAGCCCGGTTTCTATGGCGGTGAGCTTGTCCTGGACGTAGTCGGCGGTGAGCTTGCCGCCGTAGGCGACGTGGATGTCCACACCGACCTTGGTGCGCTGTACCTTGCCGCGCTTCAGACCTACCAGCTGGCGGTTCTCGGTCATCTTCCGCCAGCGCTCCTTCTGCAGGCGCAGGGCCAGGCGGATGCCGATGCCCATGCGCGCTGCCCAGAGCGTGATCCGGAAATAGCGTACGACCCGGGCCGTGAGCCGGCCCATGAGCTTGCCGACCACCTTGCCCGTGCCCTTGCGGGCCTTGCGGCTCTTGAGCATGAGCCATCCGAGGGTGATCACGGTGACCACGCCCCAGGGCCCGAGCAGTTCGGCCAGTCCGAGGACGACCGACACTGCGGTACTCTCTTCGCTGTTGTCCATGGGGCTTCCTCCCTTGGATGACAGACCCCCGCTCGGCTGCTACCGGACGGGGGTCACTTGTTTAGTTGTCGTCGGCGAGAGCGGCGCGGATGTCCTGTCGCAGCCCGAATGCGGGGCCGAACCTTCCGCTGTCCAGCACCGCATGCACGCGCTCGATGGTGGCCTCCGCGGCAACGGCCCGGTCGTAGAAGCCCTCCGCGATGTCGTCGCTGGTTCGGCTCTCCAGCTCGGCGCGCAGGCGCTCGATGGTGGCCTCAGCGTCAAACCGGGCCGTGATCTCGCTGTTGGCCAAGTCGGTCGCTGCTGCCAGCTCACCACTCACCCGATCCACCTCCCGCCCCAGTGCCTCGCCAAGGCCGGTGGCTGTGTCGAGGTCGGTGCGGAGACGGTCAACGGTGTTCGTCGCCGTCTCCACCAGCTCGTCATACGCCGCTGTCTTACGTGTCAGCTCAGCGCGCATCCGGGCATTGTCAGTCGCGCGGTTCGCGGCGTTGGACTGCCATGCTGTTGCCAGCTTTGCCGCCTTCTCGTAGCGAGCGGTGACCCTGCTGTTCTCCGCATCCGCCACGGCCATGGCGGCGTCGGCCTGTTCCCGCCAGTACGCGCAGTCGGGCAGTCCCGCCGACACAGCGTCGATCCAACGGAACCCGGGGTTCGCCTTCTCGTACATCGCCGCCGCGTACCTCTCGCGCCGGTCGTCGGCACGGAGGCTTTCGGCATCCCGTCGCGGGTCATTCCGGGGGCGGCCCCGCTGCTCACTGTCGCGCCGGTCGCTGTTGCTGTCCATGATCTCTCCTCGTACTACAGGTGTTGTATACTACCCGGTAACTTATTCCACTCCGACGCCCGAACCTCACGCACGCCCACGCGTTATGCGCACCCGCGCGTAGGGGGACTAGAAGTAGAAGATCAGTAGAACTGCCAGAAGCCCCGTGTCGTCGGGGCTTCTGACGGGGTGTTACACGGACGTCGTGACGAGCTGCTTGACGCCGGCCTTGGCGAACTCCTTACGCCACCTGTTGATCTGAGCGGTGGAATACCCCGTCTCGGCGGCAACCTGCTTGATCGTCTTGGTGCCCGGGTAGGCGTACGCTTCTTCGGCGATGCGGATGGCGTCGACGCGAGACATCTGCTGTGTCTCATCGGCAGGCGGTGAGACAACGGTCGGTGTCTCATGAGACACAGCGGGTGTCTCATCGAATGCCTCAAGCACCGGGGCGATAGTCTCGCGCAATTCGGTGACAGTCTCATCCTCGACGCGTGAGACATCGTGAGACGCAGCGGGGTGTATCACTGCGTGCTCAGCGACGGGTGAGACTGTCTCATGAGACGCCGCGTGAGCTGCGGGAACAAGCAGTTCGAGCAGCAGGAGCACTATCACCGGGATGAGTGATACACCCGCGATGATCTCCTTTTCGACGCCGCCTGTCTCATGAGACAGCATGTGTGATGTCACGTTCGTCGCACCCATGAGGATAGACGCGGGGAACACTGCTGATACACGCCGCGAGCGCAGTGCGGCAATCATGAGACAGTCAACCGAGATAGGCATGGCACCCGCGATACCACTCGGGGTGCCCACCATCTCGGCCAGGTTCTTGCCGGCCTCGAAGCTGATGAGCGTGGCCATCACGAGGGCCGTGCTCCGTAGTAGGCCGAACTCCTTGATGCTCTGCACGATCTTGCGTCCCATCGTGATGCCCTCCCTCTCAGTCTTGGTCGTTCTTGCTGACGTACTTCGGCTTCCGTACGTACACCCGCGCGCTCGGCACGGGCGTTGTCCTTGACCCCCGGCGGAGATCGAGTGTCCGCTGTACGCGGAGCTTGCGGTTCGACTGCTTCGGCATAGCTACCTCCCGTAGGGCCGTGCCAACGCACCGCGGGGATCGCGATGCGCTGGACCGGGGTTGCGGGTGGTTCAGCGGCGGGATGCGCCCCGCGCCAGCGCCGCTATCGTGATCAGAATCGGGATCATGAGAACTGCAATGGCTTCCATGTCGTGCCCCCTCTCGTCAGTACACGCTGCGCTCAAGCGCGTCCGGGTCCTGCGGTTCCTTGTCGCCGGGCGACCAGTTCGGGTCGCGGTCGTCGTCCATCAGTCGTCCATGTAGCTGTAGCGCCACTCGCCCCGGCTGGCCTGCTGCGCCCGGTTGGCCCGCTTGACGCTGGCCTCAGCCGACTTGCGGCCCCGGACCTTGCAGACGTTCTCGCGGAAGTCGCTGCGCTTGCGCTGTGCACGGCTCGGGTTGACGCGCTGTCGGTAGACGATGAACCACTGCTCATCCTGCTTCATGGAGGCTTCCTCTCCGTAGGCTGCTACCTACTGACGCCGTACCCCATCGGACCGGGGTCCGGCGCCACTTCCCACGGGCTGTACCCGTAGTCCTTGGGGTCGTTGCCCGCCCCCAGATCACCCGGCCCGTAGACCGCGATGGTTACAGGCGCCGGCTTGGCTGCTGCCGTGTCGTCGTGGGTGACGAGGGCGAGCCCACCGATTACGGCGAGAGTGGTGACGAGGAGTGCGGCGCAGTCGCCTGCGAGTGTTTTGCGTGTCATGGTGCCCTCCCTCTGTAAGTCCACGGCGAACGCCCCCGGAGGGGCGCCACCGGTAGGCCGGCAGTGGGTCAGACGTCCTCGATGATGAGGACTACGCGGGGCTCCTCGGGGTCCATCACCGTTGCGACCTCCAGGGGGGCGCCCTCTCGATCCGTCGTTTCCCAGCGGGTTATCGGGAACAGCCCGAACTGGCGCAGCACGGAACGGGCCTCGATCCGCGTAAGGCTGTGGGATCGGCGAAGCTCTTCACCCTGGTACACGGTTGCCATGATCTTCTCCTCTGCTGTCTGCTCTTACGTGCCCCGCCCGGGAACGATCCGGGTACGCCTGCCGGGGCTGTTGGTCTACGCTTTGGCCTTGCTGTGGGTGGTTACCTCGGAGACACGCACCACCCGCCATGCGCCGGACGTGACCTCGGAGTCCTTCTCCATCGCGGTGACGGCCTCGGCTTCGGTGTCGTAGTTGTCTCCGAGGATCTTCCAGCCCCCGGCGGTACCCTTCCATCGAAGCTCGTACTTCTCGGTGTAGTTCATCTCGCTATTCCCCTCTCGCTGTGCTGCCCCTCTTACGTGCCCCGGACCCGATTCGATCGGGCACCGTCGCGGCGTTGCCGGGGCTGTTGCTCTCAGTTGATCCAGTTGTGTACGTCCACCCAGGCGTTCCGCTGGGCATCGAACACGGATGCTGTCAGGCGCTCCGGTCGGTGAAGGAAGCGCTCATACTTGGTGAACTGGTAGATAGTGCCGTTGATCTGCCGGTTCCATGTGCATCCATGTTCGTCGGAGGCCGTGACCTCCGGTGCGCTGATTCGCATCTCGCTGTCCTCTCTCGCTGTTGCTCTTGCGTGCCCCGGACCCGATTCGATCGGGCACCGTCGCGGCGTGGCCGGGGCGGGTGTTACCAACTGCCAGTGCCGAACTCTTGTCGGCGCTGTTCACCGAGGGGTGATGGACCAGCCCGTCGGGTAGACCTGGGTGATGATTTTTGACACCGGGTTGAGTACCTCGTAGTAGAGGACCCGCCCGTCGGTGCCGACGGCCCGAGAGACGACATCGCCTCGGGCGATTCGTCCGTCGGGGGTGGCGGCCGTGATGTATGTGTGGAGAGCGACCATGATGGCCTCCGGTGTAGTGGTGTGAATTAGAAGCTGTTGGTAGCCCAGTTAGACCGACACCCGAAGCTGTCGGCCACACTGGAACACCAGCGGATCTTGCTGTAGCAGCGGCTTCGCTGCCTGCTCTATTGAGTTCTCAAGTGGTGTCTGCTCGGTTCCCCGGGTTGGTTACCGTCTCCCCTGCTGACTCCTTCAGTATGCACCTCCGACCAGTCGGAGTGCAACCCCGATCGGTCGGTAAGTCCATGATTCTTTTCGAACCCCTACTCATCCCGGGATGAGTAGATCACTTCGGCCACTCTTCGCCGCACCCAAGGCGCTTGTCGTCGCCGCACTTCACGTGCAGTGCCTTACCGGTGGCGGCGGTCTTGTCCTTGACTCCGAACGGCACTTGGTTGGGGTGCCCGCACTTCTTCGGGTCGATGTCTGCGCTGTACCGGTCCTTGCGTGCCATCAGGGCATCCTCTCGACTGCTCTACGGGCCACGGCGGCGATGTCCGCAGTGGTTTCGTTCGGGTAGCTCTGGGCCTTCGCGATGAGCCGGGAGCCGAAGAAGTCTCGGAGTTCCCGGATCTCGATGGTGAAGAAGCCGAAGTGCTGCTCCACGATGCGATACCAGAGCGACGCCCCCAGGGCGGGGGCGCCTGCTTGGACGATGTCGTAGGAGTCCATGCCCGTCAACCCCGGTGCGCGGAGGCGAATCCGGCGAGCAGGGCCTGCGTTGCCGTGACCGTGTGGCGGACCGTGCTGACCACCCGACCGGCCTGGACGGTTTCGATCTCGTAAGCGATGCCCCCCTCGACCAGCGTCCCGCGGACGGTCGCGCCGGTGACGGTGTTCAGGGTGAAGTTCTGCTTGTGCATGGTCTCTCTCCTCTGTGAGTTCGCTGTTGGTGAGTGGGGGGTGAGATTGGAAGTGGTCAGCCTGCGAGCAATCCGAGCTCTACGGCGCGGGACTTGCTCGTCCACGTGCACACAATGTCGAGCTCTTCGTTGATGTGCTTGAACTCGACGTAGCAGCCGTGGTGCTTCACGAATACGTGCTGGTCGTTCTCCTCGATCGCGGCGAGCAGGGCGACGCCCTTGGCGGTCAGCTCGCGCGACTTGCGCTCGTCCTTGCGGACGCCGTACGCGGCAACCCACTGGTTCGCGAACGTCTTCTTGCCCTCGTTCCAGGCAGACTTGACGACCTGAGCCGTCGTGCCCATGTCCTCGGCGATGGCAGCAGGGTCCTTGAGCACCCAAGTGCTCGTGTCTTCACCCTTGCGGTTCCGCCGGCGCCGGTACTCCGTCCCGAAGTTGCGGTTTCCGTCGATACCGGCAGCACGACGGAGGACGTCGGCGCGCTGCTGAGAGCGCATGTTGTTGAGGAGGTCGTGTACGCGCTGCTGGTCCTGGGTGCGGGGCTTCGGAGTGTTCCGCTCCGCGCTGTCGGATAGTTCCTCAGAGAGGGTCCGTCCGGACTCCTGCGGGGCGTCCAGCGAGACGACGGGTTGTGCAGCGATGCGAGCACGCCAAGCTGTCTCGGCGCTGAGACGGTTGCTGCCGAAGAGGTCTTCAGACTGGGACAGTTCCTCGGCGGCGAACACGTCGCCCCCCGCCTGGCGCACGGCGCGCTCCCAGGTGCGGATCACGCCGTCCGAGAGGTCGTACACGACACCCTTGTTGGCCTCGACGCGGCGAGCCTGTGCGATGGCGTCGGAGATGTGCTTGTCGGCGAACTTGCTGAAGGCTCCGGCAGTCGAACCCGTGAACTTGGAGAAGCACAGCAGAACAGCGACCTTGGCTTCCGAGGCGTAGTCGTCGGCCTGGGACTCGTCCAGGTGGCCGTTCACCGACGCGGCGTCGCGGGCGACGTAGTAGATGCGGGGGGTCAGTTCCTTGACGATCTCGCCGGCCGCCTCGATGTCTCCGGCGACTGCGTCTGCGATCTGGGCTTCGGTGATGTTCAGCATGGCGTCTCTCCTTGTGATGCGTAGTCATGCAGCGGGTGCGTGTGGGGTGTTGGGGGTTTGAGTGACAGTCAGTAGCGGCGGCCCGAGGCCCGTTCCCGGCTACCGGGCGTGCCCGGATGTTCGTCGGTTTCGCTACTTCCGCTGTTGAGTTGGAGGTCAGAGCCGACAAAGCCCCCGTAGCTCTAGGCCCGGGGGCTTGCCGCTCTGAGGTCCATTAGCGACCGATTCGCTTGAAGCCGCAACGGTTGTACTGCGCTGCGTAACAATGACGGAGGTGCATAGATTTGCGGGTCGTTCGTGTGCAGCCTTGGCCAGTGGTGGTCTCGACCACGGCGAACCCGCGTGTTCGAAGGCAGAGCAAAGCCCGGCGGGAACGCTGGAACGGCCCCGCCGGGTCGGAGGATCGTTACAAGCGAGGGCTACTCATCCCGGGATGAGTAGGTCCCCGCTACTGGTCTACGCGGGTAGGGATCATGAAACCTCGTACCCCTTGGGGGTGGCCCAGGCGCGCCCCAAGATCTCGGGAGTTGCCGTGATGTCGACGCCGAAGAGGGTGAAGTTCATGTGGTTAGCGATCTCTCGCCCGATTTCGTCCGCTTCAGCCTTCGGAGCAGAGGCGATCGTCTCGTCATGGATGGCGAGACGCAGGTACGGCGTAAGGCCGGCCTGGTCCATGCCGACGAGCGCCTGCCCAAGGCAGTCGCGTGCGGTGGACTGGACCACGGCGTTGGTGGCGCTGTACGCCCTGTCACGGTCGATCACCAGGCGGCGACCGGTGGCGGAGCGGACGACCATCGAGTTGACGAACGCCTCGTTCTGGAGTCGCTTACCGAATCTCTTGATCTCCGGGTACGCCTTGTGGTAACCGAGCACGGCCTGCTCTGCCTCGGCGAAGGAGATGCCGGCCTGCCTCGCGATCGTGGCGGCCCCACCTCCGTAGACGACGCCGAAGTTGATCGTCTTGGCGATCTGGCGCTGCTCAGGGGTGTAGTTGTCGCCCCAGATGAGCCGCGCCGTCGCGCCGTGCAGGTCGGGGTCGGCCGACAGAACCTGTTTCATGGCCCGTACATCTGCCAGGGCTGCCAGCACGCGGAGCTCTACACCGTCGAAGTCCGTGCTGATGAACACCTCTCCGGGCTCGGCCAGGAAGCAGCGGCGGATCATCTTGTCGCCCTTGGGGAGCGTCTGCACGGCCGGGTTGGTGACCGACATGCGCCCCGTGCGGGCAGCCATGGTCTGAATGTTGGGGTGAATCCTCCCGTTCATGTCGGCGCGTGCCAGGAAGTTCTCGGCGTAGGTGGACTGCCACTTGCCGGCGCGTTTGGCCTTGAGGACTGCGACGGCGAGGGGGTGCGGCTCCCGCTGGTGCAGTCGCTCGCCGGACTTGAAGTCGACGTCCGCGAGGTATGACAGGACTTCCTTGTCCACCTTCAAGGCGCCGTTGTCGGTGCGGAGCGGGGCCGACTCCCCGGGGAGGATCAGCGTCTCGCCGTCCGCAAGGAACACGTCCGCGAGCTGCCGGGGGCTGCCGATCTTCTCGACGCCGAAGCTCCGAGCGATCTGTGTCTGATCTTCACACTCCCTCCCCAAACGGTCGTGCAGATCGCGGGTGTAGTCGACGTCAAGGACCATGCCGCGCTGTGACATGGTGGCGCAGATGCGGGAGAGGTCGTGTTCGTAGCTGACGAGCAGTTCGGAGACGCCGAGTACCTGCAACTGCCGCCGCAGGACGGGAAGTAGACGGCTCGTCAGGATGACGTCGCCGCCGGCGTACGAGACGTAGGTGGGGTGGAAGAGGTCAATACCGGCCCAGCCCGTTCCCTTCGTCAGCTTCAGCGAGCGGAACACGGCCGTCAGGTCGCCCTGTGTGTCCGGGGCGGACGGGTCGATGTAGTACGCACTGAGCGGCTTCAGACCGGAACCGATCCCGCCTTCTTGTACCTGCCGGGGGTCGATGAGCTTGGCGAGGATCTGTGTGTCCCACGTCTTGCGCATCATGGCCCCGAGGTCCAGCCCCAGATGGATGGTGAACGCCAGCAGGTCGAACGCCGCGTTGTGTGCGACGAGCTCCGGCAGGCGCAGCATCGCGTCCCGAGCGGCAGCCTTGAACGGTGCGCCCAGTTCAGTCGGGATGACCCACGCTTCTTCTGCGGTGCCGAACTGGATCAGGCGCACGTAGTCGGGATCGCCGCACAGTACGTCCAGACCCTTGCCCTCGGAGTCCACGGCGACGACGCCGCGCTGTCGCGCAACCCATGCCATGAAGTCGGTGAGGTCGGCCTCCGTGGTGGCCATGCGGACGGGCCAGTCCTTGCCGCACACGGGGAAGGTGAAGTTCTTCATGAGCTCTCTCCTGCGGGTAGACAGCAAAAGGGGCCGACCGTGGTGGCCGACCCCTTCTGTGTGGTGGTGTCTTACGCGTTGGCGCCCATCTGCCCAGGCGAGACCTGCGGCGTAGTGGGCGGTGTCTCCAGACGGATACCGTCGAACACGGTCCGGTTGTTCACGCGTCGCTCAGCGACCTTGCCGGAGTTGAGTAGGTGGCGCTTCACGGCGCTCGGTGCGTACTTGTTCGTGTTGTCGCCGATGTCCGAGCGCCACTGCTTCAACGCAATGTTGAATTCCCGCGTCGGCGTGAGCGCCCCGTCCTCGTACTCGAAGATCTCCCCGAGCAGATCCTTCAGGGGGTCGACCTCCTCCTTGTGCATCTCGGTCGCGGCGATGACGGCGAGCGGGGTGACCGAGCGAATGTGCTTCGCCTGGTAGTACCGCTTCGCACCCTCAACAACCCACGCCGCTACACCCTCGCGCTCGGGCCCCTGAATCGTGGGCTCAAGCTCCGGGTCCACCCTGTCCGCGAAGCTCTGCCCGAAGAGGATCGGGTATGTCCTCGCCCACAGTGCAGCTCCGCCGGCCGCGAACTCGGGCAGGTGGTTGGTCGCGAGTACGAGGTTGAAGCGCGGGGTGAAGGTGAACGTCCTGCCGTGCAGGTGCCGGGTCACAATGCCGTCCCCGCCGGAGTGAGACTTCAGTAGGGCCGTGTTCATCGCCGCTCCCTGCTCGCCTTCTTGAGCGACGATCATGCGCGCCTTCCGCATGCGGGCGATATCCTCCGTGTGTGCGCCCTTCCCGCGGCCCCGCTCGTACATCGTGAACTCGACGTCCATGATCAGTTCCTTGCCGAAGCACGCCTGCATGGTGCGGATCGTCGTGCCCTTGCCGTTCCGGCCGTGCTCGCCGTACCAGACGCCGAGGGCGTGATCCCGAGTCTCCCCGGTGATGCACATCCCGAGCCACGTCTGGAAGAACTCCTGCAGCTCGGGCTCGTTGGGGAACACCTCGTCAAGGAACTTCATGAACCGGGGGGCCTTCGCTCCCGGCACGTAGTCGACGGGTGCGCACTGCGTCAGCAGGTCCGCGGGGTCGTGCTCCTTCAGCTCCCCCGTCCGCAGGTCCACCGTGCCGTTTTGGAACGTCAGAAGGTGCGGATGGGCATCGAGCTCATCGACGTGTACGCGGAACTCGCGCAGCTTCATCATCTCGTCGACCATGTACTTGCGCTCGCGGTTGACCTTCATCTTCCCGGCCGTGGCAAGCACCCAGTCGATGCCCGTGCCCGCCGAGGGGCCGTGCTTCAGCAGGAATTCCGCGGCGTCGGTGAGCATCTGGAAGGCGAGGGAATCGTCAGGCTGAGACTCCCACACCTTGCCGTCCCACTTGTGCCAGCCGATCCCGGGGACGTACATCAGCTCCTTCCGGAACTGCTCGGCGACGAACCGCGCTACCTCTACATGCTTGACATCCTCCTTGGGCTGGCTGATGCCCATGGCGACCTGCACCTGCCGCCAGTACTTCTGCTTCAGCTCGGCGTCCATACGACCCTCTCCTTCGTCAGTGATGCGTACTTGTCTGCGCGCCACTGCTGGACGCGTGCGGGATCGTGCTTGAGCTCCCCGTCCCAGCGCAGCTTCTTCGCCTTGCTCAACGCGTCCCGGAGCTCGTCCGCGAACGTCTCCGGACGAGTCTCCTGCCACAGGGCGACGTCGCTCTTGTCGCCGAGATCCGGCACCACCATGCGGTGCACTTCCTGGGCGCCAGCACCGATCAGAGCCGAGGCGATGCCCTTGACGAACAGATCGCCGGCCGTGTCGTTGTCCCCAGCGATGACGATGCGTCGCTCTCCGGCACCGGCCACGATCTCGGCAGCCAGGCCCGGGACTCGGGCGAGCTGGGCACCCCGCACCAAAACGGACGAGACGCCCGCTGAGCGCACTGCGAGAGCGTCCCCGGGGCCTTCTGTCAGAACGATGCTCTTAGGCCGTACAGGGCCCGGGAAGACGCCGTAACGCGCCCAGTGCTGGCCCTCTGGGTTGGCCAGGGACAGCCACCTTCCGGGGCACTGCCCGGACAGGTCCCGCCCCTGCAGCCCGCGGGCTACGCCCTCGAAGTCCCGCATCGGGACGATGAGTCGAGGGAAGCGCTCGAAGCTGTACGACGTGAACTGAAACCCGCCGTTGTGGTCGAACCCCAAACCGATCTCGGCGCCCTGCTTGGGGGAGATGCCGAAGCGTCGCTGCGCGTACCCGGCGGCAGGGGTGTCGAGGTAGGCGAGACGTTCCAGGTACCGCCGCAGCAACAGCACGGGCGCGCCGGATACGGGCACCGCGCGCTCGGATGACTGCAGGTTGGTTTCGCCGGTGACGTCGAAGAACGCAGCCCAGGTGAGCCCCGCAGCCTTGACCACGGCGCTGTTCGCGCACCCGCGACGGCAGGTGATGCCCACCTTGCGGTTCTCGTGCACGATCAGCTTGAGCGACGGCGCGCCGTCGTTGTGAGCCGGGCAGCGCATGAGATACCCGTCGTGATCGGGCTCCACGGCCTCGAAGTTCTTCAGCAGCTCGTCGATGTGCATGGTGCCTCCCTTCGAGGCGCAGGGGGTGAGATTGGAAGTCCCTGGGCACCCCGAAAGCCCGCCCCTCCTGATGGAGAGACGGGCAGGGGGTCAGCGCGTGAGTGCCTTGATGATGCGGGCGAAGGTTTCCAGGTCGGTGATCACGTAGCCGTTACTAACGTTGCTGTTACGACGCTTGACCACAGCAGCCCCGTACTCGCGGCCGGCGTTCCGAGCCTCGCGGAGCGCTTGGCGGACGAAGTCAGCGAGGTCGATGGACTTCACATTCTTGGCTTCGAGAACCCAGTCCTCTTCGACGTGAATATCCCCCTGGTCGAGCCGACCCATCTGCACGACGCGGCGTGCGGCGAGGCCCTGCTCTTGGAGGTACCGCACGATCTCGGTTTCCCAGGCGGTACCCTTTCGCTTGGCTGCGCTCACTCGATCACCTCCGCAATCAGGGCCGGCGTGATCCAGTCGGCGTACGTGCTCGGCGCCCACGGCCACTCGGTCGGCGGGTCGTCGTCGGGATAGGGGCGGATGCGGCGGTAGTGCGCCTCGTTCAGGTCTGGGTCGTAAGCCACTGGACAGCAGCTCCCTTCGCCACGGCGTCGCCGATGGCTTGTGCTACGCGGGGCCAAGCGGGGTCCGACCGCAGAGAGGGGGCCACGGTGATCGTGACCCCTGCGCTCTGCCGGCGGATGTCCCCGAGGCCCGGAAGGTTGCCGGGACGGAGGATCACGCGCCCCTCATCTCCTCGATGTCCAGGCCGTTCTTCTCGGCGTAGCCCGCTTCGAGAAGTTGCACATGCTCGCTGCCGATGTACTCCCGGCGGAAGCTCGCACGCTTCACGAATCCGCTCTCCACGCCGGTGGGCCAGACCACCAGGACGGGCAGGATGCGGCGGGTAATCGGGGCGACTTCCATCGTGATATCGACGATGACGTAGTGAGACTGTCGGATGCGGTTGCCCGTGCGGGACCCGTTGAGAATCCTGTCGCCCCGGGCGAGGTCATTGCCTTCCATGTCGCACACGACCTTACGAACGCTGCTGCTCATTTCTCTCCTCGTTCTGCGATGAAGTCGTAAATGCTGTAGGCCACGGCGGCGACAGAGACGGCGATGCTCCCGGCGACCAGAACGACGGCCATGAGGTTGTCGGCGAGGGCGCTCACTCTTCGCCGTCTTCCGTCGTGGAGGGCACGCCGTACTCCAGCCGATCCATGAGCCGGTTGAAGATGCTCAGCGCCGCAGTCTCGGCACCCTCGGGCGTCCACTCGCGTGCGATGAACTCGTCACAGAGCCGGTCCAGGAGGACGAACTCCGAGGCGAGGTGGCCCATGGTGCGGTCGACGGATGCCTGAATGGCCTCCTCGGTGATCTCGTCCTCAAGGCCGGCGGTCACCGCGTCGAACTGCTCGTTGATGTCCACGGTCTCTCCCTTCGCGGGCCGGACGGCCCTGGTACCACCGAAGGCCCCGTACTCCGGAGAGCACGGGGCTAGGGGTCATCGTTCGTCAAGCAGGCGCATTCCGGCAATCAGCGTGCCAGCACACGCGGCGGCGATGCCCGCTCCGGCGAGTGCTTCGGGCACCTGGTCGGCCAGCACCGCGAGCGTCGCGAGGAGCGCCACGGGCACGGACAGCAGTGCGGCCCCGATCAGTTTGCGAACCATGTTGATCTCCTTAGTTCTTGTGCGTCGTCTTACCGCTCGGGCTCCGCCGATCAGGCTCCTGCGGCGCGCTCGGGCGGGGCCGGGGTTGGCGCTGGATTTGGCGGGGCATCAGTCCACGCTCCCGAAGGTCGACACGATGTCCACGGCAACGTCCTTGTAGCCGGCCTGCTCGATGGCCGTGCGGATCACGTCCGCTACCTGCTCCGACTCCATGCGGTCGGGCAGCTCCCGGACGCACACGTTGATGTCCGCGTGAATGGGCATGGTTACTCCGTCTCTCGGCAGCAGGTGGGGCACGTCGGAAGAACTCCCAGCGGATCGCCGGAGGCGTCTTCGTTGCGGAGCGCTGCGTGTAGGTCTTCCATCGGCACGTGCTTCTTTTGGACGTTCACGAGGGCGCGCACCCTGCTCAGCGCGGATCGGTACCACTCGCGATTTGCCTGCGTGTTCCACTGGAGTTGGCGGTAGTTCCGCTCGCGTTCCTCCGCGTTCCACTTCTGCCGCCGGACCTCGTGCAGCAGCTCGTCACGCGACATGCGGGCGTACGGCGCGTAGGCACGCTTCTGATCCTCGGTCCAGTCCTGCTCGGGCATGGCGCCTCCCGATGTTGAGTTGTCGCTCCTACCACCTCAAGCCCCGACCCTCCGGAGAGGATCGGGGCACAAGGTCACGCGTACTCGGGGTCGCCCGCGGGCTCGTCGTCCAGCAGGACGCCCCGCACCCGACGCTCATGCAGCAGCGCCAGGCGGTAGCGGGGAGCGAGGTTCCAGAGGGGCTGGGTGACGTAGCCGTCATCGGCGAACGTGAGGGCTACGACGAAGTGGGCCACGTCGTTGTTCATGGTTGGTTAGCTCGCAATCTCGTCGTTGAGGGTGCCGGTGACAGCCAGGGCGACTTCGCGCTTCTCGATCAGCTCGCCCGTGTCCGGGTCGTCGTACGACCGGTACACCTTGGAGAAGGAGACGACGACCGGTTCGCCGGCCTCCGTGATCTCCGCCGTGAAGCCGTCGATCATCTTGAGGACGTCCCACGAGTAGGACTGGAAGCGGACCTTGCCGAACTCCTGATCCTGCGCCGGGGTGAAGTCGACGGAGATGTTCGGGGCAGGGCCCTCCTTGGCCTTGGCGCGCTGCTTGAGCTCGTAGAGGTTGAACTCGCCGCAGCCGCACTCCTCGCCCACGGTGCCCTCGGCGGTACCCTTCAGGTAGACCTTGAAGTTGCACTTGTGGTGCGGGCGACCGTTCTTCCAGAGAATGCCGGCGGCCTGCACGTCGCGAGCGGAGTCGACGACGCCTTCGACGTCGTAGTCCGTCGTGATGACGTGCTCGACCTCGTTGCCGTTCGGGCCCTTGACCTTGCGGACGTCCCCGCCGTACAGCTCGGAGACCTTCGAAAGGGTGTTGTGGTCCTGGGACTGGAAGCGCCACGTGTTCAGGCTCTTCGGGCCTGCCGCCGTGACCATGCCGGAGGTCATCTTGGCCACCGGGGGCTCGTACTTGCTGACGCTGGCCTGGCGCTCACCGTTGAAAATGCTGTCGAAGACGCCCATGCGATCTCTCCTCATGAAGTGGGAATGGAGAAGGCCGAGGACGGGGGTCCAGCAGCGCAGTCTTCGCGCGCACTGTCCGGCCCGTCGTCGGCCTCGTACTGAGAAGGGGGTGAGATTGGAAGTGGTCGCCTCAGAAGGTCGCGGCCCACTCGGCGTAGGAGCGGTTACCGCGCTCGCCGTTGCAGCCCGAACATGCCGCGGCCACGTTGCTGCGGCAGTCCCGTCCACCAGCGGAGAGTGGCCTCACATGCTCGATCTCTGTCGCGGCCTCGTCGCAGTACATGCAGCGATGGCCCCACGCGGCGAAGACGTCCGCCCTTCTGTAATCGGGCCGGCGAACGATGCGCCGCGGGGCCCGAGGGAACACCCTTGGGGGTCGCACGTTTGCCTCCCGTTGGAGCAGGGGGTTGGGTCTGCTCCGCTGGTGAGGGGGTGAGATTGGAAGCGGACATGAAAAAGCCCCGCCCCCGGCGGTGAGGCCAGGGGGCGGGGCTACAGCGAGACGGCGGGTCAGCCTGCGTTGAAGGACGAGATGATCTCACCGGGCGCGCCGTCGTCGTGGACGCGCGTGATCGTGACGTTGGAGCCGTCTTCCCGGGCCCCGGGGTACGCCATGTCGACCCATTCGTAAGTGTCGCCATCTCCGTCCGTGAAGGACTCACGATCGTCAACCTTCGTGACCATCGCCCTGGCGGCCTCTTCGCTTTCAGCGCGGACAAGAACGGCGTCGTACTCGTCGTAAGTGGTGCCGCTGATCTTTGCGAGGTACAGCTTCATCTCTTCTCTCCCTGCTGTCGATACAAATGCGGAACGAACCACACGGCAAACCCCACCAGCGCCCCCACGCCGGCGGCCTTGTGCACCGGGCCCCCGTGCACGCCCAGGACGGGCCGGAGGTAGTTGCACAGGGCGGTGTCGTTGCGTCGGCGGACGGTGATCGTCTCCATTACGGCGAAGGCGGTGACCCAGGCTCCCCAGGCCACCGCCCACTTGCGGCGAGGTGTCACGGCAGTACGCGGCCTTCGACTTCAGCAAGGGCGCGGTTGGCGCAGTCGGCCATCAGCGACACGACGGCGTCCCACTCCTCGCTGTCCGCTCCGAGCTGGTCCTGTAGCCAGGCGTACAGCCCCTCTGCCTGTTCTAGGTCCATCTGCTGTTCGTCCATCACTCGCCCCTCTCGCTGGCGTCGGCCATGCGGCGGAGCTTGGCGGCAGCGAGGGCGCGGGCCTCTGTTCCGATGTTGCTGTGCGCCAGCTCGTCAGCAGCCTCGCGCAGGGCTTCGGCGCGGACAGCAGCGCGCTCCTCTTCCAGTTCCACGATGCGTTCGGCCATCTCCCGCGCACCCCAGCCCTGGTAGATGGTCTCGATCCGGTCTTCCCGCTGTGCGCTGTTCATCTCTCTCCCACCTCCGTCAGCAGCCATCCGGCCGCACTGAGCTTGTCGGCGTGCTTGGTGCTGTGGTGCCCGCACAGGACGAGCTGCCCCTTGCCGGGCAGGGTCCATTTGCGGGTTCCGGCCTCGGAGCCGGATGCTGCGGCGTCGCAGCGAGAGGTGAGGTTCACGAGAGGTCTCCGTTCGCGATACGGCGGACGATGTCGATGACTCCTCGTTCAGCGAAGTCCTCCACGGCCGCGACCAGGCGGGCCACCCGCGCTGTCAGCTCCTTGTTCGCCGCCAGCAGCTCCGCGTTCCTCTTGTCCGTCTCCCGCAGCGCGCCCACGGCAGCGTCACGGCGAGTGCGGAGATCCTGTGCCTCCGCTGACGCGTCGACCAGCAGCTTGCGGCGGGCCTCGGAGACCTGCTGAGCGGCGTCGCGTTCTTGGGCTGTCTTCTCCAGTTCGGTGCGGAGTCGGGCGTTCTCGTCTTCCCCGTCGACAACCCAGGTAGCGAGGTCGCGCGCACCTTCGTGGTACAGGTCCTCGATGCGGTCGCCTCTCGCTGTGTCGCTCATCGCAGGTCCATCCCTTCAACTTCGGTGATCATCCGGTCCACGAAGCATGCGTGGCGCCGCTTCTCACGCTCGAACTCGGGGGAGTCGTCCTCGAACACGTACTCGTCCAGCAGGCCGTACTCGTCCAGTACCTCGCTGAATCGCTTGCGCAGGTAGCGCTCGGCGTCGGGGCTCATCGCTCTCTCCTTCGTAGGGGTCCTCCTACGCACCCAAAGCCCGACCCCCGTGAAGGGATCGGGCGTGGGTGTTACGCAGCGGCGTCCTGGTCCTGGTCCTCGTTGGCGACGAGCGCCTGGTCCAGGAGGAGACCGAAGGCGAAGTACGCCTGACGTGGTACGACGCCGTTACCAATCGCATGCAGTTGGTCGGCCCGGCTTAGACCTTCTGTGTCCGTAACCCACCCGTCGGGCATCCCCATCAGCCATTCAGCGAATCGGGCGGAGAGTCGGCGTCCACCTCGTGGGCCTACCTCCGTGGGTATGGGGGCGGGGCGCCCTATCCACGCTTCCTGTCGGCGAATGGCCGGCTCGTACTCAGCCCAGTCTTGAACCAGATCCTCGCCGGGGGGCGGGATCAGGTAAGACACTTCGTCGTCCAGGGTAGGACCGTGCCCGCCGGCCTTGCGCTTGTCCGGGTGCTGTGCCGCGCCGTTGCGGCCAAGGTTCGCGGTGGGCGTCTTCAACAGAACGACCTGAGTTTCCAGGCGTGACCAGTTCTTCGGGTTATCGAGGCGGCCGTGCCCGTTGGCGGACGACGTGCGCGGGGTCCCGAAGAACTTGACGGGCTCGGGGAGCGTCAAGGCCACCTCGTTCAACGGCCTGCTGTTCTTGCCGTGCTGGTTCGAAGCTCCCGACTTCCAGTCGCGGGCAGTCGGAGTCGGCAGTAGATGAACCACCATGCCCGGCAGCGCGTCGTACTCGCCCTTACTGTTCCGCTGATTCGGCCCCCCGTGGGGCCCGTCAGACGCCTTCGGTGTGGGGAACAGCGGGAGTGGCGAGCCCGAACCATCGGTTCCGGTGGTGTGCGGCTCCGACGTCGGAAGCTCGTAGAGTCGTCCACCGGAGGTCATACCCGATTTCGGCCAGGTCTTCGGCGACAACGGAGAGCCCTCGCGTCCGGATGACGGCAACGTTCTCCAGGAACACGAGTCGGGGTCGAAGTGCCCCAACAGCTTCAGCGACGTTCTTCCAGATCCCCGAGCGCTTCCCATTGATACCCTCCCGCTTTCCGGCGTTGCTGATGTCCTGGCAGGGAAACCCTGCGGTGATGACGTCGATGTGCCCGGCAAGCTGCTGCCAGTCGTAATCGGTGATGTCGCCGATGTTCACCGCGTCTGGGAACCGGTCGGCGAGGATCTTGCAGGCGTGCTTGGTGACTTCGGCTACGTGGGTGACGTGGCCGCCGGTCAGCGGCTCCACTGCCATGCCGATGCCGCCGTATCCGGCACAGAGTTCGAGAATTCGGGGTTGCATCGTCCCTCCGGGGAATAGGTGGTGATACCCCGAAGGGCCCGACCCCCGTGAAGGGATCGGGCGGGGGTCCACCAGCGGAGGCTAGTGATGGGACAGGGGTGTTACTTCGCCCGCCTCTCCGTGCCGGTAACCCGACGCTTCGGGGCGTTCTTGGCGATGGGCTTGCCGATCACGTCGTCCTTCATGCCGGAGATGCGGGAACGGCCCCAGCCTTCGCCCTCCCACTGGCGCACCGTGTGGAAGAAGGCCAGCGCGGAGAGGAAGACGCCGTGCAACTCCTCGTTGACGCGGGCTGGCTTGGCTGCCCACTTCTCGGAGGTGACGTGGACGACCAGGCCGCCATCGAAGGTCGGCATGGGGCGGGTGGACCCGTCGGGGCTGATGACCCTGTCTGCGTAGGCGTAGGCGGAGAGCTGCAGGGCGACGTCCGGGTAGGTGTTCTTGCCGGTCTTCCAGTCGCTCATCAGGCGGATGGCTTCGCCCTGCTGGTCGAGCTTGCCGGTCTCCGGGTCGACCTTGACCAGGAGTTCGGCGTCGTAGCTGCCGGCGTATCCGTGGGTGTCGGACCAGGCGACATCTTCAGCGGAGACCAGCTCGGGCTGGACGGCAGACAGGAACTCGTCGAAGTGCTTGACGTACGGCTCCATCAGCGTGCTGACGGGTCCGAGCTCTTCGCCGCGGATCATGCGCTCGAAGAGGTCGTGCGCCTCGCTGCCCTTCTCGGCGGCCTGCTTGGTGTAGCGCTTGGCGGCGTCCTTGACGTACGTCACGGCCCCTTCGCGGTCGCGCTTGACCATGCGCTGTAGGTCGCCCTCGGTGGTCATGTCCGCCGCGAGCTCGGCGGCGAGCTTGGCGTTCCAGGGGCCCAGGAAGCCTTTCGGGAACATGTTGAGGACGCTCGTAACGCCGGGGACCGTGATGCTGTGGTCGTCCGGGGACTGGTAGAACCTGCTGCCGCCGATGAATGTGGTGCTGACCGTGCCCATGGGGCTCCCTTCCAGGGTGTGTTGCTGTCACCTGGAAGGGGGTGAGACTGGAAGTGGTCCGGCTCCGCCGGGGCATGCAGCATTTTCTTGCACGGGAACAAACCCCTATACACACGTAAGGGGGTTTACTCCCATGCAGGTTTTTCTTGCATGCCTGGCGCTCCGCGCTGGGGCCCTTCGGACACACGAAAGCCCCCGTCCGGTGATGGCCGGACGGGGGCGTGTGGGGGGGGGGGGGTTAGAGGGTTTCGGCGACGATCTGCTTGGCGGTGGTGACGGCTTCTTCTGCGGCTTCGCGGAGCTCCTTGCGGGCGTCCTCGGGGAGCTCGGGGATCAGGGGGACCAGCGCTTCCGCTGCCTTGATGTCCCGGCGGAGCTGCCCCACGAAGGTGTTGGCCGTGGCCTCCGGGTTGGCCGGCAGTTCCTCCTGCTGCTTCTGGTCCAGCCCGAGCTTCTGCTCCAGCTCGGCAACCTTCTTCTCATCGCCGTTTTTACGGGCACGCTCCAAGGCGCGCTCCAAGCGGCGCTTGGTGTTGCGGCCCATGAGGGGGAGTGGCTGGCCGACGTCCTTGTAGAGGGCCCGTACGGCGCGGGAGGGTGTCTCGTCGGGGTAGGCGTCCAGCGCCATGGGGAAGTGCTTGGTGGCGAGCTCGGGCTCCGTGTCGAGGTTATCCAGGAAGTTGACCAGGACTTCCGACCACTGGTTCCAGACGGAGACCATGAGCGCTTCGACCACGTCCTGTGCGTCGTCCTCGCTCATGTCGGGGTGGGCTTCCCGGTAGTGCTTGCCGGCGATGGCGTACGCCGCTTTAGCTGCGTCGCGTGCGGCTTGGGTGTTGCTGAACAGGTCGGGCACGCCCTTGCGGTTGACGATGCTCAGGCGTAGATCGAGGATGCGGCGCGCCATGCGCTTGGAGAAGTCCAGGGCCTTGGCCTGGTTGTCGAAGCCCTCCGTCATGGCTTCGCCGATTTCTGCGACGAGCTGCGGGACACCTTCGATCTTTGTGTAGTCCGTGACCTCGGGAAGAGCGACGGGGGTGAGCAGCCCCTCTTCGCGGAGGGGGGTACCGGCCTCTTCGAGCTCTTCGTTGTACCGCTTCTTCTTCGTCTTCGAGCGTAGGGCGTCGATGAGCCTCTGCGTGGCGGCGCTGATGTCGCGGGCCTCTTCGTGCTGGCCGGCCGCGACGAGGGAGCGCACGCGCTCGATGTCGCCCTGGATCTGTTCTTCGGTTTCCTGAAGTCGAGTAGCCATGGTGTGTCCGTCCGGTCTGGGAGGTGGTCTACCGCCTACCCTACCCGCGAGTCGGGACCCCGGCAAGCCGGACACGAGAAAAGCCCCCACGGCCGGAGCCATGGGGGCAACTCATCCCGGGAAGGGTAGAGCTACATTCCGAGCACCACCCGCCGCACGTCCTCTTCGAGGTCGGCGATGGTCCCGGCGTTGCAGATGTCTCGATCTGTCTTGTATTTGGCGAGTTCCGTCTCGGACACGTGGGTGTCGACGGCGTCCAGGCCCTCGGTGATGCGGCAGGGACGGGTGACGGAAACGGTCATGAAGCCCCGCGCCTCCAGTGCCCTCACCTCGTTCAGAAACCTGACGTCAGTGAAGACAGCGGGCTTTCCGGCGCTGAAGGCTTCGTACGCCTTCTGTTCTCCCTTCAGCAGCCAGAAGTCCGGCTGCTGTGCGCGCACGGCGACGCCGAGGCCCTGAAGGAAGCGGCGGACCTCGGGGTATTCGTCCTTGGCGCCCTCCCAGCCGTCAGCCTCTACGGCGTCAGAGAGTCGGTACGGGTCGCCATCCGTCCAGAGCATGTCCGGGATCGACGGATTCGCTGCCAGCGCCATCTCCTTCAGCGCATCCGCGAACGCCACGCGGACGTAGCCGTGGCGATCCACGAGGTAGTTCGCGATGGTGTCCTTGCCGGAGCGGGCGCGACCCAAGAGGGCGATGTCGGGAAGTGTCATGGGTCAGTCCTCCACGTCCGGGTCGATCTGCTGCGCAGCGAGCAGGCGACCGTCGTACATCCCGCTGTTGTAGGGACGGGTGTACGCCTCGTCCCGGATCTCCTGCGCTGCCTCGCGGCGGACGGCAGAGATGAGGTCGTCCAGGAGTTCGGTCATGCGCTCGTACTGATCGCCGTAGAAGGCGTTGTACTCGCTGAAGAACTGGGCGCTGGCGCAGCCCACGTCCGGGCGCCACACGGGCTCGCCGTTCACGTACTTCCATCCGTTTGCCATGGCCTCTCCCTCGCCGATGGTGTGTTGCTGTCACCAAGCCGGGGGTGAGATTGGAAGTGGTCCTACTTCTCGGTGCTCTCGCTGCTCTTCTTCACCTTCGCTGCACGCTCCGCGACGAGGGCCACGACGCCCGCAAGGACCGCTGTGACGGCAGCCTCTACGGTGCTCGGGTCCACGCCCGGGAGGTAGCGCGCGAGGTACGCTGCGGCTGCCACGGCAGCGGGCTTGACGAGGGCGGATGCGGCTGTCTTCAGGGCTGCGATCATGTGTCTCCTCTGTGGGGTCCGGGAGCCAAGGTGATGTGCTCCGCTGTGTGGCTGACCTGCCACCGGGTGTGCTCGTGGAGTTGGGACTGCATGGCGTCAAGGCGGCCGTGGATACGGGCCAGGCCCTCAGTCACGGTCTCGGTCATCTCGGTTCGGGTGGCTTCTGCCTCTTGCCGGGCTCCCCGCGCGCGAGCGGCAAGGTACGCGGGGCCGGCGGTGATGAGCGCTGCTCCTACCACCCCGAGAGCGGTGATCGTCTCGGGGGCCATGGCGTCAGTTCTTCCCGTCCTGAGTCTCGGCGACGGAGAGCACCCGACGCCACCCACCAGCGGAGAAGACGCGCCCCTTCGTGGTGGTCGTGTAGTCGAGTTGTTCCCGGTAGAACTTGTGCACCGCATCCGCCGTGGACTGGCCGTACTTGCCGTCGACCTTGAGGTTCGGCGAGATGAAGCGGTTGAGCATCCGCTGCAGGAAGTCGACGTGCCAGTTCTCGTCGCCGTAGCGGAGTTCCGGCATGTAGCCCTCGACCTTCTGCCACTCCAGCACGCGCGTGGGTTTGACGTCGTCGGCGTAGGCCATGCGTCCGAGGACATCGGCGGCGTAGTCACCGCCAGTGGTGGCGGAGTCCGCGGACTTGCCGGCTGCGAGGGCGTTCTTCACGCCGGTGAGGCCCGCGTTGTAGGCGGCTACGCCGGCAGGCAGACCGACGGCCTTGATGTTGTCCGCGAGCAGCTTGGCGGCCTTCTCCGCCTGCGCCTGTACGTCCTTGTCGAAGCCGGCCGGAACCTTCCACCAACGGTCGTCCTGCTGCCACACCCCGTGTCCGTGTCCGCCGTCGCCGACCTTGTTCACCAGGTTGGTTTCCCGGCTGCCGACTGCGAGAAGCAGGCCGGCGGGGAGGCCGTGCTTCTTCTCCACGGCGGGGATGAACGGCCAGTCCTTCAGCGCGCGCTCAGCCTGCGCCTTCACCGTTGCCGCGGACTCGCGGGACTTCGGCGTGATGGTGCCGGGCTTGGGCTCGGGCTTGGGGTCCGGCTTGGGCGTGGTGGGCTTGCCGTCGAGGCGTGCCTGCACGTCGCGGCGGAAGTCGTGCATGTCGAAGTCGCCCTTGCCCTGGACCGGGCCCTTCGGGTCGATCTTGCGGGTCGTGCCTTCCTTGTGGCCGATCACGCTGTTCGCGGTCCAGCCGTGGAAGCGGCAGATCGCGGCGGCCCAGCGCACGGCGGCGTCGTACTGCTTGGAGGGGTAGACGTCGCGGCCGTTGCCCAGGTTCTCGATCTCTATGCCGTACGTACGCGCGTTGGCGTCCACGGTCTCGGGACCGGCGGGGCGTGGGTGCGTCTTGGCCTCGTTGAGCATCGCGTTGAAGGCGTTCGCGGGGAAGCTCCCGGCGTGATTGGCACGGCCGGCGCTCATCATCGTCGCCGTGCCGTCCTTGGCAAGGTGCGTGTGGCAGAGCGGCCCCGGGAGGGCGGACGTGCCGTTGTAGCAGAGGGAGACGCTGTTGCGGCCGGCAGTGTGGTGGATCACGACACCGTTGACGTTGCCCCAAGCACCCTTGTGGTTGCGGTTGTGGGTGCGCCAACCGCTGTAGCGCTCGGAGACCTTGACGCCCTCCTTCTTCAGAGCGGCGACGAACTGTGAGGCTGTCATGGGCTTGGCCATGAGACTCCTTCGTGTCTCATGAGACAGGCGCCTGTCTCATGAGTGAGGTCGATGAGACAGGGCGATGTATCACCGGGTGTCTCACGCGGGTATGAGAGGGCCCTGCGCCTCGAATGAGACACAGGGCCGGGTGTCTCACTGCGGATGCGTGAGACATGAGGGGGTATATCAGGTGTGAATCAGCAGGTGGGAGGGTGTGTCATCGTCACGCAAGGCGTTGGACGCGCGCCCATGAGCCACGACCGAGACGACAGAAGGTCGTGGACGAGGCGTACTGCCCCCACTCGTACGACAACACGCCGGGGAAGTCGCCTGTCTCAAGCAGGCCCTCTTCGTGGATGTGGTTCAGGCTCTCGTTGCCGGCTGGGCGGTAGCCGAACGCGAGCGGTGTGGTGACTACGTCCGGGACCGTGGTCCGGATGTTGATTGGGTTGTCGTCCGTGGCGCCGAAGTGCGGCCCGCTCACACCCCTGCGCTTGGTCACCGACGAGGCGAAAGGCACGCCCCAGCCTCCTTGGAACTGCGCCCCGGTCGCGCCCCCGGCGAAAAGGCTGAACTCTACGAGATACGTGGCGTTCGCCTCGACCTCGAACCACAGATCCGGGTCCGGGAGCATTTCCGGGGAGGACGCCCGGTCCAGGTTCGTGAGCTTGTACGCGTAGCGCGGGAGCGAGTCGAAGAAGAGCTGCGAGGTGGTGATCTCGCCGTCTGCCCATGGGCGGTACTGCATGCGGCCCCCCTATCCGACTCTGGTACAGCGACCCCACGAGGCCATGCCCCGGCGGGTGAACGTGGCGCTGGTTGTGGTCTGCGCCCACTCCAAGGCCAGAGTCCCCGCGTCGGTGGTGAAGACGGTTCCGGCTTCGGTGATGTGCTGCAGGTTGGTGTTGGCGCCACGGATTCCGTATTCAACGATGGTGGCCATGCCGTGACACCCGGACCGCGCGGTGATGTTGTTGTCGGATGTGGCTGTCGACCCGGGGCCGAACACCCCGCGGAGGCCGTCCGAAGCGGTGGGGGCGCTCCATCTTGTTCGGGGGCGCTGTGCGGTTGCGGTCGCTCCCAGGAAGAGGCAGAACTCGACAACGTAGACGGCGTTCGCTTCGAGGGGGAACTGCAAGACAGGATCGGCGGAGAGCGTGGATGTGGTCCGGTCCAGGTTCGTTTCGCAGTAGACGAACTGCGGCAGCGACGCGGAGATGCGCGCGGCCGTGATCCTTTGGCCGGCGAGCCAGCCGGGGTACTGAGTGGCCATGTGTCTCCTTACAGGGCGACGATCGGGCGGGGTTCGAGACCGACGATCGCTCCGGCACTGTGCGCCTTAGTGACGCCGTTCACGCCGCGAGTGACTGTGAAGGTCTGGGGGGATGTCCCGCTGATCGCGGTGACGGTCATGGTCTCGCCTGTTACGTGGATGTCGAAGGGGAGATCCGCGGGGTCAGTCGTCCATGCGGGGCCGCTCGTCGTCGCGACGAACAGTGTGGTCGCGCCCGTCGTGACATCTGCGTCGAGCTGGCTGCCCTCGGTGTCGGTGTTGCCCCCCACCAGCGGAACCGTGTACGGCCCCGCGGGGGAGCAGTTGAGCGTGACGAGCCACTTGTGGCGGCCAATCGTCTCCTCGTACCCCTGCACGATCAGGTCGATATCGTCCGGGGCCAGCCATGCTGGCGGGTTGGCGATGGTGATGCGGTCGCCGAGGCGCAGGGACAGCCACGACTCGATCAGATGGGGGGCTGCTGCAAGGTTGAGCTCCAGCGTGGGGTACCGCGCGGAGTCCCAGGTGCCCAGGTGTAGGCGCCACCCTGCGTGGTCTCCGCACTGCGTGTCGCTGTGCAGGTTGAGTGTTACGTCCTCGTCGTAGACGCCCACACCGAGCGGTGGGGGCGCCGTGGAGAGGGGGCCGTCTTCGCGTACGACTCGGTAGAAGCCCCCGTCGGACCTGGATACCGTGACGTCGTTTCGGGTGGCCTGGTCGTCGTCGACCGGGGTGAGTCCCGGGGGAATGTCCCCTCGGCGTGTGTAGTCCAGCTCCATCCGGGGCGCCTGGTTGTACATGCTGCGGTGCGTGCGGAACAGGAGCGCAAGCTCGCTGATGTCCTCGGTAAGAATCCCGCCGTCAACTGCAACGGCGTCTTGCATGACGTCCACCAGAGCCTCGTTGGGCTGGTTGCCCAGGGCGGGTGTGTCAGCAGCGTCGCCGATTACGGAGAGAGACACGCCGGCTTCGAGGGCCAGTCGTTCAAGGCGTACACCGGTGAGCTCGCCGGAGAAGCCCGGCCCGCCCACGGGGTACTCGTAGGGGGTAGCAGTGGAGTGCACAGAGATATGGCCTATAGCCAGGCCGTCCAAGCCCTTGAAGGTGTTGCGTACCTCGGAGACCATGCCGACCGTGCCGGTCCCGCTGAACGACGCGCGCAGGAACTCGGTGCCTACCGGCCCTCCGTACACCTTGTAGCTCCAGGAGCTGCCGGACTGCGACGCGCATACGGCGATGCGGGTCCAGTTACCGAGCCAGCCACCTTGGTCCGTGACGGCGAATCCGCCGAGGTCCGTGGTGCTCTCGCCGTCGGCGTCCTTCGCCCACAGGTGGATGCTTTCGCCGTTGACGCCCAGCTCAACGAGGAGAATGGACCAGGGGGTCGCCCCGGTCGTCTTGACCCAGAAGAGGTTCTGAGCGGAGCTCGGCGCGGAGTCCAGCTTGAAATAGCACTCTGCGCGCCAGGCGCCTGTTGCCGCTGGCGGGACCTCTGCGCGCATGACCGCGCCGTCGCCGACGGTCGGTACGGGAGCCGAGCCGGGCAGTCCGGACGCCGCGGAGAAGGAGAAGCCCGACGTGCGCATAGGCTGCGCACCCGGGATGGGGGAGAACACCTTCTGTTCGGTGCTGCTCTGCACATCCTCCATGGGCCAGTACGCCACCACGTCGGAGGCATTGGTGACGCGCCGCCGGATGGGGGACTCCAGTGGCTTGGCGCCCTGTCCAAGACGGCGAAGGAGACCGCCGGCCTCCACACTGATCCACGAGTCGTTGCCGGAGGGGTCCCAGTGGGACGGCCACGACGCCACCTCTCCCGTGAAGCGGTAAGCAGTGGTGAGTGGGTCCATGGCGCCGTTGACCTGGGCGGTGCCGCTGATCGTCCAGAGGCGCCCCGTGGCGTCGGTCCAGTTGGTAGCTCCGGGAGGTACGGCGCCCATGTCCAGGTCGACCACGGTGGTGGCGGTGTCGACGTTGCGCACAGTGAGCCGGTGGATCGTGCCTTCGTTCATGTTTACGTAGGTTCCGCCGGTGTCCGCGGTGCCCAGGGTGAGGGCGCCCGTGCTGCTGCGGATCGTGGTACCTCCGGCAACCTCTTCCTCGAACAGCGCCGTCCAGGGGCCGCTCATGGATGTCGAGTAGGCGAGGCCGTGGGCGTACGAGCCCCCGAGGTCCGCGACCACGACACCTTGCAGGGCGACGCGGTTGGGCAGGCCCGTCGCGTCGGCCAACACGTAGTATTCGGTGCCGTCGGCGCCGTACCACTGGAATGCGAGCTGTGTGCCGTAGCGGAAGAGCGACCACGAGACGGTGCTCGGGGTGCCCTTCATGGCGATCACGTGGACGGTTTCGGGGTCCGTCCAGTCATCGACCTCGACCTCAACCTTGACGTCGATCCAGTTTGAGATGTTCAGTGCGGCGTCGCTGGGGGTGCTGGCGTACCCGTCGTCGCCGTCGCCGGGGGGCAGCTGCAGGTGCCCGACGGTGTCTCCGGGGAAGATGACGCGGACAGGGGTGTTGCGTCCGATCTTCCCGTAGAGCGGGCTGTAGGGGTTGCGGGGGCTGTACTTACCCGAGCGGTTGTCCAGCAGGAAGGTGCACTTGGAGGGGTCGGCCGTGGAGCTCTCGTCCGCACGCCCGCGCGTGATGATCAGGTCCTCGCGCAGGTAGACGTCATCGGTGATGTCCGCCCACTCGCCGTTGAGGTTCAGCTCAACGCGGGTGTCCAGCGGGTCGTTCGGGAACGCCACGGCCTACCTCCTAGGTGAACGCCTTCTGTACGTTGCCGCGCCCATCGACGCGGACCCACTTCTTGATCAGTCGCTTCATCTCGTCGTCGCCACCCCGGACGTCCAGGACGATCGTCTGCGGCTCGGACTTCCCGGCGCGGATGACTCCGGAGACCTCTGCGGTCATGCCGGGCAAGTCGGACGTCAGCCCGCCGAGCTGCTTGCGCAGGTACGGGGTCTGGCGGTCGATGCCCTTCATGAAGCCCGCGATGACGGACTGACCAGCGGGGGTCAGGATTCGGGCATCCAGCGGAGCCGGGCCCTTCCAGTCCCTCAGCTTGCGCGTCAGGCTCCCGAGCTTGTCCTTGACCTTCCGGAACATGCTCGCGATACCGTCAACGAATCCGCCGACTAGGGAGCGACCAGCGCCGTAGAGCTTGCTGCCGATCCCGGACAGTGCGTCCTTGGCCTTGCCGGGTAGGGACTTCACCGCGCTGACAACGCGCTTGACGCCGGACTTCGCGGCGCTGAGCATGCTCGAACCGGCCGCGTAGACCTTGGCGTAGACCCGGCTGCCCAGGGAGGACAGTGCACCCGCGGCCTTACCCGGAAGCCCCCTGATCCAGGAGACAACCCTGCCGACCATGCGGGCCACCCAGCTGACAGCACGCTGGTACAGGGACACGCACTTCGCGATGATGCCTGCGACCCATCGGGAGACTGCGCCGATGGTCCGTCGCGGGAGGCTGGTGACCCAACGGACGATGGCGTTGATCAGGTCGGGGATGATGCTGTGTCCGACCAGGACGTCATACAGCCAGGCGAACGCGCTGATGACGTTCTGGACCCACTTGCGGACCGTGGAGTAGGTGGATGTCAGGAAGCGGATGAACTTCGCCGTCTCCATCAGCAGCCACTTGATGAAGCTGCCGAGATCTTCTAGAGCCAGTTTGGTGTCCTTGGGGTTCTGCCCCAGGATGCGGAAGAACCCTCCGATACCCTCACCGATCTTACGGATCATGCTGGAGAAGCCCTTGAAGGTCTCCTGAGAGCCCATGAGCATGTCTTCGATACCCGTGATGATCGCCTTGAAGGCGTCCATGAAGCCCTTGTTCAGCACCGGGATGACGGGTTCGAGCGCACCGAAGATCCCCTGGAACTCGTTTTCCAGGCTCTTGAACGTCTTCCCGATCTGACCCAACGCCTTGGTGAAGGCGGGGATGAGGGGCTTTGCAGCGTCCTTCAGGATGCCGCCGACGGTGCTCTTCAGCTTGCTCGCGGCTTTCTTGACGGCTGGCTCGTCCTTCAGCAGGACGGCGCCTAGGCCGATGATGCCTATGCCTGTGGCGGAGACGACAAGGCCGGAGAGTGCTGCGGCGAGGAACGGGGCGAGGGTGTGCGCGATGGCGGAGGCGAGCGCCAGGGCTACGACGCCGACGATGGGGTTGGAGCTGATGGATCGGCTTGCAAACGACAGGGCCCCGGAGAGGCCGCTTGCGATGGTACTGCCGGCTCTTCGTAGGCCGGAGCCGATCCCTGCTGCGATGCGGCGACCGAAGCCCCGTCCTTGTCCGTCGGCGTCGCCTGCTCGGAAGGCGTTGCGGATGCCTCTCAGGCCCTGCTGGAAGTGGTGCAGCATGCGGCCAGCGGAGAAGTCCGCAGTACGGCGCATGTTGTCGCCCATGGTGCGGACGGCGCGTTGCGCGTTGCGGGCGCCGGCGCGGAGTCGGTCGGTGTCGATACCGAGGTGGATCAGCATGGTGTTGAGGGTTGCCATCAGCCCTCCTTTCTCTTGACGGCCCCGCCCAGCGCGGCGTTCGCCTGCGCGACCTTCTGGAAGAGCTCTTCTGGCGTGAGGGGGCGCTTGTCCCACTTGGGGATGAAGTCCTGCGCGGTGTACTCGCGGCCCTTGCCGCCTCTGTTGGCGTTGGCGATGGTGGCGGCGATAATGCCGGTGTGGATGTCTGCGCGGGGGGGGCCAAGAGGGCCTGTGACCTTCTCGTAGACCTGCCACTCGGTGAGCTCACGCGAAGAGGTCCGGGCCAGCAGCTCCCGGACCGTCATACCGAGGTGTGCGGCCAGGCGGAAGTAAAACTGCCGCTCAGGCCGCGCCCTCATTTCCCCAGGAGCTCTTCCTGGTCTTCGTTGCTCATGCCGGACAGTCGCATGGCGACGTCGCAGACTCGCTGCAGGGCCTGGGCGTTCTTCTGCCCGAGGCGCTTGATAGCGGCGCCCTGGAAGAGACGCTTGCCGTTCTCGTCCACGATGCACGCGGAAGCGAGGCGAGCACGGTAGTCCTCAAGGGCCTTCTCGGAGGAGAGACGGTCACCCTTGGAGTCCACGAAGCCCGCTTCGAAGCGGTCGCGTTCGGACCCCGACATGCCCTGGACCCGGACCGTACCTCCCCACTCGGGCACCTCAACGTCTTCGGTGCCCAGGTCGTCAGCAGAGAGAATGTCGTCGGCGGAGAGGTACGTCATGTCAGGCTCCCGGGGTGAGGGTGGGCTTGCCGGAGACCTGGAAGGAGGCTTCGGCGGTGAGCTTGCCGTCGTGCGGCGCTTCGGGGGCGAAACCCGTCATGACTGCCGTGAAGGTCCAGTCGCCGAGGGTGCCCGGCCACACGATCTTGTAGTTCTTGGGGTCGGCGTCGTCCATGTGCTCAACAAGAGCATCGTGAACGGTCGGGTCGTAGTTGAGCTCGATGCTCAGCTCCCCGCCGTTCTTGAGGCCGCCGATGAACTCCTGCCACCCCTCCGTGCTTCCGTGTGAGGTGACGTCCAGCGTCTCCCGCTCGATAGCCGGGGGCGTGATGTTGGTGACGTGCGCCACGGTGGTGTAGGAACCGGGCGTGACGCTCTCCACCTGGAATTGCGTGCCGAAGGCGTCCTTACCTGCCATCGGTCCTCCTTAGATCTTGGTGAGCCACACGCGGTAACGCACGTTGATGTGGCGAATGTCGGGGTTGGGGTCGCCCACCGTGTCGGCGGACTCGAAGGCGATCGAGACGTTCTGCCAGCCGATGACCGGGAGGGTCTGCCGGTCCAGGACGGCGTCTAGCGCCTCCAAGATCTGAGCGGCCTCCTTGTTGCCCTCGTACTCCGACCAGATGTGCAGCACTAGGTAGGAGTCCAGGCCACGGTCCGTGTGGGAGTCCGAGGCGTGCTCGGTGATGCTCCCGAGCGTCACGTACGGCAGGGGCCGGTCGGAGGGCACCCGGTCGTATACGCCGGTGACCAGCGACATGAACGCGGAGTCGCCCTTCAGGGCGGTGATCACGGCCTTCTGCAGGGGCCACAGGGCGGTAGCCATCAGCGGCCTCCCATGCGTCGGTTGATCTCCCGCGCGAGGGCGCGTTCGCCGGTACGTCGGTGGATCTGCGCTGCCGGCCCGAGGTAGGGCTGGTCCGGCATGCTGGACGTGCCCTTCTCTACGTAGTAGGCGTACTCGCGGGCAGAGCCCCACACGCCCACCCAGGCGTTCCCGCTGGTGTAGTTCACGCGGGACTCGATCTGCTTTCGCAGCTTTCCGGTGTCGACGGGGGCGAGGCGCTTGGCCGTGGCCTTCAGCTCGTCCGCCCAGGTGTCGATCGCGTCCCTGCGGGCCAGGTCGGCAAGCGTGGGTAGACCGCGAATGCGGCGGAGAATGTCGCGCATGCCGGAGATTCGGGTACGAGCCATCACACACCCCCCGTGTCGGGCTGGCGTGCGGTGCAATCCAGGCGCAGATAGGTACCGGCCCCGGAGGGCTCGTACACGGACAGCACTAGAAGCGTCAGGCCCGCTCGGCGGAGCTGGTCACCGAAGCGGACGTCGGTACCCGGCTCGATGTACACAACGTGCGTGAGGCGCGACATGGCCTGGTCAGCCTGCGCCTGTAGGGCCGCTTGCCGATCGCCGGCGGAGGGCTGCGAGAGCCGTGCGCGTACCGACGCCAACAGGGACCAGGATGTTTCCCAGCCCCCGCCCCCGTCGTCCACGCGCTGCTCCCGCCAGATCTCCACAGTGCTGTTCAGCAGTCGGGAGACTCGGCTCATCGCAGCCTCACCACCCCGGCACCCCCGCCGAAGCGGGCACGCAGCCGGCCCCGGAGGTAGTCCGGGAGTTCGGCCTCTGTGTGGAGCGGGGTGTTGTAGGAGTACACGGCGGAGTAGTCGCCGATGCGCTCCGATACCAGCGGAGGTGCGGCAAGCCCGGCGTCCTCCGGGGAGGTGCGCAGCCCCACCAGGGATTTGGCGGCGAGACGGCACACGAGGTCCACGATGTCCGCGGGGACCGTCGGCAGCCCGTGTGTGTAGGTCACGGTCACTTCCGGGGGGGTGCAGCCGGACTGCCAACCGGCATCGCGGAGCAGCGCCCCGGATCGCAGCGTCCAGTCCGAGACGGCCACGCCGTCGACCAGGACAGCGGAGACCGTCGAGACCGGCGGACCCGGGAGAGGCAGACGCAGGTCGCGTCCGCCTTCCAGAACGACGGTGTCGGTAGTCTCGCTGATCGGGCAGCCGGCGGCTTCGCGGACGGTGGCGGATGCGGTGTCAAGGAACGTGGCGAGCGCCAGCTCCTCGGAGAGGGCCACCGTGACCCCACGGGCCTCCATGTCGGCCTGTGTGGCGAGAGGGGTCAGCGCCATGGGGTCACCTCCTTACTCGGCGGCAGGCTTGGGCTTGCGGGGGGCACGCTTACGGGGAGCGGGCTTCTTCTCGGGTTCGGCCTTGGGTTCGGGACTCTTGGCCTCGGCTACGTAGGCGTAGCCCCGGGTTCCGTCGCCCACCAGACCGGTGGCGACGTCATCCGGGACGTACGTCGGGTAGCCGTTGGGCCCCGTCACGACAGCCATTACGGAGTGGTGTCGTCCGTCCAGACGTGGACGCCGGCCGCGCGCACGACCTTGCCGCCGTAGACGTGCAGGCCGCGGAGACGGTCCGCGAACTTGTCCTGGGCGCGCATGGCCTCGGTCTTCTCGACCTGGGAGACGTAGGCGAGCGACGGGCGGTGCAGCGCCAGGGCCTGCGCCGTGGCGGTCGTCGGCAGGTTCTCCGAGACGTAGATCTCGAAGCCCAGCAGGCGGCCCACGGACGCGTCACGCAGCCCTGCGGAGCTGCCGGAGGTGTCCACGTTCATGATTCGGCTGGACGCGTCCAGCAGGACCGCCTCGAATTCGGCGTTGATGACCAGGACACGGCCGGCCTGCGGGACGTACAGCTTGTTCATGGCCTTACGCAGGTCCCGGATGACGTTCAGGGCGTCGTCACCGGAGGCCAGGGCGGAGGTGACGGTGTCCGTAAGGACCGTGGCGCCGGTCACTGCGGTGGACAGCAGGAACCGATCGGCGTCCTGCGCCAGGGCCTCACCAGCGGAGCGGGTGAACGGCTCCAGAGTGCCGGCGACCTGGACCCGGTCGATGTCGTCCACGTAGAAGTCGAAGGACTTCTCCTTATCGACGACGAGGTCCTGCGAAGAGGTCGAGATGGCCTCGGCGGCCGTGGTGCGGGGGAGCGGGGCACCAACGGTGCCGCCGTTGCCTTCGCCGATGGTGTAGTCGCGGACCGCGACGTCGGTCATGCCGGTGATCTTGACGGTGTTGCCGTGCGCGAGGTTGCCCTCATACTCGCGGTTGGCGAGCGCGACGGCGACAGTGGAGGCGTGGAAGTTCTCCATGATGGAGGCATTCCAGATCTCAGGAATGAAGTTCGTGACAGCCACGGTGGCGTGTCCTCTCAGATACGGGGTCGGTTACTGGCCGGACAGAAGGTTGTTCAGGCGTCCGTCCTTGCGGGCCTGGTCGATCTGTGCGGCGCTCATCCCGGCGAGGTCGCTGCGGGAGAGTTGGGAGGGGCCCGACGCCTTGCGCGCTGCGCCACCGTCTCCGGTGCCCTGGAATCGCCGGACCGTTGCGGCGGCGAGGTGGGGCTTGCTGGTGAGCAGGGACTCGATCGCGTCGGCGATCTCCTCTGCGTCGACGTCGCCGTTCTCGTCGACCTCGAACTTTGAGGCGTCGATGAACGCGTGCACGTCCGCCGGGTCCGCGAGCTTGCCGGTGGCAGCCGCGCGGAGCTCGGACTTCAGGATGCGGGCGTTGGCCTTGGCCGTTGCCTCGCGGGCCGCCTCGGCGCGCACGGCGTCAAGGTCGGGGGTCTCGGTGGCCGCCTTGGGGGCGGTGAGTTCGGCGAGTCTGGCTTCCAGCTCGCGTCGCTTGTCGCGTTCGGCCTTCATGCGCTCCTTCATGGAGTCGAGCGCTTTCTTGCCGGCGTCTCCGAGCTGGTCCGCACCAGCGGGGTCCGTCTCGGGGGCCTCGGGGGTCTCGGTCGGGACGTCCTCGACCGGAGCCTCGTCGGGGGTGATGTTCTCTTCGGACATGCGTGAGCCTCCATTGCGGGGGTTCGGGGTGTGCTGGGCGTTGCGCTCAGCGGAGATATCCGTTGCGGTACAGCAGGCGGATCGCTTCCTCGCGGCTCTCGGCAATCTCGTAGATCGCTTCAGGCATGAGGCGAGGGGGTTTCTTGTTCTTGCGCCGGCCGGTGCCCTGGTAGGTGGCCTGGACTTCACGGCCGTGCATCTCGATCTTCGTCATGCCCTTGCGGGCGTTGACCACGGAGGAGGTGCGTGCCCCGTCCTCGATCGCCTGGGCACCTGCCTCGCCGAACGCCTTGCGGCGCTCCGCTGGTGACATGGCGGCGACGATGTCTTCGGGATCGGGGACGACGGGGGTGTGTTTGCGGGTGACGGGCTCCATCGTGCAGTCACAGCGCGGGTGGCGTAGGAAGCCGGTGGAGGTGCCGTACTCGCGTCCCGCGAGGATGATGCAGCGGGCGCAGGAAGGGAGTTGGAGGGTGCGCACGTAGGCGCGGACCTTGCGGTTCGCGACCATCGAGACTTGGTCGGCCTGTCGGCCGGTGTCGGCGACGACCGTGCGGGTGGCCAGATCCAGGAAGGCGCCCCCGGTGGCGTGGGCCTCCGCGGAGGACCGGCCGGAGCGGAGCGCCCGTATCGCCGTTGGGATCGCCTGTGCGAGCAGGCCCATGAGGTTCCGCCCGTCCGGCGTCTGCGAGGCGAACTGCTCGGAGACGATCTCAGGGGCGTCTTCAGCGTCGGGCCCCAGCAGCTCGCGCATGAAGGTGTGCGTGCCCTGCGCGGAGTGGAGTTGACCGGCCTGGACCATGGCCGTGACCCGGGGGAGGAGTTCCCCCCAGTCACGCGCCACGGCCTCGGGACGGACCTTGGACCACTCGGCTAGGACGCTGCGGGCGACGCTGTCAGCGAGGCGTTCACGCTGCTTCTGGTGCCGCCGGGCTCGAAGGCTTGTCATCGTCGGCCTCCGTCTGCGCCTGGCGCGGGTCGTGCGCCATCATCTGCGTGAGAGCGCCCATGGGGTCTGCCTGAAGCTCGCGGTCTCGCATGGCGAGGACGTTGACGAGCTCGGCGGGGGAAAGGCCGTAGGTGAGCGCCAGGTACTCGAAGGGGAAGCCGATCTGCCGCAGCTTGAGAATGGCGTCGGCGGTCTGCGCCTGCGAGCGGGAGGCAGCGTCGGCCCACAGGACCGTGCCGCCGGAGATGGCCTTGGCCTTGGCCTCGTTGCCCTGCGCGAGGGCGATCAGGCGGTACATCTCCCGGAGGGCCTGGCCGAACCAGACCTGCTTCTCCTGAACCCTCTTCACGAGACCAGTTTCCGCGGCGATCAGAGCGTCACCGCTCAGGTTGGCCATTTTGCCGATCAAGTAGTGCTGCGGCGTCCTGGTCTGTGCGGCGATGTGGCCTACGGCAACTTCGATGATGTCCGTGTACGCGTTGAGGTTGGTCGCCGTCCACTCGTCGATACTCACGTTCTCGCCTGTGAGGTGCATGACGCGGTCGATCGCGAAGCGATCCATGTCCACGGGGCGCTCGCCCACGACTTCGCCGGCCTCGTTGAGGAGCGGGATCATGGGGCGCTCTCCGCCGAGGATGATCCGGGCGGGGAAGGCCGCGATGTCCGTGGCGGTGAAGAGCTGGCTCCACAGCAGGTTCACGGCGTCCTGCATGGCGATGACGCCCGTGACGTCGCTGATGGGGTCGTGCGTCAGGCGGGGCCGGTTGGGAAGCTCCACCATGGGGACGACCCCGAGCGGATTTGGCTGCCAGGCGTCTTCCACGGTGCGCAGCGACCAGCGGGACGCCTGCTCGGCTTCGCGTACGGCGACGGACTTGTCCGGCGTTCCCAGCGGGGCCCTCTCGAACTTGAACATCTCATCCGGCAGGTACAGCGTGGCGTACTCGACTTCACCGTCCGACCAGCGCTTGAGAGCAGCGCGGCGCTTGCGTCGGGAGCCGGGCTCGTAGAGAACGATGCACTGTGACGCGTCCTCGAACGTCACCTCGGGCGTCTGTTCGTCGTCCGGGTTGCCCCAGACCAGTACGAAGCTGCGTCCGGAGTTCACGGCGCCGAGGAAGCCAAGCTGACTGTCTGCGTCAAGGCCGTTGGCCTGCCACACGCGCCAGGACTCTTCGTCGGCCTTGTCCGCGCCTGCGGGCTGGATACCGTTGGCGGTGAGGCGTTCTACCGGGCTGTCGCTCACGATCTGCACCCAGTTGTCGGCAAAGCCCTTGTATCGGTCGGCGTGGAACTTGCGGAACTGGTCGGAGGCGTACTTAAGGGGCTGGTCGCCGCCGTAGTACGCCTCGTTCCGGTCGATGTCGGGGCGCCGATTCATCAGCTCACGTTCGAGGACGTCAACCAAGGCAAGGGCCTGCTCCATGGTGGCCACGGGGACCCCTTCCTGTCAGGTGCCGTAGTAGTAGTTCTTCTTCGCGCTCGCCTTGCCGGCGGCGATGATGTCCCCTGCGGCCTCGTGCGCGAGGATCGACGTCACGCACATGTCGATCTTCTGGCTCTGGCTGGCCTTGCGGAGGACGTACCGCTCCTGCGGACGGGCAGCAGCGCGGGCGTTCTTCACGTGCTCCGTGGTGATGGAGCACCCGTCGTGAGAGAAGGTTGTGGCGGCCTTGGCGATGTCCGTCTTCAGCCGCTCACAGGCGGCGTGCATCTGGACGACGCGGCGCGTCTGCCAGCGGATGACCTTGCGCTCGCCGTAGCGGTCCGCCCAGTTGTCGACCTCGGTCTCCCAGTACGGCGGGTCCGCGTAGAGAACGGCGACGTCGTAGCGGCGCATGAGCTCGTCAAGCGCGGCGTCCACTTCGAGGCGCGGAACCTGGCCCCCGTAGTCCGCCGGGTTCCAGATCGTCGGCAGCCGGTTGGGGCCGTAGGTCGGCGTGAACTGGTACCCCGTCATCGTCTCGGCGCGGAAGCCGGTCCAGTCGTCCAGGTCGGAACCGTCGAAGCCCAGCACGATGCGGGTACGCGGCTTGACCTCGCGGGGCGCCTCGCGGGCGTCCCACTGTGCGCCGTCTACCCAGGCGTTCGTGCCAGCGACGATGCGGTTGCCGAAGAACCGCTCCGCCTGTGACGGGTCGGTCTCCATCAGCTCCGCGGCTTCGCCCTCGATTGCGTCGAGGTCGATGTGCGTACTCCCGGCGTACACGACCGCGTGGATCTTGCGGCGCTGCGCCTTGTCCTTGTAGGAGAGGCCAGCAGGCGCCTGCGGGAAGAACTTGAAGACGTCGACGGTCTTGCTCTCGTGCGTCTTGCGGGCCGTGGAGACCTCGCTGGGGTCCCAAGGGTTTGTGGTCTCCATCGAGCGACCGCCCATGCCGGCGAGACCACGGCGCATCGTCTCAGCGACCCTGACCATCTTGTTGGTCTCGGTGTAGATGCCGGTCTCGTCCTGCAGGGCGAAGGTGATCGGGTTGCCCAGGCGGGACGTGGCGGAGGATGTGACCTTGTCAATCCGGCCCATGTCGCCAACGCGGATGAACTCCTCGCCGACGCGCATGAGATCGACCAGGGGGCCGTTCTTGATCATCGACTGGAGGGGGCGGAAGACGTTCGCAACCTGCTGCTCGGAGGTGGCCAGGAGTTGAATCAGCGGGGTCGTCTGCGGGACGGCCATCGGCTCGCCCGGCTCGTAGATGTAGCGCCACCCGCACTCGCAGCCGAACTCGGCGCAGTCGTAGAACTCACCGCCCCCGGCGAATCCGTCGAACACGGTGGGGCCAGCGGCCTCAGCGAGGGTGATGGTGGCGCCCCACGGGCCCTTGCCCGTCTTCTGCGGCATGATGATCTGGGATCGGCGATAGTGGAACGCCGTGGACTTCTGGCCGGCCTGGGCTGTGGGCTTCACGCGGTAGTGGTTCGCGGTGCACCAGAGCTGCCAGGGGTACAGTTCCATCGGCTGGCCCTGGGCGCTGCCGTCGGGGACGACGCAGTGCGCCTCAATCCAGTCGATCGTGACCCAGAGGGTCGGGAAGTCGACTACGAACTCATCGGTCGCCATCGGGGCGCACCACCTTCAGTCGGTTACGTGCCGAGGAACGGCGCGGTGCCGGGGCGGTGGACCCCCCTTCGGCGGGAGTAGCGGGCTGGGGCTGCTCGATCTTCCAGCGGTTGCGAAGCATGCCCTGCACGGACAGGCCCAGCGAGTCGAGGTACTGCCGGACGACCTTCTGCAGCTCGTTGGACGTCTTGGGCAGCTCAGCCTCAGTCAGCTTGCGGACGAACATGGCCACCTCGATCTGCTGACCAAGGCGCTCCCACATAACGGCCTGGGGGCGCGCCCACATGTCGAGCCACAGCTCTTCCTCGCGGGCGCGCATCTCGGGCTTGCCGTGCGGCAGCAGGGGCCAGGCGGGTGCGGGACCGGGGCGACCCTCGGCGGGGAGCAGCGACCAGCCGGCGGCGTCGGTCTTGCGCTCGCGGCGCAGGGCGTTGGGGTCGGGCGGGGGGCCGGAAACGGAGCGTGCTCCTCCACGGGCCATGGCGGCGGCCTCCCTTCAAGGGGCGCGAGGTAACGGTTGGGTCTCAATGGGACCCTTTGAACCCGACAGACCGGACAGAGCCCTCCCCCGCGTTCGATGTCCCCTAAGCGGAGGGGGTCCCTCCCCTGCCCCGGCCGGCCGGAGCAGCCCGCTTCGCTGCATCAGTGAAGATCAACGACCATGCTGTTGAGTGCTGATCACGAATCGAATGATCAACGATCAAGAGCATGTGATCACAGCGCAGGCACCATGGGCGCGGGCGTGGGGCGGTGCGTGCACCACTAGCACAGGTGCTAGCTACCGCGTGTGTCTCTGTGTGTACGCCGTGAGTGACACGACCAGCACAGGGCTTGCAGGTTGGTGGGGTCCAGGCCACGCGGACCATTGGGCCCGAGGCCATCCACGTGATCCACGCATGAAGAGGGGGGCCTCAAGATCCGGGGGGTGTCTGCGTGAGAAGCGTCCTCGCAGTAGGGCCGCTCCCTGCGGATGCGCACCGATAGCGTGCGCCACGCCTGGCTGCTATGCCCTCGGCTCTTGGTGGTGCGGCGCCACCGTGCCTCGGCCGCCTCAGCGTGTGCGGTGCACTTGCCGCCGGGCGTCAGCTCCGGGCAACCAGGCACACTGCAGACGGACAGTGCGCGCCGGCGGGTCACAGCGGCAGCGCAGCGGGAAGCTGCGCCTCGCAGTCCGGACAGAGACGCGATTCGATCTCGATGGGGGAGGCTACGAGCAGTGGCGTCAGGTGGTTGCACGTACCCTTGAGGAACACGGGGCCGGGATCACCGTACGTGGAGACGTCGACCCATTCCCAGCGGGGGTCCAGTTCTTCGAGATCGTCCGTGTCGTCCCACTCGTCCATGTGAATCACCCTCCCGCCACCTCAAGGTACAGCCCCAGCGCAGCGGTGATGGCGACGAGCCACAACAGCAGCGGGGAGTTCTTCTTACGCCGGCGGGGCGCAGCACGCTTGGCCATGGCCTTACCCCTTCACCAGCGGAGTCTTCACGGGAGTCTTCTCAGGAGTCTTCGGTCGCCCCTTCACCAGCGGAGTCTTCACGCCGAGAGGGGCGGGCACTGTGCGGGGACAGCGGGGCACACTGTGTAGCGTCTGCTCCGCTGGTGGAGGGGGATCAGCGGGAGTGCGCTGACAGCGAGGGTGCGCTGTGTAGCGTCTGCTCCGCTGGTGAGGTGGGGCAGCGAGGGGCGCAGCGTTCCGCTGGCTCTTTGACGCCCGACTGTACGAGCCTCGCTGTGTGGCGCCACGCTCCGGCGCTTATCTCCGGCTGCTGCGCTGTCTAGCCTCAGCGGTGGAGGCCAGCACCGCACGCTTCCCCCGTTAGGGTCGCGGCGTGCGTGGTTACAAAAACACCAGCGGGCAGAGCGACGGGGTTTTCAGTCCCGCCGGTAGGGCGTATCAGGCCCTCGGTTGCCCCACTCAAGGGGCTGCTCTGCTCCGCTGGTGAGTTGGTGTGGGCATCGCGCACCCGGCTTCCTAAAGCCGGACCATGCCCGCTGTGCGCCGGCAGGCGCGACAGACAGAGGAGAGCCCGCCCGGCTCGACCGTGGGAGAGAGGGCACGGGAGCCTGGGCGGGCTGGAGAGGGTGCGCTTCGTCCGCCTGCTAGGTGAACTGTGGTGCGGGAGCGATCTTCCCTCTACTTACTAGGGGGTGAGATTGGAAGTGGTCGAGCCGCCTGAGGGCGTCCGTCCTGCCTCGGGCGGGCCTGCAGTTTTTTCTTGCATGGGAGTAAACCCCCTTACGCGTGTAAGGGGGTTGGTACATTGCAGGTTTTTTCTTGCAGGCTTGGCGCTACCGCGCTGGGGGCTTGTCCGGGGGCGCCGTGCATCCATCGCTGTGTACCCCCCGGGGCGGGGAAGACCATGCTCGCGGAGCGGCTCCCCGGGCTGCTGCCCCCGCTGACGTCGCAGCAGTCCCTGGAGGTGACGGCGGTCCACTCCGTGGCCGGAGCGCTGCCCCCCGGACAGCCGTTGCTCACGCGCTCGCCGTACTGCGCGCCGCACCATTCCGCCACCATGGCTTCGTTGATCGGCGGCGGGTCGGGCCTGCCGCGGCCCGGCGCCGTGTCCTTGGCCCACCACGGCGTGCTCTTCGTGGACGAGGCCGCAGAGTGCAGCGGCAGGGTGCTCGATGCGATGCGGCAACCGCTTGAGTCCGGCCACGTCGTGATCGCGCGCACCTCCGGTGTGATGCGGATGCCCGCGCGTTTCCTGCTGGTGCTCGCCGCCAACCCGTGCCCCTGTGGCAGATACGGCATGAAAAGCGGGGAGTGCGAGTGCAGGCCCTCGGCCATCAGGCGTTACCAGGCGAGGCTTTCCGGCCCTCTGATGGACCGCGTCGACCTGCGCGTCCCGGTGAACCCGCTCTCCCGCTCGGAGTTGGCGGGACTGCACGGAGCCTCCGAGTCGACAGCGGTGATCGCGCAGCGCGTCCTGGCCGCGAGGGAGCGGGCAGCCGAGCGCTACGCGGAAACACCCTGGACAGCCAACAGCGACGTGCCCGGGCACGAACTGCGGACGCGGTGGCCTGCGGAACCCGGGGCGCTCGGCAAGGCCGAGGGGGAGATGGAGCGCGGGCTTCTCACCGCGCGCGGACTGGACCGCGTGCTGCGAGTCGCGTGGACCGTCGCCGACTTGGCGGGCCATGACCGTCCGACAGCCGAGGACGTCGAGTGCGCGCTGGAGCTCCGTACCGGGGTCCGGCACGGCTCGGCGCAGCCCACACGTGCGTAGGCGACGTCGGCGAACGGACGGCTTGGAGGGACCGCATGAGGTGGGAGGGGGAGAGATCTGTGTCGACCGGACACACACACGGAGACGAGGATCTCGCCGGGCATGTGCGCTCTGGGGAGGAGCGGAACGCCCACGAGCGCCGTGACTCCTGCTCCGGTGACGGCGACCGCGGCGGCGGCCGGTGGGATCGTGAGGGCCGGAACGACACCGATGACGAGGAGCGGCTGGCGCGCGTCGCCCTCACCCGGATCGTCGAACCCGGGGACGAGACGGCGGGGAGGTGGCTGCGCACCTATGGGCCGCAGGAGGTGCTCGCTGCGCTCCGGTCCGACGGGCGCCCGCTGCCGGGGGTCGGTGAACAGCGCTGGGCCGGGCTCCGCTCCCGAACGCGCCGGGCCTGCCCCGAGGGGGACTTGGCCGCCGTCGACGCCGTGGGGGGCCGCTTCCTGTGCCCCGGCGACCGGGAATGGCCGGGACAGCTGGACGCTCTGGGAGTCACCCGGCCCATCGGGCTCTTTGTGCGGGGAGCACCCTACCTGCGGTTCTGGGCGCTGCGTTCGGTCGCCGTCGTCGGAGCCCGTGCCTGTACGGAGTACGGCGTGCACGTCGCCGCGGTGCTGAGCGCCGGGCTGGCCGAACGCGGCTGGACAGTGGTCTCGGGTGCTGCCTACGGCATCGACGGGGCGGCACACCGTGGAGCTCTCGCCGCCGGCGGTGCGACCATCGGTGTGCTCGCCTGCGGCGTGGATGTGGCATACCCGCCGGGCCACGGCGAGTTGATCCGGCGTATCGGCGAACAAGGGCTGCTGCTGGCCGAGTTGCCGCCCCACGACCACCCGACGCGCAGCCGGTTCGTCCTGCGCAACCGAGTGATCGCCGCGCTGACCCGGGGGACCGTCGTCGTGGAGGCGGCACTGCGCAGCGGCTCGCTGTCGACGGCGCGGCACGCGCGGCGGCTCGGCCGGCTCGTCATGGGCGTTCCGGGGCCGGTCACTTCGGGACTCTCCGCCGGGGTCAACGAGCTCCTGCGCGAGGAGGGGTGTGTGATCACTGACGCTGCCGAAGTCATCGAACTCGTCGGAAGCATCGGAGAGCTGGCGCCCGCAAGACGGGGACCGTCGGTGCCCCGCGACGTATTGCCCGGAGAGGCCGCGCTCGTACTCGACGCACTGCCCGGCCGCGGCGCGGCCGACTCCACACAGGTGGCACAGACGGCCGGCATCACCCCCGAGGCCGTGCTGGTGCGGCTCAAGGAGCTGTGCGCGCTCGGCTTTGTCGAACGTATGGGCAGTCGCTGGAAGTTGAGTCGTCCGGGGCTTCCCTAGAGCTGGCACCCCATCGAGTGATGAGGCGGTCCTTGACCTGCGGCTATCGAATGAAAGGGTGATCCGTATGGTCTTGTTCCGCTTCGCCCGCCTTTCAGGGTCGGTGTCTGACGCTGTCGCCGGAGTAACTCCCCGGTGCGGGGAGCGGAACGTATCTGCGCATCCTGAAGCGCGCGCTCATCGCATATTGCGACCGTGCGGTCACGCTACGCTCACACATTCCAAGGAAGAGGCACCAGGTCACGCTGCTTCTGCGTGACGACCACTCAGCAGAACGGCTCAAGGCGACGAATGCCCCAGCACATCCCCGGGCCTGACCGGGCGGCCACCGCCGAAGCCGCACCGGCCACAGCCGAGAACACCGGGCCCGGCGCCGATCACAGTCCGCTCCACGAGCTGTGGCGGTCGTACAAGGCCACGGGAGACGAAGCACTGCGGGAACAGCTGATCCTGCACTACTCCCCGCTCGTCAAATACGTGGCGGGGCGTGTGAGCGTCGGCCTGCCTCCCAACGTGGAGCAGGCGGATTTCGTCTCCTCGGGTGTCTTCGGCCTCATCGACGCCATCGAGAAGTTCGACCCTGAGCGTTCCATCAAGTTCGAGACGTACGCGATCACCCGCATCCGCGGCGCCATGATCGACGAACTCCGTGCCCTGGACTGGATTCCCCGCTCGGTGAGGCAGAAGGCACGCGCCGTCGAGCGCGCCTACGCCTCGCTGGAGGCGACCCTGCGCCGCAGCCCCTCGGAGTCCGAGGTCGCAGCGGAGATGGGCATTCCCCTGGAGGAACTGCACGGCGTCTTCAGCCAGTTGTCGTTGGCGAACGTCGTCGCCCTGGAGGAACTCCTGCACGTCGGCGGTGAAGGCGGCGCAGGGCTCAGCCTGATGGACACGCTGGAGGACACAGCTGCCGACAACCCCGTCGAGGTCGCCGAGGGACGTGAACTGCGCCAGCTGCTCGCCCGTGCCATCAACACCCTTCCGGACCGCGAGAAGACGGTGGTCACCCTCTACTACTACGAGGGGCTCACCCTGGCCGAGATCGGACAGGTGCTGGGCGTCACCGAGAGCCGTGTGAGCCAGATCCACACCAAGTCGGTGCTCCAGCTTCGGGCAAAGCTGGCCGACGTCGGTCGCTGAACCGGGACCTCCGTCCGTAAGGTGGTGGGCGTGCCCAGGATTCGAGCGGCCTCCGTGGCCGAGCACCGGACCATGCAGCGCGGCGCCCTGCTGGACGCTGCCCGCGCCCTGTTGTCCGAAGGCGGTACGGAAGCGCTGACGTTCCCCGCCCTCGCGCAGCGCACCGGACTTGCGCGCTCCTCGGTCTACGAGTACTTCCGCTCCCGGGCCGCAGTCGTCGAGGAACTCTGCGCTGCCGACTTCCCGGTCTGGGCAGCAGAAGTCGAATCGGCGATGGCGGAGAAGGAGCCGCCCGAAGAGAAGATCGAAGCGTATGTACGGACACAGTTGGCGCTCGTCTCCGACCGCCGCCACCGGGCTGTGGTCGCGATCTCGGCCGGTGAACTGGACGCGGGTGCCAGGGAGCGGATCCGCGCTGCTCACGGCGGTCTGATCGCCATGGTCGTCGAGGCTCTCGGAACGCTCGGTCACGAGCAGCCGCGGCTGACCGCCATGCTGCTCCAAGGAGTCGTCGACGCAGCGGTCCGGCGCATCGAACTCGGCGCGGCAGAGGACCCCCAGCAGATCACCGAGACGGCAGTCGCCATGGCGCTGAGCGGGGTCCGCGGCTGATCTGCCGGCAACGGCCGGACGCAGCGCACCTGCACGTGACCCGCAAGCTGCCCCGCGGCGTGCCCGTAGTGCCGATGTCAGGGAGGGCGCTTCGACGAGCCCGCCCGGCACGCTCGGCTCAGGCGCCGACGGGCCAGCAGTGCCGCCCCTGCCAGCGCCAGAGTCAGGACGACCCCGCCGGCGCCGACCGGACCGGCCACGGCTGAGGTGTTCACCGCCTCCGCCCGGTTCGGTCCAGTCGGCGTGCCCCCGGTGGTCTCAGAAGTTCCGTTCCGGCTGTGGCGGTCGGGCGTCGCGGCACGGCCGCCGGGTACGGGCGTCCCGTAGAAGGGGAGCAGCCTCGACGGGCCGTTGTGCAGCAGGCCGGGCGGCAGCAGCGAGAGCGGGTCGAGGTAACGCTCGTCCCGTCGAGCGCCCCAGTGGAGGCAGCCGTCGTGACAGTGGGAGGCGTTCTCCGCGACGGTCGCCACGACTTGACCGGCCCGCACCTTCTCGCCCTCGCGTACCGAAGCGCGCACCGGCTCGTAGGTGGTGCGGACAGGCGGATCACCGGTACCCGACAGTTCGATCGACAGCACTCCGCGCCCGGCGACTGTGCCCGAGAAGGAGACCCGCCCGTCACCGACCGAGCGAACGGGCCGGCCTCGTCCTGCTGCGAGATCCACACCGCGGTGCCCGGAGGCCCAGGGTGAGGGCGGCGGCTCCCAGGCACGCTTCACCTCCGGCCTGGTACTCGCCGTGCCCGGCTTCCCCGACACTGGCCAGACGCGTTCGCCCCGCCGAGCGGTGCCACCGCTTCCCGGCTGCCGGACGGGGCGCTGCGCGGTACGGCTTCGTTCGTCCTCGTACGGCGAGGTCCTGACCTGCTTTCCTTGGCGGACCGGCTCCGCCCACGCCTGCCGGGCGTCCGTCGCCGAAGCGCCGATCAAGACCGCGACCGCCACGGACGCCACGAAGAGACGGAGCCGTCCGAGCGCGCCGTCACGGACCGAGTTCGCGCCGTCCTTGCACCAGCACCACCACCCCGCTGTCATCCGCCCCACTCCCTCGGGCTCGCTCACCGTCTGCGGAGCCGACGGCGGGCAACCGCGGCCCTCGCCGAGTCCGAGTGCAGACGATCGCGCATTGTGACCAAGCGAGGGGAGGAAGCCCGATTTCTGTGGACAACCTGGAAGTTGTGGACGGTGCGCTCACTCGTTGGAGGGGTGGCGCTGCCGATACAGGAGGGGCGCCGTCCCGCCCGTCGCGCAGGCGCCCGATCGAGGGAGCAGGGCGCCTCACCGGTCCCGTACACTTCTGGTGGCGGCCCGGACCAACGGGCTGACTTCGCACGCCTCGCCACTCTCAGCGGTGGCAGCGCGACTCGGTCCCTGAAGGGCCTTCTCACAGGGCTTCTTCCGGGCACAGCGCGACAGAGGCGTCAGGCAAGCGATGGCCGTCCCGGCCGTCGCTGACGACAACCGAGTAAACCGAGGAGAACGGCCATGGCCGTCGTCACGATGCGGGAGCTGCTGGAGAGCGGCGTCCACTTCGGGCACCAGACCCGCCGCTGGAACCCGAAGATGAAGCGCTTCATCTTCACCGAGCGCAACGGCATTTACATCATCGACCTGCTCCAGTCGCTGTCGTACATCGACCGCGCCTACGAGTTCGTCAAGGAGACCGTCGCACACGGCGGCTCCATCATGTTCGTCGGCACCAAGAAGCAGGCCCAGGAGGCCATCGCCGAGCAGGCCACCCGCGTGGGCATGCCCTACGTGAACCAGCGCTGGCTCGGCGGCATGCTGACGAACTTCTCGACCGTCTACAAGCGGCTGCAGCGGCTGAAGGAACTGGAGCAGATCGACTTCGAGGATGTGGCCGCCTCCGGCCTCACCAAGAAGGAGCTTCTGGTCCTCTCCCGCGAGAAGGCGAAGCTGGAGAAGACTCTCGGCGGTATCCGCGAGATGCAGAAGGTGCCCAGCGCCGTCTGGATCGTGGACACCAAGAAGGAGCACATCGCGGTCGGCGAGGCCCGGAAGCTCAACATTCCGGTCGTCGCGATCCTGGACACCAACTGCGACCCGGACGAGGTCGACTACAAGATCCCGGGCAACGACGACGCGATCCGCTCCGTCACCCTGCTCACCCGTGTGATCGCCGACGCCGCCGCCGAGGGCCTCATCGCCCGTTCCGGCGCCGCCGAGGCGGCCAAGGGCGGCGACAAGGCCGCCGAGCCGCTGGCCGAGTGGGAGCGCGAGCTCCTCGAGGGTGAGAAGGGCGAGAAGGCTGAGGCCCCGGCGAAGGACGCCGAGGCTCCGGCCGAGGACAAGGCCGCCGACTCCGAGGCCAAGGCCGAGGAGAAGCCGGCGGAGGAATCCGCCGAGCCGAAGGCTGCCGAGCAGGCTTGACCCTCGCGGGGTGGCGGCGAAGCAAGCCTTCGCCGCCACCCACGTGCACCAGCCTCAACGGCCTCATGAGGAGAGACGCACAGCCTGCGACTCCGCCTCGCCCACACCACAGGGTGGAGGCGTCTCATCCGGCCGGCTCAGACCTCAAGACGGACGAGCCCCGCGACTGCGCCGAGCGCGGCACGGGGCCTGGTCACAGAAGGAAACCCAGTATGGCGAACTACACCGCCGCCGACGTCAAGAAGCTCCGGGAGCTCACCGGCGCCGGCATGATGGACTGCAAGAAGGCGCTGGACGAGGCCGAAGGCAGCGTCGACAAGGCCGTTGAGATCCTGCGCGTCAAGGGCCAGAAGGGCGTCGCCAAGCGTGAGAGCCGCACCGCTTCGAACGGTGCCGTCGTGGCCCGCCTCGCGGACGACAACACCTCCGGCGTGCTCCTCGAGCTGAAGTGCGAGACCGACTTCGTGGCGAAGGGCGAGAAGTTCCTCGCCGTCGCGGAGGCCGTCGCCGCCCACGTCGCCGCCACCTCCCCGGCCGACACCCCGGCGCTGCTCGCCTCGGAGATCGAGCCGGGCAAGACCGTGCAGGCGTACGTCGACGAGGCCAACGCCAACCTCGGCGAGAAGATCGTCCTGGACCGCTTCGCCCAGTTCTTTGGCGACTTCGTCGCCTCCTACCTGCACCGCACCAGCCCGGACCTGCCCCCGCAGGTGGGCGTCCTGGTGCAGCTGGACAAGGAGAACGCGGAGATCGCCAAGGACGTCGCGCAGCACATCGCCGCCTTCGCCCCCAAGTTCCTCTCCCGCGAGGACATCCCGGCCGACACGGTGGAGAACGAGCGCCGCATCGCCGAGGAGACCGCGCGCGAGGAGGGCAAGCCCGAGCAGGCGCTGCCCAAGATCGTCGAGGGCCGGGTCAACGGGTTCTTCAAGGAGAACTCCCTGCTCGACCAGCCCTTCGCGAAGGACAACAAGAAGAGCGTCCAGAAGGTTCTGGACGAAGCCGGGGTCACGCTGAAGCACTTCGCCCGCTTCCGCGTCGGCGCCTGACGCCCCCACCTTCAAATGCATGCCGGTCGCACGGACCACTGGACCACGTATCCGGCACGCGCCCGCTAAGGTCGGGAACAGGGCAGTTGTGACGAGGAGGCCATTGCCGCATCGAGGACCGCGAGGATCCGACGGCAGTGGCCTCCTTCGTATGTGCACGAGGAGAACGCATGGGTAAGGACAGCGGCAGCAACGGCACAGGCAGGGGCCGAGACGGCCGAAAACGTTTCCTGCTGAAGCTTTCCGGCGAGGCGTTCGCCGGCGGCGGGGGGCTGGGTGTCGACCCCGACGTCGTGCACAAGATGGCGCACGAGATCGCATCGGTCGTACGCGACGGCGCCGAGCTCGCCGTCGTCATCGGTGGCGGCAACTTCTTCCGCGGCGCCGAGCTGCAGCAGCGGGGCATGGACCGTGCCCGGTCCGACTACATGGGCATGCTCGGTACGGTCATGAACTGCCTCGCCCTGCAGGACTTCCTGGAGAAGGAAGGCATCGACTCCCGCGTCCAGACGGCCATCACCATGGGCCAGGTCGCGGAGCCGTACATCCCGCTGCGCGCGGTGCGGCACTTGGAGAAGGGCCGGGTCGTCATCTTCGGCGCCGGCATGGGCATGCCCTACTTCTCGACGGACACGACCGCCGCTCAGCGCGCGCTGGAGATCCACGCCGAGGCGTTGCTGATGGGTAAGAACGGCGTCGACGGTGTCTACGACTCCGACCCGGCGAAGAACCCCGATGCGGTGAAGTTCGACGCCCTCGAGTACGGCGAAGTCATCACCCGCGATCTGAAGGTCGCCGACGCCACGGCCGTCACCCTCTGCCGTGACAACAAACTGCCGATCCTCGTCTTCGAGCTTCTCGCCGAGGGCAATATCGCGAGGGCCGTGAAGGGTGAGAAGATCGGCACCCTGGTGAGCAACCAGGGTACGAGGGGCTGACGTTCGCCCCCGGCGGGCTGCGTTGCATACTCGGCGTCCTCGGCAACTCGGCGCCGTCGCAACGGTCCTGTACGGGGATGGACAACTGCCTGCCGGTCGGACACCGTGCAGGAAACAGGGCTGTTCCGCAGAGCTCATTCACCGAATCAGGAGCACGTGGTGATCGAAGAGACCCTCCTCGAGGCCGAGGAGAAGATGGAGAAGGCGGTCGTGGTCGCCAAGGAGGACTTCGCGGCGATCCGCACCGGCCGGGCCCACCCGGCGATGTTCAACAAGATCGTGGCCGAGTACTACGGCGCGATGACCCCGATCAACCAGCTCGCGTCGTTCTCGGTGCCGGAGCCGCGGATGGCGGTGGTCACCCCGTTCGACAAGAGCTCCCTGCGCAACATCGAGCAGGCGATCCGTGACTCGGACCTGGGCGTCAACCCGTCGAACGACGGCAATATCATCCGGGTGACGTTCCCGGAGCTGACAGAGGAACGCCGCAAGGAGTACATCAAGGTCGCCAAGAACAAGGGCGAGGACGCGAAGATCTCGATCCGCAGCGTCCGGCGCAAGGCCAAGGAGTCCATCGACAAGGCCATCAAGGACGGCGACGTCGGTGAGGACGAGGGCCGCCGTGCGGAGAAGGAACTCGACGACACCACCGCCAAGTACGTGACGCAGGTGGACGAGCTGCTCAAGCACAAGGAAGCCGAGCTGCTCGAGGTCTGAACGTCACCCGCTGGTGTTTCCGTGATCCGTCCGAGGTCTGAGGCTGCAATCTGTGAACGACTCATCCTGGGGAGCCCCGCCGCCCCGCGCAGGATTCCGGGGAGCACCCGGTCAGGGAAGCGTCCCGGGCGCCGTTCCGGGAGGTGCCTTTCCGCGCGGCGCGGGTGAAGCTCCCGCGCACGAGAGCGGTGTGTCGCAGACTCGGCCCATGCCCATCGTCTCCGACCCGGGTGGTCACGGCAGCGGTCACGGCCACGGCAGATCCGGCTCAGGCGGTTCCCACGGCTCCGGCGGAGCCGGCGGGTCCGCGTCGTCCTCCGGCGGTTCCGGCGGCTCCGCCGGCGACAGCAGGGATCCGTACGGTCAACGGCCCGCTTCGGAGTCCTCCGACCCGGGCCCTGCCCCGAGGGGAGGCAAGAAGCGCGCGGGCCGTGATCTGCGTGCCGCCATAGGAGTCGGCGTCAGCCTGGGCGTCGTCATCCTCGCCTCCCTCTTCTTCTACAAGCCGGTGTTCCTCGGCGTCATCGTCGTCGCTGTCGTCGTAGGCCTGTGGGAGCTCACCTCGCGGCTCACCGAGCGCAAGGAGATCCGGGCCCCGCTGGTGCCACTCGCGGTGGGCGGCGCCGCGATGGTCATTGCCGGCTACGTACGGGGCCCGGAGGGCGCGTGGATCGCCATGGCCCTCACTTCCCTCGCGGTGCTCGTCTGGCGCATGACGGAGTCGCCGCACGAATACCTGCGGGATGTGACCGCAGCCGTCTTCGCCACCTTCTACGTGCCGTTCCTGGCCACGTTCGTCGCGCTGATGCTCGCCGCCGACGACGGGCCGTGGCGTGTGCTCACCTTCCTGCTGCTGACGGTCGTCAGCGACACGGGGGCGTACGCGGTGGGGTGGCGTTTCGGCACGCACAAGCTCGCCCCCAGCATCAGCCCCGGCAAGACCAGGGAAGGGCTGGGCGGAGCCATCGCCTTCGCCATGGCGGCGGGGGCACTGTGCATGCAGTTCCTGATCGAGGACGGCAGTTGGTGGCAGGGCCTGCTGCTCGGGCTGGTGGTCGCCGTCAGCGCCACACTGGGCGACCTCGGCGAGTCCATGATGAAGCGCGACCTGGGCATCAAGGACATGGGCACGCTGCTGCCGGGCCACGGCGGCATCATGGACCGCCTGGACTCTCTGCTGCCGACGGCACCGGTCGTGTGGCTGCTGTTCGTGGTCTTCGTCGGCAACGGCTGACGTGGTGCCCGAAGGGCCTTGGCCGGTGCTCCCTCGGGCCGGTCACTCCGGCGCGTGGTCTGCCGCCTCCTTCGCCAGTGCGTCGTAGTAGCCCTTCATTCCCGGGTAGTAGTCGTCGAACTCCGGCATCGGCTCGGCGCGTACTGCTGCGGTGAGCCGGTCGAGGTAGTACTCCCAGCCAGGGCCCGTCTCGCCGACTCCGGACGTATCGGTGAGGTGCTGCACGAAGCGAAGGTGCGTGACGCCTTCCCGCTCGGTGAGCTGTGCCTCCAGGTGCCATGTGCCGTACTCGTCGACCGCCGACACCGAGAGATGATAGGGCGGCTCGCACGCCTCGATCTTCATCTGCATCTCCGGGCTTCCCTCTTCGGCGGCCATCGTGACGCTGATCGTCCGTCCCGCACCCGGACTGCCGGCCCAGGGGCCGAACCACCGTGCTGTGCGTTCGGATTCGGTGAGCGAGTCCCAGACGTCGGTGATCGGTGCCTGGAAAGTGCGGGTCAGGACGAGGTCGGGGCCGGTTTCGGTGCGATCGAGGGCACCGTTGGGCTTCGGCGTCATGCGGGCTTCTCCTTGGATTCGTCGAGCGGACTCATCCGTCTCGTCCGCTCTCTCCGGGTGCGGTGAACTTCCGTCTCGAGCGCGTCGAAACGCTGCTCCCAGCGGTTTGCGAACTGATCGAGCCAGCGACTGAGCTCGATCAGCGGTGTGGGGTCGATGCTGTAGACCCGCTCACGGCCACGCTCCTCGGCGACGACGAGACCCGCCTCGCGGAGCACTCGGAGATGCCGGCTCACAGCGGGGCGGCTGACGGTGAAGTGCTCCGTGATCTCGCTGACGGTGCGCGGCCGTGCGTGCAGCAGCACGAGGATCTCCTGCCGGACCGGGTCTGCCAGAGCAGCGGGGGCTCTCATGGTGAAAGGGTAACCGATCGGTTACCTATTTCCCAGGGGCAACTGCTGGACGGCGAAAAGCTCGATCAGACTCGAGAGCCTGAGGACTCAACTGACAAGAGGGGAGGCGGCGGCGGGGTCGGTCGGCGCTGCCGCTATAAGCAGCCACCTCGGGGTGAGTCTCGAAGACCAAGGGCTCACTTCGGGCTATTGCGGGCAGGCGAGGTGCTGCCCGAGTCGCAGCAAGCTTACGAGCCCCTGCTCTCCCTCACCCCGAGGCAGTTCCAGCTCAAGGCCGTTCCGTCGCCTTTGCTACAAGATCCGCAAGCTGTGGGCTGCAATTTCAATGGTCTGAGGCTGTCCAGGTATTGCACCTCGGCGTTTGATCTGATGCGAGGGGACCCATGCAACATCTGGATTCGTGGTCGCCATCAATTCACGAAGTGCTCTTTCTTGCTGTTGATTGGGGACAAGCTCGTATATGTCCGCGACCAGGATTTCCAGCGACTCGGCCCACTCGCTGTATCGAATTGAGTCCACATCACGTCTGAGGTAGTTGTGCATGATGTGGGGAAAGTCGTGGGCAGGCAGGATTTCAGTTGCAAGCAGCTCCTCCTGAAATTCACGCCAGGGAGAATCTTCACGGCCTGACCTGGATTCGAACCAGCGGAAGAATTGACCGAGTCGCTTTCCTGGTACGTGCACACGAAGGTCCCCGTAGCTCACAGCATCAAGGGGGATCAGATCGTCATCGGTTACGCCCATTTCGGACAGAACTGCGCTGCCTTGCGGGGAGACCTTGTGGACACCGCCTACAGGCTGGAAGTGATTTCGATACCGTGAGCCACGGATCAAGAGATACTTTCCATCCAGGTAGATCTTGAACAAGTATGCGGTGGATACTCTGATGGATCTGTTTCTGTAGCGCAGTGAATACCACAGGATTCTTAAGCTGCCCCAATTCTGGGCAATCTCGTCGGCGACCGGCACGAGGAGTCCTACGCTCAGGCCGGCGGTCATGTTGACGACTGTGGAATTTGTTATGAAGAAGCTTGCGACTCCTGCTGAGACGGCCATGAATGCGTAAATGGCAAGTCGTAGCAAAATCACTCCTACCGAGGTAGTGGAACTCGTGGATCTTGAGGAGTTGACGGCTGACCCGAGTGGGTTCCGAATTGGATCGCGCTAATCGTACGAGGTGGACCATCGTCGACAGTCGGCGACGGTGGCTGACTGCCTCGGACCTCTCTGACCAGGGGCACCCAAGTGGATCTGCGACACTGGTGAAGTTATGCCTGCACCCGGAGAACTCACCTTCGTCGCGCCCCGCGGAGCCGCCAGGCCGCCGCGGCATCTTGCCGATCTCGCCCCCGAGGAGCGTCGCGCGGCGGTCGCCGAGATGGGCGAGAAGCCCTTCCGCGCCAAGCAGCTCTCGCAGCACTACTTCTCGCGGCTTGCCCACGACCCCGCCGAGTGGACGGACATTCCCGCCGGTGCCCGCGGCAGGCTGGCCGCGGAGCTGCTGCCCGATCTGATGAAGGTCGTCCGCCACGTGAGCTGCGACGACGACACCACCCGCAAGACGCTGTGGAAGCTGCACGACGGCACTCTCGTCGAGTCCGTGCTGATGCGCTATCCGGACCGGGTCACCATGTGCATCAGTTCGCAGGCCGGCTGCGGCATGAACTGCCCGTTCTGTGCGACCGGACAGGCGGGGCTCGACCGCAATCTGTCGACGGCCGAGATCGTGCATCAGATCGTGGACGGTGTACGGGCTCTGCGCGACGGTGAGGTTCCGGGCGGCCCGGCGCGGCTGTCCAACATCGTCTTCATGGGCATGGGCGAGCCGCTGGCCAACTACAAGCGTGTGGTCGGTGCGATCAAGCGCCTGACCGACCCGGAGCCCGACGGTCTCGGACTGTCGCAGCGCGGCATCACCGTCTCGACGGTGGGTCTGGTCCCGGCGATGCTGCGCTTCGCTGACGAAGGCTTCAAATGCCGTCTCGCCGTTTCGCTGCACGCGCCGGACGACGAACTGCGCGACACCCTGGTGCCCGTCAACACACGGTGGAAGGTCCGTGAAGTGCTGGACGCGGCGTGGGAGTACGCTGCCAAGTCCGCTCGGCGCGTGTCCATCGAGTATGCGCTGATCAAGGACATCAACGACCAGGCGTGGCGCGCCGATCTGCTCGGCCGCTTGCTCAAGGGCAAGCCCGTGCACGTCAACCTCATCCCGCTCAACCCCACACCGGGCTCCAAGTGGACGGCGTCGCGTCCTGAGGACGAAGCCGCGTTCGTACGGGCGCTGGAGGTACACGGGGTGCCGGTGACCGTGCGGGACACCCGGGGGCAGGAGATCGACGGAGCGTGCGGACAGTTGGCCGCCACGGAGCGCTGAAGGACGCATCTGCCCGCCAGATCCCGCGACGGTGGGAAGCGGTGACGGCGGGCGCGCCGACGTCCGGTCAGGGTCCGACTGGTAGCCTGCGGAAGGTCTTGTCGTAGGCATATCAACCGCCGACAGGATTCAGATCAACAACAGCCGACAGGGGAGCGCGTACAGCGCTGAGAGTGCGGACGCACGTACGAAGACGTGCAGCCGCAGACCCTCGAACCTCGCCCGGGTCATGCCGGGTAGGAAGTCGATGAGCCGATGAGCACGCACGCCCTGCGCACAACTGCCGCCGTGACCGCCTTGATCGCCCTCGCGGGCACCTCGACTGCCTGCAGCAGTTCCGACTCGGGCGGCGAGGACAGCAAGACCGTCACTCTCGTCACGCATGACTCGTTCGCGGCTTCGAAGTCCGTGCTGAAGGATTTCACCGATCGGACCGGCTACCGCGTCAAGGTCCTCCGAGGCGGGGACGCCGGTGCCGCCGTGAACCAGACGGTCCTCAACAAGGGGAATCCGCAAGGAGACGTCTTCTTCGGGGTCGACAACACCCTCCTCTCCCGGCCCCTCGACAAGGGCGTCTTCGAGCCGTACGAGGCCGAAGGACTCGGGAAGGTCCCCCGCGAACTCCAACTCGACCGGGGCAAGCACCGGGTCACTCCCGTCGACTCCGGTGAGATCTGCGTCAACTACGACCGGGGGTACTTCGAGAAGCGCAAGCTGGACCCGCCTGAGAGTCTGGCCGATCTCGCAGAGCCCGAGTACAAGGACCTGCTGGTCACTTCCAACGCCGCAACGTCCTCACCGGGCCTGGGTTTTCTGCTGGCCACCGTCGACGAGTACGGCGACGGCTGGCAGGGCTACTGGAAGAAGCTGAAGGCCAACGGTGTCGAGGTCGTCGACGGCTGGGAGCAGGCGTACAACGACCGGTTCAGCGGATCGAACGGCGGAAAGGGCAAGGGCGACCGGCCTCTTGTCGTCTCCTACGCTTCCAGTCCGCCCGCAGAGGTCATGGGGAAGAAGCCGCTGCCGGCACAGGCGCCCACCGGGATCGCCGAGAAGACCTGCTTCCGGCAGACGGAGTTCGCGGGTCTCTTGGCAGGAGCGCGCAATTCCAAGGGCGGCAAGGCGCTGCTGGACTTCATGCTGAGCAAGACCTTCCAGGAGGATCTGCCACTGCAGATGTTCGTCAACCCGGTCCGGAAGGACGCCGAGTTGCCGGAGCTGTTCACGAAGTACGGGGTGTCCGTCGACGACGCGGCGACCATGGCGCCGTCGAAGATCGCCGAACACCGCGAACAGTGGGTCAAGGCGTGGACGTCTCTCGTCGTGAAGTAACTCCGGCCGAGAACCGCAGGGACAGCGCGACTGCCGGAGCGGAGCAGCACGCAGAGCACCGGATCCGGCTGCGTCGTCGCCTCCGCAGTGCGCTGCCGGTCTCCCTGATGGTGGTGCCCGTCGCCTTCTTCGGCCTGCTGTTCGCCTATCCCGTGGCTGCGATCGTCGGCCGGGGCCTGCGGGCGTCCGGGCAGTGGCATCTCGACCGGCTCGGACATGTGCTGACCGACCCCGGCGTGCTGGACGTGCTGTGGTTCACGGTGTGGCAGGCAGCGGCATCCACTGTCTGTACGCTCGCGCTCGCCCTGCCCGGGGCGTACGTCTTCGCGCGGCTCGACTTCCCCGGAAAGCAGTTGCTGCGCGCTGTCGTGACGGTGCCGTTCGTGCTGCCGACGGTGGTGGTCGGCTCGGCCTTCCTCGCCCTGCTGGGACGGGGCGGTGCACTGGACGAGTGGTTCGGCGTGCGGCTGGACACCAGCGTGTGGGCGATTCTCCTCGCCCACGTCTTCATCAACTACGCGGTCGTCATCCGGACGGTGGGCGGTCTGTGGTCGCAGCTCGATCCACGGCAGGAGGAGGCAGCCCGTGTGCTGGGCGCGGGCCGTCTCGCCGCATGGGTCCGTGTGACCCTCCCCGCGTTGGCACCGTCGATCGCGGCGGCGGCACTGATCGTCTTCCTCTTCACCTTCACCTCCTTCGGCGTGATCCAGGTACTGGGCGGACCGCGATACGCGACTCTGGAGGTCGAGATCTACCGGCAGACCGCGGCGCTGCTGGATCTGCCGACAGCAGCGGTGCTCACGCTGCTGCAGTTCGCGGCTGTCACCGCGCTGCTCGCCGCGCACGCCAGGACCGTACGCAAGAGGCGCGCGTCGCTGAGCATGGTGCCTGCGACCCAGACGGCACGGCGTCCGCAGAGCGGCGGTCAGTGGGCGCTGCTGGTGGCGGTCCTGACAGTGGTCGCACTGCTGGTGCTCGTGCCTCTCGGCATCCTGGTGGAACGCTCGCTCGACGGCCCTGACGGCTACGGACTGCAGCACTTTCGCGCGCTCGGGTCCGTTTCCAGCAGCGGCACGTTCACCGTTGCCCCGGCCGCTGCGATCGGCAACTCTCTGGCGTACGCGGCTGTCGCCACACTGATCGCTCTGTTCGTCGGCGGACTCGCCGCCGCAGCGCTGACTCTGCGCGGCGCAGGCCGTACGACGGAGCGGCTGGTACGGGGTTTCGACTCCATGCTGATGCTGCCGCTCGGCACCTCCGCCGTCACCGTCGGTTTCGGCTTCCTCATCGCCCTCGACGAACCGCCTCTGGACCTGAGGGCGTCCTGGATCATCGTTCCGCTCGCGCAGTCACTGGTAGCGATCCCTTTCGTCGTACGCACGACGCTGCCGGTGCTGCGTGCAGTCGACGCGCGGCTGCGCGAGGCGGCTGCTGTGCTGGGCGCCTCGCCGATCCGCGCATGGCGCGAGGTGGACCTTCCCCTCGTGCGCCGGGCCGTGCTCGTGGCTGCAGGTTTCGCCTTCGCCGTCTCGCTCGGAGAGTTCGGTGCGACGGTCTTCATCGCACGGCCCGACGCCCCCACGCTTCCCGTCGCCGTCGCACGTTTCCTCGGCCGGGCGGGAGAGGTCAACTACGGGCAGGCGATGGCCATGAGCACCATTCTGATGCTGGTCTGCACGTGCACTCTGCTGGCGCTGGAGCGCATACGTACCGACCGTTCGGGAGAGTTCTGATGCTGCGACTGGACGGTGTGACTGTCAGCTTCGGCGGTGTGCGAGCGCTGGACGCGGTGGACCTTGAGGTCGCCGACCACGAGACGGTGTGCGTTCTGGGACCCAGTGGCAGCGGCAAGTCGACGCTGCTGCGCGTCGTCGCCGGCCTGCAGGAGCCCGACGAGGGCCGGATACGGCTCTCGGGGCAGGACCAGACACTTGTTCCGCCGCACAAGCGCGGGGTCGGCCTGATGTTCCAGGACCACCAGTTGTTCCCTCAGCGCGATGTCGGAGGCAACGTCGCATTCGGCCTGCGGATGCGGCGCGCATCGAGGCCGGAGACCGCGGAGCGTGTCGCCGAACTGCTCAGCATGGTCGGACTTCCCGGCGCACAGAGGCGCGCGGTCGCCACTCTTTCCGGTGGGGAACAACAGCGCGTCGCCCTCGCTCGTGCTCTCGCTCCGCAGCCTGACCTGCTGATGCTGGACGAGCCCCTCGGCCAGCTCGACCGCGGACTGCGCGAGCGGCTGGTCGTCGAACTGCGCGCGCTGTTCAGCCGGTTGGGCAGCACAGTTCTCGCCGTCACGCACGACCAGGGTGAAGCCTTCGTCCTGGCGGACCGGGTGGTGGTGATGAACGAGGGACGCGTCGCACAGTCAGGGACACCTCTGGAGGTCTGGCAGCAGCCGGCCTCGGAGTTCGTCGCCCGCTTTCTCGGATTCGACAATGTCGTCGACGCGACAGTGCATGGCGACACCGCAGGCACACCTTGGGGCAAGCTCCCTGTGCCGGACGGCACTCCCGCAGGTGCGTGCAAGCTGCTCGTACGTCCGACCGGGGTGCGGATGACCGCGGTCGAGGACGGGTTGCCCTGCACGGTCGAGGCCCGCACCTTCCGCGGTGGCGACGCAGCAGCCGTGACACTGCTGCTGCAGCCTCGCCGGGGGCCTCGTCTTGAAGCATCCTGCGCGCTGCGGGAGGCACCGGAGGCAGGGGTGTCGGTGGGCGTCGCCTTCGACGAGCAGGAAGTGGTCCGGATAGGTGGCTGATTGATCGGTGCCGGGCTCGGGGAACGGCGTCAGCCGGTCTCCTTAGTGTCCCCGCCGGACAGTCGGGCCAGTGTCGCCGGCACTTCCTCGACGTCGTCGACCAGGGCGATGCAGGACGCCATCGGCCGCTCGTGCGCCAGCGACTGCAGCAGAGGCCAGCAGGGCAGCTTGCGGGTCCAGTGCTCCTCGTCGACCAGCACCATCGGGGTGGGAGCACCACGCGACTGGTAGTAGTTGGGCGTCGCGTTGTCGAAGATCTCCTGAACCGTCCCCGCCGCACCCGGAAGGAACACGACACCCGCGTTGGACCGCGCCAGCAGCCCGTCCTCGCGGACTGCGTTGACGAAGTACTTCGCGATGTGCTGGGCGAACGCGTTGGGCGGTTCGTGTCCGTAGAACCATGTCGGGATGCCGACCGACGTGCCGCCAGCGGGCCAGCCCTCCCGCACAGCGAATGCCGCGCGTGCCCACGTGCCCACCGACTCCTCGAAGGACGGCGCGGCCGAAAGCATCTCCAGTGCCTTCTCCAGCATGCCGTCATCGAAATCCGCGGCGTAGGCACCCAGGTTCGCCGCCTCCATCGCTCCCGGGCCGCCTCCCGTGGCGACAGTGAGACCGTCGCGGGCGAGCGCACGGCCGAGGCGCGCCGCGCCTGCGTACGCATCGGTGCCGCGCGCGAGTCTGTGCCCTCCCATGACGCCGACGACCCGGGCACCCACGAGGTGTTCGTCCAGCGCATCGGAGATGGCGTCGTCGTGCACGGCGCGGAGCATCGAGGAGAAGACGTCCCCGTCGTTCTTCGTCCGCTGGAACCAGGCGTACGAGCGGGCGTCCGGTGTCTGGTGGTACCCCTGCCGCAGTCCGGAGAAGAGCTCCTCCGGGGAGTACAGACGTCCCCGGTAGGGGTTGAACGGCATCTGCGGTACGGGCGGGAAGACGAGGCCTCCCTTCTCCTGCACGCTGACGACTGCCTCGGAGGACATCGCACAGCCGAGAAACACCGCACCGTCGGACTCTGCGGAGATCAGTTCAGCCGTACGTTCGCGCAGATCGACGGACTGCACGCGCCAGCCGCTGAGGCAGCCCGTCGCCTCGACGACGTCGTCGAACTCTTCGAGGCTCTCTATCTCGTGGTCGAGCATTCAGTCAGGGTAGGTGCTCGGCAGCGGTGCGGACTCAGGACTGCGGAAAGGAGCCGGGACCGCCGAACGGACCGGCGGCCCCGTCCTGTTCAGCAGCACTCACGACATCAGAGGCAGAGCGGCGAGCTGTCCCACGGCCCAGGTGAGCGAGCCCAGTACGACTGCCAGCACGCACAGTCGAAGGGCGACCGCTCCCCGCAGTACACGCCGGGGCGCGCCGAGCCGGACGAGGGCGGCGTTGGCCGAGGAGCGGAAGGCGCGTGATTCGGCTGCGGCAGTCAGCGCGCTGGCAGTCACACAGAACACCACGAGGGCCGTACCGAGAATCGTCAGCGGTCCGAGGAGACGCGCCCCGTCCTCCGGAGTCCTGGCGTACAGCTCGCCCGCAGCCAGCGCGCCCGCGGCGACAGCGCACAGGACGCCCAGGGGCCGGCCGAGTCGCCCGGCTTCCCGTTGCAGAACACGGCCGGACAGCAGTCGCACGGCGCCGGGCCGGCCCACGGCCAGAAGACGCCCGCACAGTTGAGTGAGGCCGGGGCCGGCGAGCACCAGTCCCACCGCGGTCAGCATCCAGCCGCCCAGCACACCCGGTGCGCTGTTGGAGAGGACGCTCGACAGGGGCAGCGGCTTGGGGGACCGGCTCGCGTACGTCTCCATGGCCAGTCCCGCGGCGATCAGCGCAGTGCCCCACGGCAGGGTGGCTGTCGCCGGAAGCGGGCCGTGCACTGTGCGGAACGCCGGCCCGTCACGGTCGGCTGCCGCCCCGGCCGGGGTCAGCGCCTCGGTGCCGCCGTCGGCTCCGCCTGCGCCGGCAGAGGCTGTCACGCTGCCCCCGCCCGGGGCGGCAGCCACTGCAGGAGTCATGCGCGGACGTGTCGCCAGCGCCGCAGCGCCCCCGGCCACCAGCGGCGGCAGCCCCAGCAGCACGAGGGTCGCTGCGACGGGCAACGGCTGTTCGGCCGCCAGGAGCCCCACCGCGGCGCCGTCGAACGGCAGGGCGGCCAATTGGCCGCGCAGATGCAGGTAGACGACCAGTGCGATGCCACTGCCCAGCAGTGCGGACATCACGGTCGAAAGAGCGGCGAGCAGGTGGATGCGGGCGGGACCGACCCCTGCGACGTCCAGCGCGGACCTCGATCGCGATCCGGGCTCCGTACGCGCGACCGCCGCGGCGAACTGCACGGCTGCTGCGAGCGGTACGGAGCACCAGACGAGCCTCACCAGAGAAGTGCCGGAATCCTGCGGATGAGCAAGGGCATGGCTCAGCGCGGCCAGCAGGAGGAAGGCCACGACTGCCGTCGCACAGGCAACGAGCAGGCGCCGCAGCAGCGTGAGGGGGGAACCCCCGCGGACTAGACGGAGAGCGAGCACGCGGCACCCTTGGAGTCTTCGCCGTCCGAGTTGCTGTCGCCGGAGGCCATGCCGTCCGCGCCGCCGTCCTCGTCCGTTCCGTCGGGGGCTTCACGGCCAGGGCCGGGGGAGACCAGACCGTTGAGCCGTCCGTCGACCAGTGTGAGGTTGCGGTCGACGAGCGTCGGTCCTGCCGCGTCCGCTGCAGACGGGTCGTCGGAGGTGACCTTCGGCAGCATCACTGCAGGGTCGTGCGTGGTCAGCACGACGGTGATGTTGTGCGATCGTGCGGCAGTCGTGAGGGTGCGCAGCACCTGTGCCCGCTCCACCTGGTGCAGCGGTGCCGTGGGCTCGTCGGCGAAGACGATCGCCGGTGCCGGGGCGAGTGCGCGGGCGATGGCGACGCGCTGCCGCTCGGACTGCAGGAGGGCGGAGGGGCGCTTTCGTGCACAGTCCCCGACGTCCAGTCTGTCGAGCCATTCGACGGCGGCCTTGCGGGCGGCACGGTGGCCGACGCCGCCCAGCAGCAGTGGCATCGCGGCGTTCTCCCAGGCGGTCAGCTCCGGGATCAGCTGCGGCTCGCTGCCGACCCATCCGAAGCGGTCCCGGCGCAGTCGTTCACGGGCACTTCGGCTGAGCGTGTGCATCGGCACGCTGTTGAACCAGATCTCCCCGGAGTGGGGCGTCAGTTGACCGGAGAGGCAGCTGAGCAGTGTCGACTTGCCACTGCCCCGTGGTCCGGTGACGGAGACGATCTCGCCTGCCTGAACGCCGATGGAGACGCCTTGCAGGGCGGGAGAGCCGCCGTACGAGTAGTGCAGTCCGCGTGCCCAGAGCACGTCGTTGTCCGGCGGTGCTGCCACCGAGGGCACCTCCACTCATGCTGGTCCCTGCCGGTCCCTGGGTCCTCTGGACGGGTGAACGAAGGCCCGGGACATCGGTCACAGGCACCGTAAGGAGAGCCGGGCACGCATCCGGCGCCATCCGGCGGGGCACGGCCCAGATTCCTCCGAACGGGCCCGCAGACGGCCCCATGGCCCGGACGGGACGCACACCGGGTGCCTGCGGGCACGTGACGCGGCGCTGTCAGGGCTGTTCGGACAGATGGGTCGGGGCGAACATCCTCAGCACTGCGGGGAGTACGACCACCGACGGCCCCGGCGCGGCCAGTGCCTTCGACAGGTCGGCGCGGAGCCGGTCGGGCGAGGTGCGTACCGCCGGGACTCCGAAGGATTCCGCCAAGGCCACGAAGTCGGGCCGGACCAGGTCGGTGCCGACTGTTTCGCCGAAGGCGTCCGTCATGTACTCGCGGAGGATGCCGTAGCCGCCGTCGTCGACGATCAGCCAGGTCACGGGGAGTTCGTGCTGGCGGGCAGCGGCCAGTTCGGCGAGGGAGTACATCGCGCCGCCGTCTCCCGACACGGCGAGCACCGGGGTGCTGCGCTCCGCGTCTGCGGCCGCGGCGCCCAGCGCGGCGGGAAAGCCGTATCCGAGACCGCCCGCGCCCTGGGCGGAGTGCATGGCTCCGGAGCGCGGGTCGAAGGCGGACCATGCCCAGTAGGTGAGGATCGTCATGTCCCAGAAGCTCGGGGAGCTGTCCGGGAGTGCGGCCCGTACGGACGTGAGGACGTCCTGTTCGAGTTCGAGGCCCTGTCCGTCGATGCGGGCCCGTACGCGCTCGAGCAGAGCGGAGACCTCGGCTGCCGCATCGCCCCGGGGCCGTGGGGTGACTGCCGCGACGAGTGCTTCGAGCGCCTGCCGTGCGTCGGCGTGGATGCCCAGCGCCGGATGGTTGGCCTCCAGTTTGCCCAGGTCGGCCTCGATGTGGATGACACGGCCGCGGGGGGCCAAGGTGTAGTAGTTGGACGAGAGTTCACCGAGTCCGGAACCGACGACCAGCAGCACGTCGGCGTCCGCGAGGAACTCGGTCGTGCAGCGGTCCTCCAGCCAGGACCCCAGTGACAGCCTGTGCTCGCAGGGGAAGGCGCCCTTCCCGCCGAAGGTGGTGGCCACGGGAGCGTCCAGCTGTTCCGCCAGGGCGAGGAGCTGCGGCTGCGCTCCGGCCCGTACGACACCTCCGCCCGCCAGCACTGCCGGACGGTTGGCCGAGTCGAGCAGTGCGGCTGCTGCCGCGGTGAGTTCAGGGCGTGCGTGCAGAGGCCGGGGGACGTACGTGCCGCTCTCGGCCAGGGCGTCGGGAGCCGGGACGTCGGTCGGTGAGAGCAGTACGTCCTGGGGAATCTCGACCCACACGGGTCCGGAGGGCGCTTCGAGGGCGCTGCACCAGGCAGCGGCCAGCGCGGACGGGATCTGGGAGGCCGCGCGGACTGTGTGGACGGACTTGACGACATCGCGGAACGACGCCTGCTGGTCACGGAGTTCGTGCAGGTAGCCCTTGCGTCCGCCGCCCAGGCCGGCGGCGGGGACCTGGCTGCTGATGCCCACCACCGGTGCGGAGGCCGCCGCCGACTCCTGCAGAGCGGCAAGCGACATCAGGGCCCCCGGGCCCGTGGAGACCAGCAGCGGTGTGGGACTGCCCGTCAGCCGGGCGTGTGCGTCGGCGGCGAAGCCCGCGTTGTTCTCCATCCGCAGACCCACATAGGAGAGGGCGGAGCGGCGGAGGGCGTCGAAGACACCCAGCGCGTGCTGGCCCGGCAGCCCGAAGACTGTGCCGGCACCGAGAGCGGAAAGAGACTCGGCGACGAGATCGCCCCCGGTGCGGACTGCTGTGGTCATGCTGCGGATGGCGCCTTTCGTCAGGGCCGGCCGTGGGCCGGGTGGTGTTCTTTCGGACTCGTCGCCACTCCGGCTGTCGCACTGCCGTGGAGTGGGCGCGTGGCACTGCCCGGCAGCGCCTACTGGCCGGCTGACTTCCGGACTCGGGCCGGGAACAAGCCGGTTCAGACTCCGGACGGGGCGTCCCGGCCCGTCGCGGGCTGTTCGCCCGCGAGCCGGGCGCGCCACGCGGCCAGTACCACCGGATCGGTCGGCCTGCTGAGCAGACTCACCACGAGGTGGGTGAGCAGGGAGGCCAACAGCCCATAGTAGATGGGCTCGTTGGCGAGGATGCCCTTCCAGGCCATCACCGCTACGACGGTCACACCCCCGACGACGGTGGCCGACAGTGCGCCGGTGGCGGTGCCGCGCTTCCAGACCAGTCCGCCCAGGATCGGCACCAACAGCCCGCCCACGAGCAGGTTGTAGGCGACAGTGAGCGCTTCGACCACGTCGTTCAGCGCGATCGAGATGACGACGACTGTCGCCCCCATGAGGAGGATGAAGACCCGGTTGCCGCGTATCTCGTCGTGTGTGTTTCCGGCTGTTCCTTCGCCGGCTCCGCCGGTCTCGTCGGCGGTCGATGGGTGCACAGCCGTGTCGGTCCGGGTCCCCTTGCGGTGAATTCGCGTCCAGATGTCGTTGTTGGCGACCGTCGCGCACGCGATCAGTGCTCCGGAGGAGGTGGACATCACCGCGGAGAGAGCTGCCGCCAGCACGAGTCCCTTGACCCCGATGGGCAGCGCGTCGCCGACGATGGTGGCGAAAGCCGCGTCAGGGCTGTCGAGCTTCGGGTAGAGCGCTTTGGTGGCCGTGCCGACAGCGGCGCCTGCGATCGCGTACACCAGGCAGTAGACCCCGGCGACGGCTCCGCCGTTGCGGGCCACCTTGTCGCTGCGGGCCGTGAAGACGCGCTGCCAGATGTCCTGGCCGATCAGCATGCCGAACGAGTAGACGAGCACGTAGGTGAAGACCGTCTGTACCCCGATGTTCATGGGCGAGAAGTAGTCGTCCGGCAGTTGTTCGCGCATGCCGTCGATGCCGCCGGCCTTGTAGACGGCGATGGGCAGCAGCAGAAGCAGGACGCCGACCGACTTCACGACGAACTGCGCCATGTCCGTCAGCGTGACCGACCACATGCCGCCGAGCGTCGAGTACGCCACCACGATGCCGCCGCCCAGGACGATCGCCAGCGACCTGTCCAGGCCGAAGATGACGTCGAAGATCGTCGCGTAGGCGATCGTCGAGGTGACCGCGAGCATGAGGGTGTACGCCCACATCACCATCCCGGAGATCACCGAGGACGAGTCCCCGTAGCGCAGGTCGAGCATCTGGCCGACTGTGTAGACCTTCAGCCTGGATATGCGCGCGGAGAAGAACAGGCTCAGTGCCAGCAGACCGAAACCGATCGTGAACACCAGCCACGCACCGGAGAGCCCGTACTCGTAGCCCAGCCCGACGCCGCCGATGGTGGAGGCTCCGCCGAGGACGATGGCGGCCATCGTGCCGGAGTAGAGGGAGGGGCCGAGCCGGCGTCCCGCGACGAGGAAGTCGCTCTTGGACTTGGCGCGGCGCATCCCCCACCAGCCGACCGCGAGCATGCCTGCGAGGTAGGTGATGATCACTGCGTAGTCGACGGCCATGGGGCGCTCCTCGAGCTGAGGGTGGGGAGAGGGATGAGGAGGGGGGAAGGGGACGGGCGGTGCGGAGGTTCGAGCGGTGAGCCTAAGTGCCGTCAAGGCGGCCGTGAAGTGTACGTTTTCTCCACTGAGCAGCTTCGGAGTGTATGAATCGTCCCTAGGGGTGCTCGCTGTGGAAGAGCTGATTCCGCCCACCGTGCCCGTCCCGCTGTCCGTGCTGACGGACGACCCGGAGCTCGGCATGCGGCAGGTCGCGGGGCCGGAGCACCCGGAGACGCTGGTGTACGCGGTGCACACCAGTGAGATGGCCGACCCGCTGCCGTATCTGCTGGGCGGCGAGCTGCTGTTGAGCGCGGGTGTGCACTGTCCGGCTGCTCCGGACAGCACGGCCGGCGTCGCCACGGACAGCGCCGTCGGCACTGGCGTGGACAGTGCGGCCGTTCCCGGACAGCGGGACGGAGACGGATCAGCGGAAGAGCACTGGAAGCGCTATGTCACCCGCTCCGTCGAAGCGGGGGCGGCGGCGCTCGGATTCGGCATCGCCCCCGTCCACGACCGGGTTCCCGCGGCGCTCGTACGCGCCTGCGACCGGCAGGGTCTGCCACTGGTCGAGGTGCCGGAGGGCACGCCGTTCACCGCGGTGGCCCGGACCGTCTGGCAGGCGATCACGCAGCGGCGTCACCAGGCACTGCGGCGGCTGAGCGAGGCACAGCGGACGCTCGCCGCAGCAGCTGCGGGGCCCAACCCCGTCCCCGCAGTGCTCGGTCAGCTCGCACAGCGGCTCGACGCGTGGGCAGTTCTGCTGACTGCCGACGGGCGCGAGCTGACCAGGGCGGGAAGCCCGCCGTCCGAGGAGGTCCGGTCCGAACTGGCCGCGCTGACCGGACGGCTGCGTCCCGGACCCTCATCCGTGGCCGCTGACGTCGGGGATCTGCACCTGAGCGTCTACGGCCTGGGGGGACGGAAGCCGCTCGCACTCGGGGTGTGCGCTCCGCACCGGGGCCCGGTCGACGGTTCCATCGCCGCGGTCGCCGTCGTACTGCTGTCACTGCTCACCGAACGGCGAGCCGTTGCCGTGGAGGAGCAGCGCTCAGCCGCTCTCGTACGGCTCATGCTGGGCGCCCCCGTGAAGGAGGCGGCTCGGCTGCTGAACGGAGGGCAGCAGCGGTGGGTGGTGGTGCACGGGCGTCGCCGGGGAGGCCGTGCGGGGCGTAGCCCTGCCGGCGACGGCAACTGCTCCGGCGACAGCGGACGCACGGACGACCCGTTCACCGCAGCCGCTCTCGCGGCGGCACTCGGCACCACCCTCGTCGACCTGGCGGGCGACGAACTGCGGGCACTGGTGCCCGCCGGTGACGGGCGGGTGCAGCCGCAGCAGGGCTGGGCGCTGGGCGTCAGCGCTCCCGTGCCCGTCGAGGAGCTGGGCCATGGCGACGCCGAGGCGGCCAGGGCGCTGCGCCGGGCGCTCGCCGAGCGGCGCCCAGTCGTGAGGCAGCGCGACGGGAACACCGCGGATGTGGCCTCGCTCGTCGCTCCGGAGGACGGCAGAGCACTGGCCCGTGCACGCCTCGCACCGCTCGACGGGCACCCGGAACTGGTGGAGACGCTGCGCATGTGGCTCTCCCTGCACGGCAGCTGGGACCGTACCGCGGTGGCTCTGGAGGTGCACCGCAACACTGTCCGGCAGCGCATGGCCCGCATCGGGCGGCTGCTCGGTCAGGACCTGACCGAGCAGGACGTCCGCATGGAGCTGTGGTTCGCCCTCAAGTGGCGTTGACCGGGCCGCTGTTCCGCTGAGCCGTCACCGGGTCGAACCGTGGTGTCGGCGGCGTGGTCAGAGCTTCGTCCAGGCCTCGGACAGCACCGACCGGAGGATCTGCTCCGCCTCGTCGAAGGTCTCCTGGTCGGAGATGAGCGGCGGCGCCAGCTGCACGACCGGGTCGCCGCGGTCGTCCGCACGGCAGTAGAGACCCGCGTCGAAGAGCGCCTTGGACAGGAAGCCGTAGAGGACGCGCTCCGACTCCTCCTCGGTGAAGGTCTCCTTGGTCGCCTTGTCCTTGACCAGTTCGATGCCGTAGAAGAACCCGTTGCCCCGTACGTCGCCGACGATCGGCAGATCCAGCAGCCTGCTCAGCGTCGCCCTGAACGCGTCCTCGTTGTCGAGGACGTGCTGGTTGAGGCCTTCGCGCTCGAAGATGTCGAGATTGGCCAGCGCGACCGCCGCCGAGACCGGGTGGCCGCCGAAGGTGTAGCCGTGCAGGAAGGTGTTGTCGCCCTTCCAGAACGGTTCGGCGATCCGGTCGGAGATGACGGCCGCGCCGATCGGCGAGTACCCCGAAGTCATGCCCTTGGCGCAGGTGATGATGTCCGGCACGTATCCGAACTTCTCGCAGGCGAACAGCGTCCCGAGACGTCCGAAGGCGCAGATGACCTCGTCGGAGACCAGCAGTACGTCGTACTGGTCGCAGATCTCGCGCACCCGCTGGAAGTAGCCGGGCGGCGGCGGGAAGCAGCCGCCGGCGTTCTGCACCGGCTCGAGGAAGACGGCGGCCACGGTCTCCGGCCCCTCGAAGAGGATCTGCTGCTCGATCTGGTCCGCTGCCCACCGGCCGAACGCCTCGGGGTCGTCGCCGTGTACGGGCGCGCGGTAGATGTTGGTGTTGGGCACCTTGTGCGCGCCGGGGACGAGCGGCTCGAACGGCGCCTTCAACGCGGGGAGTCCGGTGATGGACAGCGCTCCGTGCGGGGTGCCGTGGTAGGCGACCGTGCGGGAGATGACCTTGTACTTCCCGGGGTTCCCGGTGAGCTTGTGGAACTGCTTGGCGAGCTTCCACGCCGTCTCGACGGCCTCGCCGCCGCCCGTGGTGAAGAAGATCTTGTTCAGATCGCCCGGCGCGTGATGGGCGAGGCGCTCGGCGAGTTCGACCGCTTTGGGGTGGGCGTAGGACCAGATGGGGAAGAAACCAAGGTCCTGTGCCTGCTTGTTGGCCGCCTCGGCCAGTTCGGTGCGGCCGTGTCCGGCCTGGACGACGAACAGCCCGGCGAGACCGTCGAGGTAGCGCTTGCCGTTCGTGTCGTAGATGTGGGTGCCCTCGCCGCGGACGATGGTGGGGACGGGAGCGTTCTCGTACGACGACATGCGGGTGAAGTGCATCCACAGGTGGTCGTTTGCGGTCTTGGAGAGATCCTTGCTCACGGTTATCGAGTTCCCCAGGTGTAGGTCTGCTTTCGCAGCTTGAGGTAGACGAAGCTCTCGGTGGAGCGCACGCCGGGCAGCGAGCGGATCCGCTTGGTGATCATCTCGAGAAGGTGTTCGTCGTCCTGGCAGACGATCTCGACGAGCAGGTCGAACGAACCGGCGGTGATGACGACGTAGTCGACTTCATCGATCTCGGTGAGGGCGTCGGCTACGGACTCGAGGTCGCCTTCGATGTTGATCCCGACCATCGCCTGCCGCAGGAAACCGACGGTGAGAGGATCGGTCACGGCGACGATCTGCATGACACCCTGGTCCTGGAGTTTCTGGACCCTCTGCCGCACGGCGGCCTCTGACAGGCCCACGGCCTTGCCGATCGCGGCATACGGACGTCGCCCGTCCTCCTGGAGCTGTTCGATGATCGCCAGCGAAACATCGTCGAGCGAGCGGATGCCGTTGGTCTTCTTCGCGTCTCGAGCCACGCACGACACTGTGCATGAGACCTCCTCCGCTTTGCAACCCATAAGCAATGCAATCCGAAGCGAAAGAGCCTCACAAGAACAGAATTCGTCGTACCCGGTGTGGTGGTGTATCGAAAGCGTTGTGCTGCTGGTTAGGCTTGCCATCTCACCCAATGGACAACGGAGCAGGAGGGGTGCGAAGTGACCACCGAGCTGCGTCGGCTGCGCAACTACATCGACGGGGAGTTCCGGGACGCCGCTGACGGCCGGACCACGGACGTGGTCAATCCGGCCACGGGCGAGGTGTACGCCACCGCCCCGCTTTCCGCGGCCGCTGACGTCGACGCCGCGATGGCCGCCGCGGAGAAGGCGTTTCCGGCCTGGCGTGACGCGACGCCGGCGACGCGCCAGAAGGCGATCCTCAAGATTGCGGACGCACTCGAGGCGCGTGCCGACGAACTGCTGGCCGCCGAGTGCGAGAACTGCGGCAAGCCGCTGGAGCTGACCCGGCAGGAGGAACTGCCGATGATGCTCGACCAGATCCGCTTCTTCGCCGGTGCCGCACGGATGCTGGAGGGCAAGTCCGCCGGCGAGTACATGGAGGGGCTCACCTCGTTCGTACGCCGCGAACCGGTCGGCGTCTGCGCCCAGGTCGCGCCGTGGAACTATCCGGCGATGATGGCGGTCTGGAAGTTCGCGCCGGCGCTGGCCGCGGGCAACACCGTCGTGCTCAAGCCGTCGGACACGACGCCCGCCTCCACCGTCTTCATGGCCGAGGTGATGGGCGAGGTGCTGCCCAAGGGCGTCTTCAACGTCATCTGCGGTGACCGGGACACCGGGCGCCTCATGGTCGAGCACAAGACCCCCGCCATGGCCTCGATCACCGGTTCGGTGCGTGCCGGCATGGAGGTCGCGGGCGGCGCCGCCAAGGACGTCAAGCGGGTCCACCTCGAGTTGGGCGGCAAGGCGCCCTGCATCGTCTTCGACGACGCCGACATCGCGAGCGCCGTCGAGGGCATCCGGGACGGCGGCTTCTTCAACGCCGGGCAGGACTGCACCGCGGCGACGCGCGTGCTCGTACAGGAAGGCGTGTACGAGCAGTTCGTCTCGGCGCTCGCCAAGGCCGCCGCCGACGTGAAGACCGGCGACCTCAGCGACGACGACTGCTTCTACGGGCCGCTGAACAACCCGACCCACCTGGAGAAGGTGACGGGCTTCATCGACCGCCTCCCCGCCCACGCCAAGGTCGAGTCGGGGGGCGAACGCGTCGGCGACAAGGGGTACTTCTACGCGCCGACCGTCGTCTCCGGACTCCGCCAGGACGACGAGATCATCCAGAACGAGGTCTTCGGGCCGGTCATCACGGTCCAGAAGTTCACGGACGAGGACCAGGCCGTGACGTGGGCCAACGACGTGGAGTACGCGCTGGCCTCGTCCGTGTGGACGACCAACCACGGGCGTGCGATGCGGCTTTCGAAGTCGCTCGACTTCGGCTGCGTGTGGATCAACACCCACATCCCGCTCGTCGCGGAGATGCCGCACGGCGGATTCAAGAAGTCCGGGTACGGCAAGGACCTCTCGATGTACGGGCTGGAGGACTACACGCGCGTCAAGCACGTGATGACGGCTCTCTGACGCCCGCTGCCGCAGCGGGACGGGCCGCCTGAAGGTCCGGGACGCCTGAACGTCGTGGGCCCCGGGGACGCAGCCGCGCTCCGGGGCCCACGCGCACGTCCGGGGAGGCCGGCCACGTCGGAGTCCGGACGCCGCCGGGCCGCCGGGCCCGCGTGCTGTCGCAGCACCAGGGGCCGCTGCCGGACTCGTGCGCGGAAGCGGAACGAGGGGCTCTGCCCGGTTGGGGCCGTCTCGTTACACCGTTCGCTTGACGGGTGCTATGTGCCTGGTGGTTGGCTACGAAGGACACGTGTAGGCACTCGGAAACGGAGCCCCCGTGCTGATCTTCGGCACTTCCTCAAAGATGGTTCAGCTCGCCATGCTGAATCTGCTGTGCAGCTTCTGCGGCAACCCTTCGGCTCACTCCTTGCGCAAGCGGGTCACGAAGTTCTCGCTGTTCTTCATTCCGCTGTTCCCGATCATGCCTGCGAAGCACTATCTGCAGTGCACGTTCTGCGGTGCCGCGAGCGAGACGACCAAGGAGAACGCGGACCAGCTCGTCGCCCAGGGCGGCGGCCAGCCGCAGCCCCAGCAGGGCTACGGACAGATGCCGCAGCAGGGCAATCCCTTCGCGGGGCAGCAGCCCTACGGCGGGCAGGCCCCGGGGCAGGTACAGGGCGGTCCCCAGGCCGGGCAGCCGCCGCAGAATCCGTACCAGTCCTGATCAGCCCGGGGCGGCGCGGACACGACGGGGCCGAGTGCGGAGCCGTCACCGGTCCCGTCCCGTCGTGATGCTCACCGGCGGACGCGCTGTGCACGGACGTTGTGCACGGACGTACTCCCGCGCATCGCGGAGCAGGCGGCAGGCGCGTGCCGTTACGCCTGCCGCTGCCACGAGGTGAGGTAGGCGTCGATCTCGTCCTCGAGCTCGGCCTTGCCCGGCTTGTCCATGAACGACGCCCGTACCGCGTTCCTGGCCAGCGCGGCGATGCCCGCGGCGTCGAGGCTCAGCAGCCGGGCGGCGATGGCGTACTCGGTGTTGAGGTCCGTGCTGAACATGGGCGGATCGTCGCTGTTGACGGTGACCAGGACGCCGGCCTCGACCATCTCCCGTAGGGGATGTGCCTCCAGGTCGTCCACTGCGCGGGTGGCGACGTTGGAGGTGGGGCAGACCTCGAGCGGGATCTGGTGCTCCGCGAGGTGATGCAGGAGCTGCGGGTCCTGTACGGCGCTCGTGCCGTGGCCGATCCGCTCGGCGCGCAGCGACCCGAGTGCGTCCCAGACGGTCTCCGGCCCGGTCGTCTCGCCTGCGTGGGGCACGCTGTGCAGCCCCGAGGCGATGGCCCGGTCGAAATACGGCTTGAACTGCGGGCGCGGGACGCCGATCTCGGGGCCGCCCAGCCCGAAGGCGATCAGCCCGTCGGGCGGCGTCCCGGTGGCTATGCGCGTGGTCTCCTCCGCTGCGGGGAGCCCTGCCTCGCCGGGGATGTCGAAGATCCAGCGGAGTACGACCCCGAGTTCCCGCTCCGCTGCGTGCCGTGCGTCCTCGATGGCCTCCAGGAAGGCGGCGGCGGGGATTCCGCGGCTGGTGGAGCTGAACGGGGTGACGGTCAGCTCGGCGTAGCGGACCTGCTGCCGTGCCAGGTCGCGGGCAACCTCGTAGGTCAGGAGCCGTACGTCCTCGGCGTCGCGCAGCAGGTCGACGACGGAGAGATAGACCTCGATGAAGTGCGCGAAGTCCGTGAAGGTGAAGAACTCCCTCAACGCTGCGGGGTCCCGGGGGACCTGGGAGTCGGGGTGCCTGGCGGCGAGCTCGGCGACGATGCGCGGAGAGGCCGAGCCGACGTGGTGCACGTGCAGTTCGGCCTTGGGCAGCCCGGCGATGAAAGCGGTGAGGTCGGACAACGAGAGCCTCCAGTCGGAAGGGAGCCGGATCATCGTATGCGGGCTGTCCTCACGGGCGAATAGCATGCGCTGAGGGACGAGAAACCCCAGGAGGGGAACACATGGCAGACGAAACCGGACAGGCAGGGCGGTCCGGCGACGGGCAGCACGATCCGTGGGCGCCTCCTGACGACGGGGTCTCGCTCGGCAAGACCGGCAGGTCCGGGAAGGGGGAGGGAACCGGCGACGGGGCGCAGCGGCAGGGCGAACAGCAGGGCCCCGGCGGCCAGGGCCGGCAGCACTGGCCGGTCGCCGAGCAGCCGACGATCACGTCGAACAGCGGCGCGGTCCCCCCTCCTCCGGTGCCCCCGGCTCCGGGACCGGCGGCGCAGCCGGGCCCGGGCGGCCGGGCGGGCGGCCCCCCTTCCCCTTACGGGGCGTCGTCGCCGTACGGGGCGGGTCCCGGGCACGGGCCTGGTCCGTCCGGTCCGCATGCGGGCCCGGCGCAGGGGCCGCACGGCGGATACGGCTACGCGCAGGGGCAGGGCCAGCCGTACGGTCAGGCGCCCGGAGCCGCCTACGGCTACCCGACCCCGGCGTCCTCGCCCTACGGGTACGGCCCGGGGCCCGGCCAGGTCCCCGCGGGGTACGGCTGGCAGGGCGCTCCGCTGCCCAACGGCAGGTCGGTCGGGGCGATGGTCCTCGGCATCATCAGCATGGTCGTGGTCGCGACCTGCTGGGGCAGCTTCGTCAGCATCATCACGTCGCCCATCGCGCTGGGCCTCGGCCTTTCGGCGCGCCGGGGCGTCGACCGCGGCGAGTTGGGCGGACGGGCTCAGGCAGTCGCCGGGTTCGTGATGGGGATCATCGGGACGGTGCTCTCAGCGATCATCATCGCGATCATCGTGCTGATGTTCACGGTCTTCCGGGAGGACCTGGAGAACTCCGATCCGCAGCCGGGCTCGGACGGTACGTCCATCGATGCGAGACACATGGTGACGCTGGTGGCGGACAGCGCTGCGGATAGTAGGGCTTAAGTTCGTACCGGTTGCCGATTCCGTGGCTTAACCAAATGGCAACGACGGAATCACTTGTTGAATCAGAGTCGTCCTGTCAGGATCGGCGTTCAAACATTGGCTGACGCCGCATCGCCATAGGCAGGGAGAGCTCGATGGTCCAGCGCTTCGACGTGTCCTCACGCTTCGCAGCGGGCGTGCAGTTCACCGCGGGGCAGTTCCGGACGGGGAACTCCGGGCGTACGCACGCGATCGTCGACCCCGCGACCGGCAAGGAGGTCCTCGGCTACGAACTGGCGGGACCGGCCGACGTCGACGAGGCGGTCGAGGCGGCCCACCGCGCTTGGCCTGAATGGGCCGGCGCGACACCGGGCGAGCGTTCCGACGCGATGCACCGCTGGGCTGCCGTACTCCGGGAGCGCACGGAGGACTTCGTGTACGCGGAGTCGCTCCAGTGCGGCAAGCCGCTGAAGCTCTCCGAGGAGTTCGACGTACCCGGCTCGTTCGACAACGTGTCCTTCTTCGCGGGCGCCGCGCGGCAGCTTCCGGGCGTCGCGGCCGGCGAGTACAGCGGTGACCACACGTCGTACGTGCGCCGCGAACCGCTCGGAGTCATCGGTTCCGTCGCGCCCTGGAACTACCCGCTCCAGATGGCCGCGTGGAAGATCCTCCCGGCCGTCGCCGCCGGCAACACCATCGTCCTCAAGCCCTCCGAACTGACCCCGCTGACCTCGCTGATGTTCGCCGAGGCGGCATGCGACGCCGGCATCCCGGACGGTGTGATCAACATCGTCACCGGCGCCGGAGCGGACGTGGGGGAGACCCTGGTGTCCCACCCCCGCGTCGCCATGACGTCCTTCACCGGTTCCACAGCCGTGGGCAGGCGGGTCGCGGAGCTCGCCACCGGCAGCGTCAAGCGGCTCCATCTGGAGCTGGGCGGCAAGGCGCCGTTCGTCGTCTTCGACGACGCGGACGTGCGCGCCGCCGTGCACGGGGCCGTCGCCGGAGCGTTGATCAACTCGGGGCAGGACTGCACAGCGGCGACGCGCGCCTACGTGCAGCGCCCGCTGTACGAGGAGTTCGTCGGCGGTGTCGCGGAGCTCATGCGCAGCGTCCGTGTCGGCGACCCCTTCGCGCCCGGGACCGACCTGGGCCCGCTGATCTCGCACGCGCACCGCGACCGGGTCGCCGGTTTCGTGGAGCGGGCGCGCTCCTGCGCCACGGTCGTCACGGGCGGCGAGGCTCCCGGCGGCGAGCTGGCGAAGGGTGCGTACTACCTGCCCACCCTGATCACGGACGCGCCGCAGGACAGCGAGATCGTCCAGCAGGAGGTCTTCGGGCCGGTGCTGACCGTGCTGCCCTTCGACGGTGACGACGAGGGCATCGCACTGGCCAACGACACCCCGTACGGACTGGCCGCCTCCGCGTGGAGCCGGGACGTCCTCCGTACGGGCCGAGCAGAACGCGAGATCCAGGCGGGCTGTGTCTGGATCAACGACCACATCCCGATCATCAGCGAGATGCCGCACGGCGGCCACAAGGCCTCCGGTTTCGGCAAGGACATGTCCGCGTATTCCTTCGAGGAGTACACGCAGCTCAAGCACGTCATGTACGACATCACCGGTGAGGCGCGCAAGGACTGGCACCGCACCGTCTTCGGAGACCGCTGAGTCCGGCGGTCCGCCTGCCGCCCCGCCCGCTTTCCCCGCTCTGCCTGCTCGACGCGCACGACCGCACTGCCACCGCACCGCCAGCCCAGTCCGACCGTCCCACCGCTCTGACGAACCGCACCTCCTTCCCTGTCCCTTCGCCGGAAGGCAGCCCCCGATGGACCTGGACCCGCAGCTGTACGAAGGCCTGCCCGACCCTGTGCGCAAGGCGTGGGAGCGGAGCATGACGAGTGGACGCGCCGCGATGAGCCGTCGGCGCCTCCTCCGGCTGGGCACCCTGGCCGCGGGCGGTGCGGCGCTCACCGCATGCGGCATTCCGCCCGCGGAGGGCAGCCGCGGTGGGAACGACCCCGAGGACACGCCCGACTACTCGAAGAAGGAGAAGGTCCTCAACTTCGCCAACTGGCCGCTCTACATCGACGTCGACGAGAAGAACAAGAAGAAGCGCCCCACGCTGGACCGTTTCGAGCGGCAGAGCGGCATCAAGGTCAAGTACGTCGAGGACATCAACGACAACAACGAGTTCTACGGCAAGATCAAGCCGCAGCTCGCCGCGGGCCAGGACACCGGACGTGACTTGATCTGCCTGACCGACTGGATGGCGGGACGTGTCATACGGCAGGGCTGGGCCCAGCGCCTGGACCCGGCCCGGCTGCCCCACGCGGTGGCCAACCTGGAGGACCGTTTCCGTACGGCCGCGCAGGACCCGGGCCGGCAGTACAGCTACCCGTGGGCCGGTACGGCCTGTGTGGTCGCGTACAACAAGAAGGCCACAGGCGGAAAGAAGGTCACCAGCGTCACCCAGCTTCTCGAGGACGAGTCGCTGAAGGGCAAGGTGTCCATGCTCAGCGAGATGACCGACACGGTCGGGCTGACGATGCTCGACACCGGCATCGACCCGGGGAAGTTCACGGACGACGACTTCGACAAGGTCATCGCCCGCATGCAGAAGGCCGTCGACGGCAAGCAGCTCCGGCGCTTCAGCGGCAACGACTACCTGGACGAACTGAACTCCGGCGACATCGCCGCCTGTCTGGCCTGGGCCGGCGACATCGTCCAGCTGAAGCTGGACAACCCCGACATCGAGTTCGCGCTGCCCGAGAGCGGCTACCTCTTCGGCACGGACGACCTGCTCGTCCCCGCGAAGGCACGTCACCAGGCCAACGCCGAGGCCCTGATCGATTACTACTACCAGCCGAAGGTGGCCGCCGAGCTGGCCGCCTGGGTCAACTACATCTGTCCGGTCTCCGGGGCCAAGGCCGAGATGGAGAAGATCGACAAGGACATCGCCTCGGACCCGCTGATCTTCCCGGACGCCGAGATGGTCGAGCGAGGGAAGAACTTCCGGCCCATGTCGGCCGGCGAACACGCCCGCTACGAGAACAAGTTCGCCAAGCTCATAGGCGCCTAGGCGAGGAAACGGTCATGACGATCACGCTTTCCGGAGTCAGCAAGGTCTTCGGCGACTTCACCGCCGTCCACCCGCTGGACCTCACCATTCCCGAGGGTTCCTTCTTCGCCCTCCTCGGCGCCTCGGGCTGCGGCAAGACCACGACGCTGCGCATGATCGCGGGGCTGGAGGAGCCGACGGGCGGCAGCATCCGCCTCGGCGACGACGACATCACCGGGCTCCCCCCGCACAAGCGGCCCGTGAACACCGTCTTCCAGAACTACGCCCTCTTCCCGCACCTGGACGTCGCCGAGAACGTCGCGTTCGGGCTCCGCCGCCGCGGCATCACCTCCGTGCGGAAACAGGTCGAGGAGACGCTGGAGCTCGTCGAACTGGGCCCCCTGGCCAAGCGGAAGCCGCGCCAGCTCTCCGGCGGCCAGCAGCAACGCGTCGCGCTCGCCCGCGCGTTGATCAACCGCCCGCAGGTGCTGCTCCTGGACGAGCCGCTCGGCGCCCTCGACCTCAAACTGCGCCGCCAGATGCAGCTTGAGCTCAAGCGCATCCAGACAGAGGTCGGCATCACCTTCGTCCACGTCACGCACGACCAGGAGGAGGCCATGACGATGGCCGACACCGTGGCCGTGATGAACGGGGGCCGCGTCGTACAGCTCGGCGCTCCCCACGAGCTGTACGAGAACCCACGCTCGACCTTCGTCGCGAACTTCCTCGGCACCTCCAACCTCATCGAGGCGGAGATCGTGGCGGTCGAGGGAGAGGACCTGCGGCTGAAGGCCGTCGGCGCCGATTCCGTCCTCCGGCTGCCCGCGGAGCGCTGCGCGGTGGAGGAACCGCGGGCCGGCGGCAAGGTGCTCGTCGGCGTACGTCCCGAGAAGATCTCCCTCACCCACGCCGCCGACGCCGATACCTCCGACGCCACCGGGGCGATCCCCGAGGGCAGCAACCTGCTGACCGGGCGCATCCGCGACGCCGGCTACCTCGGTGTCTCCCTGCAGTACGTCATCGACAGCCCCGTCTGCCCGGAGTTCAGCGTCTACGAGCAGAACGTCGAGCGTGACACCCGGCTGACACCCGGTACCGAAGTCGTCCTGCACTGGCGGCCGTCGCACACCTTCGCCCTGGACGCCGCCCAGGACGCGGACGCCGGAACGGTGGAGGAGGCGCTGTGACCGCCCCGAGCGTTCCCGCCCCCGCCGGCACGGCTCCGCCCACAGATCGGCCGTCCCCGGAGACCGGCTCCTCCGGGGACGGCCCGGAGACCCGCCCCCGGCGGCGCCTCACGCCCTACTGGCTGCTGCTGCCGGCGGGGCTCTGGCTCGCCGTCTTCTTCGTCGCGCCGTTCTTCTACCAGGCATCGACGTCCGTGCAGAGCGGCTCCCTCGAGGAAGGCTTCCGCGTCACCTGGGCCTTCTCCAACTACTCCGACGCGCTCGCCACTTACGGCCCGCACTTCCTCCGCTCGTTCCTCTACGCCGCCATCGCCACCCTGCTCTGCCTGCTCATCGGCTACCCCCTGGCGTACATGATCGCCTTCCGCGCCGGCCGCTGGCGGGGACTGCTGCTGGTGATGGTGATCGCGCCGTTCTTCACCAGCTTCCTCATCCGCACCCTCGCCTGGAAGACGATCCTCTCGGACGGCGGCCCGGTGGTGGGCGTACTGGAGTCGCTGCACGTCCTGGACGTCACCAGCCAGCTCGGCCTGACAGGCGACGACCGGCTGCTGGCGACCCCGCTGGCAGTCGTGTGCGGACTGACGTACAACTTCCTGCCGTTCATGATCCTGCCGCTCTACAGCTCCCTGGAGCGCATCGACCTCTCCCTGCACGAAGCCGCCCGCGACCTGTACGCCGAACCGGCGACCGTCTTCCGCAAGGTGACCTTCCCGCTCTCACTGCCGGGCGTCGTCGCGGGGACGCTGCTCACCTTCATCCCGGCCTCCGGCGACTACATCAACGCGCAGTTGCTGGGATCGCCGAACACACAGATGGTCGGCAACGCCATCCAGAAGCAGTTCCTCAACGTGCTGGACTACCCGGCCGCGGCTGCCATGTCCTTCATCCTCATGGCGATCATCCTCGTCGTCGTCACCGTCTACATGCGCAGGGCAGGAACGGAGGAACTGGTCTGATGGCTGCCCACTCCCCGGGTCTCGCCCCCGTGCGCTGGCTGCGCCGCAACGCCGTCGTACTGGCGGGACTGGCCGCACTGGTCTACCTGCTGCTGCCGAACGTCGTGGTGATGCTCTTCTCCTTCAACAAGCCGGCGGGACGCTTCAACTACGAATGGCGCGACTTCTCCACCGACGCCTGGACCGACCCCTGCGGAGTCGCGGACATGTGCGGCTCCCTCGGCCTCAGCCTGCAGATCGCTCTGCTGTCCACGCTGTTCGCCACGGCCTTCGGTACGTTCGCCGCCTTCGCACTCGCCCGCTACCGCTTCCGCGGCAAGGGCACCGGCAATGCGCTGATCTTCCTGCCGATGGCGATGCCGGAGGTCGTGATGGGCGCCTCCCTCGGCACCCTCTTCCTCAACACGCGCGTCGACTTCGGGTTCGTGACGATCCTGATCGCGCACATCATGTTCTGCCTGAGCTTCGTCGTGGTCGCCGTGAAGGCCCGGGTGATGAGCATGGACCCGCGGCTGGAGGAGGCTGCACGCGATCTGTACGCGGGGCCGCTCCAGACGTTCCTGAGGGTCACCCTGCCGCTGGCAGCCCCCGGCATCGCGGCAGGCGCGATGCTGAGTTTCGCGCTGTCCTTCGACGACTTCATCATCACCCAGTTCAACGCCGGACCGTCCACGGTCACGTTCCCGATGTTCGTCTGGGGAGCCGCTCAGCGGGGTGTTCCGGTGCAGGTGAACGTCATCGGCACCGCCATGTTCCTCATCGCGGTCGCCATCGTGCTCGTCGGCCAGCTCACCGCCGGCCGCCGCAGGGGCCGGCCATGACGACACAGCGCGGCGGCGACGGCACGGAAGCAGGCCCGGCCGTCGTCGCCGACGCTGCGACACGCGCCCTGGCGGGCGCCCGTCCGGTGCCGTTCTGGCTGGACGATCCCGAGCACCGTCCCGACGCGCTGCCCGCCCTCACCGGCGACGAGGAGTGCGACCTGCTCGTCGTCGGCGGCGGCTACAGCGGCCTGTGGACGGCCCTGATCGCCAAGGAGCGCGACCCCGGCCGGGACGTCGTGCTCGTCGAGGCCAAGGAGATCGGCTGGGCCGCGTCGGGACGGAACGGCGGGTTCTGCGACTCGTCCCTCACGCACGGCTTCGCGAACGGACTGGCCCGCTGGCCCGAGGAGTTCACCACCCTCGAACGTCTCGGACAGCGCAATCTCGACGCCATAGAACACGCCGTCGCGCGCTACGGGATCGACTGCGACTTCGAACGCACCGGCGAGATCGAACTGGCCACCCAGCCGCACCAGGTCGCCGAGCTGCGCGAGGCCGCGGAACAGGCGAGACGTCTCGGACTGGACGCGGACGGCTGTGACGTGGGGGAGGAGAACGTGACCTTCCTCGACCGCGACGCGGTACGCGCCGAGGTGGACTCCCCGTCCTTCCTCGCGGGGCTCTGGTTCCGCCGCGGCGTGGCGATGCTCAATCCCGCGAGGCTCGCCTGGGGACTCAAGCGCGCCTGCGTCGGGGCAGGCGTGCGCATCTACGAGAACACCCCGGCCCGTCAACTCGCCTCCGACGCCGCCTCGGTGGCGGTACGCACCCCCTACGGCCGGGTCCGCGCCCGGCAAGCCGCGCTCGGCACCAACGCCTTCCCGTCCCTGCTGCGGCGGGTCCGGCCGTACATCGCCCCCGTCTACGACTACGCCCTCATGACCGAGCCGTTGAGCGAGGAGCAGCGTGCCTCCGTGGGCTGGCGGAACCGGCAGGGGCTGGCCGACAGCGCCAACCACTTCCACTACTTCCGGCTCACCAGTGACGACCGCATCCTGTGGGGCGGCTACGACGTCCTGTACCACTACGGCAGCAAGATCGCCGCTGAGTACGACCAGCGGCCGGAGACGTTCCGCAAGCTGGCCGGTCATTTCTTCGACGCCTTCCCGCAGTTGGCAGGGCTGCGTTTCACTCACGCGTGGGGCGGCGTCATCGACACCTGTTCCCGTTTCTCGCCGTTCTTCGGCACGGCCCACGGCGGGCGCGTCAGCTATGCGGCCGGTTACACGGGGCTCGGCGTCGGGGCGACACGGTTCGGTGCGGAGGTGATGCTCGACCTGCTGAGCGGCGAGCAGACCGAGCGTACGCAGCTGGAGTTCGTCCGCAGCAAGCCGCTGCCGTTCCCGCCGGAGCCCTTCCGGTGGGCGGGCATCGCGCTGACGCAGTGGTCGCTGGCACGGGCGGACGCCCGCGGGGGCCGCCGCAATCTGTGGCTCAAGGCGATGGACGCGGCCGGAATGGGCTTCGACAGCTGAACTCCCACGGACCGCCCGGGGACTCGCCTCCGACGCCTCGACGGGAGTTGACGGGTCCTCAACCGGGGCCTGGTACAGGCAGATCGAGTACGCAGCCGGTTCTGGCAACGTCACTGGTCGGGCCTGTGAAACACGCGTAGACCCCCTGCCCTTCGCACCCTCCGTGATGGCATGCTCACCTCAATACCCCCCCCCACGGAGGAGAACTGCATGCGCATCAGATCCATGGCGGTGACCGTGGCACTGACGGCCACCGGGCTGCTCGCCGCCCCCGGCGTGGCGAACGCGGACGCGGACGCGTCCCGCAAGGCCGTCGTCTCGCAGGTCGTCGCCGAGCCAGGGGGGTCGGCAGCCCCCGTCGAGGTGACGGAGAAGGGCTCCCGGGCGCACACCCGGGCCACGGAGACCAAGGCCGCCAAGACCCTCGAAGTCGACTACCAGGTGCAGGAGACCGGCTACTGGTGCGGTCCGGCCGCCACGCGCATCGCCCTCTCCGCGCGCATGGGACCGCCGAGCCAGGCCGATCTCGCGGCCCAGTTGGGGACGACGGAGAACGGGACGGACGACATCAGCCAGGTCACGTCCGTACTGAACGCGAACCTCGGCACCGGCTGGTACGAGTCGAAGTACATGCCGGACGACCCGCCCTCGCAGGCGCAGAAGGACCTGCTGTGGCAGGACATCGTCCTCGACATCGACAACAACTATCCGCTGGTGACGAACATCGTCGCGCCTCCCGGCAACCAGCCGCCCGGCTATCCCTCGGATCAGACGATCTACCACTACTTCACGGTCATCGGGTACGACGACGCGAACAAGACCGTGCTGATAGCCGACCCGGCGTCGTTCTCGGGCAACCAGATCTACTGGCTCTCCTTCGACCAGCTCGCGAGCCTCATACCGCCGAAGGGCTACGCCGCCTGACGCGTCTCCGTCCGTTCCCGTGAGGACGGTCGGACGGTCCGCCGCGCACCCGCAGAGCGGGGGCGCGGCGGACCGCTCTCTCCCGCGATCGCCTCGCTTGCCGGTGGGCAGCGTCCGCACCCCCCCCGCGTGACCGATCCCCGTACGCCCCGAACACCCCGTCGACCGGCGGTACTTCCGACCGGCGGCCCGCCCTCGCGGACGGCCGCGGGTGCTTCGGCCCGGCGGAACTTCTCCGCTCCGCCGTGTGGCCGGCGGGGACTGACTGCACGGGCAGGAGGGCAGGCTCTCCCTCGCACATTCCCGAACGGGTGTGTACCTCGGGCACAAGCAGGCTCGGCCACGCACGGACGCACACGGGCACGGCAGGAACTGCCAGGCGGAACGTGCCGCGTGCGCGACTCGCAAGCGCGCCCACCGCGGCGCGGCGCGGATCACGCCCGCACGCGGGACGACCCGGGCAAGTGACGCAGGAATCCGGCAGGTTCCGCCTCTCCCTTGTGACACACGTGCACGGGGAGAGGGGGACCATGACTGGTACGGCCGGGAAACCGGGAGCCGTGGAGTGGCTGGCGTCGGCGGCCGACGATCCACAGGCATGCAGGGCGGAGTGGGAACGCAGCCCGCTGGGAGTCGTGCTGCTTCCCGCAGGGCGGATGTGGGACGTGCTGATGGTCGGCGGGCTGCTGGGCTATCCGGCGCTGGACGCGCTCACCGGCTGCCCGGAGAGGCCCGGGCCCGTACTGGCCGACTTCGGGCAGGCCCGGATCGGCTTCTTCGTGCCGCCGGGGACGGCCGCACGCTGGGCGGACACGGGCGTACGGTGCGCGGGGCGCGGCACGTGGATCGTCGCACCGTGTCCGGGCCGGGCCTCGGGAGGTGCGCGCTGGCTGGTCCCGCCGGACGGGTCGGGGACGCTCAACGACCCGGTGGTGCTGGAGATCGCGCTGCAGGACGCGGCGGCGAGGGTCGGGCGGAGGGGCAGCCGGGGCTGAAGCAACCGGCGTGATCCCGTGCGCGGTCAGCGGTCAGCGGTCCGGGCGCGCGGTCGCCGTCCCGGGCCCCGGGGCGTCCGGTGGGTCGCCGTCGGCATGCTCCGGACCGTCCTGCGGGGCCTGCGCGGCGCGGGACCGGAGCCCGCGCCGGACGGCCGCCGTCGCCGAGGCCAGCAGCACCCAGCTCAGGCACCAGCTGGCCAGCACGTCGAGCGGCCAGTGGTAGCCGCGCCAGACGAGACCGGCGCTGCACAGGGCGGTGAGCAGCGCCGCAGCGGACGGCAGCGGCCAGCGCGGGAGCCGTCGTACGGACAGGCACAGCAGCAGCGCCGCGCCGCCGAAGGCGACGGCCGCTGTGGCGGTGTGACCGGACGGGTAGTAGTTGACGCCGCCCAGCGGCCCCGGCCTGCCCAGCCACACCTTGACCAGGGTGACGATCACGGCGACGCACCCCAGCGCCGCGAGCGCGCACACGGGCGCCAGCCAGCGCCGCACCCCTGCGCCCGCTGCCGCGTACACGGCGGCGGCGACGAGCACAGGAACCGCGACGGCCAGGTTGCCCAGGTCCGCACAGAGTTCGGCCACGGCGGTGGGAGGGGAGGTGCGCCGCAGTACGGCGCCGAGCCGGGCGTCCAGAGCCAGCAGCGGTCCGTCGACGGCGACCTGCCAGGTGACGAGCGCGAAGAGGACGCAGCACAGCGCGCATACGGCGAGGTGAATGGCCGACCGCCCCGGAACAGGGGGGAGAGTTCCGGAGCGGTCGTATCGACCGGCTTTCCGCGGGCCCCGGGGGGTGTGGGACGGGCGGTCTCCCGATCGGTGAGGAGCGTGCGCCAGGGCACGACCGGGCTCGTCTTGGGGAGAGACGGGCTCGGGCCAGGAGTCCGAAGTGGAGTTCCGGAGCACCCGGCGATTGCTGAAACCGTACGGCAGGCCGGCGAGGCCGGACAGCCGGATTACGCTCCGGCCATCGGCCTCGCACAGATTCTTCACGCCGAACGCTTTCTGCAAGGTCCCGGCCGTTGTCAGAGGGCTGCCAGGGCGTTCTCCAGCACGTCCAGGCCCTCCGTGAGCAGCGCCTCGTCGATCACCAGGGGCGGCAGGAAACGCATGACGTTCCCGTACGTGCCGGTGGTGAGCACCAGCAGACCGTCCTGGTGGCACGCCTTGGCGAGCGCGGCCGTCACCTGGGGGTCGGGCTCCTTGCCGCCGGGCTTGACGAGTTCGATGGCGAGCATCGCGCCGCGGCCGCGGACGTCACCGATGACGTCGTACTGTCCGGCGAGCTTCTGCAGCCGCGGCTTCATGATCTCTTCGATGCGCTTGGCCCGGGCGGCCAGGTCCAGCTCGCGCATCGTCTCGATGGCGCCGAGGGCGGCGGCACACGCGACGGGGTTGCCGCCGTAGGTGCCGCCGAGGCCGCCGGAGTGCGCGGCGTCCATGATCTCCGAGCGGCCGGTGACGGCGGCCAGGGGCATACCGCCCGCGATGCCTTTCGCGGTGGTGATGAGGTCCGGGACGATGCCCTCGTCCTCGCAGGCGAACCACTGGCCGGTGCGGCAGAAGCCGGACTGGATCTCGTCCGCGACGAAGACGATGCCGTTGTCCTTGGCGAACTGGGCGATGCGCGGCAGGAAGCCCTTCGCCGGCTCGATGAAGCCGCCCTCGCCGAGCACGGGCTCGATCAGGATCGCCGCCGTGTTCTCCGCGCCGACCTGCTTGCTGATCTGGTCGATCGCCTGGGCCGCGGCCTCTTCGGCGCAGTTCTCGGGACCGGTCAGCCAGCGGTAGGGGTAGGCGACGGGGACGCGGTAGACCTCGGGGGCGAACGGGCCGAAGCCGTGCTTGTAGGGCATGTTCTTCGACGTGAGCGCCATCGTCAGGTTCGTACGGCCGTGGTAGCCGTGGTCGAAGACGACGATCGCCTGGCGGCGGGTGTACGTCCGCGCGATCTTGACGGCGTTCTCCACCGCCTCGGCGCCGGAGTTGAACAGCGCGCTCTTCTTGGCGTGATCGCCGGGAGTCAGCTCGGCGAGCTGCTCGCAGACCTCGACGTAGGGCTCGTACGGCGTCACCATCACACACGTGTGGGTGAAGGCCTCCAGCTGTGCGGTCGCGCGCCGGACCACGGCCTCGGCGCTGTTGCCCACGCCCGTCACGGCGATCCCGGAGCCGAAGTCGATGAAGGAGTTGCCGTCCACGTCCTCCAGGACGCCGCCGCCCGCGCGCTTGGCGAAGACGGGCATCACGGTGCCGATCCCGTCGGCGACCGCCGCCTGCTTGCGGGCCATCAGCTCCTGGGACTTCGGACCGGGAACGGACGTGACGACGCGACGCTCCTGGGGGAGGGCCGGGCCACCGGTCATTTCCGTCATAGCGCTCTCTTTCGGGGCGAAGGGGCCTGCACGTCTCTCGCAGGCTAGAGGCACGGACAAGGGGGAGACATGCACCGGTGCGGAGAAGTCACGGTGTCGTGTTGGCCGTCACGGACATAGGCACGGCGCCGCCCGGCCGGTCCGTCCCGTGGGGCTGAGGGGCGGAGCCGGAGGAGGCGGGGCGGCAGAGGGTTCGAGAGCGCCCCTCGCCGCGGCTCCTCGCGGGGCGGGAGGAGGACGTACGCCTTGCCGTGTGCAGCCGATTCGTCTCTCGGCGTGAGCCAACTCCCTCCGTCGGCGGCTAGATTGGGAACAGGGAGCGGCAACGTACGGGCCGGGCAAGGGTAGAGGCGGCACATGGACATGGAGTCTCCGCGTCGGAGGCAGAGTTCGGACAGTTCACACGGCCCGGACTGGGGACCGGCACAGGCCGGCTCCGAGGGGCCGGGGGCGCCCGGAGCCGGGACGGAGAGCGGGCTGCCCCGGCAGCAGGGAGCGCTGCGGAAGGGCGAGGCGGAGCCGCTGCCGATGCCGCGGCGGAGTCCCGCCGCCGCGCGACCGGGCCCGCCGTCAGCGCCGCCGTCAGTGCCGCCGTCCGTCCCGTCCGTTCCGCCCGGGCAGGCGCCGGCACCTGCCGCCGCATCCTCGCTGGCGGACTGGCTGCGCACTCCGCGCCCCGATGCCGAGCCGGGCATCTGGCGGTACGGCTACCGGCCGCTGCCGCCCCCCGACCCCGACCGCATCCCGGCGCGTCAGTTGCTCAGCGGCGCCGTGGTCTCCTTCCTCATCGGCTGGCTGATCTGGTCGCTGCTCTACAACGGCTACCTCGGTGCGTACTGGCTCTGGCCGATGCTCGCCCTCACCCCCGAGTCGTGGCGCGAGGCCGGCGGCGAGCAGATGATCTACGTGTGGGTGACCTACGCCTACTACGCCCTCGTCATCGGAGCCATCGCTGTCGTCTTCGGCCGGCTGGGACGCTGGCCGGAAGTATTCCGGCGCGCACGGGCACGCCTGACCCGTACGGCCGCGCCGGACGCCGGGGCGCGCGGGGCCGCCCGGACGCCCCAGCCCGTGCCCCCTCCGCCCCCCGAGCACGACCCCGTCGAATGGCCGGAACTGCGCGTCGACGGCGCCGTGGAGGCAGCGGAGCGGCTCGCGGGGGAGGTGCGCGGCGGCCGCATGAACGACGTGGACCATGCGCGTATCCGCCGCGCCTGGGAGTCCGTGCGGGCACGGCCGGGGCGTCTGGCCCCCTTCGTCGACACGGTCCTCGCGCACGGCGCCGCGGCCTGCGCCCACCCCTCGGGCCAGCGGGGCCTGCCGCAGCGCCGAGCCGCCCGTCACGATCTCCGCCTGCGGCAGGTGCGCATCGGCACCGCGGCCGACACCGAGCGCAATCCGCACCAGTACCGCGGAGCCGGTGTGGCGCTGGAGCCGTCCCTGCTCGGTACGTCCGCGCTGACCGTCGGACCGCCCGCGTCCGGGAAGACGGAGCGGGTCGTGCGCCCGGTGACGGAGTCGCTGTGCCTTCAGGCCCTCGCGGGGCAGGCTGCCGTCGTCGTGGTGACTGCGCACGGGGCCCGGCTGGCTCCCGACGAGTCCTTCGACGCAGTCGTACGGGTGGGACACCCGGACTCCCGTCACGGCCTCGACCTCTACGGGGGCACGAGCGATCCCGACGAGGCGGCGGGGATGCTCGCCGAAGCCCTCGTCGGCGACCTGGCCGGGACCCTCCCGGGCGGCGACAGCCGTCGGGCGGCCACGACGCTCGCCCAGCTGATCGGCCCGTACCGCGCCGCGCACGGCTGCTTCCCCGCCGTGCCGCAGCTGCGTGAACTGCTGGACGGGTCCCCCTCCGCCCTGAGCACGCTGCGCGCCGCGCTGGAAGAGGCGGCCGAGGGCGCGCAGCTGCGCGAACTGGACGCCCACGAACGGCAGTCGGGGCGCTCCGACGACCCGCGCCCGCTGCTCGCCGACCGCATCGCCCTGCTGGACCGGCCCGCCTTCGCCGGCTTCTTCCAGCCAGAGGGCGGCGGAGGCCCGGGCGGCTCCCCGTCCGAGGGCCCGCGGCCCTTTTCGCTGCGTGCGCTGGAACGTCCGCTGCGCGTCCGTATCGACCTCCCGGAACGGGGGCACGCGGAAGCCTCACGGATCCTCGCGCGGCTCGTTCTCGCGCAGTTCACCGAGTGCGCGGCCGCGCGGGGGGACCAGTCCCTCTTCGCCGGGCTCGTACTCGACGACGCGTCCCAGACCGTCACTCCGCAGTCCCTGCGCGGGCTCCAGCGTCTGCGCTCCGCGCACGCCGGTGTGCTTCTCACCCTGCGCGGCCTGGACGACGTACCGCAGTCCCTGCGCGGCTCGCTGCTCGGTGCGGTCGGCTGCCGGATGGTCTGCGCGGGGGTCACGCCGTGGGACGCCGAGCACTTCGCCGAGGTGTGGGGCAAGGAGTGGGTGGAGACCCGCGACGTCACCAACCGCCAGCTGGTCTCCGACGAGCCCTTCACGCGGGTCATGCACGCCGTGCGCAGGCTGGCCACGGGCAGGCACGTCACCGCCGAGTCCGTGACCGTGCGGAAGGTGCAGCGCGAGCGCTGGTCCGCCTCGGAACTGGCGAACGATCTGCCGCCCGGACACGCTGTGTTGTCACTGATGACTGTCGGTGGGGAGCGGACTCCGCCGATTCTGGCGAAGCTGGGGGAGTGACTTCGGGAATGACTTCGGGAATGACCGGAATGACCCGGGCCACTGTACGGTGAGCTTTGTTATGCCACCGACACTCGCCTCGCTCGTACAGCACTCCGCGCTGCGGCTGGCGGTGCTCACCGGGCAGGACCGGCTGGACACCTCCGTGCGCTGGGCACATGCGAGCGAACTGGCCGACCCCACACCGTATCTGGAGGGCGGCGAACTCCTGCTCGTCACCGCGCTGAAGCTGGACGCCGAGGACCGCGACGCCATGCGGGAGTACGTGGGACGGCTGGCCGGCAAGGGCGTCGTGGGCCTCGGATTCGCAGCCGGCGTGAACTACGAGAAGGTGCCCGCGGCACTCGTCGACGCGTGCCGCGAGGCGGACCTGCCGCTGCTCGAAGTGCCGCGCCGCACCCCCTTCATCGCGATCAGCAAAGCCGTCTCCGCCGCCATCGCCGCCGAGCAGTACCGCGCCGTCACCGCCGGGTTCGACGCGCAGCGGGAGATGACCAGAGCGGCGCTCTCCCAGGACGGTCCTTCGGCCCTGCTGGCCAAACTCGCCTCACAGGTGGCGGGTTGGGCCGCACTGTACGACGCCTCGGGGGCCATGGTGGCCACTGCGCCGAACTGGGCCCTCCGCCGCGCCGCACGGTTCGTGGGCGACGCGGAACGGCTGCGGGACAGGCCCGCGCCCGCGAGTGCCGTGGTCAGCGGAGCCGAGGAGGGCGACGACCGGGTCGAACTCCAGTCGGTCGGCGGCGGACGCCGCGCCAGGGCGGTGCTCGCCGTGGGCACCGCGGCGCCGCTCGGCACCGCGGAGCGCTACGCGGTGCACTCCGCCGTCGCCCTGCTGACCCTCACGATGGAGCGTTCGCGGGCACTCCAGGAGGCCGAACAGCGGCTGGGAGCCGCCGTGATGAGGATGCTGCTCTCCGGTGAGCCCGACCACGCCCGCGCGGTGGCCGGAAGCCTCTACGGCGGGCTGCTGGACGCCCCCATGCGTGTCCTGGTGGCGGAGCCGGCGTCCGCATCCGCCGCCCGTGGACGCGGCAGCGTGCACGGTTCCGGTGGGGCGGGTGCGAGCAGCGCCGCAGTCGGCGGACACGGCGCGTCCGGCGTGCCGGGCGACGGCGCGGCAGGCGGCCCGGGCGCCCCCCATCTTCCTCTCGTCACCCTCACCGAGGACTCCCCGGTGCCCCTGGCCGCCCCGGACGGCAGCGCCGACGACCTCACCCGCCCTCTCGACCAGTTCGCCGATCTCGCCGAGACGGCTGCGTCGCGCAGCGGAGAGGCCGTGCTCGTCGTGCCGGACGGCAACCGCCTCGTCGTGCTCGCGTCCGACGGGGGATCGGCGTTCGCCGCCTGCGCGCAGTACGCGGCGTCGTTCGCCAAGGCGCTGGAGGCGTCCGGCGCCGGGGGTGGACCCCACTCCAACGGCACGGGTCCGGCCGTGGAGGACGCCCTGTTCATCGGTGTCTCGGCGCCCGCGGGTCTCTCCGCGGCGGCGGTCGCCTTCAAGCAGGCCGTGCAGGCACTGTCGGTCGCTCGCCGCCGCGGTGCACCGCTCGTCGAGCACGAGGACGTGGCCGCAGGGTCGGTGCTCCCGCTGCTCGCCGACGACGCAGTGCGGGCGTTCGCCGACGGCCTGCTGCGCTCGCTCCGCGATCACGACGCGAACGGCAGGGGGGACCTGGTGGCCTCCCTCCGTGCCTGGCTCTCCAGACACGGACAGTGGGACGCCGCCGCTGCGGACCTGGGTGTTCACCGCCACACCTTGCGCTACCGGATGCGCCGCGTCGAGGAGATCCTGGGCCGCTCGCTCGACGACCCGGACGTCCGTATGGAGTTGTGGCTCGCGCTGAAGGCCACGGGCTGACTCCGAAGCCCTGCCGGGACGCCCTCGCGGGCCGGTCCGCCCCGTCCGCGCCGCTCCGCTCGTTCCCTCGGCCGGGCCCCTCCGGAACAGCGACCGCGTCCCGGGGGAGGCGGATCAGACGGAGCCGCCGCCCTGCCCGTGCCAATACGGCGTGCGCGAAGGACGAAGTCTGCCGCGCCGGACAAGAAACGCCCCCTTGCCCAAGCCCTACCGTGGGCGGGGGAGGGCAACGGGTGCCGTCGGCGCCTGCCGTCGGTCCGGCATCCGCCGCTTTCCCGCTCACGACCATCCACACCCTTCCGGAAGGGCGGCCCCGCAGTGACGACAGCGACTTCCCCGCAAGCGTTCTGGCTCGCCGGCCGCAAGGCCACCGGCGGCGACACGCTCGATGTCACCTCCCCCTGGGACGGGCGGCTCGTGGGAAGCATCAGCCTTCCCACCGCCGACCAGGTCGAGGAGGCCGTGGCCGCCGCTGCAGCCGTAGCCGACGAGTTCTCCGCGACCCCCGCGCACGTACGGGCCGCCGCCCTCGACCATGTCGTGGGACGACTCAAGGAGCGCGCGGAGGAGATCGCCACGCTGATCTCCGCGGAGAACGGCAAGCCCATGAAGTGGGCGCGCGGCGAGGTCGGACGGTGCGTGTCGGTCTTCCGCTGGGCCGCCGACGAGGCCCGCCGCTTCAACGGGGGAGAGGCCCAGCGCCTGGACTCCGACGCGGGCGGCGCCGGACGGCTCGCCCTCACGCGGCGCTTCCCCTACGGTCCCGTCCTGGGCATCGCGCCCTTCAACTTCCCGCTCAACCTCTGCGCGCACAAGGTCGCACCCGCGCTCGCCGTGGGGACGCCGATCATCCTCAAGCCGGCGCCCGCAACGCCGCTGTCCGGTCTGCTGATCGGAGAGCTCCTCGCGGAGACCGACCTGCCCGACGGTTCGTGGTCCGTGCTGCCCGTACCGAACGAGCGCATGCCGGAGCTGGTCCAGGACGAGCGGCTGCCGATCATCTCCTTCACCGGTTCCGCCCCGGTCGGCTGGTCGATCCTCGACTCCGCCCCCCGCAAGCGCGTCACCCTCGAACTGGGCGGCAACGGGGCGGCGATCGTGCTGGGCGACTTCGACTCCGAGGCCGACCTCGACTGGGCGGCGCAGCGCATCGCGACCTTCTCCAACTACCAGGGCGGACAGTCCTGCATCTCGGTGCAGCGTGTGATCGCGGACGCCTCGGTCTACGACCGGCTGGTGCCCAAGGTCGTCACCGCCGTGGAGGCTCTGCGCACGGGCGACCCGTCCGACCCGGCGACGGACGTGGGCCCGCTGGTCAGCGAGGACGCGGCGAAGCGTGTGCAGTCCTGGGTCGACGAGGCGGTCTCGAAGGGGGCGAAGCTGCTGACGGGCGGCGAGCGCGAGGGCGCGACCTACGCGCCGACCGTGCTGGAGAACGTCCCGGCGGACACGCAGCTCGGCTGCGAGGAGGCGTTCGGTCCGGTCATGTCGTTCACGAGGGTCGACGGCGAGGCAGAGGCATTCGCAGCCGCCAACGACTCCAAGTACGGCCTCCAGGCAGGTCTGTTCACGCACGACATCCAGGCCGCATTCCGTGCGCACCGCGCCCTGGAGATGGGCGGCGTGGTCGTCGGCGACGTGCCCTCCTACCGGGCCGACCAGATGCCCTACGGCGGCGTGAAGCAGTCCGGCGTGGGCCGCGAGGGCGTCCGCTTCGCGATGGAGGACTACACGTACGAGCGTGTGATGGTCCTGACCGGTCTGGAGCTCTGAGCGGCAGCACGTCCGGACAGCCGGACGTGAGGACCGGCGGATGCCGGCGGCGCGTGGGGGCGCCGCCGGCCTCCGCCTCCTGTGTTCAGATCGCCGCGAGGTCCCCGGCGAAGACGACCATCTGATCGATGCGTCCGTCCCGCAGGTGCACCATGTCGGTGCCGGTCAGCAGCAGCCGTCCCGCTTCGTTGTGGTAGCTCCAGCTGTAACGCGCCCACTCTCCGGGGGCGTCCACCACGGTCGTACGGGTCACGGTGCCCGGCCCTTCCGGATGGGCGCGGAGCTCGGTGATGAAGTTCTCCACCGTCTCGACGCCGACGCTGCGTCCCAGCGGGCCCCAGAAGACGACGTCCGACGTCAGAGCGCGGGCGAGCAGTTCGGTCACATAGGCCGGGCTCGAAGCGTTGAAGGCGGCAAGGAAAAGATCTACAGCGTCTTCGCTGGGTTCGGCCTGCATCCCTCTGTCCTACCAGAAGGACGCCCCCGGTAAAGACCCCGTAGCCGGCAACCCGCGCAGGCCGATCCGCCACGGAACGAGCCCCCGCGCACCGGCAGTCCGGCCCCGGCCGGCTGGAAGGAGTGAGCAGTTGTTCGTCTTCGCGCACATCAGCGACACGCATATCGGACAGGACCGCGGTGACGGGGGCTCCCGCGCGCGGGAGCGCACGGAGCGGGTGCTGCGAGTCCTCGACGGCCTCCCCGGTGAACTGGACGCCGTGATCCTCACCGGCGACATCACCGACCGGGGAACGCCCGAGGAGTACGAGGAGGCCGCGAAGCTGCTCGACGGGTCCCGCCACACCCCGCTGCACTGTCCCGGCAACCACGACGCGCGGGGTCCCTACCGCGCCGCTCTCCTCGGGGGAGACCCCGCCGACGCGTCACCCGTGGACCAGTTGCACGTACTCCCCGGAGCCACTTTCGCGATGTGCGACAGCAGCGTCCCGGGACGCGGTGAGGGCTACCTCGGCGACGCCACTCTCGCGTGGCTCGACGACGCGCTCGCGGGTGCGCGGAAGGACAGGCCTGCCTTCGTCTGCTTCCACCACCCGCCGCTGCCGCTGCACGGTCAGTACGTCGACCCGATCCGGCAGTTCGGCGAGGACCGCCTCGCCGCCGTCGTCGGGCGGCACCCGCACGTGGCGGCGCTGCTTTGCGGGCACAGCCACACCCCCGCCGTGACCACCTTCGCAGGACTTCCACTCGTGGCGGCGCCGGGTGTCGTCTCCAGCCTGCGCATGCCGTGGGAGGGCGAGGAGGACGGGCCCCTCGACTACGCGCTGCCGCCCATGCTCACCTACCACATCCTCGACGACGAGGGCCGCCTGACCAGCCACTTCCGCGCGGTGCCCTGAAAGACGGGAATCCCGCACCTGCCGCGGGTCAGGCCGGGCAACTTGATCAGCGGTACGGGGTGATGTGCTCCGGACGTCCCTACGCGGTCACCTGGGAGGGGGGCGAGGTGGCACGCGCTCGGGAGGTCCTGGCCGACGTGGCGCGGCGCCGCGGATTCACGACCACGGTGACGCCGGTGGAGCGCCCTGCCATTCGCTGCGCATCGACGCGCCACGTGGACAACGTCCAGCGCCCGCGCCCCGGCTCCGTGGTCGTACAGGCCGTGGACAGCCGTGGACAGGCCGTGGAGGAGCGGGCAACAGGGCGGCCGTCCGGGACGCGGTCCCGGGAGTGGGGCCGCCGGGCCGGCGGCCCGCCGGGTACTCCGAGCGCGGGCGCGTGCGGATGCTCCCTGGGCCGGGTGCGCCGAGGCTGGTAGGCAACGGATGAATTGGGTACATACGAGCGAGTAGCACCGGCCGGTAGTGCACGGCGATCCCTGTCCCTACCACGCGGCGAGATGAGTGAGATGACTGTCTCCGAGCGCGAAGCCCGAGAAGTAGCCGAGGCCGCACGCGAACAGGACTGGCGCAAGCCCAGCTTCGCCAAGGAAATGTTCCTGGGCCGCTTCCGGCTGGATCTGATCCACCCCCATCCCGAACCGCCGGCGGAGGACGTCCGGCGAGGCGAGGATTTCCTGGCCAAGCTCCGCGACTTCTGCGAGACCTCCGTCGACGGCGCCCGGATCGAGCGTGAGGACCGCATTCCCGACGAGGTGATCGCCGGGCTGAAGGACCTCGGCGCCCTCGGCATGAAGGTCGGCCCCGAGTACGGCGGCCTCGGCCTGACGCAGGTCTACTACAACAAGGCACTCGCGATGGTCAGCTCCGCGAGCCCGGCCGTCGGGGCACTGCTCTCCGCGCACCAGTCGATCGGGGTGCCGCAGCCGCTGAAGATGTTCGGCACCCAGGAGCAGAAGGACACCTTTCTGCCCCGCTGCGCCCGCACCGACATCTCGGCCTTCCTCCTCACGGAGCCGGACGTCGGCTCCGACCCCGCGCGGCTCGCGACGACGGCCCTGCCGGACGGCGACGACTACGTCATCGACGGCGTGAAGCTGTGGACGACCAACGGCGTCGTCGCCGACCTCCTGGTGGTCATGGCCCGCGTCCCGAAGTCGGACGGTCACCGGGGCGGCATCACCGCCTTCGTCGTGGAGGGCGCCTCGGAGGGCATCACCGTCGAGAACCGCAACACCTTCATGGGCCTGCGCGGTCTGGAGAACGGCGTCACCCGTCTCCACCAGGTGCGGGTTCCCGCGGCCAACCGCATCGGCAAGGAGGGCGAAGGACTCAAGATCGCTCTCACCACGCTGAACACGGGACGGCTCTCGCTGCCCGCCACCTGTGTGGGCGCCGGCAAGTGGTGTCTGAAGATCGCACGCGAGTGGGGCGAGGCGCGCGTGCAGTGGGGCCGCCCGGTCGCCGAGCACGAGGCGGTCGGCAGCAAGATGTCCTTCATCGCGGCGACGACGTATGCGCTGGAGGCCGTCGTCGACCTCTCCAGCCAGATGGCCGACGAGGAGCGCAACGACATCCGCATCGAGGCCGCGCTGGCGAAGCTGTACGGCAGCGAGATGGCGTGGCAGATGGCCGACGAGCTCGTCCAGATCCGCGGCGGACGGGGCTACGAGACGGCCGAGTCCCTCGCGGCCCGCGGCGAGCGGGGCGTCCCCGCGGAGCAGCTGCTGCGCGATCTGCGAATCAACCGCATCTTCGAGGGATCGACGGAGATCATGCATCTCCTCATCGCGCGGGAAGCGGTCGACGCGCACCTCTCGGTCGCCGGTGATCTCATCGATCCGGACAAGACGCTCTCCGACAAGGGCCGTGCAGCAGTCTCGGCGGGCGGCTTCTACGCCCGCTGGCTGCCGAGACTCGTCGCAGGCGCGGGCCAGCTGCCCGGCGCGTACGCCGACTTCGGGCAGCTCGCCGAGCATCTGCGGTACGTGGAGCGCACCTCGCGCAAACTGGCCCGCTCGACCTTCTACGCCATGTCCCGCTGGCAGGGGCGGATGGAGACCAAGCAGGGCTTCCTCGGCCGCATCGTGGACATCGGCGCCGAACTGTTCGCGATGAGCGCCGTCTGCGTACGGGCCGAGAAGGCCCGCCGCGATGCGCTGAGCAGCTCGGTCGAGGACGGTAAGGCCGCGTACCAGCTCGCGGACGTCTTCTGCAGGCAGTCGCGGGTGCGTGTGGAGGAGCTGTTCGGGCGGCTGTGGCACAACACGGACGACCTGGACCGCAAGGTCGTGCGCAACATCCTCGACGGCGCCTACACGTGGCTCGAGGAGGGCGTCGTCGACGCCTCGGCCGAGGGACCGTGGATCTCCGAGGCCCTGCCGGGACCGTCCAAGAAGGAGAACGTGCACCGCCGCATCCGCTGAGGGGCGTGAAGCGGCGGTGAGGGGGCGGGCGCCCGGTGCTGAGCAACGAACGCCGGGCGCCCGCGCCGTGCAGGTGGGCGCGTCCGATGTGCGGGTGCGGGCCACGGGCGGTGACCCCGTCGTGTTCAAGTGCCGTCAGAATGGGGCCATGACGGAAACCCTCGCCGACCCGCACCTGCGTTCGCCCGGTCCCGTGGACGTGGACGTGCTGGCAGGCCCACGCGACATCGTGATCCTCGGTTCGACCGGCTCCATCGGCACCCAGGCGGTCGATGTCGTACTGAGCAATCCCGGCCGCTTCCGCGTGACCGGACTGTCCGCCGCGGGCGGCCGGGTGAAGCTGCTGGCCGGGCAGGCCCACCGGCTCCAGGTGCGCACGGTCGCCGTCGCACGTGAGGACATGGTGGGCCAGCTGCGTGAGGCGCTGCGCGCCGAGTACGGGCCGGGGGAGCCGATCCCCGAAGTGCTCGCAGGCCCCGACGCCGCCGCCGAGCTCGCTGCGAGCGAGTGCCACACCGTGCTGAACGGGATCACGGGTTCCATCGGGCTCGCCCCCACCCTCGCTGCGCTGGAGGCGGGGCGGATGCTGGCACTGGCCAACAAGGAGTCGCTGATCGTCGGCGGACCGCTGGTCAAGGCGCTCGCCCGGCCGGGGCAGATCGTCCCCGTGGACTCCGAGCACTCGGCGCTCTTCCAGGCGCTGATGAGCGGCACGCACGCCGAGGTGCGCAAGCTGCTCGTCACCGCTTCCGGCGGACCGTTCCGCGGCCGCACGAAGGCCGAACTGGAGGGCGTCACGCCGCAGGAGGCACTCGCACACCCCACCTGGGACATGGGCCCGGTGATCACCGTGAACTCGGCGACACTCGTCAACAAGGGGCTGGAGGTCATCGAGGCCCACCTGCTCTACGACGTGCCCTTCGACCGCATCGAGGTCGTTGTCCACCCGCAGTCCGCTGTTCACTCGATGGTGGAGTACACCGACGGTTCGACGCTCGCGCAGTGCGGCCCCCCGGACATGCGGCTGCCGATCGCACTGGGAATCGGATGGCCGCACCGCGTACCCGAGGCCGGCCCGGTCTTCGACTGGTCGCGCGCCATGTCGTGGGAGTTCTTCCCGCTGGACGCCGAGGCGTTCCCGGCAGTGCCGCTCGCGTTCCAGGTGGGGCGCTCGGGCGGCACGGCACCGGCCGTCTACAACGCCGCGAACGAGGAGTGCGTGGAGGCGTTCTTGGAAGGAAGGCTGCCGTTCTCGGGCATCGTGGATACGGTTGCCGCTGTGGTCGAGGAGCACGGGACGCCGCGCGCAACCGCGTTGACGCTCGCCGATGTCCTCGACGCAGAGACCTGGGCGCGTCGGCGCGCCCGTGAACTGGCGACGGCAGCAGCGGAGGCCCGCGCATGACGACCCTCATGACGATTCTCGGCATAGTCGTCTTCGTTGTCGGTCTGCTCTTCTCCATCGCCTGGCACGAGCTGGGGCATCTCTCCACGGCGAAGATGTTCGGCATCCGCGTGCCGCAGTACATGGTGGGCTTCGGCCCGACGATCTTCTCCCGCCGCAGGGGCGAGACCGAATACGGCGTGAAGGCGGTGCCACTCGGCGGCTACATCCGCATGATCGGGATGTTCCCGCCCGGCGAGGACGGCACGCTCCGCGCGCGGTCGACCTCCCCGTTCCGCGGGATGATCGAGGACGCGCGGGCGGCGGCGTTCGAGGAGCTCAAGCCCGGCGACGAGAAGCGGCTCTTCTACACGCGCGCCCCCTGGAAGCGCGTCATCGTGATGTTCGCCGGGCCGTTCATGAACCTGATCCTGGCGGTCGTGATCTTCCTCGTGGTGCTGATGTCGTTCGGCATCAACACCCAGACCACCACGGTCTCCTCCGTCTCCAAGTGCGTGATCCCCGCATCCGCGAAGAGCGACAAGTGCCCTGCCGGCGCGAAGGATTCACCCGCCAAGGCAGCCGGGATGCTGCCGGGCGACAAGATCGTCGCCTTCGACGGCAAGCGCGTCACCCAGTGGGAGACTCTCCAGCAGCAGATCCGCGACACCACGGGCCCGGCCACCATCACGGTCGAGAGGGACGGTGCCCGCAAGACGCTTCAGGCGGACCTGATCTCGAACAAGGTCGCCAAGTCCGACGGACGCGGCAGCTACGTCGAGGACGAATACGTCACGGCGGGCTTCCTCGGCTTCACGCCGGCCAGCGGTGTGGTCCAGCAGTCCTTCCCGCAGTCCGTCGACCGGATGGGCGACATGATGGCGTCCGGCGTGGAAGCGCTCGTCGCACTCCCCTCGAAGGTCCCCGACCTGTGGAACGCGGCCTTCGACGGAGCGGAGCGCAAGCAGGACTCCCCGATGGGCGTCGTGGGCGCCGCCCGGGTGGGCGGCGAGGTCTTCTCCCTCGACATCCCGCCCACACAGCGGGTCGCGACGATGCTCTTCCTCGTCGCGGGCTTCAACCTCTCGCTCTTCCTCTTCAACATGCTGCCGCTGCTGCCGCTGGACGGCGGCCACATCGCGGGGGCGATGTGGGAGTCCGTGCGACGTGCCTTCGCGAAGGTCTTCCGGCGGCCCGATCCGGGGCCGTTCGACGTGGCGAAGCTGATGCCCGTCGCGTATGTGGTGGCCGGAATCTTCATCTGCTTCACGCTGCTCGTCCTGGTCGCGGACGTGGTCAATCCCGTGAGACTCGCGGGGTAGTACGTCCGGGGGGCAGCCGGACGAGGACATACAGGGGCACCCGGGCCCGCTTCGTGCCCGGGTGCCATGCTTTGGGGGGATACGGCCTCGGGATGTGCTCGTACGGGTGAAGGTGTCGTAATCTCAGGAGCCGGAGCCCGTCGATCTATCGGGACTTCTCGATCCATACCTTGGGGTTGCACGCCTGATGACAGCGACAGCGATTTCGCTCGGAATGCCGGACGTACCGACCAAACTCGTCGACCGCCGCACCAGCCGGAAGATCCAGGTCGGCCCGGTGGCAGTGGGCGGTGACGCGCCTGTGTCCGTCCAGTCGATGACGACGACGCGCACCTCGGACGTGGGTGCGACGCTCCAGCAGATCGCCGAACTGACCGCCTCGGGCTGTCAGATCGTCCGCGTCGCCTGTCCCACGCAGGACGACGCGGACGCGCTGTCGACCATCGCGCGCAAGTCGCAGATCCCCGTGATCGCGGACATCCACTTCCAGCCCAAGTACGTCTTCGCCGCCATCGACGCGGGCTGTGCCGCGGTGCGGGTGAACCCCGGCAACATCAAGCAGTTCGACGACAAGGTCAGGGAGATCGCGAACGCCGCCTCCGCCGCCGGCACACCCATCCGCATCGGCGTCAACGCCGGCTCGCTCGACAAGCGGCTGCTGCAGAAGTACGGCAAGGCGACCCCTGAGGCGCTCGTCGAGTCGGCGCTGTGGGAGTGCTCCCTCTTCGAGGAGCACGGCTTCCGTGACATCAAGATCTCGGTCAAGCACAACGACCCCGTCGTCATGATCAACGCCTACCGTCAGCTCGCCGCACAGTGCGACTATCCGCTGCACCTGGGCGTCACCGAGGCGGGACCGGCCTTCCAGGGCACGATCAAGTCCGCCGTGGCCTTCGGCGCGCTGCTCTCCGAGGGCATCGGCGACACCATCCGCGTCTCGCTGTCCGCGCCCCCGGCCGAAGAGTGCAAGGTGGGCATCCAGATCCTGGAGTCGCTCGGACTCCGGCAGCGCCGACTGGAGATCGTCTCCTGCCCCTCCTGCGGCCGTGCCCAGGTGGACGTCTACAAGCTGGCGGACGAGGTCACCGCCGGCCTCGAAGGCATGGAGGTCCCGCTGCGGGTCGCCGTCATGGGCTGTGTCGTCAACGGCCCCGGCGAGGCACGCGAGGCGGATCTCGGCGTCGCCTCCGGAAACGGCAAGGGCCAGATCTTCGTCAAGGGCGAGGTCATCAAGACCGTCCCCGAATCCAAGATCGTCGAGACGCTCATCGACGAGGCGATGAAGATCGCCGAGCGGATGGAGAAGGACGGCGTGGCCTCCGGCGAGCCCCAGGTCGCAGTCAGCGGCTGATCCGGGCGTCCGGACGCCGGTACGGCGCAAGGCCGCCGGGGAGGGGCCGGATCTCTGCGGGAAGCGCTCTGCCCGGCCGGGGTACGCTCGGTGCACGTCCCCTCTCCCCATCCCCGTGCCCTCGGGGCCGTCACGGTGAGGCAGCAGACACCTTGTTGACCACCACATCCACCAGGGTTGTCGACCCCGGCGAGCTCGACGACGTCCTCGCGGTGCTCGGCCGTGAGCCCGTCAACAACGCCTTCATCGCCTCGCGCGTGCACGCCGCCGGCCTCGACGCCGTGCGCCTCGGCGGCGAGATGTGGGGCTGGTACCAGCGGGGGCGCCTCAAGTCGCTCTGCTACGCGGGCGCGAATCTCGTGCCGCTGTGCGCTTGCCCCGAAGCCGTACGTGCCTTCGCCGAGCGGGCACGTCGGCAGGGTCGGCGCTGCTCGTCCATCGTGGGTCCGGCGGAGCCCACTGCGGCGCTGTGGTCGTACCTGGAACCGCACTGGGGGCCGGCCCGCGACGTGCGCCGGCGTCAGCCGCTGATGGTCACCGAAGAGGTGCCGCGCGACGTGAAGCCGGATCCGCTGGTGCGCCGTATCCGCAAGGACGAGATGGACCTCGTCCTGCCCGCCTGCGTGGCGATGTTCACCGAGGAGGTCGGCGTCTCGCCGCTCGCGGGGGACGGCGGCCTCGTCTACCAGTCACGTGTCGCCGAACTCGTCGGCTCGGGCCGCTCGTTCGCCCGCGTGGAGAACGGCGAGGTCGTCTTCAAGGCGGAGATCGGCGCCGCCACCCCGCACGCCTGCCAGATCCAGGGGGTCTGGGTGGCGCCCGCACATCGCGGCCAGGGCCTCTCGGAGAGCGGCATGGCGGCCGTCCTGCGATACGCGCTGAACGAGGTCGCCCCCGTCGCGAGCCTCTACGTCAACGACTTCAACGACGCGGCACGGGCGACCTACCGGAGAGTGGGTTTCCGCGAGGTGGGTGCGTTCATGAGCGTGCTCTTCTGACGTCCGCGGGCCCGCGCACACCTGGGTCACGCTGTACGGACGCCCTCCGCCTGCCTAGTAGCCTCCCGGCATGCTGCATTCTGCCGGGGGACCTCAGCCCCAGGACCCCCGCGGGGCCGTCATCCGCCCCCTGGACCTCGAAGCACACGTGGACGAGGCGCTGGCCGTGCAGGCCGTCGCGTTCGGGCTGGGCGACGACGAGATCGCCGTGCGGCGCCACATCGTGCTGCGGCACCTGCGTACGCCGGGCGCGCGCGCCCTGGGCGCGTGGTCGGGCGAGGGGCGGCTGGTGGGTTTCGTGTACGGAATGCCCAACGACCGCACGCACTGGTGGTCCTCGGTCGTCTCCGGATACCTCCGCGAGGCAGGCTTCGAGGGCTGGCTGGACGACGCCTTCGTCATCACCGAACTCCACGTGCACCCGCTCTACCAGCAGCGCGGCATCGGACGACGCCTGATCACCCTGCTCACCGACGAGGCGGGCGAACCGCGCTCGCTGCTCTCGGCCATCGACACCGACAGCCCCGCCCGCGCCCTCTACCACCGGCTCGGCTACCGGGACCTCGCGCGCGGGGTGCACTTCCCCAGCGCCCCCAGCCCGTACGCCGTGATGGGGGCGTGGCTGCCGCTCCGGCGGCGATGAGGAATCGCATTTCCGTGCCGTGTGCGGCGCCGGATAGGCTCCTCCCACTCAATTCACACCACCGCACGGAGAATTCCATGGCTGCCCGAGTCCAGCGTTTGTCCCGGTCGATGCTGAAGACACTGCGCGACGACCCGGCCGACGCCGAGACCGTCAGCCACAAGCTGCTGGTGCGCGCGGGCTACGTGCGTCGCACTGCCGCGGGCATCTGGACGTGGCTGCCGCTCGGCCTCCAGGTCCTGGAGAACGTCACGCGCGTGGTGCGTGAGGAGATGGACGCCTCCGGTGCCCAGGAGGTGCTGCTCCCGGCGCTGCTGCCGAAGGAGCCGTACGAGATCTCGGGACGGTACGAGGAGTACGGCGACCTGCTCTTCCGCCTCAAGGACCGCAAGGGCGCGGACTATCTGCTCGGTCCCACGCACGAAGAGATCTTCACGCAGGTCGTCAAGGACCAGTGCACGTCCTACAAGGACCTGCCCGTCACGCTCTACCAGATCCAGACGAAGTACCGGGACGAGGCCCGGCCCCGCTCGGGCATCCTGCGCGGCCGTGAGTTCACCATGAAGGACGCCTACAGCTTCGACCTGAGCGACGAGGGCCTCGCCGAGTCCTACCAACGGCAGCGTGAGGCGTACACCCGGATCTTCGAGCGTCTGGGCCTCGACTACCGCATCGTCTCGGCCGTCAGCGGCGCCATGGGCGGCTCGGCGTCCGAGGAGTTCCTCGCTCCGGCCGCCGCCGGCGAGGACACCTACGCCCAGTGCCCCTCCTGCGGTTTCGCCGCGAACACCGAGGCCCTGACGGTCGCCGTCGTGCCCGCGCCGGCCGTGGACCACCCGGAGACCGAGGAGCTGGACACCCCGGACACACCGACGATCGAGACGCTCGCCGAGCACTTGGGCGTCCCCGCATCGGCCACGCTCAAGAACCTCCTCGTGAAGGTCGACGGCGAGATCGTCGCGGTGGGCGTCCCGGGGAACCGTGAGGTGGACCTGGGCAAGCTCGCCGAGCATCTCGCCCCCGCCGAGGTCGAGTTGGTCACGGCCGAGGACTTCGTCGGCAGGCCCGATCTCGTACGAGGCTATGTCGGTCCGCAGAACGGCATGGCCGGCAAGGCGTTCCGCTACATCGCCGACCCGCGCGTCGCCCCCGGCACGGCATGGATCACGGGCGCCAACAAGGCGGACAAGCACGCGCGGTACGTCGTGTGCGGCCGCGACTTCGAGGTGGACGACTATCTGGACGTCGTGGTCGTGGAGCCGGGGGACCCCTGCCCGTCCTGCGGTTCGGGCATCGAGCTCGGCAGGGCGATCGAAATCGGCCACATCTTCCAGCTGGGCCGGAAGTACGCCGACGCGTTCGAACTCGATGTGCTCGGCCAGAACGGCAAGCCGACTCGCGTGACGATGGGATCGTACGGCATCGGCGTCACCCGCGCTGTCGCCGCGCTCGCCGAGCAGACCGCGGACGAGCAAGGACTGTGCTGGCCGCGGGAGATCGCTCCTGCCGACGTCCACGTCGTCGCGGCAGGCAAGGCGATGCAGACGGAACTCGCCCTGGAGGTCGCCGAACAGCTCGGGGCGGCCGGTACCCGCGTGCTGGTCGACGACCGCGCGGGCGTCTCACCGGGCGTGAAGTTCACCGACGCCGAACTCCTCGGCGTCCCCACGATCCTCATCGTGGGCCGCGGCGCGAAGGACGGACTGGTCGAACTGAAGGACCGCCGCACCGGGGAGCGCGAGGAACTGCCGGTCGCGGACGCGGTGTCGCGCCTCTCCGGCAGCTGACGGACGCATCAGAGCTGTGGCCGTCCGGGCCGGCGGAACGAACTGCCGGTCTGGACGGCGCTCAGCGCAACGGGACGTGCGGCGGGCGGAACACGGCCTCATGCAGAGGGGCCGCGCGCCGTCCGCCTTCTGCGCTGCTCCAGGTCGAGCGTCTGCTGAGCCGTCGTCGCCATGGCTTCGTCGACCATCCGCCCCTCGAAGGTCACCGCACCGGCGCCCCTGAGCTGCGCTTCCCGTACCGTGGCCACCAGACGCCTGCAGCGGTCGAGTTCGTCGGCGCCGGGGGAGAAGACCTCGTTGATGACGGGCACGTGCGAGGGGTGGATCGCCATCATCCCCGTGTAGCCGAGGGAGCGGTTCTGCTCCGCGAAGTGCCGCAGCCCGTCGAGGTCGTCGATGTGCGTCCACAAGCCGGTCACGGGATGCGGGGCTCCCGACGCCCGGACGTCCAGCAGTACGCGTGAACGCAGTGCGAGAGTCTCCGAGCCCTCGGGGCTCCAGCGGTAGCCGACGGCGCGTTCGACGTCGCCTCCCGCGCCGGTGAGCGCACCGAGGTAGGCGACGCGGGATGCTGCCGCGCCGATCTCGTAGGCGCTGCGCAGTGACAGAGCGCTCTCCAGGAGCGGCACCAGGGCGATGCTCCCGAGGGGGAGATCCTCCTCGCGTTCGCACCAGCTCAGGAGCCGGTCTGCGAACCGTACGTCCTCCTCGTCGCTCACCTTGGGCAGGAGTACGCCTGCGAGGCCGGGACCTGCGACTGCCCGGAGTTCCTCCGCCGCAGTCCAACTCCCCAGCGGGTTGATGCGCACGAACAGTGCCATCCGCCCGGTGCTTTCCGAGCTCTCGGCCCGGGAGGCGACGGCTTCGCCCACCTCGGCGCAAGCTGCCGGTTTGTCCGCCTCAGCCACCGCGTCCTCCAGATCGAGGATCGCCGCGTCTGCTCCCGAGGCCTCGGCCTTGGGCAGCCACTCCGTCCGGTTGCCCGGCACGAACAGCAGAGAGCGCAAGGGGAGCCGGCTGTCCCCGGCGTGGTCTGTGCGGCTGCCGGGCGCACGGGTCTCAGACGACACCCTGCTGCTCCAGATCCGTCAGTTCCCCGTCGTCGAGGCCCAGCCACTGCTGGTAGACGAGGCGGTTGTCCTGGCCGAGTTCCGGGCCTGTGCGCCACACCTTTCCGGGCTGCTGCCGGAAGTGCGGGATGACGGCCTGCATCCGCACCGGCCCCAGCCGCGGATCCTCGACGGTGACGATGTCCTCGCGTTCGGCGTACACCGGATCTGCGGCGATGTCCGCCGCGTCGAACACGCGGGAAGCCACCACCTCGCAGCGCTCGAACTGCTCCAGACATTCGGCCGTCGACCTCTGTGCGACCCATGCGCGCAGTGCGTCGTCGAGTCGCCCGCGCCCGGCCTGCTGCTGTTCGACCGTGGCGAACTCCTCCTCCGGCAGCCCGAGGAGACGTACGACGTTGAGCACGGACCGCAGCGTCGCCGAGGTGACGGTGATCCACTCGTCGTCCCCGGAGCGGTAGGTGTTGATCACCGCCGCGGGCGCGATCGCCAGCTGATTGCCCGACCGCTGCGGCACCGTTCCCAGCTGGTCGTGCACGATGACCTGCCACTCGACGAGTCTGAAGAGCGGCTCGAAGAGCGCGAGGTCGATCCACTCGCCGTCGAAGTCCGGTTCCCGCTCCCGTCGGTGGAGCGCGGCCAGCACCGCGTACGCGCCCATCAGCCCGTTGACGGCGTCCCCGTGGGAGAAACCCGTGTGCACCGGAGGACCGTCGGGGAAGCCCGTCAGATGCACCACTCCGCTGCGGGCCTCGCCCATCTTCCCGAAGCCCGGCTGATCGGCCTGCGAGGAGGTCGCTCCGTAGCCGGAGATCTGCAGCATGACGGCCTTCGGGTTCAGGCGGTGGACCGCGTCCCAGTCCAGGCCCCACTCGCGGAGACGTCCTGGGCGGAAGGTGACGATCACGACGTCCGCCCAGGCGACGAGCCGGTGGGCGAGTCCGCGTCCGCGATCCTGACGGAGATCGAGGGTGACCGACCGCTTGTTGCGCCCGGCCACCTTGAACCACAGAGGGACCCCGTCGCGCTGCGGGCCCATCGAACGGGCCGCGTCCCCCGTGCCGGGCGGCTCGACGTGGACGACGTCGGCACCCTGGTCCGCGAGCATCGAGCCGGCCAGAGGCCCTGCCACGACATGGGCGAACTCGACCACTTTCAGGCCGGACAGCTGCCCCTGTCCGCCGCTCGCGTGGTGCTCCATCGGCACGACGGTCTCTCCCTTGTTCGGCTCGCTGAGGCTGTGCCCGCGCCGTCGCAGGCCACGGGGCCTTCAGCGTCCCCGAGGGGAGAAATGCCTGTCCAGCAAGAAAGGACCATCAATCGATGCGCTTTTTGCATGGTCGTCCGGATGGGACGATGCCCCGGCTCAGACGCGCGCCGAGGGCGTTCAGGCCCAGCTGACGCCCTCGGGCAGCTGCCCGCCCTCGTCCCGGAGAGCGTCGAGCGTCTCCAGGAAGCGGTGCGCGGCGAGCGGCACCGTGCGTCGCGTCCGCATGACGACGTCCAGGCGGCGGTGGACGACGGGCCGCACCAGCGGACGCGACACGAACGGCCCCGATCCCAGAAGGGGCAGGACGAGCGCGGGCATCGCCGAGACGCCCAGCCCCGCAGCCACCAGCCCGCCGACAGTAGCCACGTTCCCGGCCTCCGCTGCCGGCGCGATCCGGGCGTCGATCTGGGCGAACGTGGCATCGGCCAGCCGCCGCACGCTGGAGTCCCGGCCGACCGCGAGGTAGGGGTGTCCGGCCAGCTCCTCCCACGAGACCTCCTTCTGCCCGGCGAGAGTGTGCTCCGGAGGCAGCACGGCGACGAACCGGTCCCGTGCCAGCGGCCGGTGCTCCAACTGGCCCGAGGGTTCGCCGAAGGTGGTGATCGCGAAGTCCGCGTCCCCGGCCAGGACCCGGTCCAGGACGGACCGTTCGAGGCCGTCCATGATCCGCATCGCCACCTGCGGACGCTGTCTGCGGAACCCCGAGATCACTTGCGGCAGCAGCACTGCCGCCACCGAGGGCAGTGTCGCCACCGCCACCGTCCCCGACTCCCCGAGAAGGAAGCGCTGCAGCTCCTTCATGCCCGCCCTGTGGGCGTTCACGATCTGGTCCGCGATGCGCAGCGCTTCCACTCCGGCCGCCGTCAACTGCACGTTCCGGGTGTCCCGTTCGAGCAGTTGCGTGCCGAGAAGCCGCTCCAGGTCGGCGACCGCACGGCTCAACGACGACTGGGAGACGTGCAGCTCGGCGGCCGCGGCAGTGAAGCTCGCGGCTCGCGCCACGGCCGCGAACGCGGACAGCTGTCGGAGGGTGGCATCCATGACCGCGGAGCATAGATGTCACCTGGGCTACTGATGCGCATGTCGCATAAATGAATCCCGGTTCGATGCTGGACACCGATCCGACGCGCCTCCGAAACTGCCGGGCAATGCGGCAGCGGTCCCCGCCACGTACGCCGCCGGCCGGTACCGAAAGAGGAGAGCGAGAGATCATGCTGGCAGCGCTGGGCTTTTCCACGATCGGTCTCTTCCTGGTGCTCACCATGACCAGGCGGCTGTCCGTCCTCGTCGCGCTGGTGCTGCTGCCCGTGATGGCGGCGCTGGCCGGAGGCTTCGCGGGGCGGCTCGGCGACATGATTCTCGAGGGCCTGACGACGGTGGCCCCCACCGGCATCATGATCGCTTTCGCCTATCTCTTCTTCAGCCTGATGGTGGACGCGGGCCTCTTCGACCCCCTCATCCGCGGCATACTCCGGTTCGGCCGCCGTGACCCGCTGCGGATATGCATGGGCACGGCCGTGCTCACCATGTGCGTGGCCCTCGACGGCGACGGAGCCTCCACCTTCCTCATCACCGTCTCCGCCCTGCTGCCCGTCTACCGGCGGCTGGGCATGCGTCCCCTGGTCCTGAGCGGAATCATCTGCCTGGGGGCCGGTGTGATGAACATGATCCCCTGGGGCGGGCCGACCGTACGGGCAGCGGCGGCGCTGAAGCTGGACACCTCCGAGGTCTTCCTGCCCGTGCTTCCGGCCATGGGGTGCGGCATCGCGTGGGTGCTGATCGCCTCCTACCTCATCGGACGGCGGGAGCGGAACCGTCTGGGCCGTCTCGGCGCTCCGCCGGCCACGGACGCGGGGAGCGTGGACGCCGCGGGCGGGGTCCCGGCCGAGCCCCCGGCAGCGCCCGCCGAAGCGGACGGCGGGCCGGCGCAGCCCTCTCCCGCCACGTCCACCGCGGGGGACGGACCCGGCGCCGCGCTCGCCGTCGCCGGGCACCCCCGCACCTGGCTGACCGTCTTCAACCTGGTGCTCACGCTGACGCTGCTGGTCGCCCTGGTGTTCCAAGTCATGCCGCTGGAAGTCCTGTTCGTCATCGGCTTCGCCGTCGCGCTCCTCGTCAACCACCCCAGGTGGGAGGACCAGCAGGCGCTGCTCGACCGGCACGGCAAGAACGTCGTCCTGGTCACCACCATGATCTTCGCGGCGGGCGTTCTCACCGGTGTACTGACCGAGACCAAGATGATCGACGAGATGGCGCAGTCCCTCGTCTCCGTCATACCGCCGTCCCTCGGCGGACACCTGCCGGGCATCGTCGCCGTCACCGGGATGCCCCTGAGCCTCGCCCTCACCCCCGACGCCTACTACTTCGGCGTCCTGCCCGTGCTCTCCGAGACCGCGGGCGGATTCGGAACCGGGCGGGCCGAGATCGCCAGGGCCGCCGTCCTCGGCCAGATGACGACGGGTTTCCCCCTCAGCCCGCTCACGGCCTCGACCTTCATCCTGGTCGGCATGACGGGCGTCCAGCTCGGGGAGCACCAGCGCTTCATCTTCGGCTGGGCCTTCGGCACCACGATCGTCATGACCGTCGCCGCGCTCCTCACGGGAGCCATCGGCCTCTGAAGCCCGCACGTCCGCTCGGACGGTGACCAGACCGGGCCGCAGGCGGCGTCAGAGCCACCCGGCGAACTCCAGCAGCAGCTCCCCGTCCTCGCGCTGACCGCATCGCATGTGCCGTACGCCCGACTCGACAGCCCGGTAGAGCGCCCACCCCCGCAACCGTTCGCGGTCCACCTCCAGGCCGTCGGCGAGCTTGTTCAGACGCCTCCGCGTCGCCGCGGCGGCACCGGGGGAGGCCACGAGGTCGTGCAGCCTGTCCCGTACGAGCCGCGCCAGGTCGTAGGTGCGCTCACCGAGCAGCGGGTCGGGGCCCGCCGCCAGCCACGGTGCACGTCCGGAATCCGACGCGAGTACGGCCCCCTGGCGGAAGTCGCCGTGCAGCAGCACTTCTTCCGGCTGATCGGCCAGCAATCCGTCCCGCAACTCCAGCGCCTCGTCCCGCAGCGGGCGCACCGCCTCCGGTGCGGACGACCGGAGGAAAGCGCTGCTTGCGGCGGTGTGCTCCGCGAGCGTGGTGAGGCCGCCGGTCCCGCCGGCTCCGTCGCGACTCCCACCCTCGGCACGCGCCTCGCCCCGGGGCGTCACCCACAGCCTGCGCACCGCGGAGGCGGCCTCGAGCATCGCCTTCGCCTCCGGCAGCGACCGAAGGGACGTCTCACAGTGCAGCCGTTCCAGCAGCAGTGCGCCCTCGCCGACGTCCGAGCGCAGCAGGCGCACCGCACCACCGCCGTCCCAGAACTCCAAGGCGGCGCGTTCCCTCGCGGTGCGCTCCTGCGCTCCCGCCAGGTACGGAGCGAGCAGTTTCAGCGCCGCGGGGGTCCCGTCCGCCTGGCGCACGAGCGTCACGAGACTGCTCCTGCCTCCTGGGGAGACGACCCGCTCCGGTGTCAGCTCCCAACGGTCGAGCATCCGCCCGAGCAGCTCGGACAGCCCGTCGAGCCACTGCTCACCGGCCCTGCCCGTCTGCTCGCCGACGTGGCCGTGCTGCGAGCGGAGGGAACGCACAAGCCGCTGCGGGGGGTCGAGAGGCAGTGCAGAAGGCATGCGGTGAAGTCGGCCTTTCGAAGCGGTGGTCGGGACGTTCCGTCACCGGCACCCCGACGACTGCGGACGGTCAGAGCGGACCCGACGCCGCGCCGTCCGCGGGTGAGCCCGAGGGAGCCGCGTCCTCGCCGTCGGAACGCTCGGTGAGACCAGGGAAGGCTACGCCGCTGCCCCGCCAACGTGCCGACCGGACCGCCGCCTCACGCAACGCGCCCGCCGCCTCGCGCCTGCGAGCGCCCTCGCCGGCCCGTACGAGATCCGCGTACGCACCGGCCAGCCGGTCCTCCAGCTCCGCCGCGAGCCGCACCGCCGCGGCGCTGTCGGGCACCGCGAAGGGCAAGGCGTAGGCAGCGGCGGCGGGTTCGGGCTCGGCGCCCAGGTCGCGTGCCTCACGCCGCAGCGCGTCCCGCCGCGCACGGTGCGCGTCGTGCGCCTGGCGGGCTTCGTCCTGCCGTTCCTCGCTGATGCGCCCGCCCACGACGCCGTAGCCGTAGACGGTGGCGTGCTCCGCGGCGAGTGCTGCCTGCACGGCGTCGACCAGCTTCTTCATGCGCCGTCGTCCTCCCCGTCCTGCTCGTCCGCTCCCAGCAGATACGCGTGGACGGCGCCTGCGGCGGCAACCGAGGCCAGAAGCCGGGCGAGTTCCGGCGGCGCCTCGGTCAGCGCCGCGTTCCGCTCGTCCGCTGTACGCCGTTCCGCGTCCCCCAGAGCGGCGAGGGCCGCCTTCTCCTCGCGGGGCACGGCGGCGGGATCTTTGCGGTCCTCGCGGTCCTTGGGGTCCTCGCCGTCCCTGCCGCCCTCGCCGTCCTCGCGGTGTTCCTTGCCCCCGGGTCCCTTGCTCCCGGACCCCCTGCCTGCGAGAACCTCCGCGTGCCGGAGCGTCACCGCGTGCAGGGGACGCAGCCGGTCCGCGAGTCCGGAGTGCGCGGCGATGGTCGCCTCGTAGCGCGCCGCCAGCGCGCGGCTCTGTCCGGCCGTCTTCTTCCGCAGCCGCTGTTCCCTGCGAGCTGTCTGTGCGTCGTCCTCGCTGCCGGAGCCGTCCGAACACCCGGTGGCGGTGCCCAGCACCGCGAGGGGACCGAGCGCGCTCAGCGTCCCGGCCAGCATCGACCGTCTGCGCGGTCCGGCTGCCGGTGACGGCGTGAGCGGCATGGAGGCACTCCTTGGAACACGAGGCGTCGCTCGAACATCTGCGGTGAGCACCGCACACGGTGATCATCGCCACGCGAGCGTACCCGCGTGCGGTCGAACGCACCGCCGGGCCGCCCTTGTTGCCCCATGCGTACCCGAACGTTCCTGACTTCCCGCGCGGATCCCCCATCTGGTCGGCGGTGCGCGCGGCAGACGTTAGGCTTGGGACGGCGAACGCCCCCCTGTCACGAGGCCCTACAACAGCACACGCGGCCGAGGAGTCACCCGGATGAGCACCACCCAGAGCGAGAGGCTGCGCGGGCTGCTGGAACCGCTCGTCGGCAAGAAGGGGCTGGACCTCGAAGAGGTCGAGGTGACCCCCGCCGGCAAGCGTCGCGTCCTCCGAGTCGTGGTCGACTCCGACGACGGAGTCCGCCTGGACACCTGCGCGGAGCTGAGCCGGTCGCTCTCGGCCGTGCTGGACGAGACGGACGTCATGGGCGGCAATCCCTACGTCCTGGAAGTGACCTCCCCCGGCGCCGACCGCCCCCTGACCGAGCAGCGGCACTACCGCCGGGCCTCGGGTCGGCTGATCAAGGCGAATCTCACCGAGGCCGCCGGGGGCGGCGAGGTCACCGCCCGTATCACGGCCGTGGACGACGAAGGCGTCGATCTCGAGGTGCCCGGCGTGAAGGGCCGCAAGCCCACCCGGCGCAGGCTGGCCTTCGGCGACATCGCCAAGGCCCGGGTCGAGATCGAGTTCAATCGCAAGGCCGCCGAGAGCACAGTGCAGGACGGGTCCGCGGCCGCCGACGAGGAAGGCAAGGAGGAGGCGTAGCCGTGGACATCGACATGAGTGCCCTGCGCGGGCTGGTGAGGGAGAAGGAGATCTCCCTCGATCTGCTGATCGAGGCGATCGAGTCCGCTCTCCTCATCGCCTATCACCGCACCGAGGGCAGCCGCCGTGACGCGCGTGTGGAGCTGGACCGCAAGACCGGACACGTGACGGTGTGGGCGAAGGAGAGCCCGTCCGAGCTGGAGGAGGGTGCGGAACCCCGCGAGTTCGACGACACCCCCAGCGGCTTCGGCCGGATCGCCGCCACCACTGCCAAGCAGGTCATCCTGCAGAGGCTGCGGGACGCCGAGGAGGAAGTCACCTTCGGCGAGTACGCGGGCCGCGAGGGCGACATCGTCGCGGGCGTCGTCCAGCAGGGCAAGGACCCCAAGAGCGTGCTGGTCGACATCGGCAAACTGGAGGCCATCCTCCCGCCGCAGGAACAGGTGCCCGGAGAGGACTACTCGCACGGCACCCGTCTGCGTACGTACGTGGTCCGGGTCGCCAAGGGCGTGCGCGGACCCTCCGTGACGCTTTCGCGCACCCATCCGAATCTCGTCAAGAAGCTCTTCGAGCTGGAGGTGCCCGAGATCGCCGACGGATCGGTCGAGATCGCCGCCATCGCCCGGGAGGCCGGCCACCGTACGAAGATCGCCGTACGCTCCACACGCTCCGGGCTGAACGCCAAGGGCGCCTGTATCGGCCCGATGGGCGGCCGGGTCCGCAACGTCATGGCGGAGCTGCACGGTGAGAAGATCGACATCGTCGACTGGTCGGACGATCCGGCGGACCTGGTCGCTCACGCGCTCTCCCCGGCACGTGTGAATCAAGTCGAGATCGTCGATCTCGCCGCACGCTCGGCCAGGGTCACGGTGCCCGATTACCAGCTGTCCCTGGCCATCGGCAAGGAAGGGCAGAACGCCCGCCTCGCCGCCCGGCTGACGGGCTGGCGCATCGATATCCGCCCGGACACCGCGGACACTGCGGACGCCGGCGAGACCGTCTCCGCAGAGCCCGAATCAGCCTCCGGACACGCTGCCGAGCAGGGCTGAAACCATAAGGGTGCCGCTTACCCCCGAAGGGGTGCAGCGGTACGGGGAGGTAGACTTGGCGGTGTCTGGCCGGACGCAAGTCCGAGCATGCCCACAGCGCACTTGCGTGGGCTGTCGGAAGCGCTCGGACAAACCCGATCTGCTGCGCGTGGTGCTGACCGCGGGCCGGTGCGTCCCCGATCTTCGGGGTACGCTGCCCGGCCGGGGCGCGTATCTGCATCCCGCGTCTGCGTGCTTCGAGCAGGCCGTGCGCCGAAGGGCGTTCAACCGGGCCTTCAGAGGCCCGGGCCCGTTCGACGTGGCGGAGCTGCACCGGCAGGTGGAGCAGATCGAGCAGACGAAACCGTAAGACAGTCCGTTCGGAACCCTCCGTTCGGAGAGGTACCTCGCGAGTCGGAAGTAGGTCGAGATTGCGATGAGCACTCGATGAGTACGCGTGAGTACGCCCATGCATAAGTAGCGAAGGTCCGGCGGATGAGCCCCCCGGACCGTAAGGAGCGAAGTGGCTAAGGTCCGGGTATATGAGCTCGCGAAGGAGCTCGGAGTCGAGAGCAAGGTCGTCATGGCCAAGCTCAACGAACTGGGCGAGTTCGTCCGCTCGGCGTCCTCGACAATCGAGGCGCCGGTGGTTCGCAAGCTGACAGACGCCTTCGACGCGGGCGGCGGTGCCGGTGGCGGCACCGCCAAGAAGTCCGCGGCGAAACCGGCGGCGCCGAAGAAGGCAGCCGCCAAGCCCGCAGCCCCCAAGCCGGGCGGTGCGGCCAAGACAGGCGCGGGAAGCGCCAAGCCTGCCAAGGCGCAGGCACCCAAGCCCGGCGCTCCGGCGCCGGCGCCGGAAGCGCCGGTAACTCCCGCTCGGCCCGCCGCAGGCGAGGCCGGGGGTCCTGTCACGCCGGCGGCTCCCGCCGCGGAGGGTCCCAAGCCGGGTGCCCCCAAGCCGGGGCCGGCGAAGCCGGAGTTCACCGCGCCCGCGGCGGCGGAAGCCGCCAAGCCGGGTGCGGCGGCTCCGAAGCCGGGGCAGGCTCCGAAGCCGGGCCAGGCACCCCGGCCCGGTCAGAGCCAGGGCCAGGGCGGACGCGGCGGTCAGGGCGGCGCGCGTCCCGGCCAGGGTGCGCCGAAGCCGGGTGCCCGGCCCTCGGGTCCGCGTCCGGGCAACAACCCCTTCACGTCCGGTGGTTCGACCGGTATGGCGCGTCCGCAGGCGCCGCGTCCCGGCGGTGCGCCCAAGCCGGGTCAGCCCCCGAAGCCCGGGCAGGGCCAGGGCGGCCCGCGTCCGCAGGCTCCGGGCGGCCGTGCGACTCCGGGCAACATGCCGCGACCGCAGGGCGGCGGCCAGGGTGGTCCGCGTCCCGGCGGTGGCGGCGGCAACCGCCCCAACCCCGGCATGATGCCGCAGCGCCCCGCTGCTGCTCCCCGTCCGGGTCCGGGCCGCGGTGGCCCGGGTGGCGGTCCTCGTCCCGGTGGTGGCGGCGGTGGCCGTCCCGGCGGTGGCGGCGGCGGCTTCGGCGGTCGTCCCGGTGGTGGCGGCGGTGGCCGTCCCGGCGGTGGCGGCGGCGGCTTCGGCGGTCGTCCCGGCGGCGGTGGCCGTCCCGGTTTCGCCGGACGTCCCGGCGGCCCCGGCGGCCGTGGCGGAACGCAGGGTGCCTTCGGACGTCCCGGCGGTCCGGCGCGTCGTGGCCGCAAGTCGAAGCGGCAGCGCCGTCAGGAGTACGAGCAGATGCAGGCGCCGTCGGTCGGCGGCGTGATGCTGCCGCGCGGCAAGGGCGAGACCGTACGGCTCTCCCGCGGCGCGTCGCTCACCGACTTCGCGGAGAAGATCAACGCCAACCCGGCGTCGCTGGTCCAGGTGATGTTCAACCTGGGCGAAATGGTCACCGCGACGCAGTCCGTCTCCGACGAGACGCTGAGCCTGCTCGGCGAGGAGATGAACTACGTCGTCCAGATCGTCAGCCCGGAGGAGGAGGACCGCGAGCTTCTCGAGTCCTTCGACATCGAGTTCGGCGAGGACGAGGGCGGCGAGAGGGCGCTCATGCCGCGTCCGCCGGTGGTGACCGTCATGGGTCACGTCGACCACGGTAAGACGCGGCTGCTCGACGCGATCCGCAAGACCAACGTCATCGCGGGCGAGGCCGGCGGCATCACCCAGCACATCGGCGCCTACCAGGCATCGACCGAGGTGAACGACGAGGAGCGCAAGCTCACCTTCATCGACACCCCCGGTCACGAGGCGTTCACCGCCATGCGTGCGCGCGGTGCCAAGTCGACCGACATCGCGATTCTCGTGGTGGCGGCCAACGACGGCGTCATGCCGCAGACGATCGAGGCGCTGAACCACGCCAAGGCGGCAGAGGTGCCGATCGTCGTCGCGGTCAACAAGATCGACGTCGAGGGTGCCGACCCGACCAAGGTGCGCGGTCAGCTGACCGAGTACGGCCTGGTGGCCGAGGAGTACGGCGGCGACACCATGTTCGTCGACATCTCCGCGAAGCAGGGCGAGAACATCGACGCGCTGCTCGAAGCGGTCGTACTGACCGCGGACGCCGCGCTCGACCTGCGGGCCAACCCGGAGCAGGACGCACAGGGCATCGCGATCGAGGCCCACCTCGACCGCGGCCGTGGCGCCGTGGCGACGGTGCTGGTCCAGCGGGGCACCCTGCGGGTCGGCGACACGATGGTCGTGGGCGACGCCTACGGCAGGGTCCGGGCGATGCTCGACGACAAGGGCGAGAACATCAAGGAAGCGGGTCCCGCGACCCCCGTCCTGGTCCTGGGTCTGACCAACGTCCCGGGCGCAGGCGACAACTTCCTCGTGGTCGAGGAGGACCGTACGGCCCGTCAGATCGCCGAGAAGCGTGCAGCCCGCGAGCGCAACGCCGCATTCGCCAAGCGCACCCGCAGGGTCTCCCTGGAGGACCTGGACAAGGTGCTCAAGGCGGGCGAGGTGCAGCAGCTCAACCTCATCATCAAGGGCGACGCCTCCGGTTCGGTCGAGGCCCTGGAGTCCTCGCTGCTGCAGCTGGACGTCGGCGACGAGGTCGACCTGCGCATCCTGCACCGCGGCGTCGGTGCGGTCACCGAGACCGACATCGACCTGGCGACGGGCTCGGACGCCATCGTCATCGGCTTCAACGTCCGCGCCGAGGGGCGTGCGACGCAGATGGCCGAGCGCGAGGGCGTCGACGTCCGCTACTACTCGGTGATCTACCAGGTCATCGAGGAGATCGAGGCAGCCCTCAAGGGCATGCTCAAGCCGGAGTACGAAGAGGTCGAGCTCGGTACGGCGGAGATCCGCGAGGTCTTCCGCTCCTCCAAGCTCGGCAACATCGCGGGTGTCCTCATCCGGTCCGGCGAGGTCAAGCGGAACACCAAGGCCCGCCTGCTGCGCGACGGCAAGGTCGTCGCGGAGAGCCTCAACATCGAGGGGCTGCGCCGCTTCAAGGACGACGTCACCGAGATCCGTGAAGGTTTCGAGGGTGGTATCAACCTCGGCAACTACAACGACATCAAGATCGATGACGTCATCGCGACGTACGAGATGCGGGAGAAGCCCCGCAGCTGACGCTGCGGACACGCCCAACTCGCCGTACGCGCCGAGCGCATGAGCCGGTCCGGGGCCGGTCGGCGGAGGAAACTCCGTCGATCGGCCCCGGCGGCATCTCGTACGATCACCGCGTGTATGTGGGGACTCTCTCGATCGACCTGTTGCTGGGCGACGTCCGTTCGCTCAAGCAGAAGCGCTCCGTCGTCCGGCCCATCGTCGCCGAGCTGCAGCGGAAGTACGCGGTGAGCGTGGCGGAAGTGGCCGACCAGGACCTTCACCGCCGCACCAGGCTCGGTCTGGCCGCGGTGTCGGGGGACGCGGGGCATGTGACCGATGTACTGGACCGGTGCGAGCGGCTCGTGGCCGCCCGGCCGGAGGTGGAACTGCTGGCGGTACGGCGGCGCTTCCACGGAGAAGATGACGATTAGCAAGGAGACGGACCAGTGGCCGACAATGCACGGGCTAAGAGGCTGGCAGACCTCATCCGTGAGGTGGTCGCGGAAAAGCTGCACCGGGGTATCAAGGACCCGCGGCTCGGCACACATGTGACCGTCACGGACACCCGCGTCACCGGGGACCTGCGGGAGGCGACCGTCTTCTACACGGTCTACGGGGACGACGAGGTCCGCAAGGCAGCTGCCGCCGGGCTGGAGAGCGCGAAGGGCGTGCTGCGTACGGCGGTCGGGGCGGCGGCAGGTGTCAAGCACACGCCGAGCCTCACCTTCGTCGCCGACGCCCTTCCCGAGAACGCCCGTACGATCGACGATCTGCTGGCACGCGCCAAGGCATCCGACGAGGAGGTCCGCAAGGCCTCCTCGGGTGCGGACTACGCGGGCGGGGCCGACCCCTACCGCAAGCCGGGCGAGGACCAGCAGGACGAGGACCAGCCGGACGAGGACGAATGACCTGTGGCACGTAAGAAGGACAACGGACCGGGCGGGCTCGTCGTCGTCGACAAGCCCGCCGGTTTCACGTCGCACGACGTAGTGGCGAAGCTGCGGGGCATCGCCCGCACGCGGCGGGTCGGGCACGCCGGCACGCTGGATCCGATGGCCACCGGAGTGCTCGTCATCGGTGTCGAGAAAGCGACACGGCTGCTGGGGCATCTGGCCCTCACGGAGAAGGAGTACGTCGCGACGGTGCGCCTCGGGCAGAGCACCGTGACGGACGACGCCGAGGGCGAGGTCACCGTTGCGAAGGACGCCTCCGGCATCGCCCGTGAGGCGGTCGATGCGGCGGTCGCGCAGCTCACGGGTGACATCCGGCAGGTGCCGTCCAAGGTCAGCGCGGTCAAGGTCGACGGCAAGCGTTCCTACCAACGGGTGCGCGAGGGCGAGGAGTTCCAGCTTGCCGCCCGCCCGGTCACCGTCTCCGCCTTCGACGTGCACGACGTGCGCGAGCAGCAGGCCGAGGACGGCACACAGGTCACCGATCTGCTGGTGTCGGTGGTGTGTTCCTCCGGCACGTATGTGCGCGCGCTCGCGCGTGACCTGGGCAGCGAACTGGGCACGGGCGGACATCTGACGGCGCTGCGGCGTACGCGGGTCGGACCGTACCGGCTCGAGGACGCCCGCACGCTGGAGGAGCTGCAGGGGGAGGTCGACGGTGGTGCCGCCCTCTCGGTGCTGCCGCTCCACGAGGCCGCGGCTGCGGCGTTCCACCGCTGGGACGTCGATGAGGAGCAAGCCCGTCTGATCGGCAACGGGGCGCAACTGCGCATGCCCGTCGGAGAGTTCAGGGCTGAGGGGGACGATCCGGTGCCCGTTGCCGTCTTCGGTCCGGACGGCCGCTTCGTGGCGCTCGTCGAGGAGCGCAAGGGGCGAGCGAAGAGCCTGGCCGTCTTCGTGTAGAGGAGGCACGGCCCGCACGCACGCCCCGTGGGCCCCGTTCACTCCAATGGCCGGGCGCTCGGTGCGAGCCGACGGCGTGGCGGGGGGCGCGTTCCCTGCATGGCCTGCCCCGCTGATCAACTCCCGTCTACCGTCAGGGAATCGGGGGAGGATCCAGCAGGTTCGGGCGAGTTGGACGGTGCGTGATGGGAGCGGGAGCGGTGCTTGCGGAGCCCGTATCGGTGAGGATCTGCGATCTGGCCGGGCGGCCCCGGGGCAGCGGCTTCTTCGCCGACCACAGCGGCACGGTGATCACGAGTCACGAGGCCGTGGACGGTCTCGGCCGCCTCGTCGTGCACGCCCCCGACGGACGGAGCCATCTGGCAAAGGCTCACGAGATCATTCCGCTCCCGGAACGGGACCTGGCGCTGATCCGTACGGAGGGCCTGCGCGCCGCTCCACTGGTCATCGGGGACGGACAATCCCGGGCGGCGGGAACAGCCGTACGGCTGCGCACAGGCCACACCCCCGCTCGGCCCTCGTCATCCGGGGCCGGGTGCTGGACGGACGCGCAGCTGGCCGGGAAGACCTGCGTCACCTACACCTCGACGGACCGCTTCTACACGCTGAACGGCGTGATGGAGCTGGCGATGCCGGAGGCCGCGGCAGTCGAACTGCACCTGAGCAGCAGGGCGTCGGGATCCCCGGTCGTCGACGCGGCGACAGGAGCGGTGCTGGGCGTGCTGGGCACCGCACTGCACACGCCGGACCGGACGGCTTGCTTCGCGGTGCCCCTGATCGACGTCGAACTGTGGGAGAGCGAAGGGGAGTTGCAGGACGTCCTGGCGCGCAACGCGGAGACCGTGCCCGGATACGGTCCCGACCTCAACCCCGCGGGGGTACTCGCCCTGACGGAGGAGTCGCTCAAGCCCGTCGCGGAACGCGCGCGGCTGCATGTGCGCCGGCCCCGAGTGGCCGACGCGCTGCGCCGGTTCCCCAGCAGCGACGCTTCGGTCGTCGCCCTCGTGGGGAGGCCGGGCACGGGGCGCAGCACGGAACTGGCCGCCCTCGCCGCCCAGTGCTCCGGCGACGCGACTCCTGCTGTGTGGCTGCGCGGCGCCGCACTCCGGGCGGGCGACGGCAGCGTACGGGAGGCAGTGGGACGGGCGTTGGCGGAGGCCGCACGCACCGTCGCCGCAGGTTCTGGCGTGTCGTGCGCGAGTGGTGCGCGCGGTCTCCGCCTCCCGGCCGGGGAGGAGAGCGCTTGGGAGCGCGCGCCGAGTGCGGACGTCGTGGCACGGCTGGCGCGGGACGGCCGGCGCCCCCTCCTGGTACTTCTGGACGCGCCGGAGGAGATGCCCGCCGCGCTCTTCCAGGAGTTGAGGCAGTGGATCACCGGCACCGCGAGCTGGCTACGGGCGTCAGGCGCGCGGATGGTGCTCGCGTGCGGTCCCGAACTGTGGGAGCAGGCAGGCGAGTTCTTCCCCCGCACGATGCTCCATGCCGGGCAGCCGGAAGCGGGAGCCGCAGTCGCCGACGCAACGGAGGGGTCGGCGCTGCCGCCGTGCGTACGGCTCGGTCCCCTGCCCTCCGGGGCGGCGGCTCAGGCCCGCGAACGGTACGGACTCGACGAGTACGCCCTGGCCGAGAGCGACAGAGGGCATCCGCTGGCGATGCGGATGCTGGCCGAAGTGCGGGCCGCACTGGGCGTCGACGCCCGCAAACAGCGACACGGCGCCACCGGTGTGACCGACGACACCGGCATCGCCGGCGCTCCCGCCGGCACCTGCGGGGCTCCCGGAGAGGGCCTGTCCGCCCAGTGCGACGCGCCTGTGCCGCCGCCGGCCCACCGCTCCGAGTTGTTCTCGGCGCACCTCGACCTGACAGCGTTGCGCATCGCCCGCCGCGTGGCCGTCGCACAGGGCCGTACCGAACACAGCGGTGACGTACGGCGGCTGGCCGCACGGGCTGCGGGCGCACTGCACGAGGCGGCACGCCGCTGTCTGGGCATGGGCCGGGGCGCGGTCGCCCGCGCCGACCTCGCGGAGGTCTTCCCGCAGACCGGCGGCTGGGCTTCGGCAGTGCTCACCGAGGGAGTGCTGGAGCCGGCGGGGAACGGATTCCGGTTCGCCGACGAAGAGTTCGCCGACTGGCTCCAGGGACGCCACCTCGACCTGGACGCGTCGCTCGCGGCACTCGTGCACAGTCAGGACGGAACCACGGCGGCTGTCACCGTCCCCCGCCACCGCATCGGACCAGTCGTGCAGGCTCTGCTGCTGTGCTCCGAATCGGCAGGCCCGGAATCGCTGCAGCAGCGACTTCTGCCGCTGACCGCCGTCTGCTTCGCGGAAGGCAGACCGGAGGGCTCCTGGTGGGCCTCGCGACTGCTGCTGGAGACACTGCTGCGCGTGCCGGACGCCCAGCCGTACAGCCGTGTGCTGCGCGCACTGGCCGAGCACATCGGCGTGGACGGCCGGACCGGTGTGTTCGGGCCCTGGTTCTGGCGGAGGGTCGGGCTGCCGGCGGCCCGGAAGACCGAGCTGCTGCGTCTGATGCTCCCTGCCGACCCACCGCACGGTACGGACGACGACCACGGGCCTGAGCGCTTTCTGGACGTGGTGGGCGACCTGCTGGCCGCCGAGCCCAGAGCCGTACAGCCGCTGCTGTGCGCCTGGTTCACCGACCGCCGGAAGCTCGACTGCCGAGCCGACGCCGGTTGTGGCCCTTCACCCACTGTGGCCTCCGCAGCACAGGCATTGCTGTACGCGCACCGTGCAGCAGCTCCCGGGCAGTTGCTGGACCTGCTGATCGACGCCTGCCATCCCCACGCAGACGAACTGCTCGGAGAAGTCGCACAGGACGAACCGACTGAACTGTGCCGTGCAGTGGAGCGCTGGGCGGCCGACGACCGCAGCCTCCGACGGGTCGCCGCCGCCGAATACGGGCTGCGGCTGGCCGTCGGTCCTGCCCGCACCGGCAGTGACGGCGAGGCAGCGCGACGAACGTCCCTGCAGCATGCCGCCATGGCACTGTTGGAGCGCCCGGCCGAACAGTCCCTGCACGAATACGCCCTCGCACTGCTCCTGCGTGTCGACGACGACTGGGAGCGGCATCTGGACGCGGCGCTCGACAAGCTGGCCGCCACCGGTGCTCCGGTGCTCTCCGATGCGCTCACCGCGGCCCTTCGCGAACGGTCTGAAGCTGTGCTGGCCGCGTTCCGCAGACGTCTCTGCCAACCGGGCAGTGGCACACACCACCTGGTGGGGGCACTGGCGAACGTCCGCGACCCCGATCTGGCACGGCCGACGGCGGAGCTCGTACGCGAGTACGCCGAGCTGCGGCCGGAACGGGCAGGTGAGCCGCTGGCCGCCTTCGTACGCCTCCGGCTCACGCACCGCGGCGGGGGCCGCGCCGGGCTGGAGACGCTGGTGGACGCACTGCTGACCTCGCCGTACGGCTCGCTGCGGGCGAGTCTCGCCCGCATGCTCGCCGCCGTCCCGGAGGACCCGGTGCGGGACGAGTTGCTGGACGTGCTGCTCCTGGGCGAGTGCGACCTGGACGTACTGGACGCCGCCCTGGCGGGGGCTCTGGAGGCGGCAGCCCACAGCGGTACCGCGGACGAGCCCGAGGGGGAGCGGCCGGCGGCACCGGATGCGGAGGATCGTCCCGGGGCGAGCGAGCCGTTCTGTGCCGGACAGGGTCAGGGAGAGCTCGTACGGCGTCTCGGCCTGCTGATGGCCCGTACGCCCGAGGGCGCGGCCTGCTACGACCGCCGACTGACCGGTCTGGCGCGCGAGCGGCCGGACTTCGGCCGGCTTCTGCGGTCCTGGGCGGCAGCAGAACCGGCCGCGTGGACAGCCGTCGCCGGAGCTGTTCCCGGGGCGTGGACGGCTGTGGCAGGACCGGGAGTACGCGGCGCGAGCGAGGCCCTGGCCGACTGCGTGTAGACGCGGGTCCGGTGCGGGTGCTGCTCAGCGGCATGGCACCCTTGGACCGGCGAAACCATCGGCATCGGCGAGGAGCAGGACGTGCAGCGCTGGCGTGGCTTGGAGGACATCCCGGAGGGCTGGGGGCGCAGCGTCGTCACCATCGGCTCGTACGACGGGGTGCACCGGGGGCACCAGCTGATCATCGGCAGGACGGTGGCACGCGCCCGTGAACTCGGCGTGCCCGCAGTGGTCGTCACCTTCGATCCGCATCCCAGCGAGGTCGTACGGCCGGGCAGCCACCCGCCGCTGCTGGCGCCGCACTCGAGGCGCGCCGAACTCATGGCCGAGCTGGGTGTGGACGCGGTACTCGTACTGCCGTTCACAGCCGAGTTCTCCCAGCTCTCAGCCGCCGACTTCGTGGTCAAGGTCCTGGTCGACAAGTTGCACGCCCGCAGCGTCGTGGAGGGACCCAACTTCCGCTTCGGACACAGGGCGGCAGGTGATGTCGCGTTCCTCGCCGGGCTGGGGACGACCTACGACTACGACGTCGTGGTCGTCGATCTCTACGAACGGGGCACGGCGGGTGACGGCGAGCCCTTCTCCTCGACGCTGGTCCGGCGGCTCGTCGGCGAGGGTGACGTGCGGGGCGCCGCCGAAGTCCTCGGACGTCCGCACCGCGTCGAGGGCGTGGTGGTGCGCGGCGCACAGCGTGGCCGTGAACTCGGCTACCCCACTGCGAATGTGGAGACCGTGCCGCACACCGCTGTCCCTGCCGACGGCGTCTACGCGGGTTGGCTGACGGCTGACGGCGAGCGGATGCCGGCAGCGATCTCGGTGGGCACCAACCCGCAGTTCAACGGCACCGAGCGCACTGTCGAGGCGTACGCGATCGACCGCGTGGATCTCGATCTGTACGGGAAGCACGTCGCCGTCGACTTCCTGGAGTACATCCGCGGGCAGGAGAAGTTCGACACCCTTCAGGCCTTCCTGGAGCGGATGGCAGGGGACGTCGACCGCTGCCGGGACCTGGTCGCCCAGGCCGGGGACGGCCCGGCGGCCTCGGTCTGACCGTGGCCCGGGCCTCTGGCGCCGCGAGCGGCCGGGAGAGACCGGGGAAGACCGCGAGCCCCCGGGAGAGACCGGGAGAGACACAGCCCTGGACGGTACGAGAGGGCCGGTCCGATGATCCGGACCGGCCCTCTCGTCGTCGTCCTCTGCGGGTTTCCTCGTAGTCCGAGCGGGCCCCCAGTCGCCACCGGCGCCCTCCGTCCCTCCGCTTATCCCTGCGGGGGGACCTGCCCCGGCTGTTGCTGCCAGCCACCCTGCTGCGGGTAGGGCGGTTGCTGCTGTTGCGGCGGCACTTGGCCGGGTTGCTGGGCGTACGGCTGCGGCGGCACCTGCCCGGGCTGTTGCGCGTACGGCTGCTGCGGTGGGTACCCCTGCTGAGGTCCGGGCATCGGCGGAGGCATCTGGGCGGGCGGGTTGTTGCCGTTGCCCTGCCAAAGGCCCTGCTCCTGCTGCTGGCGTGCGAAGTCCTCGGCGATGAGTGCCGAGAGGGTGAAGTAGGCCTCCCGGGTCTTGGGCCGCATCATGTCCAGCTCCAACTCGGCACCTGCGGAGAGGTGTTCGTCGAAGGGAATGGTCACGACGGCCCGGCAGCGTGTCTGGAAGTGCGACACGATGTCCTCGACCTTGATCATCTTGCCGGTTTCACGGACACCCGAGATCACCGTGATGCTTCGCTGCACAAGGTCCCCGTAGCCGTGGGCCGAGAGCCAGTCCAGCGTGGTGCTCGCACTGCTCGCGCCGTCCACGGACGGCGTGGAGATGACGACCAACTGGTCGGCCAGATCGAGCACTCCGCGCATCGCCGAGTAGAGCAGACCCGTACCCGAGTCGGTGAGGATGATCGGATACTGCTTGCCGAGAACGTCGATGACACGGCGGTAGTCGTCGTCGTTGAAGGTGGTCGAGACCGCCGGGTCCACGTCGTTGGCCAGGATCTCCAGCCCGGAGGCCGCCTGTGAGGTGAACCGGCGGACGTCCATGTAGCTGTTGACGTAGGGGATCGCCGACACGAGGTCGCGGATGGTCGCGCCCGTCTCACGGCGCACTCGGCGGCCGAGCGTTCCCGCGTCCGGGTTGGCGTCGATGGCGATGACCTTGTCCTGCCGCTCGGTTGCGAGCGTCGACCCGAGGGCGGTGGTGGTCGTCGTCTTGCCGACTCCGCCCTTCAGGCTGATCACCGCGATGCGGTAGCAGGACAGGACGGGGGTGCGGATCAGATCCAGCTTCCGCTGCCGCTCCGCCTCCTCCTTCTTCGACCCGAACCGGAACTTGCCGCCGAGAGCGGGGTTCTGGGAGCGCGGCTTCTTGCGGTTGTTGACCAGCCGGTCGGACGACAGCTCCACCGCCGCGGTGTAACCCAGCGGATTGCCGCCCTGGCTCTGACGGCGTGCGTCCTCGCCGGGCATGTGGCCCGCTCCCGCGCCGGGGTCGCCGGCGGACGGCTGCGGGCCGTGGGGCACCGGGCCTGCGGGACCCTGCTGTCCGGGCTGCGCGTACCCGTACCCGGGCTGGGGCTGGCCGGGCTGGTGCTGTTGGGGGTAGCCGTAACCGGTCTGGGGTGGTTGGGCGTTGGGGGTGGCGGGTTGCTGGCCGTGTGGGGCTTGCTGTCCGGGTTGGGGGTGTTGTGTCTGGGGTGGCTGCTGTGTGGGCTGGTGCTGTTGGGGGTAGCCGTAGCCGGGCTGTGGTGCGGGTTGCTGTTGCTGTTGCGGGGGAAGCGGCTGACCTTGCTGCCAGGCTGCACCCTGCTGGGGCTGGCCGGGCTGGGGCTGGCCGGGCTGGTGCTGTTGGGGGTAGCCGTAACCGGTCTGGGGTGGTTGGGCGTTGGGGGTGGCGGGTTGCTGGCCGTGTGGGGCTTGCTGTCCGGGTTGGGGGTGTTGTGTCTGGGGTGGCTGCTGTGTGGGCTGGTGCTGTTGGGGGTAGCCGTAGCCGGGCTGTGCTGCGGGTTGCTGTTGCTGCTGTGGGGGAAGCGGCTGACCTTGCTGCCAGGCTGCACCCTGCTGGGGCTGGCCGGGCTGCTGCTGCGGTGCGTTCTGCCCCTGCTGGAACTGCCCTTGCTGGTGTCCGGGCTGAGGCTGCTGCTGCCCCGGCTGGGGGTACCCGTATCCGCCCTGCTGCGGCAGGGAAAGAATGGTGGTCCCGTCCGCCGGCATCGGCGCAGGGGTGGGAGTCGTGTCCGCAGAGTCCGCCTCTGCGGCGGGGCGTTCCGCGGCGGCCGCCGGCTGGGCCTCCGAAGCACTCTGCGCTTCGGGCCGGGGCTCGGCGGGCGGGAAGTCCGGTGGCAGGGGCGGCAGTTCGGCAGCCTGTGCCGGGACGCCTCCGCTGCCCGTCGTCGGTGGCCAGGGCGCCGTCTGCGCGGGAGACGAAGATGCGTCCGGTGTGCCGCCGTCCGACGCGAAGGCATCGGCGGCCGCGTCCGAAGCGTCGTCGACGGACCCCTCGCTCGCCACTGAGCTGTCAGTGAGGCCGGCCGGCACATCGTCGTTGGCGCCCGCGTCGCTCTCCGGGCTCCGCGGGTCGCCCGGAGCCGAGGGGACCTCCGGCTCCACGGACGGTTCTGTCTCTCCGGCCTGTTCGCCGGAGGGCGGACGGTGGTCCTCTGCCGCTTCCGTCTCCCCGGGTTCACTGCCCGCATCCGCGCTGTGTGCGAACTCGCCGGTTCCCCCGGTTCCGCCGGTACCGGAGTCGTCGGTCGACGGCGGAGCTGAAGCAGCGAAGGGATCGAAAGCGTCCGAACTCCCCGGAGTCGCTGAGGAGCCGGTGTCGTCCCGGGCCGATCCCATGCTGCCTTCGGACGGCCGCTCGAATTCCCCCGTACGCCCGGGGCCGTCCTGCGCGGGAGGTTCGGTCTGCGGGAAGCCGGGCGGATGGGCGGACGCGTCCGGGCTGCCCCACAGATCGGCCGCGGGAGTGCCGGGCACCCCGAGCGAGAAGTCCTGCTGGGCATCGGGTTCCTGCACCGGAGGTGCCGGGGTGGTGACCGGCGGAGGGGCCGGGAACTGCGACGGCTCGGATGCGACAGGCGCGACAGGCTGCTCGGGCGGCGTACCCGGCAGCGGCTGCGGAGGCCCGGCGACCGGAGGCGGCGGACTCATCGGACCGCTCGGATTGTCACCCACGCCGGGGGTGTTGGGGGCCGCTGCGCTGTCGGCGTCCTGCGTGTACCAGGCCGGAGGCGTGTAGTCGATGGTGAACTGGCCCGTCGATTCGTTGTCCTGCTCGGGCGCTGAATCCGCATCGAACCGATCGGTATCGGGCGCCGTCCTGCCCCAGCGGATCTCGTCCCGATCGCTGCTCACAATGCCTCCTGCTGTGTGGTCGCACACCCCGTTTGTCGCGCACGGCCCAGCCTAGTCAACACGACTTCGGGCACGGCACTGCGGCCCCGTCCGCACACCGTGCCCGGAGGCCGTCTCTGTCGATACGACCCGACTCAACCAGTCGAAGGTCTCGGTCCAGTCTCGGAGCGCTGGGTTCTGGGGTCAACTCCGCTTGTCGCAGGCCCTCTCACCGCTCCTGAATCCCGGCCGAAGCTCCGCTGTCGCGGGCCTCCGGGACAGCGGAGAAATCACGGGCTGCCGTCTCACTGTGTGGATGCCGCCGACGGCCTTCGGGCTGCCGGCGGCGCTCCCGCGACCCCGTCGCGTTCAGTCGAGACGCCGTGCACTGCCGAGCAGTCCGGCCTCGGCGTCGGTCGGCGTGGTCAGGGAGTAGTACCGGTCCTTCCGCGTGCACCACAGAGTGACGCCGTCACCGAGCGTCGAGAGGGTGTCCGTCTCCTCCCGCGGCAGACGCATCGTCCGTGACAGGTGCGCGGCCTCGTCCGGAGACACACGCTGGATGCCCACGAGGGAGGAGGTCTGCAGCAGCCGCGGAGCGGCCGGGCTCAGGTAGGGCAGCAGCGTCACGACGGACTGCCACGGTGCCGAACTGACCCGTCCGCGCGGCGGTTTCATGCCGCAGTCGCGAATGATGATCACCGGGCTGCTCACGGAAGGCCCGAGTGACGGCACATGGCCGACCTCGTACATGGTGATGCACTGCTGCTCGGCGCCGGCCGCCCGCACCAGCGAGGTCCATACGTGCGCGCGCCCGGTCTCCACGGCCACCCGTGCCCCTGTGCCCGCCGCACGCAGGGCCAGAACCTGCGCCGTCCACAGACCGCCGATCAGCAGCACGTCGTAGGCCGTGCGCCGGCTGAGTCCGAGGACGGCCGGCTGCTTCTGCGCGTCGGTGCCGATGACGATGCCGTCATCACCCAACGGCACGCCGACGGCGGCGAGTTCGTCGAGGGACACCTTGTGCCGGAGATGACGCGGACCGCGCAGGCCGAACCCGGGGCGGCGCGGACGCGTCGAATCCTGGTCGGCCTCGTCGTTGCGGCCGAAGACGGGGATCATCCCCGTGTCGTTCGGGGTCGCGACGTGACGCGGCTGTACCGCCGGTCCGCCGTCCTGACCGAGGCCGCCCTGCGGTTGCTGACGGCCCAGGCCCGCACCGGGCATACCGGTCTGGCGGGGCATCATCGGGGTGGACATCAGCTGGTGCCTCCGAGCGGCAGAGTGGCGAGCACACCGGGCACCTGCTCCCGGTCCAGCGGGACGAGGCCGGTCTTCGCCCGGCTCGCCGTGCGCTGCAGTTCGCGGCGCGCTGTGGACAGGTCGTCCTCGCTGCGAGTGACGATGCGCACGTGCCCGGCGACGGACGCCGAACGGCCGTCGCCCCGCCCGAGGGTCAGGCTGAAGACGGACGTGAAGACGCGCAGCGAGGTGAGTATCGACGCCAGGTGCGCCGAGCTCACGGCGTTCGGACCCACCTGGGGCCAGCGGCTGATCCAGTACGTGGCATGCCAGCGGTCGTCGCAGCGCCAGCCGCGCACGGATTCCTCCGTACGCCGCTGAGCGGAACGTCCGTCCGGTGAAGTCGGATTGTTGGCCCGGGGGTTGAGACAGGTGGAGGTGGCGAGCGCCTGGACGACATCCGTCTCGTTGAGTACGGAGGCACTGAACCCGGCGCCTTCGAGCCTGCTCGCGAGCTGATCGGCAGCGCGCACCAGCGAGCGCTGCGCGCCCCCGAGTCCGCCTCCACGGGCCTCGACCGCCTCCGGCGTCAGCTCGGGCGTGAGCTTCAGCGCGACCCACGTCATCCGGAGCGAGGGGATGCCCGCGGCCTCCTGCAGCATCCCGTACGACCGGGCCACCACGGACTGTTCGGGCAGATGCGGCGCAGGAGCAGGCTGGGTGTGCTGGACGACCTGGACGGATTCCAGCCGGATGTCGTCCGTCGTCAGCGCGTCGTGCAGAACGTCGAGCGGCAGGGGGTGCTCGACGCGGCCCATGCGCCCCGGCTTGAGCGGAGCGTCCTTGCCCTCGACGGCGATCAGCGCCGTCAGGAACGTACCGTCGCCGACCATCCCGACCGCGCGGTCCTCACGCGTCACATAGGTGGACGTCTGAATCGCAGGGTCGCACTCGACGACCGGCGCGAGACTGGGGTCGGTGCCCGGCGGAACCGGGTACTTCTCGCCGCGCTTGCGCCGCCGCAGCGACCGCTTCAGCTCGTACCACTCGGACAGCGGGTGCTGCCGCCGGCGTACGAGCGCGAAGAGCATCAGCAGGCCGGCGACCACGGCGGCAGGCACCAGCAGCCACTTCTGCGAGAACCAGGCGACGACCAGAAGGCCCGCCGCGATCTCGATGAGAATCAGCTGCTGCAGCCGCACCGGGCCGAAACTGCCCGGCTTGCTGCTCAGCCGGAGCGTCGCGGTCGTCGGTGCCGGCGATGCTGCCGGGCCCTGTTGCTCCTCGTCGCGCTGCGACGGGACGCGCCGGTCCCGTGACCGGCTGCGGGTGGCGCTCGTCATCCCCCGTACTTCCCCTTCGAGGTGTCATCTGCTCGGCTGCTGACCTCAGTCGCCGCTTCCGCGTACGGTGCGCCGTCGCACTGATCGCCGGACGAGTTCCGGCCGCACGGCGCTTTCCGTCCGCGTTTCTGCGTCATGCTTTCGGTGAATTCCCGCTTCGGCGATTCGCCGCCGCGGCGTCTGCGGTCGCCCCCTGCTGTGCCGTCGTTCGCCGGTCACGTGTGCCCTGCGCCGGCCCCGGCACCGTATGCGGGCCGGACCGGCCTGCACCGCAACGGAAACCGGCCGGGTCAGGATACTCACCGCGAACGCGGTCCCGCATGCGACTGACAGCAGAGGCCGTGAGGGCATTGTGCGGATACCGCGACCTACCCCGCCACCCGGGCGTTTGCGTACGCACGGTGGGGCGGCATAGTAGTGCCGCCGGGGGAGGCGGACTTGGGGGCGGCGCGGAGCCGGATGCGGCGGCGCAGGCAGTGCCCCGGACACGGAACACCACCAAGACACCACCAGCACCGGGTATTTCACCAGCACGGGAACGGGAGAGACGGGGACCGATGGCGACGCGGCGGGACGAGCTCAGCGCCCACACCTTCGCGCGGAAGCGCATGCTTGCGGCTTTTCTGCAGCCGGAATCGAGAGTCTCGGACGAGGAGGCGCCGCGTCCGGTGAGGGCGATGATGCCCAGTGCCGTAATGGGCATCGTGCTCGTCGCGGGCTTCGTCGCATGGGGCGCCATCGCCCCCAGCGCGCCGCCCGGTTGGGACAAGCCCGGCGAGCACATCATCGTCGACAGCGATTCCACGACGCGGTACGTCGTCCTCCAGAAGAACAAGAACAGCAAGAAGCAGTTGCACCCCGTCATGAACTTCGCGTCCGCCAAACTCGTGCTGGACAAAGGCAAGGGCGAAGTCATAGAGGTCTCGGGCAAGGACATCGACGAAAGCCCGATCGCCCGTGGCGCCACCATCGGCATTCCGTACGCGCCCGACCGGTTGCCGAGCAAGGCCGATGCCGAGGCGCCCAAGGAGTGGGCGGTCTGCGAGAAGCCCGGCGGCCGAGGCGAGCCTCAGCAGGGGGTGTTCGTACTGGGCGGGCGCGACAAGGACAAGCTCAAGAACAAGTACCGGCTGGGTGACGGGGAAGCGCTGTACGTCAAGGACAGCAAGACGGGCGACCAATACCTGGTGGACGGCACCGGCACGAAGATGCTGCTGCATGGGCGCAACCGGAACGATGCCCGGTTCCAGCGAGAGCGCCTTCTTCTCACGAGGCTTGTGCTGCGCAAGCCCGAAGAGCCCCAGACGGTCTCCAGCCAGTGGCTGGAGACGCTCAACGACGGGGACAACCTCACCTACCCGGACCTGGAGGCGGAGGCGGGGACTCCGGCGTCGTTCGCTGGCGCTGAGCAACTTCCCGCGGAAGCCCGTGAGGTCGGAATGGTGCTGAAGTCCAGCGCAGCAGGCGCTTCGTATTACTACGTGGTACTGAAAGACAGAGTGCAGCGGACCTCCGCACTCGTCGCGAATCTCGCCATGGGCGGAGCGGATCTCGGACAGAAGAAGCCGATCTCCGTGAGCGAGATTCAGGCGGCGAACGCCGGAGCCACGACCAAGGAGGACTCCGGCGGCCGGGGCTGGCCGGACGACGTGCTCAATCCCGTGAACCGAGTGGCTCAGGGCATCGACGGAACCTCCCGCACCGTTTCCTGCAGCGTCTACACCGGAAGGACGGCCGGCGGCGGTACTCCCAAACTGGCGGCCTGGGCGGGACCCGAGTACCCCGCCAACATCGTGGACGGTGCGGCGAGTGCGTACGTGAGCTCCGGTTCCGGGCTCCTCTACCAGGAGTTGAGTGGACGGGGCGGCGGAGGGGCCCGCTTCCTGCTGACCGACTCGGGCCTCCGCTATGCCCTTCCGACGGGAGGCGGAGGCAACCAGGGGGGCGCCGGAGCCAGTGAGGACAGCCCCACGGCGCGGCTGGGGTACGAGAAATCCAAGATCGCCCCGGTGCCGCAGAGTTGGTCGTCGCTGCTCCCGAAGGGCCCGACGCTCGACTCCGACAGCGCATCCCAGGAGCAGGGACTGTAGGGAGAGAGAGTCGGCAGTTCCATGCATCGGCCCCCGGTCTGACGGGTAGGGGGTAACTCTCGCCGTACGTGCGGGAGTTACGTCTCTCTCGGGGGCTGGGGTTCCGGGTGCCGATCGGGGCCCGTCGGGCCGATTTCGCAAAGCACCGGCCACGGTGGGGTAACAAGTCGGTCGCGGCAGTGTGTTGACCACGTGACAGTAATGGCATGCGAACGGCTGTGTCGGTGGGGCAGGATAGTGTTCTCACGGTGTCAGCTGACGGCCCGTTCTGTACGTGGCGTAGGGTGACCCACCAGCCCGATCCGGGCTGCTGAGACGTTCACAGGATGAGCATGGGGGAAGGTGCGCCATGGCAGGACAGTTTCGGGTAACAGAGGACGAGCTCCGAGCTCTGTCGTCGAAGATCAGCGAGGTCAACAGCTCCGTCCAGGGTGAGGTCAAGCGCCTCGACGGTGTGATCAGCCAGATCGCCGGCGGCTGGCAGGGCCAGGCCGCCAGTGCTTACCACCGGCTGCAGCAGCAGTGGAACGAGGATGCTCGCAAGATGAACAACATCCTCAACGACATCAAGGAAGCCGTCGACTCCACGCGTCAGAACTACTCGGCGACGGAAGAGCAGCAGAACTCCGAGGTCAGCAAGATCATGTCGGACTTCGGCTGATCAAGAGCCACTCGGCCGATCAACCGGCGTCCGCGCCGTACGAGTTCACAGCTACTACTACCGAAGAATCGCTGAAGGAGGAGTCGTAAGTGTCCGGAATTCTCGTTAATTTCCAGACGGTGACGCAGGCTTCGCAGGACGTGAGGTCCACTGCCGGCCGCATCAAGAGCCAGCTCGACGACCTTGAGGCCATGGTCAAGCGCGTCGCCAACACCTGGGAGGGCTCCGCTCAGGAGGGCTACCAGGCCAAGCAGCGCCAGTGGGACCAGACCGCGGACCACCTGCACCAGGTCCTGCTCAAGATCTCGACCGCGCTGCAGAACTCGGCGGACAACTACCAGTCCACCGAGAAGAGCAACGCGAACGTCTGGGGCAACTGAGCAACCGGCAGCGCCCGTTCGGGAGTGGGCCGGCCATTTTCGATGGCCGGCCCACTCCTGCCGTTGCGTCAGGGCGTATGACCGGGCCGGGCAGGCACGTCGGCACGGCCGGCGTCCCCGGGGGGAGAATCACGATGGCCATGGCTGCCACATCGAACGGTAAAGACCTCAAGGCGGGGGCCGAGTCACCGAGGCCCCCGAGAACCCGCTGCGTCCAGCGGATGTCCGTCGTGCTCGCAGCGCTGAGTCTGAGCGCGGTCGGTTCCGTCGCACCGGCCACCGCCGACTCCGCCGCACCGTCCCGGGGCGGCGGCCCGTCCGAGGAACGCACCCAGGACGGCAGGACCCCGGACTTCGGTCTGGACAGCGGCGAATGCAAGTTCGGCGGGAAGAACATCAAGAGCACGCCGTGGTCGCTCCAGCGTGTACTCCTCGACGAGTTGTGGAGCGAGGCGACCGGCAAGGGCGTCACAGTCGCCGTCATCGACACGGGTGTCGACAAGGGGAATCCCCAGATCCGTCCCGCGCTCAAGGCGGGCGGAGACGACTTCGTCGGCAAGACGAACGGCACGGCGGACACCAACGGCCACGGGACCCGGGTCGCCGGCATCATCGCCGCCCAGGAAGCGGAGAACACCGGATTCTCCGGTATCGCGCCGGACGCGAAAATACTGCCGCTCCGCTACACCGGTGGTGACGACCCGGAGAAGCAGGGCAACTCGGAGACGATGTCGAAGGCGATCCGGTACGCCGCGTCCAAGAACGTCCAAGTCATCAACATCTCCTCCGACACCGTCGCGAAGAAGCCCAATGCGGGACTGGAAGCCGCCGTCCGGTACGCCGTCGGGAAGGACATCCTCGTGGTGGCCGCCGCCGGGAACGACGGTGCGGACGGGAAGTCGGAGAACACCTACCCTGCGGCGTACGACGGCGTTCTCGCCGTCGGCGCGTCCGACCGCAACAACGAGCGGGCCTTCTTCTCCCAGTCCGGGCGCTTCGTGGATGTTGCGGCGCCCGGCGTCGGCATGGTCTCCACCGTGCCCAAGGGCGGGCAGTGCCCCGCTGACGGCACCTCGTTCTCCGCACCGTACGTCGCCGGCGTGGCCGCTTTGATGTACGAGAAGTACCCGGACTGGAGCGCCCAGGAGATCTCCGCCCGCCTCGCCCAGACGGCCGACAGGCCCGGCACCGGGCCGGATACGGAACTCGGTTGGGGCGTAGTCGATCCCGTCGCCGCACTGACCGGTGACGACCAGGCGCAGTCCAGGCCCGTCCCCGACAAGGCGAAGCAGAAGAGGCACGTCACGCCTATGAAGCTCACCGTCGGCGAGAGCAGGACGGAACGCACACAGCGCATCTCTGTCTATGTCATGACGGCCGGCACCGTACTGACGCTTCTCATCGGCGGCACTGCCATCGCAGCCCGCGACCACCGCCGCAAGCGCTCCGCCGCGAGTGCCACGGCGGACGCCACAACCTCGACGAGGCAATAGGGCGGCAGGGGGAGAGGAGACGGGGGCCGCTGGGGGCCGGGTCAGTGACCCGTGGACGCAGGGCCCCCGGCGGCCGTTCCCACGGCCCGTGATCCGGCTGCCTCAGAGGCTCCTGATCACCTTGACCGCGTCGGCGAGCGACACTTCCGGCACCTGCTTGCGCAGCTCCTTCACGGCGGGGACCTCGCCCTTCTGGTCCCTCACCTGACGCAGGGCGTCGCTGTCGACGTGCCGGCGGATAGCGTCGACGGAGGGGAAGCGCTGCTTCTGCCGGGCCTGCCGCTTGTGGCGGATCGTCGCATCGGTGATGGCAGCAAGGATGACGAAGGCGCCGCCGACCGCGACGAGCGCGTCGGAGGGCTCGGCCGCGTCGGTGAGCACGAGCACGAGCCAGACACACGCCGCGACCGCCAGAAGGCCCAGGAAGATCATCAGCATGGTTCTGTTCAGGGACTGTGGACTCGAGGAAGATCCACCCGATGCCTTGTCCCGAGGCTGGTCGTTCACTGGGCCGCCCTTCTGTCATGCCGTTCGGTGGTGTGCGCACCGCGGTAGGGGAAGTGCCCATCATGCCCTGCGGTGCCGTGGAGCGGTCGCGGAGGGCGTGGAGCGATGCGGACCGGAGCTCCTCGCTGCCCCCTCACCTGCCCGGCCAGGCGTGAACCGTCACGAGGAAGATCGAGCCGGGTTGGTCGACTCGCCATGTGTGCAGTGACGTTGAGACGCCGGCCGGGATGGGGTGGCGTGTCCGTCGAGGGGTCCGCCTGCGTTCCGTCGTGGGTCCGGCGAACTCGTATACTCGGCGCCGCTACGCGATGCTCCCGCGCTCCCGCCATGCCCTCTGGCTCCTGTCCGGTTCTGCGTCGCTCGAGCATCTCTTTCGGCTCCTTCCGCATTCAGGAGAGGTACTTCATGGGGGATCACTTCAAGACGGACACTGATCAACTCGATCAGTTCGTCAAGTCGTTGGAGAGCAGTGTCAAGGATCTGGACGAAGCTCGCACCGCGCTCTCGCACGTCCGCGGGGACCAGATCGGGACATCACGGCTGGACGAGGCCTGTGACACGTTCCAGGACAAGTGGAAGTACGGCTCCGAGCAGCTCAGCGAGATGATCGGCGGCATCAAGGAGGGCGTGAAGGCGAACAAGAAGAGCTACCAGGAGATGGAAGACAACCTGGAGAAGGCTCTCAAGCAGATGGCGGACCAGGGTACTTCCGGCGGGGGCAAGTGATGGCAGCGAATCCGTATCCGAACCTCGGCTGGAACCCGGTGCCGGGCATCCCGACCGAAGTCCACTCCCTCAAGACGAAGGTGGACAAGGCCGCGAAGGCTCTGCGGAGTTCGTACCAGCAGATCGAGCGCCTGCTGGGCGAGAGCAGCCACTGGGAGGGCGACGCGGCGGACGCGTTCCGCGACGAACTCGACGGCGATCTGCCGAAGTACATGAAGAACGCGGCAGCGTCGCTGGAGAAGGCGGCTGCCCAGCTCACCAAGTGGGACGGCGATCTGACGTCCAACCGTGAGCTCGCGAAGAAGTACGACGACGAGGCGAAGGAAGCAAAGGCCGCCCAGGGCACGGCCAAGACGCAGCAGGACGAAGCCGGCAAGGACCCCGATCTCAAACTCGGCGGCAAGGAGTACCCGAGTCAGGCCGAGGCCGATGCGGCGACCGCGCGTCTGCGGGCTGCGGAGGGCCGTCTGAAATCCGCCTCCGCCAGCCTGGAGAAGGCCAACAAGGCTTACGAAAGTGTCATTTCGAAGGCCAAGGAGCTGGAGAAGGAGCACGAGCGCGAGGCCAACACGGTTGCCGACGCCCTGGACGAGGCGGAGGACGACCTCGCACCGAAGGAGCCCGGCTGGCTGAGCAAGACCCTCAGCGCCATCGGTGACGGGCTGAAGGCCGCCGGCAAGTTCCTCCTCGACCATGCGGGCACGATCGGCGCGATCGCCGGCCTGCTGGCCCTCTTCCCCACCCCGCTCGCCCCGGTGTTCGCGGGTATCGCGGTCGTCGCCAGCGCCGCCAACATGGCCAAGAACCTCGCGAGTGAGGACTTCCGGGACTCGCTCACGGGCAAGTACGGCGGTATGGAGGCCTTCAGTGCCTGGGCCTCGATGGGCGGCGACGCGCTCGGAATGATCCCCGGCGCCGGCGCACTGGGCAAGGCCGGCGGCGAAGTGAGCATGCTGGCCGGAGCAGCCAGAGAGGGCGGCGACGTGATGTCCGCAACCTCGAAGGTCGCGGCCTTCGGCAGGGAAACGGTCTCGGCGTTCAACTTCAAGGCGCTGGACGTGGCCACCGACCCCAATACGGGGCTGCTCCAGTACGGCATCAACGGAGCCAACGTCCTCGCCAACTCCGCGTCGTCCCTCGAGACGGCAGGCGTGATCCCGGACGCCGGGCCCGCCCACGACGGGGCCGAGTTCACCAAGGCCGGCGCCGCGGCGTACGGGCTCCCCGGCGGCGCCGCCGACTTCGCCGACGGCATGGGTGATCTCGTGGCAGGGCTGCGGCTGTGAGCACCACGCCGGAGGACTCGGCGGTTCGGCCCGCCACGCAATTCTGGTACGACCTCCCGCACGGCTACCTTCAGCTCGAAGTCCGTCCGGACCGTGAGCACTTGGACGAGATGGCGCGTCAGATCCTCGCCCTGCCGGAGGACGTACGCGACCGGGCCGACCAGGTCTTCCGCCTGTACGCCCTCACCATGTGGGAGATGCAGAAGCACCGCGTGCAGGGCTGCGCCATCGGCATGCACCCGGACGGACGGGGTGACGTCGCCACGTCCGTCCTCACGGTGTCGAGCGTGGGTGTGCAGGGAGTCAATCCGAAGGCGGTGCTCGCCACACTGATGGCTTCCGGAGCGGGGGAGACGGCCGACAACGGCATCGTCCCCCTCGAACTGCCCTCCGGGCCGGGCTTCCTCACGGAGTCCGTCCGGCGCAGCGTGGTTCCCGGCTCGTCCCACGCGGACGCTGACGAGCCCGAGGAAGCTCCGGTGTGGCAGGGCATGGTCGCCATCCCGGACACGCGAGCTTCGGCCATCATCGCCCTTCAACTGGTCACGCCGTCACTGGAGTCGGTCGACGACTTCCGGAACGTGCTGCGTGGTGTGGCCAGTACGGTGACGTTCGACGATCCAGCAGCTGCCGGCGGAGCCGCTGAGCCGGAGCCCGGATCGGCCGCCTACGCGGTGAAGAACGACTTCGGATGAGGGACGAGGCCCCGGACGGGACACGGGACGTCGGAGCGGGAGCCGGGAGCGGCGCCCTGAGCGGGCGGGGTGTGCGACCCCCGTCCCGGTGGCGGCGGGCGGGTGCGTGGTCGGCGGGCTTCGCGGTCTGCTACGCGCTCTCGCTCTGCGTCCTGAGCGACTCCTTCTTCCTGCTCGCTGTGCCCGGCCTGATCGGCCTCATCACCTGGGGATGCATGGCCGTACTCGCGGTGCTGTACAAGTCCTCGGGCGGTGGAGAGGCCCGGTATGCCACGGACGGGACGGACCACCGGGGCGTGGTGCACCATCACCGTTCGGTGCTGCGGAAGCGCATGGTGGCCATCGTCGTCGTCAGCCTTGCGCTCGGCGCCCTGCTTCCCGTCACCGAGTCCGATTACGTCGTGCCCCTCGCCCCGCTTGCGGTGATGGGGGTCTTTCTCGGAACGCGCTTCTGGCTGGAGCAGCAGCGGTGGGTCCGGCTCTCCGCAAGGGTGCTCGAGGAGTACCGGTTCGCATTCCGTGGCCCTGTGGAGAAGTTGAGCCTTCGCGGCAGCGGGAAGCGTGTACTCAGGTTCACGGACGCCCAGGGCTCCCCGAAGATGTCCGCCCGGCAGCCGATCGGAAGGTGGTGGCCTGAAGGGATCGCCGACGGCGTGTGGTTCGCGGGCGACGATGTCTTCGGAGGCGCTCTTCTCGTACCGGGTTCGGGGGAGTTGATGTTCGTACAGCCTCAGGACTGGGCGGCCCTGCAGGGAGAGCGTGACAAGGCCGGACCGGGGCGCCGGGAGCGGGCCGAGCGAGCAGGTCTCGACCGCTGCCGGCTGTGAACCCTGGAAGTGCGGGGTTCGGGCGGGAGCATCTGATCGAGCAGCTGGAGGAATCATCATGGCTGGGCCGGAGGCTCAACTGCCGCTGACTGAGGTCGCCTTCGACGACCCGGAGACCCGGGACGCGTGGGAGAGGACGCGTCGGTCGGTGTCACGGAGGCTGTGGTTCCGGAGCCTTCTGTGGTCGGCGGCCCTCGTTCTCGGACTTGCGGTGAGTTCGTTGACCAGCGACGAGGCAAAGCCCGTGAGCTCCATCGGCCCGCTCGTCTTCACCGTGGGCATGTTCGGACTGCTCTTCTCGCTGTACACGTGCAGAGGAGCACTGTCGCGGGTGCGACGTGCGCGCAGTGTACTGGAGGCCTGCCCGTGGCAGGCCCTGCCCGCGGTGCGGCGCATCACAGGGGGCGGTGTCCGGGAGGGGACGGGCGTCGTCGTGCAGTTCCGATCCCCGCACACCGCACGGACGACCGACGATGCGGAGGGCTGGTACTCCGACGAGCACGGGACCTGGTCGCCGACGATGTCCGCGCGCAACCCTCTCCGCTGGAACCGCTGGGACGCCGAGCTCGAGAAGGGCGCGTGGTTCGCCGGAGACCTCCAGCTCGGCGGCGTGCTCGCGCGACCGGGAGGGCAGGGCCTCATGACGGTGCAGCGCCGCGCTCACGTACTGCATTCGGAACGTACGAGCGCGGAGCGCGACCACCGGAGCGTCGTCGCTTCGGCCCGACGCGGCTGACCCCGGCGGCAGGCCGGTCTCTCAGCCCTCCCGCGCCCCGCCGTTCTCCGGTGCCGGCTCCAGATCGAACTCGCCGTCGCGTGCCCCGAGTACGAACGCGCGCCACTCCGCCTCGGTGTAGCGCAGCACCGTGCCGGGGTCCTTGGAGTTGCGCATCGCCACGGCGCCGCCGGGGAGGTGCGCGATCTCGACCCGCTCCTCTTCGGGAGCGCCGGGCGCGGACTCCCAGACGGCGTCGGAGATGTCCATCGCGTACAGCTCGTCCTTCTCCTGCTGCGTCCCCATCGGCGCTTGCTCCTTCTCGTCCTCACGTCGGCCTGAACGTAACTCCGGCGGGCCGCGCGTCCGTCCGCCCACAGTTGCCGCAGTCCCCGAGCCCGGTCCCGTCATCATCCCACGTGACGATCACCACGCATGGTGGAACCAGCCGGCCGCCGCGGCCCGGCACGCCCCGTTGCCCGTACGGGAGACGGGGGCGTCGCAGCCACGTGGCCGTACGCGTCGGCACTCGTCCACGACGCCGGACGGCACCTACTGCACACGCGGGAGCCGGGCGGAGATCCTCGATCACCGCCCGGCTCCTTCCGCGTTGCACGAGGCCGAGGCAGATCCGCCTCGGGCCCCTCAGTTGTGCGCCGGCAGCCACCCCGTCTGGACGAGCTGTCCGCCCCGGCGGCGGGTCTGGAAGTAGCCCCGCCCCGCGGGCAGTTGCGACGGGGAGATGTTGCCCAGCAGGGCGCCCTCGGACTTGTCGCCCGAAAGGACGACACCCTGCGCGCCGAGCTCCTTCATCCGCTGCATCACCGGCTCGTACAGCGCGCGGCTGGCTCCGCCGGACGAGCGGGCGATGATGACGCGCAGGCCCACGTCCCGCGCGAACGGCAGGTACTCCAGCAGCGGCATCAGCGGGTTCTGCCCCGTGGCCACCAGGTCGTAGTCGTCGATGATGACGAAGGCGTCCGGGCTGTCGTACCAGCTGCGGTTGCGCAGTTGCTCCGGTGTGACGTCCGGCCCCGGCATGCGGCGCGACATCGACCCCGCAAGGCCCTCGAGGGTCTCCTGGAGTGCGGGCGCGGCCGCGCAGTAACGCGACAGGTGCGTCTCCGGGACGCCCTGCAGATGCGCACGCCGGTAGTCACCGACGACGATCTTGGCCTTGTCCGGCGCGTACCGTTCCGTGATCTTCTGGATGAGCAGCCGCAGCAGCGCGCTCTTCCCGGACTCGCTCTCGCCGAAGACGACGAACAGCGGGTCCGTCTCGAAGTTGACGAATACGGGCCGCAGCGATGCCTCGTCGATCCCGAACGGGAGGCCGAGCTCCGGGTAGTCGGATCCCTTGGGAAGCCGCGACGCCTCCAGCATGGTCGGCAGCAGCCTGACCGCGGGTGCGGGTTCTCCGGTCCAGTGCTCGTTGACCGCCCGGACCGTCTGCTTGGTCGCCTCGGAGAGGTCCTCCAGCGTCGAGGAGCCGTCGATGCGCGGCAGCGCCGTCATCAGATGCAGCTTGTCGGGGCTGAGGCCGCGGCCGGGCAGCCCCGCCGGTACGTTCGCTGCGACCTTGCGGTCGATCTCCGACTCGGACGGGTCGCCGAGCCGCAGTTCGACGCGGTTCTGCAGGAGGTCCTTGAGAGCGGGACGCACCTCCGTGTACCGCGAGGCGGTGAGGATGAGGTGGATGCCGAAGCCGAGACCACGCGTGGCGATGTCGGTGATGTCGCTCTCGAGCATCTCGTAGTCGTTCTTGAACGTCGCCCAGCCGTCGATGACGAGGAAGACGTCGCCCCACTTCTGGTCCGGCAGCTGCCCTGCGGCGCGGCGCTGGCGGAAGGTGGCGATCGAGTCGACGTTGTTGGCCCTGAAGTACTCCTCACGCTCGTTGAGGATCGACATGACCTCGCTGACCGTCCGGCGCACCTTCTCGCCGTCGAGGCGGTTCGCCACGCCGCCGACGTGGTGGAGGTCCTCCATCGCGAGCAGCGAGCCACCGCCGAAGTCCAGGCAGTAGAACTGCACTTCGGACGGCGTGTGGGTGAGCGCGAACGACGTCATCAGCGTGCGCAGCAGCGTCGACTTGCCCGACTGCGGTCCGCCGATGAAGAAGCCGTGACCCGCGGCCCCGGAGAAGTCCCGGTACAGGACGTCACGGCGCTGTTCGAACGGCTTGTCCAGCAGTGCCACCGGCACGACGAGGCGTCCGAGTGCCGTGTACTCCGGCGCTGTCAGCCCTCGTTCCGGAGTGGGCGCCAGCGAGGGCAGCAGCTGGTCGATGGACGGAGCCTCCTCCAGCGGCGGCAGCCACACCTGGTGCGCCGACGGGCCCTGGCCGACCATCTTCTGCACGATGACGTCGAGCACGGTGTCGGCGAGCGCGTCGTCGACCGTGTCGGTGTCGACCCTCTCCGGCTCCGGCGTCGCGGGCAGCGCGACGGGCGTCGCGGTGAACTGCACAGGACGCGTCTGCGTCGACTGGCTGACCCTGGTCGGGCCCGCCGCGCGGTAGGCGCCGGAGACGTACGCCGCCTTGAACTGCACCATCGTCTCGGTGTCGTACTTGAGGTAGCCGGCACCCGGCACGTTGGGCAGGTGGTAGGCGTCCGGAACGCCGATGGCGGTGCGGGACTCCGCGGCGGAGAACGTACGCAGACCGATCCGGTACGACAGGAAGGTGTCCAGTCCGCGGAGCTTGCCCTCCTCCAGCCGCTGCGAGGCCAGCAGCATGTGCACACCCAGGGACCGGCCGATCCGGCCGATCTGGATGAACATGTCGATGAAGTCGGGCTTGGCGGTGAGGAGTTCGCTGAACTCGTCGATGATCAGGACGAGGGACGGCAGCGGGTCGAGTGCCGCGCCCGCCGCCCGCGCCTTCTCGTAGTCCGTGATGTTCGCGTAGTTGCCCGCCTTGCGCAGCACTTCCTGACGCCGGTTCAGTTCACCGGTGATGGCGTCGCGCATGCGGTCGACGAGTGTGAGCTCGTCGGCGAGGTTGGTGATGACCGCGGCCGTGTGGGGCATGTCGGCCATGCCCGTGAAGGTCGCGCCGCCCTTGAAGTCCGCGAGGATGAAGTTGAGCGTCTCGGACGAGTGCGTCACCGCCAGACCGAGCACGAGCGTGCGGAGCAGCTCCGACTTGCCGGAGCCCGTGGCGCCGACACACAGCCCGTGGGGGCCCATGCCCTCCTGCGACGCCTCCTTGATGTCCAGCATGACGGGCTCGCCCTCGCCGCCGATGCCGATCGGGACCCGGAGCCGCTCGTGCAGGGAACGCGGCCGCCAGGTCCGGGACATGTCGACGGAGCCCGCGTCACCGATGCCCATGAGGTCGGTGAAGTCCAGGTTGGACAGCAGCGGTTCGCCCTCGTCGCCGCTGCCCATCCGGAATGGGGAGAGCTGGCGGGCGAGAGCTTCGGCCTGTTCGTAGCTGAGCAGGTCGGGCTTGCCCGAGTAGGCGGACTCCCGGCCGACGTAGAGGTCGAGAGCCTTCTCGCGAACGTGCACCGTGAGGCCGCCGGACATCTGGTCGTCCAGAGCGCCGGGAGCCACCTCGATGAAGGTGACGCCCTGCAGGCCCTCCGCGCCGGCGAGCTGTGAGTCCGGGGGTATCGAGCCGCCGTCGAGGACGACGATGATGTGCGGCTGGTCCGCGACGGGCGTCCCGTCGCGGTTCCAGCGGGCCCGGCCCTCCAGCTGGCCGGCGAGCGACTCCTCCAGCTGCCCGAGGTCGTCGTAGAACAGCCGTGCCTGGCCCGCGCCGTCGGACTGCGAGGGATGCTGCGAGTGCGGCAGCCACTTCGTCCAGTCCCATTCCGCCATCGAGCCCGGGTGGGCGACGACCGCGATCATGAGCTCTTCGGGCGAGTGCAGCGCGGAGAGCTGGCCGAGCGCCGCCCGGACATTGCCGTACACCTCGTCCGTACTTCCGGTGACGACCACGTGGTAAAAGGCCCTCAGGCTCACCGCGATGGGGAGATCCGGAAGTGAACGGTGAATGTCCAGGAAGGACTTCATCGCTTCCGCTGTGAGCGGCTCCAGTTCATCCTTCGGCGCCGTTTCAGGTGCCACGAGCGGAGTGCTCAGCTGCTGCCATCCCGTGCCGATTCGCACGGAGGAGAAGTCGTTGTCGGACGGGCGGCGCTCCCACAGCCGTTTGCCGTCACCCGCGATCGCCCACAGCTGGTCCGGACTCGGGTGTTGATACAGCTGCGCGTTGCGTTGCGCCTCCGATGTCTTGCGGACGTCCTTCCGGATCTGGTCGAGATAGCGGAAGTAGTCCCTCCGCGCTTGTCCCATCTGGGCGCGCCCCCCTCGCCGCGCCCTGACGACCTGTGCGATCGCCATGGCGACCGTGGAGACCGCCATCAGACCGCCGACGACCTTCATGTAGGAAGGTGCGCCCGGCATGAAGAAGAATGCGACCGAACCGCCCATGCCCAGGACGGGCAGCAGATTCATCCAGACGTCGTTCTCACCGTCGCGCGGCAGTTCGGGAGGGGATTCCAGCTTGACTTCCCCTTCGGGCACGGTCGGCGGCATGACCCGTGGCTGCCGCTTCACGATGACCACACTCACCGTTACATCAGTCCTTCACGATAAATTCGCAATTACGCACCGACGCCCCCGCCATCGCAACAGCTACCGGTCATGCAGACGCTGATCCTAGTAGGTGTGAGAGTCTCCGGTATCCGGGAGGACCGACTGTCCGCCGCGGACGGTAAGGTGACCCGCAATCTTCCCCAAGTGCTTCCACGGCGCGGGAGTTTGGGGCAATCCACGAGCCCGAGATGTCTTAATTCATCGTGACGCCGAGTCCGAGCAGTCAGCAAGGGGGAACAAGAAGGTGGCCACGACCGCAGCGACAGGCTTCTGCCGCGTCACGGTAGTTGCTCCAGGGGGGCGCATCGATGTCGCGCTTCCCGAGGACGTGCCCCTGTCCGACGTCTATCCGGAGATCGCCCGGCTCTCCGGAGGCAGCCCCGCCGAGGGCGCCCTGTCGGGGTATCACCTCGTGCGCCGGGACGGGCGGGTCCTCGAGTCGGGCCTTTCCCTGGCGGGCAACGGCATCCGGGACGGCGAGGTGCTGCTCCTGCGCCCGTTCGCCGACTCGTTGCCGTCCGCCGTTTTCGACGACGTCAGCGACGCCGTCGCCTCGGGGGTGAGGCGCGACCGCGCACTGTGGAACGAGCGGCACATGCGGGCGGCCGGACTCACGGGCGGCGGCGTGCTGTTGGTGCTCATGGCGTTCGCGCTGTGGTTCGCCGACCCGCTCAAGCACGACATGCACGGGCTGCCCGGCATCATCGCCGCCGCGGCGGGAGTCCTGCTCGTCGCGCTCGCATGCGTCCGCGCCCGTGTCTACGAGGACAGGGCGACCTCGATCGCTCTCGGCCTCGGCGCCATGCCGCACATCATGATCGCCGGGTCGGGGATTCTGCCCCTCTCCCAGGGCGAGGGGATCGGCCGGCTCCAGTTCCTCCTGGGCTGCGTCGCGGTGCTGCTCGCGTCGGCGGTGCTGATCGCGATCACGCCCCGGGGCGACGGTCCGTTCGTCGCGTCCGCCATCGTCTCGGCGGTCGGCACCGTCTTCACCTTCATCGCCGTCATCGCCGACATCGGGCCGGTGGACGCGGCGGCTGTGGCCGCTCCCGTCTCCGTCGGCACCATCGCCTTCCTCCCCGGCCTCTCCGCGCGCTTCGCGCGGCTGCCCATAGGCTTCGAGCCCCGCGCGGGCGGCTACGAGAACAACCAGGACAGCGGACGCAGCGTCCAGGGTCCCGTCGACGCCGAGCGCATCGCCGCCCAGGCCCGCCGCGGGCACGAGATGCTCGTCGGTCTCGTGGGCGGCTGGTGCGCCGCGGTCGTGGGCTCCGCAGCCGTACTGGGCTTCGCCCACAACGGCTGGGGGCAGCTCCTCGCGCTCGCCACCGGCGTCGCGATGCTGCTGCGCGCCCGTCTCTTCCGCTACACCTCGCAGGTCACCTGCGCCCTGGTCGCCGGCCTCGGCACGCTCACGCTGCTGGCGCTCGGCCTGTCCCTCAACCCGCCCACGGAGCTCGTCCGCGACCTCCTGACGGGCGACAGTGCCGGGCTCGACGTCCGTACGGTCTGGATCGCGGCGTCCATCGCGGTCGCCGCGGCGCTGGTCACCGCGATCGGCCTGATCGTTCCGCGTACGGGACTGACGCCCTTCTGGGGCCGCTTCATGGAGCTGACCGAGACGTTCGTGCTGCTGTCGCTGATCCCGCTCTGCCTCGCGGTTCTCAACGTCTACGCCGACGTCCGCGGCTCCATCGGAGGCTGACCCCGGATCCGCCGTCCGCCCCGGCGCCCTTGCCGTTTCCGCCCGCCTCCGATCCGCACAGGGGGCGGGCGGAGGCGTTCAGATGCGCTGGTAGGCTGGGCCGGCCCTCCGAGTAGTCGAAGCATCCCCTGAGATGAAGACCAGGGGCGCTCGCCGGGCAGAACCCCTAAAAGGAGTACGTGTGTCGTCTCTCGATGCCGCGACCAAGAAGCAGATCATGTCCGAGTTCGCCACCAAGGAGGGTGACACCGGCTCCCCCGAGGTCCAGGTGGCGCTGCTCTCCCGCCGGATCTCGGACCTGACCGAGCACCTGAAGAGCCACAAGCACGACCACCACTCGCGCCGTGGTCTGCTGCTGCTGGTCGGCCAGCGCCGCCGCCTGCTGCAGTACCTCGCGAAGAAGGACATCCAGCGTTTCCGCGCCCTCGTCGAGCGCCTCGGCATCCGCCGTGGCGCGGCCGGCGCCCGCTGAGAGATGAGGAAGGGGGCGGTTCCCGTCGCAGGGGGCCGCTCCCTTCGCCGTACCTGCGGGGCCGGGAAGGTTTGTAGGCTGGCCCCAGCACGACGTACGGCTGGACCTACGGAAAGACGTACGGCAAGCCGTACGGGAACAGAACACATGCACGCTCACTACGCAGACTGACGCGGCAGGGGCGCCCCGCCCGTAGCCGGTCCTCGGTAGTGGCCCCCGGACACCCAGACGGTTCCGTGGGCTTCGATCGAAGACCGGCCCGCACACGGAGCGCTCCTCCGCAGCCGGTCCACCGCCACACGGGCGGTGGACGCAGACGAGGAGATATTCCTGGTGGAGAACGAGACCCACTACGCCGAAGCCGTCATCGACAACGGCGCCTTCGGTACCCGCACCATCCGGTTCGAGACGGGCCGGCTGGCCAGGCAGGCCGCCGGATCCGCAGTGGCATACCTGGACGACGACACCATGGTGCTGTCGGCCACGACCGCCTCCAAGCAGCCCAAGGACCAGCTCGACTTCTTCCCTCTGACGGTCGACGTCGAGGAGCGGATGTACGCAGCCGGCAAGATCCCCGGCTCCTTCTTCCGGCGCGAGGGCCGTCCCTCGGAGGACGCGGTCCTCACCTGCCGCCTGATCGACCGTCCGCTGCGCCCCTCCTTCAAGAAGGGCCTGCGCAACGAGATCCAGATCGTCGAGACGATCATGGCTCTCAACCCCGACCACCTCTACGACGTGGTCGCCATCAACGCCGCCTCCTGCTCCACGCAGCTGTCCGGCCTGCCCTTCTCGGGCCCCATCGGCGCCACGCGCGTCGCTCTCATCCGCGGACAGTGGGTCGCGTTCCCCACCCACACCGAACTCGAGGACGCCGTCTTCGACATGGTCGTCGCCGGCCGCACGCTGCCCGACGGCGACGTCGCCGTGATGATGGTCGAGGCCGAGGCCACCGAGAAGACCGTCGAGCTCGTCAAGGGCGGTGCCGAGGCACCGACCGAGGAGGTCGTCGCCGCCGGGCTCGAGGCCGCCAAGCCCTTCATCAAGGTGCTGTGCAAGGCCCAGTCGGACCTGGCCGGCAAGGCCGCCAAGCCCGTCGCCGAGTTCCCGATCTTCCTGGACCACCAGGACGACGTGCTCGAGGCCCTCACCGCTGCCGTGCGCGACGAGCTCGCCCAGGCTCTGACCATCGCCGCCAAGCAGGAGCGCGAGGCCGAGCTGGACCGAGTGAAGGGTCTGGCCGCCGAGAAGCTGCTTCCCCAGTTCGAGGGACGCGAGAAGGAGATCTCCGCGGCGTACCGCACGCTGACCAAGGAACTGGTCCGCGAGCGCGTCATCAAGGAGAAGAAGCGCATCGACGGCCGTGGCGTCACGGACATCCGTACGCTCGCCGCCGAGGTCGAGGCCATCCCGAGGGTGCACGGCTCGGCGCTCTTCGAGCGCGGCGAGACGCAGATCCTGGGCGTGACGACGCTGAACATGCTCCGCATGGAGCAGCAGCTGGACACCCTCTCGCCGGTGACCCGCAAGCGCTACATGCACAACTACAACTTCCCGCCCTACTCCACCGGTGAGACGGGCCGCGTCGGCTCCCCCAAGCGCCGCGAGATCGGCCACGGTGCGCTGGCCGAGCGTGCCCTCATGCCGGTGCTGCCGACCCGCGAGGAGTTCCCCTACGCGATCCGGCAGGTCTCCGAGGCGCTGGGCTCCAACGGCTCGACGTCCATGGGCTCGGTCTGCGCCTCCACCATGTCGCTGCTGAACGCCGGTGTGCCGCTGAAGGCCCCCGTCGCCGGCATCGCCATGGGCCTGATCTCCAAGGAGATCGAGGGCGAGACCCACTACGTCACCCTCACCGACATCCTCGGGGCTGAGGACGCCTACGGCGACATGGACTTCAAGGTCGCCGGCACCCGCCAGTTCGTCACCGCCCTCCAGCTCGACACCAAGCTGGACGGCATCCCGGCGTCCGTACTCGCTGCGGCCCTCAAGCAGGCCCGTGACGCTCGCCTGCACATCCTGGACGTGATGAACGAGGCCATCGACGTCCCGGACGAGATGTCCCCGAACGCCCCGCGGATCATCACCGTGAAGATCCCCGTGGACAAGATCGGTGAGGTCATCGGCCCCAAGGGCAAGATGATCAACCAGATCCAGGAGGACACGGGCGCCGACATCACCATCGAGGACGACGGCACCATCTACATCGGTGCCGCCGACGGCCCCGCCGCCGAGGCCGCCCGCACCACGATCAACGGCATCGCCAACCCGACGATGCCCGAGGTCGGCGAGCGCTACCTGGGCACGGTCGTGAAGACGACCACCTTCGGCGCCTTCGTCTCGCTCCTGCCGGGCAAGGACGGCCTGCTGCACATCTCGCAGATCCGCAAGCTCGCCGGCGGCAAGCGCGTGGAGAACGTCGAGGACGTCCTCGGCGTCGGCCAGAAGGTCCAGGTCGAGATCGCCGAGATCGACCAGCGCGGCAAGCTTTCGCTGATCCCCGTCCTGGACGAGGACGCCGAAGGCTCCGAGAAGGCCGAGGAGAACGACGGCGCGTCCGCGGACGCCGCCGCGGGCGACAAGTGACAGTTACGCACCGCGCGACGGCCCGCCCCACCATCACGGAGGGGCGGGCCGTCGCCCGTACACCAGGGAGGGTGAAGCCGATGTCCGTCGGCGGACGCGTCGGTGGAAACGGCGGAAACGGAAGCGCCGGCAGTGGGACGGGTGCGGGAGAGATCCGCAAGACCGTGCTGCCGGGCGGGCTGCGGGTCCTCACCGAGAGGGTTCCCACCGTGCGCTCCGCCACCTTCGGGATCTGGGTGCACGTCGGCTCCCGTGACGAGACGCCGGCGCTCAACGGAGCCACCCACTACTTGGAGCACGTGCTCTTCAAGGGCACGGAGCGGCGCAGCGCTCTGGAGATCTCGGCCGCGCTGGACGCCGTCGGCGGTGAGATGAACGCCTTCACCTCCAAGGAGTTCACGTGCTACTACGCACGCGTTCTCGACGCAGATCTCCCCCTCGCCATCGACGTCGTCGGTGACATGCTCACCAGCTCCGTCCTCGATCCCGCGGAGATCGAGGCGGAACGTGGCGTCATCCTCGAAGAGATCGCGATGACCGAGGACGATCCGGGCGACTGCGTGCACGACCTCTTCGCGCACACGATGTTCGGGGACTCACCGCTCGGCCGCCCCGTACTGGGCACGGTCGACACGGTCAACTCGCTGACCCGCGACCGCATCGCCCGCTTCTACCGCAAGCACTACGACCCGCCGCACCTGGTCGTCGCCGCAGCGGGAAACCTGGACCACGACGCAGTCGTCCATCAGGTGCGGGCGGCCTTCGACCGGGCCGGCGCGCTCAGCCGTACGGACGGGACCGCGGAGCCCGTCGGGCCTCGCACCGGCATGCGCGCGGTGCGTGCCCACGGCCGCGTCGACCTGTCCGACCGCCGTACCGAACAGGCCCACCTTGTACTGGGCATGCCGGGAGTCTCGCGGAACGACGACCGCCGCTGGGCTCTGGGAGTGCTCAGCACGGCCCTCGGCGGCGGCATGAGCTCCCGTCTCTTCCAGGAGATCCGTGAGAAGCGGGGCCTTGCCTACAGCACGTACTCCTACACCTCCGGTTTCGCCGACTGCGGTCTCTTCGGCGTCTATGCGGGCTGCCGCCCCAGCCAGGTCGCGGACGTGCTGAAGATCTGCCGCGACGAGCTGGACCAGGCCGCGCGCCAGGGCCTCCCGGACGACGAACTCAAGCGCGCCATCGGCCAGTTGACCGGCTCGACCGTCCTGGGCCTGGAGGACACCGGCGCGCTGATGCACAGGCTCGGGAAGAGCGAACTGTGCTGGGGTGAGCAGTTGTCGGTCGACGACATGCTCGCGAAGATCTCCGCCGTCACCCCGGACGACGTACGGGCAGTCGCACAGGACGTACTCGACCAGCGTCCCTCGCTGGCCGTCATCGGCCCGCTCACCGACCGCCAGGCGTCCCAGTTGCACGAGGCCGTCGCCTGACGGAGCCCCCGTACGTGCCTCAGCCCGTCCAGCCGCCAAGACCGCGAAGCCCGCGAAGGAACGAACTATGAGCAAGCTGCGTGTGGCCGTCCTCGGCTCCGAGGGCCGAATGGGTTCCGAGGCCGTACGGGCCGTGGAAGCCGCCGACGACATGGAGTTGTCCGCCGCGCTCGACCGCGACGACAGCCTCGACGCCCTCACCGGCGCGGGCACCGAGGTCGCCGTCGACCTGACGCACCCCGACGCAGTGATGGGCAACCTGGAGCACTGCGTCAGCAACGGCATTCACTGTGTCGTCGGTACCACTGGCTGGACGGACGAGCGCCTGGAGGCCGTGCGCGGCTGGCTCGACGCGTCCGCCGGGACCGGTGTGCTCATCGCGCCGAACTTCGGTATCGGTGCCGTTCTGACCATGCAGTTCGCACAGCAGGCTGCCCGGTTCTTCGAATCGGCCGAAGTCGTCGAGCTGCATCACCCCGGCAAGGCCGACGCCCCCAGTGGTACGGCCGTACGCACCGCCCAGATCATCGCCTCCGCCCGCGAGGAGGCCGGCCTGCCGGCACAGCCCGACGCCACGAGCACCGGCCTCGACGGCGCCCGCGGTGCGGACGTGGACGGTGTGCCGGTGCATGCGGTGCGGCTGCGCGGACTCGTCGCGCACCAGGAGGTGCTGCTCGGCGGTGAGGGCGAAACGCTCACCATCCGGCACGACTCGCTGCACCGCAGTTCCTTCATGCCGGGTGTGCTGCTCGGCGTGCGGCGGGTCGTCTCCACGCCCGGACTCACCTTCGGGCTGGAACACTTCCTCGCCCTGGACCGATGACGAGCGTGCGCGCGAAACTCGCGTACTTCACGCTCGCTGCTCTGCTGGTCTTCTACTTCGTGCTGGTCGGCAGCCGGGGGGTGCTGCTGATCGAGCAGGGCACCCCCGTGACCGTCGTCTTCGGGCTGGCGGTGCTGATCCTGCCGCTGATCGGTCTCTGGTTCCTCTGGCACACCACGCGATTCGCGCGGAACGCCGGCCGGCTGGCCCGCGAACTGGAGGCGGAGGGCGGACTGCCCGTCGACGAACTGCGGCGGACTCCCTCGGGCCGGATCGACAGGGATTCCGCCGACGAAGTGTTCGCCAGGCGTCAGACCGAGGTCGAGCAGTCCCCTGACGACTGGCGCTGCTGGTTCCGTCTCGCCGTCGCCTACCGCGATGCCCGCGACACTCCTCGGGCCCGCAGGGCCATGCAGCGTGCCATCGCCCTGCACGACGACTCCGGAGAAGCCTCCCGCGGTGCTCACGAGGGTGGCAGCCGCGAATCCGGCTGAGCCCCTCCGGAAGTCCTGCCGGAGGCCTGACCGGGAAGCGCTACAGGGAAGCCGCCGGACGGGATTCCGCGGCCCAGCCCTCGATGACGTCGGCGGCGCGGTCGAAGGCCTCGGGCCGTGCCAGGAAGTCGGCGTTGTGATCCGTCAGAAGCGGACGCAGCGGCTCGCCGTCACCCTGCCGTACGACGGCGAGGGCCTGCCCCTGCACGGTTCGGGGCAGGCCGAGCCACCTGACGGGCTGCTGCACGGTTCGGACAGCGGCCACCCGGCGCCAGCTCAACGTCACCGTGCTCAGGAGTCCGACCTGGCGCAGCCCGTGCGCGCACACCCAGATCCCCACGCGCAGCAGCCGCAGCGCCAGTGCGATCACCGCGAGCCCTGCGCCGAGGCACACGGCCATGCCGGGAAGAGCTCCGGCAAGCGCGATGATCAACGCTGAGAAGAGCAGGTAGGAAGCGAGCAGCAGCAGCATCGCCGCACCGCCGACCCGCCAGGGGCCGGGACGGTACGGCCGGCGCCAGTGCTCGCGTGCGTCGTGCGGCAGCGGGGTCTGGGCCGCGTGGTCGCTGTCCGCTCGGCCATCGGCCGTCAGAAAGGGCAGTGGCACAGCTGATCCTCGCTCGCGATGGACTCGTTCGGGTGGTGCGCGAGGACATTAGCGAGCTCTGCGAGGCCCGGCCAGCCCGGCTGGTCGACGCGGCGCGTCGGCCTGGCCCGCATCGGTCAGCCCGCAGTGGCCAGCGGCCAGGTGTCAGCGGCCCTCGGCTGCGGCAGGGCCGCCCCGGTGGGACTCCTGGCCGGGATCGAGCGCGGGAACGCCCAGGAGAAGGGAACCGGCCAGCCCGGCGACCACGGTCAGGCCGAACAGCGCACTTCCTGCCCGTTGGGCGAGGCTGCGCTCGGCGCGAGGCGGCGGCGTGACATTGCTGCGGAACCGGTCGGCGTCGGCGATGAACGCGAACGGTACTGATTCTCCGCGGCGGGGCATGGGCAGGGGACTCCTGTCTAGAGCGTCGTGTGTTTGGCCTGTGATGTGAGGAACGTCCGGGAGGGCCGAGAAGTGCCACGAGCCCGGGATCGTCATTGAAAAATACCAAGCGGCCTTGTGACTTCGTGCACCGGGGTGCCTTATCTCAAAAGAGAGCTCCATTTGTCCGGGCGAACTGGTCTTGTTCGGACAAAAGGGTCAGCAAGTCGAGGGTTTCGCGGCTCACGTTCAGCCGCCGCCCGACCGCTCACGGCGCCGGCTTCCGGGGAGAGCGCCCGTCCGGGGCTGTCGGTGGAGCGCCGTAGGCTGGGCGCGCTTTGGCAGTTGCACGTACCGGAAGGACCCCGCCAGTGACCGACACCCCCGAAGAGACCGTCGCCCCCAGCTTCCGCGGCGAGATGACCGTCGAGCTGGTCAAGCACAGCGCTGCGGACACCGACGTGCTCTGGGCGGCCAGGGTCTCGACCGGAGGCGAGAAGTCCCTCGAGGAGCTGCACAAGGACCCCGAACGCTCCAAGGGGCTCATCAACTTCCTGATGCGGGACCGGCACGGCAGTCCTTTCGAGCACAACTCGATGACCTTCTTCATCAGCGCGCCCCTGTTCGTCTTCCGCGAGTTCCACCGCCACCGCGTCGGCTGGTCCTACAACGAGGAGTCCGGCCGCTATCGCGAGCTCCAGCCCGTCTTCTACACGCCGGACGCCGCGCGCAAGCTCGTCCAGCAGGGCCGTCCCGGCAAGTACGAATTCGTGGAAGGCACCCCGGAGCAGCACGGCCTGGCCGTCAGCGCGATGGAGGACTCCTACCGTCAGGCGTACGCGACATACCAGCGGCTTCTGGAGGCGGGTGTCGCCCGGGAGGTCGCGCGGGCCGTGCTCCCGGTCGGGCTCTACTCCTCGATGTACGCGACGTGCAACGCCCGCTCGCTCATGCACTTCCTCGGCCTGCGCACCCAGCACGAGCAGGCGAAGGTGCCCTCCTTCCCCCAACGTGAGATCGAAATGGTGGGGGAGTTGATGGAGGAGCAGTGGGCGAAGCTGATGCCGCTGACGCACGCGGCGTTCAATGCGAACGGCCGGGTCGCGCCCTGACTGTCCGGATTGCGGCGATTCGAGAAGTACGCCTACGCTGAAAACGAGGCTCGGTACTGCCTGAACCCCCGAGCAGGCAGTGCCGGGTCTCCCTCAGGGTGAGGCCCGTCACGTCGCGGATGACCAGGACGATGGCCCCGAGGGCCCACGTCGGGCCTGGCTGCGAGTAGCGTGGACCCCATGGCTCCGACCTCCACACCGCACACGCCCTTCGGGCGGGTCCTGACCGCGATGGTCTCGCCGTTCACCGCTGACGGTGCTCTCGACCTCGACGGCGCGCAGCGACTCGCCGTCCATCTGGTGGATGCAGGCAACGACGGCCTGATCGTCAACGGCACCACCGGCGAGTCCCCGACGACCAGCGATGTCGAGAAAGCCCAGCTCGTCCGGGCGGTGGTCGAAGCGGTCGGAGACCGTGCCCACGTCGTCGCCGGAGCCGGCACGAACGACACGGCCCACAGCCTCGAACTCGCCCGCGACGCCGCCAAGGCCGGCGCGCACGGCCTCCTCGCGGTGACGCCGTACTACAGCAAGCCTCCGCAGGAGGGCCTCTTCCGGCACTTCACCGCGATCGCCGACGCCACCGACCTGCCGGTGATGCTCTACGACATCCCCGGCCGTTCCGGTGTCCCGATCAACACGGAGACGATCGTCCGGCTCGCCGAGCACCCGCGCATCGTCGCGAACAAGGACGCCAAGGGCGACCTCGGACGTGCGAGCTGGGCCATCGCCACCAGCGGCCTCGCCTGGTACAGCGGCGACGACATGCTGAACCTGCCGCTGTTGTCGGTCGGTGCGATCGGGTACGTATCAGTCGTCGGACATCTCGTCACGCCCGAGCTGCGCTCCATGCTGGAGGCGCATCTGAGCGGCGACGTCACGAAGGCCACCGAGATCCACCAGAAGCTGCTCCCCGTGTTCACGGGCATGTTCCGTACGCAGGGCGTCATCACCACGAAGGCCGCCCTCACGCTTCGCGGGCTGCCCGCCGGACCGCTCCGGATGCCGCTCGTCGAGCTCTCCCCCGAGGAGACCCAGCAGCTCAGGCATGACCTCGCCCACGGCGGCGTAGAGATCTGAACACCGACGCGACAACTGCATAACGGGCGAGTCCCGTACATCGACGACATGATCAAAACGAACGAATACGCATAACGACGCATTCCCGAATATCGCGCGCGCCACGTGTCCCAGGGGGTCCCCCAATCCGGAGGCCGGGGGAGCGTGGCGCGCGTCTGGTGAGGAGAGTCTTTTGAGTCATCCGCATCCCGAGCTCGGCTCGCCGCCGAAGCTGGCCGAAGGCGGTCTGCGGGTCACCCCGCTCGGCGGTCTCGGCGAGATCGGCCGCAACATGACGGTCATTGAATACGGCGGCCGCCTGCTGATCATCGACTGCGGTGTGCTCTTCCCGGAGGAGGAGCAGCCCGGAATCGACCTGATCCTTCCGGACTTCAGTTCGATCCGGGACCGTCTCGACGACATCGACGGCATCGTGCTCACCCACGGCCACGAGGACCACATCGGCGGCGTTCCTTTCCTGCTGCGCGAGAAGGCCGACATCCCGCTCATCGGCTCCAAGCTGACCCTCGCTCTGATCGAGGCGAAGCTGCAGGAGCACCGCATCCGCCCGTACACCCTGGAGGTCGAGGAAGGGCACCGCGAGCGCATCGGCCCCTTCGACTGCGAGTTCGTCTCGGTCAACCACTCCATCCCGGACGCCCTCGCAGTGGCCGTCCGTACGCCCGCCGGCCTGCTCGTGCACACCGGCGACTTCAAGATGGACCAGCTTCCGCTGGACGGCCGGCTCACGGACCTGCGCGCCTTCGCCCGCCTCGGCGAGGAGGGCATCGACCTCCTGCTGTCCGACTCGACGAACGCCGAAGTGCCGGGCTTCGTCCCCCCGGAGCGCGAGATCTCCAGTGTCCTGCGGCAGGTCTTCGCGAGCGCGCAGAAACGCATCATCGTCGCGAGCTTCGCGAGCCACGTGCACCGCATTCAGCAAATCCTGGACGCCGCCCACGAGTTCGGGCGCCGCGTGGCCTTCGTCGGGCGCTCGATGGTCCGCAACATGGGCATCGCCCGCGACCTGGGCTACCTCAACGTCCCGGCCGGCCTCGTCGTCGACGTGAAGACGCTGGACGACCTGCCGGACGACGAAGTGGTGCTGGTCTGCACGGGGTCGCAGGGCGAGCCGATGGCGGCACTGTCCCGGATGGCCAACCGCGACCACCAGATCCGCATCGTCCAGGGCGACACGGTGATCCTCGCCTCGTCCCTCATCCCGGGCAACGAGAACGCGGTCTACCGGGTCATCAACGGCCTGACGCGCTGGGGCGCGAACGTGGTGCACAAGGGCAACGCCAAGGTCCACGTCTCCGGCCACGCGTCGGCCGGCGAGCTGCTGTACTTCTACAACATCTGCCAGCCCAGGAATCTGATGCCCGTGCACGGCGAATGGCGCCACCTGCGTGCGAACGCGGAGCTCGGCGCCCAGACCGGCGTCCCCCGCGACCGTGTGGTCATCGCCGAAGACGGCGTCGTCGTGGACCTGTTGGACGGCAAGGCCAAGATCTCCGGGAAGGTGCACGCGGGTTACGTGTACGTCGACGGCCTCTCCGTCGGCGACGTGACGGAGTCCTCCCTCAAGGACCGCCGCATCCTCGGCGACGAGGGCATCATCTCTGTGTTCGTCGTCGTGGACAGCAGCACGGGCAAGATCGTCGGCGGCCCGCACATCCAGTCGCGTGGATCGGGCATCGACGAAGCGGATTTCGGACAGGTCGTCCCGAAGATCGACGAGGTCCTGGCCAAGTCGGCCCAGGACGGCATCGTGGAGGCGCACCAACTCCAGCAGCTGGTACGCCGTACGGTCGGCAAGTGGGTCTCCGACACCTACCGTCGCCGTCCGATGATCCTCCCCGTGGTCGTCGAGGTCTGACTCCCAACTCCGGGCGGGGCGCCTCGATTTGCATCGGGACGCCCCGCCCGAGTATGTTTACTGCTCCACCTCGACGGGTACCGGACGAGCTTCGTCCGGAGGGCCCGTCGGCCGGAGCAGCTCTCCAAAGCCGGATTACGGAATCGGAAAGCAATTCTGGTAAGGTCGGATTCACCGAGAGGGAAGCGCCCGGAGTGGCCTGTGAAAGGGTCGTGATGGAAGCGTTCGT
>NZ_JBHSFH010000005.1:0-340147 GCF_042653885.1 Streptomyces ovatisporus
AGCACTCGGAGGCAAGCCACCGATCAGCCGTGTGAACAACGCATCAGGTCAATACACCTAGTGGGTCATGGCTTCCACCCTATGTGCGGGCCCGGCGCAGCGGCACGGCCGCCCTCGCGGAGCTTTTTGCATCAGATCGGCTACAGGCTCGGTCCGATGCGGTACCCGCTCTGTGTTCACCCCGGCGGCGCAAGGCAGACTGCCGTCCATGAATGAGTGGCCCGGTGGATGGAACGACGGTTCCCGTGACAGGTACGGCAGCCCGCGAGCCCACGGTGGCGTGCCGCCCCAGGCGAGGGGCGGCCATGACGCCGGTTACGGCAGACAGCCGGGCTACTACGAGGACGGTTACACCGACTACGACTCCGGATACAACACGGGGCAGGTCTACGGCGGCCAGGGCGGCTACGACGACTACGCCCCGTACGACGAGCCGCCCCGACGCAGGCGCGTGCGCTTCAAGACCGTGCTCATATCGCTGGTCGTCGTGCTGCTGGCGTGGTCGATCGGCACGTACTTCTGGGCGAACTCCAAGCTGAAGCGCGAGGTCGACCTCAGCATCGTCCAGGACCGGCCGGAGACCGGGGACGGGACCAATTACCTGATCGTCGGTTCCGACAGCAGGGAGGGCCTGTCCGCGCAGGAGAAGAAGGACCTGCACACGGGTTCGGCAGCCGGGAAGCGCACGGACTCGATGATGATCCTGCACGTCGGAAGCGGCGCCCCGACGCTGATCTCCCTGCCGCGTGACTCCTGGGTCGAGATCCCGCCCTTCAAGGGTTCCGAGTCCGGCAAGCAGTTCAACAACACCCAGCAGACGAAGCTCAACGCCGCCTACTCGCAGGACGGCGCCCCGCTGCTGGTGCGTACGGTCGAGCACAACACCGGCCTGAAGATCGACCACTACGCGGAGATCGGTTTCGGCGGCTTCGCGAAGATCGTCGACTCGGTCGGCGGCGTCGAGATGAACATCCCGCAGGACATCAAGGACAAGAACTCCGGGGCCGACTTCAGGAAGGGCAAGCAGACGCTCGACGGCAAGCAGGCCCTCTCCTTCGTCCGCAACCGTCACGCGGGTACCGGGGACAGCGACCTGGGCCGCACCAAGAACCAGCAGAAGTTCCTGGCCGCGCTGGCCAGCCAGACGGCGACCCCCTCGACGGTCCTCAACCCCTTCAAGCTCTACCCGACGATGGGTGCCGGCCTCGACACGCTCATCGTGGACGAGGACATGAGCCTGTGGAATCTGGGCTCGATGTTCTTCGCGATGAAGGACGTCTCAGGCGGCCAGGGCAAGCGGATGAACATGCCCATCTCCGGGCCCGCGCCCGCCGGTTCGCTCCAGTGGGACAAGGCGAAGGTCCAGAAGCTGATGCAGCAGCTGAAGAACGACGAGGAAGTGACCGTCACTTCGGACCGGTGACCCGGCTGTCCGCGCCCGCTGTCGACGGCGGCGCGGACACCGGAACGACGTGGGTCCAGCCGTCGGCCTACGACACGCACAGACAGAACGGGTGCCCGGCAGGGTCCAGGTAGACGCGGAAGCCCAGCTTTCCGTCGTCGTCCCCCTGGATCCTCCGGGCACCCAGTGCGATGACGTCCTGCTCCGCCTGGTCCATGCGCTCCCGTGGCACCTGCAGGTCCAGGTGGAGCTGCTGGGCGTGCTCGAGACTGGGCCACTGCGGCGGGATGAAGCCGGGCGACTCCTGGAACGCGAGCTTGTGTCCGTCGGGACCTGTGACGTCCACCCAGTCGTTGTCGTCGCCGGGTTCGATCTTTCCGCCGAGCACCTGCGCGTAGAACTCGGCGAGTCTCCTCGGGTCCGGGCAGTCAAGAACTACCGAGTGCATCGTGGCGATGGCCATGGTGGTTACCCCTTAGTGCCGTTATCCGGTAACGCTCTTGGTTACCGAATGATGGTCCCCTGTCGGTAATCTGGCAAGCGTGACGGACCGCTCAGCCCCGAAATCGCTCGTTCTGGTTCAAGAGCTGACGAACACCCTCGACGTCGAGACGGGTGAGGACGCGCTCGCCGCCCCGGACGGCGTCGCGGACTTCGTGCAGCGCCAGGGACTGCGCGGCCTCGGCCTGGAGGAGACGGGAGAAGCCGGGCTGCGGGCGGTCCGCGAACTCAGGGAGGCCCTGCGGGCGGCGTGCCTGGCACACACCGGGCCGGACATGCCGCAGGAGGCGTCCGCCACCCTGGAGCGGATGCTCGCCCGCGCGCCCCTCGTCGTGACAGTGGACGGGACGGGCCGCGCACGGCTGGGCCCCGCCGAGGGCCTGTCGGGGATCGCCGCACTGACCGCCCGGATCGCCGCGGGCATCGCCGCCGCCGAGGCGGACGGCACATGGCAGCGGCTCAAGGCGTGCGAGGCACACGACTGCCTGTGGGTGTTCTACGACCGCAGTCCGGCCGGCCGGGGCCGCTGGTGCACGATGGCGGTGTGCGGCAGCAGGGCGAAGATGCGCACGTACAGGGCGAAGCGCCGCACCTGAAGCCGGGCCCCGGCGCCCGGCCCGTCAGGCCGGACGCCGCCGGTACCGACGGGGAGATCAGGCCGTGGGGCGTCCCAGCGCACGGAACTGCCAGTTCTCCTTGCGCCACAGAGCCGCGTCCAGAGTGTTCCGCCCGTCCAGCACACGCCGTACGGCCACGGCCTCGCCCAGCGCCGCCGGGTCCAGCTCCTGGAACTCGCGCCACTCCGTCAGATGCAGCACCACGTCCGCGCCACGCGCGGCCTCCAGCGCACTCGGCGCGTAGCGCAGCGTCGGGAAGATGGCACGCGCGTTGTCCATGCCCTTGGGGTCGTAGACCGTCACCTGCGCGCCCTGCAGGTGCAGTTGGCCGGCGACGTTGAGCGCGGGCGAGTCGCGTACGTCGTCGGAGTCCGGCTTGAACGTGGCCCCCAGCACGCAGATGCGCGTCCCCAGCAGGGTGCCGCCGACGGCCTCGCGGGTCAGCTCGACCATCTGTGCACGGCGTCGCATGTTGATCGAATCGACCTCGCGCAGGAACGTCAGCGCCTCGGACGCGCCCAGTTCGCCCGCCCGTGCCATGAAGGCGCGGATGTCCTTGGGCAGGCAGCCGCCGCCGAAGCCGATGCCGGCGCGCAGGAACTTCTTGCCGATGCGGTCGTCGTACCCGATCGCCTCCGCCAGCTTCACCACGTCGCCGTCGGCGGCCTCGCACACCTCCGCCATGGCGTTGATGAAGGAGATCTTCGTCGCCAGGAAGGAGTTGGCGGACGTCTTGACCAGTTCGGCGGTCGGGAAGTCGGTGACGACGAAGGGCGAGCCCTCCGCCAGCGGCGTCGCGTACACCTCGCGCAGCAACTGCTCCGCACGCTCGCTGCGCACGCCCACCACGATGCGGTCGGGGTGCAGGGTGTCCTTGACCGCGAAGCCCTCCCGCAGGAACTCCGGGTTCCAGGCCAGTTCGGCCTCCTCCCCCGCCGGCGCCAGCTCCGCGAGGCGCGCTGCGAGCCGCTGCGCGCTGCCGACGGGCACGGTCGACTTGCCGACGACCAGGGCCCGGCGGTTCAGATGCACGGCGAGCGAGTCGACAGCGCTGTCGACGTAGGACATGTCGCAGGCGTACTCGCCGTGCTTCTGCGGGGTGTTGACACAGATGAAGTGGACGTCCCCGAACTCGCCCACCTCCTCGTAGGAAGTGGTGAAGCGGAGCCGTCCGCTGGAATCGGGGTGCCCCGCAACGTGCCTGCGCAGCAGTGCGTCCAGGCCCGGTTCGTACATCGGGGTCTCGCCACGCTCCAGCAGCGCGATCTTCTCCGGCGAGATGTCCAGTCCCAGCACCTCGAAGCCCAGTTCGGCCATGGCGGCGGCGTGGGTGGCGCCGAGGTATCCGGTACCGATGACGGTGATCCTGAGCGGGGCCGTGTTGGCCATGAAGGGTGCTCCTGTGGGACGACGTCTGGAACGCTCCGAGAACGCTGCCCGGGCAGCATATCCGGGGCGCCCTGTCGTGAACCTCACGTATCCCGGTCAGGCCGCGGGCCTCTAGAATCGAGTTACTTAACGGTAGTTAGCAATCCCAGACGTATGCCGCTCGCCGCCCAGCGGAAGCAGAGCTGAAGAGGAGTGAGTCACCTTGGCGCCATCGGGAAAAAGCGCGGCCGCCGAATTCGGCCTCTACCGGCCGTCCGAGGAGCACGACATGCTCAGGGACTCGGTGCGCGCCCTCTCCGAGGCGAAGATCGCCCCCTTCGCCGCGGAGGTCGACGAGGAGGGCCGCTTCCCGCAGGAGGCGCGGGACGCGCTCGAGGCCAACGACCTGCACGCCGTGCACGTACCCGAGGCGTACGGGGGCGCGGGGGCCGACGCTCTCGCGACCGTCATCGTGATCGAGGAGGTCGCCCGCGTCTGTGCCTCCTCCTCCCTCATCCCGGCGGTCAACAAGCTCGGTTCGCTGCCCGTGATCCTCTCGGGCAGCGAGGAGCTGAAGAAGAAGTACCTCGCGCCGCTGGCCCGCGGTGAGGCGATGTTCTCGTACTGCCTGAGCGAGCCGGACGCGGGTTCGGACGCGGGCGGCATGAAGACCAAGGCCGTGCGGGACGGCGACCACTACGTACTCAACGGCGTGAAGCGCTGGATCACCAACGCCGGTGTCTCCGACTACTACACGGTCATGGCCGTGACCGACCCGGACAAGCGCACGAAGGGCATCTCGGCCTTCGTCGTCGAGAAGGACGACGAAGGAGTGTCCTTCGGCGCCCCGGAGAAGAAGCTCGGCATCAAGGGCTCCCCCACCCGCGAGGTCTACCTCGACAACGTGCGCATCCCCGCCGAGCGCATGCTGGGCGAGGAGGGCACCGGTTTCGCCACCGCGATGCAGACCCTGGACCACACCCGCATCACCATCGCGGCCCAGGCGCTCGGCATCGCGCAGGGGGCCCTCGACTACGCCAAGGGCTACGTCGCCGAGCGCAAGCAGTTCGGCAAGCCGATCGGCGACTTCCAGGGCGTGCAGTTCATGCTCGCCGACATGGCGATGAAGCTGGAGGCCGCCCGTCAGCTGACGTACGCGGCCGCGGCCAGGTCCGAGCGGGTCACCCTCGGCAGCGACGAAGAGGCGCTGACCTTCTTCGGCGCCGCGGCCAAGTGCTACGCGTCGGACGCCGCCATGGAGATCACCACGGACGCCGTCCAGCTTCTCGGCGGCTACGGCTACACGCGCGACTACCCGGTCGAGCGGATGATGCGCGACGCGAAGATCACGCAGATCTACGAGGGCACGAACCAGGTCCAGCGGATCGTGATGTCCCGCAACCTGCCGTAGGGCGGACCGGGACGAGCCGTCCGGGACCGGTTACGGCGGCTGCCGGCCCACCGGCCGGAAGAGGGGCGCTCCCTGTGCGGGAGCGCCCCTTCGTCCTCTCCGCACTCCTCTGGCGCTGCCCTGACGCAGCCCTGGCACTCCTGCGGCACTCCTCTGCCCTCTAAGGGGCCGCGCCGCCTGCTCCGGAGGACGCGCGGCCTCCCGTCCCTGCGAACCCGTCGCGCGGCCGTGCCGCTCCACCCGCCGCACCGGTGTCCGTACGCACCGCGATCCACTCGAGGACCTGCTCGGCGACAGCCGGTACCCGCATCAGCGCCCCACCGTGCTCCGCCCCGGGTACCGTCACGACGCTGATGTCGTCCCGTGCCATGCCCTGCCGCCGTTGAGCCGCGCGCAGGGCGTCGGAGTGGAGCACAGGGACGAAGTCGCGTCTCGAGTGGACGAGCAGCATGGGGGCGTCCTCGCTGCCCGTCGCGTGGTGCACCGCGGACATGTCCCGCCAGACGCGCAGGCAGCCCGTCCGGTCCCGCCCGGTGCCACGCCGGGGGTCACACCCCGCCAGCACGGCGGCACTCGCCCGCAGCACCGCGACCCCGCTGCCGCCGGTGCCGCGCCCGCCGTCCAGCCAGGCACGGTACGGATCGACGACGGGCGAGAGCCCTATGACTCCCGCGAGGAGCTTGCGGCCCGCCCCGTACGCCGCGACGTTGGTGGCCAACTGCCCCCCGGCGGACGACCCGAGAAGCACCAGCCGGCGGGTGTCGACGCCGAAACTGGCGGCGTGCCGGCGTATCCAGCGCAGCGCTCGCAGTACGTCCCGGCGCTGCGCGGGCCAGGGGGCGTCCACGTTGCGCCGGTAGTCGACGTCGAAGACGACGGCACCAGCGTCCGCGATCCGCTGCGCCCAGACGTTCCAGCCCGGGGACCGGTCCTTGAACCAGAAGCCGCCGTGCAGGATGACCACGCCGGGGCGCGCCGCGCGGTCGGCGGGCGCGGTCCGGTCACGGTAGGCGACCAGCCGCTGGCGCGCCCGGGGGCCGTAGGAGTGGGTGCGCTCCGCCTCCCGGCCGTCTCCGGAGCCGACGTACATCACGGGTGACGTGCAGAGCAGCACGGCCAGACAGACGATGACAGCGAGCGGGAGCCTGCGCACCCCTTCAGCGTCAGGGCGCCCGGCACTGGCCGCAACTGCACGCTCTGTGACGACGGGCCGACGGGAGACTGCGGGAGAACGACAGGAGCACGACCCGAGCACAGCGGGAGCACGCCGCGTACGACGTCGCCCGGAGCCCGGACGCACCGCGGCCCCCGGGCTCGGACAGTGAGCCGGGGGCCGCACGTGGGCCTGCTGCGCGTACGCCGGGCGGGTGCTACTTCACCGAACCCATCAGCGGCCTGATCTTGTTGCGCGCGGCGAGGAAGACCACACCGGCGAGGGCGGCGATGACGCCCTGCACAGCGAATCCGGTCTTGCCGCTGGCGGCGTCGCCGACGAGCAGCTGGACGATCGCGAAGACGCAGTCTCCCGCCGTGACCGCGAGGAACCACACGCCCATCAGCTGACTCGCGTACTTGGCCGGAGCCAGCTTCGTCGTCACCGACAGACCGACCGGGGAGAGACACAGCTCCGCGAGGGTCTGGAGCAGATAGACGAAGATCAGCCAGAGCGGGCTGACCTTGGTGTCGCCTGCCGCGGCGGCCATGGCCAGCATCATCAGCCCGAAGGAGACACCGACACCGATGAGGCCCATGGAGAACTTCGTCGTCGTGGTGGGGTTGCGGCTGCCGAGCTTCACCCACAGCGCGGCGAGCACCGGGGCGATCGTCATCACCCACAGCGGGTTGACGGACTGGAACCAGCTGGTGGGGAAGTTGATGCCCCACAGGTCGGTGGACGTCTCCTTCTCGGCGAACAGCGTCAGCGTCGAGCCGGACTGGTCGAAGATCATCCAGAAGATGGCGGCGGCGACGAAGAACCAGATGTACGCGCTGAGCTTCTTCTTCTCCTCGGCCGTGACCTCACGGTCACGCCGCATCCGGACGAAGTACCAGGTCGGCAGGACCAGTCCGGCGATGCTCAGCGGCCACAGCACCCAGTCGATGGTGAACGCCTCGGCGAGCACGACGGCGGTGTAGAAGAGCGCCAGTACGACGGCCGCCAGCACGGTGTTGCGGATCGCCTTGTTCCGCTCCTCGCCGCTCAGCGGGTAGGGGACGACGCTGGACCGTGCCGGCAGGTGCCGCGTCCCGATGAGGAACTGGATCAGCCCCAGCCCCATGCCGAGTGCGGCGAGACCGAAGCCGAGGTGCCAGCTGACCTTCTGGCCGGCCCAGCCGATCAGCAGCGGCGCGGCGAAGGCACCTATGTTGATCCCCATGTAGAAGACGGTGAATCCGCCGTCCCTGCGGGGGTCGTCGGGCCCTTGGTAGAGGTGGCCGACCATCGTGGAGATGTTGGCCTTCAGCAGGCCGGAGCCGACGCCGATGAAGACCAGCCCGACGAAGAAGAGGGCGTCGACGCCCACCGCCAGCAGGGCGTGGCCGATCATGATGACGAACGACGAGACCGCGACCGTCTTGCGGGGACCCCAGACGCGGTCGCCGAGCCAGCCGCCCGGCATCGCCATGAGGTAGACGGTGGCGTTGTAGACGGAGTAGAGGGCGACGGCGGTGGCCGAGGCCATTCCCATGCCGCCTTCGGTGACCGCCGCCGTCAGATAGAGAACGAGCAGGGCGCGCATTCCGTAGAAGCTGAAGCGCTCCCACATCTCGGTCATGAAGAGGGTGGCGAGACCACGAGGGTGACCGAAGAAGGTCCTTCCCTCGGCCGCGGGTGGATCCTGCGGCTCGTCCTTGGAGAGTGTGGAGGCCATGTGGGGGGTTCCTCGCTGTGTGGATGGTGCCCGCCAGCCGAGCGCACCCCCGTGCAACGCGCGTAGACCACGCGACGGGCCCGGCCGACGGGTCATTGACCGATCTCGGGCCGCCTCCGCCGTGCGCATCAGGCCGCGACGACGGCCGGGCGGGCATCTGCGTGCAGAAGCCCCGAACAGGGCCGACGGTGATACGTGCACCGCACACGCACCCGGAAGCGGCCCTCACCATACGTCACGCCCGCCCCCCGAACGGAAGGTCTTGCGACACAGATCACAGGTGACGGCCGTATCATTTCAGCCAAATCGAAGGTAACGAGTGTGCATCTCCGAGGATCCGCACTGGTTGCCGGGGACCGGCCTTACGCACCGCAACGAGGACTACCATCAGCCCATGACCCGTGTACTGCTCGCCGAGGACGACACCTCGATCTCGGAGCCGCTGGCCCGTGCGCTTCGCCGCGAGGGATACGAGGTCGAGGTGCGCAAGGACGGCCCCACGGCACTCGACGCCGGGCTGCGCGACGGGATCGACCTGGTCGTGCTGGACCTCGGCCTCCCCGGAATGGACGGTCTGGAGGTGTGCCGCCGGCTGCGCAACGAGGGGCACACCTTCCCCGTGCTCGTCCTCACGGCCCGCGCGGACGAGGTGGACACGGTCGTGGGCCTCGACGCCGGTGCGGACGACTACGTCACGAAGCCCTTCCGGCTCGCCGAACTGCTGGCGCGCGTCCGGGCCCTGCTCCGGCGCGGGGCGCCCGTCGAGCCCGCGGTGCCGCCCTCCACGCACGGGGTGCGCATCGACGTCGAGTCGCACCGCGTGTGGATGGGCGACGAGGAACTCCAGCTGACGGCGAAGGAGTTCGACCTGCTGCGCGTGCTGGTACGCGACGCGGGCCGGGTCGTCACGCGCGACCAGCTGATGCGCGAGGTGTGGGACACGACGTGGTGGTCCTCCACGAAGACCCTCGACATGCACATCTCCTGGCTCCGCAAGAAGCTCGGCGACGACGCCGCCAACCCGCGCTACATCGCCACCGTGCGGGGTGTCGGGTTCCGCTTCGAGAAGAGCTGACCGTGGAGGAGCGCACGTGCGACGACGGCTGATCCAGTCGACGCTCGCGGTCGTGCTCGTCGTCGTCGCCGTCTTCGGCGTCTCGCTGATCCTCGTGGAGTCCCGCTCCATCGAGAACAGCGCCCAGGACGGTGTGAAGTCGGAGGCCGTCCAGCTCGTCTCCGTCGTGGAGAGCCGCATCGTCGCAGGTGAGAGGGTTTCCCCCGGCACGATGGGCAATGCCGTCCCCAAGAACCGCTACGTGCGCATCGAGGTGCCGGGACGGCGCGCCATCACGCTCGGAGAGCGCCCGGAGGGCAGGGTCCTCGAGGCGTCGCAGACCGGCGGCCACGGTGAACGCATCACAGTGCAGCGGTCCTACAGCTCGGTCCAGGAGGAGATCGGCCGCACCCTCATGATCATCCTCGCCGTGGCACTGCTCGCGGTGGCCGCCGCCGCGATCCTCGCCGTACGGCAGGCGCACCGGGTCGCCGCGCCCCTCACCGACCTCGCCGAGACGGCGGAGCGGCTGGGCTCGGGCGATCCACGGCCGCGTCACCGGCGCTACGGCGTCCCCGAGCTGGACCGGGTCGCCGACGTGCTGGACGGCAGCGCCGACCGCATCGGCCGGATGCTCACCGCTGAGCGGCGGCTGGCCGCGGACGCCTCACACCAGCTGCGTACGCCGCTGACCGCACTGTCCATGCGGCTTGAGGAGATCATCGCGACCGCCGACACGGACGATCCCGAGGACCGGGCGACCGTCAAGGAGGAAGCCACCATCGCCCTGGCCCAGGTGGAGCGGCTGACGGACGTCGTACAACGTCTCCTGACCAACTCCCGCGATCCGCGCTCCGGTTCGGCTGTCGACTTCGACCTGGACGAGGTACTCAAGCAGCAGGTGGAGGAGTGGAAGCCCGCGTGCAGGAACGAGGGACGGGCGATCGTTCGTTCCGGGAAGCCGGGCGTGCGGGCCGTGGGCACCCCCGGAGCCGTGGCACAGGTGCTGGCGACGCTGATCGAGAACTCCCTGATGCACGGCTCCGGGACGGTCGCACTGCGCACCCGCGTCACGGGCAATCAGGTCGTGGTGGAGGTGACCGACCAGGGCCCGGGGGTGGACCCCCAGCTGGGCTCGCGGGTCTTCGAACGTACGGTCAGCGGCCACAACTCGACAGGTCTCGGCCTGGCAGTCGCCCGCGATCTCGCCGAGGCGGACGGCGGACGGCTGGAGCTACTTCAGCAACACCCGCCGGTCTTCGCTCTTTTCCTTGGACGAGAGGTTTCCGGAGCCGCCGGAACGTCCGAAGATGCGGCCCGCTGAACCGGTCCGGAACACCCACGTGCGGTACGTCCAGAAGCGGAAGACCGTGCCGATGCCCAGGCCGATCACGTTCTTGGCGATGTTGTCCGCGAGCGGCGAGGTGAAGCCGAGGCCGTAGTGGGAGACGGCGAGCACCGCGTTCTCGATGACGAGCGCGACGCCGCTGAAGGCGAAGAACAGGGCCGTCTCACGCCGGATGCGGCGCTTGTCGGTGTGCCGGTACGTCCAGTAACGGTTGCCCAGGTAGTTGGTGCCGATCGCGACGACCTGCGAGATCACGCCGGACCGGATCGGCGCCAACTGGAACGTGTGGATGCACAGGTTGAAGACGGCCACGTTGACCAGGAAACCGACCGCACCGACAGCACCGAACTTGGCGGCCTCGCGAGCGAGGCGTTCGAGCCGGGTGCGCAGTCTTCTCACTGTGCGCGCTGCGCCCCATTCACCCATGGTCTCGCTGTGCCCCGTTCCGGTCGTGGTCGTCCGTCCCCCGCCGCACATGCTAACCAGCGGCCCCGGCTCGCGCAGCGCGGTGCGCGGCGGCCGGGCGGGCCGGGACGGCGGCCCGGCGCCCGTCCCGGCGGCCACAGGCGCACCAGGGCGGGGGCCGGACGGCCGGGGCGCCGCGCGAGCCGCGGCGAGGTGCGGCAGGGCCCGGAGGAGGATCCCGGGCGGCACCTGCCGGTCTTCGGACCCGCACGGCGTACGGATACGCTGACGTTGTGACGTTCCCGGTAGTCGGCATGGTCGGCGGTGGCCAGCTCGCCCGTATGAGCCACGAGGCGGGCATCCCCCTCGGCATCGGATTCAGGCTTCTCTCGGACACTCCGCAGGACTCCGCTGCGCTGGTCGTGCGCGACGTCGTCGTGGGCGACTACCGCGACCTGGACACGCTGCGTGCGTTCGCCCGCGGGTGCGACGTGATCACCTTCGACCACGAGCACGTACCGACCGATCACCTGCGGGCCCTGGAGGCGGACGGCGTGCCCGTACGCCCGGGGCCGGACGCTCTGGTGCACGCCCAGGACAAGGGCGTGATGCGCGCCCGGCTCGACAGCATGGGGGTGCCGTGCCCGCGGCACCGCATCGTGCGCGATCCCGCAGACGTGGCTGCGTTCGCTGCGGAGGTGGCGCGGGCGGACGGCCTGAGCAGCGGCCGCGATGCCGGCAGCCCCGGCGGCCGCGATGCGGGCGGCCCCGGGGCCGGGAGCGGGTTCCCCGTGCCCGTCGTGCTGAAGACCGTGCGCGGCGGCTACGACGGCAAGGGCGTGTGGGTCGTGCGCAGCGCCGCCGAAGCGGCCGATCCCTTCAAGGCGGGAGTGCCCGTCCTGGCGGAGGAGAAGGTCGGCTTCGCCCGCGAGCTGGCGGCCTGCGTGGTGCGCTCGCCGCACGGCCAGGCGGTCGCCTATCCCGTCGTCGAATCGATCCAGGTGGGCGGCGTCTGCGACACCGTGATCGCCCCCGCGCCGGGTCTGCCGGCGCACGAGGCCGTGCAGGCGCAGGAGTTGGCGCTGCGGATCGCGGACGAGCTGGGCGTCGTCGGCCATCTCGCGGTGGAGCTCTTCGAGACCCCCGACGGCCGCGTACTGGTGAACGAACTGGCGATGCGCCCGCACAACTCCGGCCACTGGACGCAGGACGGCGCGGTCACCTCGCAGTTCGCCAACCATCTGCGGGCCGTGCTCGACCTTCCGCTGGGTGATCCGCGGCCGCGTGCGAGGTGGACGGTGATGGCGAACGTACTCGGCGGCGACTACCCCGACATGTACTCCGCGTACCTGCACTGCATGGCACGGGACCCGCAGTTGAAGATCCACATGTACGGCAAGGACGTGAAGCCCGGCCGGAAGGTCGGCCACGTCAACACCTACGGCGACGACCTGGCCGATGTGCGCGAACGCGCCGCCCACGCCGCCGGATACCTGCGAGGGACGATCCCCGAATGACGACTGGAACCCCGCTTGTCGGCCTCGTGATGGGCTCCGACTCCGACTGGCCGGTCATGGAGGAAGCCGCCAAGGCGCTGGACGAGTTCGAGATCCCGTTCGAGGCGGACGTCGTCTCCGCGCACCGCATGCCTCGCGAGATGGTCGCCTACGGGGAGGGGGCCGCCGCACGCGGACTGCGGGCGATCATCGCCGGCGCGGGCGGCGCCGCCCACCTGCCGGGCATGCTCGCTGCGGTGACGCCCCTGCCGGTGATCGGCGTGCCGGTGCCGCTGAAGTACCTCGACGGGATGGACTCGTTGCTCTCCATCGTGCAGATGCCTGCCGGGGTGCCCGTGGCGACGGTCTCGGTCGGCGGCGCGCGCAACGCGGGCCTCCTGGCCGTCCGGATGCTCGCGGCCGGCGAGCCGGATCTGCAGGAGCGCATGCGGCGGTTCCAGGACGAGCTGAACGACGAGGCGTCCGAGAAGGGCCGCAGGCTGCGCAGCAAGGTGGCAGCGGGCCGTTCCGGCTTCGGCTTCGGGAGCTGATGCGGGGTGGCGACCGACGACTCCCTCCTGGAGCGGGCACGCGAACTCCTCGCCGCACACCCCGTCGTCGACGGGCACAACGACCTGCCCTGGGCGCTGCGCGAACAGGTCGCCTACGACCTGGACCTGCGTGACATCTCCGAGGACCAGTCCGCCCATCTGCACACCGACATCCCCCGGCTGCGTGCGGGCGGTGTCGGCGGCCAGTTCTGGTCGGTGTACGTACGCACCGACCTCCGCGGGGACAGCGCCGTGAGTGCGTGTCTCGAACAGATCGACGTCGTACGTCAGTTGGCGGACCGCCACTCCGCGGACCTGCGGCTCGCCCTGACGGCCGACGACGTGGAGGCGGCACGGTCGGAGGGCCGTATCGCCTCGCTCATGGGAGCCGAGGGCGGCCACTCGATCAACAACTCTCTCGCCACGCTGCGAGCGCTGCACGAGCTGGGCGTGCGCTACATGACGCTCACCCACAACGACACGATCGACTGGGCCGATTCGGCGACCGACGAGCCGCGGCACGACGGCCTCTCCCGCTTCGGCGAGGAGGTCGTACGGGAGATGAACCGGGTGGGGATGCTCGTCGACCTCTCGCACGTCGCCGCGAGCACCATGCGGGACGCCCTGCGGGTGAGCGAGGCGCCGGTGATCTTCTCGCACTCCTCGGCACGCGCGGTGTGCGACCATCCGCGCAACATCCCCGACGACGTGCTCGCGGCGCTGCCCGCCAACGGGGGTGTGGCCATGGCGACGTTCGTTCCGAAGTTCGTCCTCCCGGAAGCCGTCGCGTGGACGAAGGCCGCCGAGGAGAACATGAGCGCCCACGGGATGCACCCGCTGGACAGCAGCGAGCAGGGCATGCGCGTGCACCGGGAGTTCGAGCGGGACAATCCGCGTCCGCTCGCGGACGCGGCCACGGTGGCCGGTCATCTGGACCACATGCGTGACGTGGCGGGCATCGACCACATCGGCATCGGCGGCGACTTCGACGGCACGGCGTTCGTACCCCGGCAACTGGAGGACGTCTCCGGCTACCCGCACCTCGTCGCCGAACTGCTCCGCAGGAGCTGGTCGGAGGAGGACCTGGCGAAGCTCACGTGGCGCAACGCGGTGCGTGTGCTGCGCGACGCGGAGGCGGTCGCACGTGAACTGCGGGCGCGGCGCGGGCCGTCCGTGGCGCGGATCGAGCAACTCGACCGCTGAGGCCGGGAGTCAGGGCGGAAGTTCAGGCCGGGAGTCAGGGCCGGGTCGAGGGTGCCGGAACGCGGGACGGGCCGGACGGGCTTTCGGCACCGGCCCACCTGGGCATACGAAGGCGTGAGAACGGCGCCCGTCAGCTGGGGGCTGCCAGCTCCGCCCAGACGGTCTTGCCGCTGCCCTCCGGATTGCGCACGACACCCCAGTCGAGGCAGAGCCGCTGGACGATGAACATGCCGTGTCCCCCGGGACGTCCGGCACGGTGCGGCGTGCGGGGGGCGGGCGAACCGCTGCCCTGGTCGACGACCTCCAGCCGGAGCATCTTGGATCCGCTGCCGACGCGCAGTTCCTCGGGCCCGTCCGCGTGGAGGCACGCGTTCGTCACCAGTTCGGAGACGACCAGCAGGACGTCTTCCGCGGCGGCACGCTGGTCGCCGGTTGCGGCGGGCAGCCACCCCCAGTCCTGGAGCGCCTGCCGGACGAAGTCACGGGCACGGGGAACGGCACCGCTGACCCCGACCAGGCGCAGTCTGCGCACCTGGCGCATGGGATGCCCCTTCCCGGTCTCTCCCTGGGCGGGACCGCCGGCACGGCCGGTCTGCCCCGTTTCGCCGTCGTGGGCCGCGTCACCTGTGGGAGGCGCCTGCACGGGCTGCTCGGCCCGAGCGGCACCGGGGGCCTGGTTCTGCGCACCCGGCTGCTCCGCCGAGCCGGAGACACCGCCTGTGCCGGGGGGCCCTGCCGGGCCGGACGCGCTCGCGACACCGGGGCCGGAGATGCCGGCGACGGCTCCCGTTCCGGCAGTCCCGGCGCCGGGCGTGGCTGCTGTCGTCGCGGCGCCCTCGGGCTCCGGACCGCAGTCGCCCGCCGGATACGGCCGGATGGTGCTCATCAGTGGTTCACCTCACCGATCACCGATAATGCCTCTCGTCGCCGGGTGCCCGGGCCAGCGACAACACACGAGTGTCTGACTGCCCATCTGACTGCCCAGAGGACCTCCTGCCCTACGGGGCCGTGAGAACACCCACTGATTCGGACCGACTCGTGTGACACGCGTAACTTCCGCGTCGCCTCCCCTGCACAAGCGATGCGGACACCGTCACGCCTCCGCCACATGCGCAAGCGCTGCGTCGACGTCGTCGTGCACAGTGAAGACCGCTCCGGCGCCCGTGATCTCGAAGACCCGGGACACCACCGGCAGCATCCCGGCCAAGTGCACCCCGCCGCCGGCCGCCTCGGCCTTCAGCCGGGCTCCGAGCAGCACGTTCAGGCCTGTCGAATCGCAGAACTCCAGTCGCGCGCAGTCCAGGACCAGGCGGCTGTAGCCGTCCTCGAGGGCTTGCTCCAGCGGGGCGCTGAGCACCTCCGCCGTGTGGTGATCGAGCTCACCCTCGGGGGTCAGGACGGCACTGCCCCCCTGGTGTCTGACGTCGACCGTCAGCCGACCCCGGCTCGTACTGCCGGGCATCCCGCGGTCCATGCACACCCCTTTTTGATTGCCAAAGCGCCGTCACTTGTTCCCCCGTCGAGCGACATGAACCCTACGCCTTCACCGACACAACCGGTAGCCGAACAACCCACACATTGGTGCAAATTCGGACATTTAGCACTTGCCATGCGTGTGCACGACCGGGTAGGCGTATAGGCATACAGAAAACGCGTCGGCTTTGGAGGCGCCGCACCTTCGTAGTGCACGTCACGGCTTCGGCAGCCATATGCCGAGATGATGGAGGACACCGCCATGTCACCCAGGCTCGACCACGGGAAACCGGGCATCGTCACCGACCCGGTCGTTCCGGCGCAGTTCAGCCCGGAGCAGGTGCCGGACCCCGCGGGCCCGGAAGAGGTCGCGGAGATCCTCGAGGGCCAGTTCGGGCTTCCGGAGCTCCCACCCTACGACGAGGTCGGACCGGTCGACGCGCGGGCCATGTCCAAGACGCTCTTCAAGCGCCTGGAGCGCCTCGAAGAGGGCACTCACGAGTTCGCGTACGTACGCAACACGCTGGTCGAACTCAACCTCGCGCTGGTGAAGTTCGCGGCCTCCCGCTTCCGCTCCCGCAGTGAGCCCATGGAAGACATCGTCCAGGTCGGCACGATCGGCCTCATCAAGGCGATCGACCGTTTCGACATGGAACGGGGCGTCGAGTTCCCGACCTTCGCGATGCCGACGATCGTCGGCGAGATCAAGCGCTTCTTCCGCGACACCTCCTGGTCGGTGCGCGTGCCGCGCCGCCTGCAGGAGCTGCGGCTGGACCTGGCGAAAGCCGGCGACGAACTCGCCCAGACCCTCGACCGCGCGCCCACGATGGAGGAGCTGGCCGAGAGGCTCGACATCAGCGTCGAAGAGGTCGTCGAAGGCATGGCGGCGAGCAACGCCTACACCGCCAGCTCGCTCGACGCGCAGCCCGAGGAGGACGACACCGAGGGCGCCCTCGCGGACCGCATCGGCTACGAGGACAACGGCCTGGAGGGCATCGAGTACGTCGAGTCCCTCAAGCCGCTGATCGCCGAACTTCCCGCGCGCGACCGGACGATCCTCTCCCTGCGCTTCGTCGCCAACATGACCCAGAGCGAGATCGGCGAGGAACTCGGCATCTCCCAGATGCACGTCTCCCGGCTCCTGTCGCGGACCCTGAACAAGCTCCGCAAGGGGCTGATGATCGAGGAGTGATCCTCCCCGCCCCCTTCGGGGCGGGACACGCACGTGAGGCGGTCCGCTCCGGTCGTGAAGACCGGAGCGGACCGCTTTCCGCTGCCGCGTCCGGCCCGTTCCCTGTTCCTGCGGCGGGCCTTCGGCCAGTGCCCTGCCCGCCTCACTCCCCCAGCAGTGCTCCGCGGCGCCAGACCCGCGAGACGAGCGGGACGCCCGGCCGGTAGGCGAGGTGCACGTGCGAGGGCGCGTCGAGCAGCACGAGATCCGCGAGAGCGCCCGGGGCGATGCGCCCGATGTCCGTACGCCGCAGCGCCCGTGCGCCGCCCGCAGTCGCCGCCCAGACCGCCTCGTCGGGGGTCATGCCCATCTCCCGTACGGCGACGGCCACGCAGAACGGCATCGACGAGGTGAAGGACGAACCCGGGTTGCAGTCGGTGGACAGGGCGACAGTGACACCGGCGTCCAGCAGGCGGCGGGCGTCGGGGTACACGGCGCGGGTGGAGAACTCGCAGCCGGGGAGCAGCGTCGCGACGGTGTCGGCGGACTGGCTCAGAGCGTCCACGTCCGCGTCGCTCAAGTGCGTGCAGTGGTCGGCCGAGGCGGCACCCAGTTCGACGGCGAGCTGCACGCCGGGGCCGTAGGAGAGCTGGTTGGCGTGGACGCGCGGCGTCAGCCCCTTCGCCTGGCCCGCGGTGAGGACGGCGCGGGCCTGGTCGCCGTCGAAGGCGCCCTTCTCGCAGAAGACGTCGACCCAGCGGGCGTACGGGGCGCAGGCGTCCAGCATGGGTCCGGTGACGAGGTCGACGTAGGCGGCCGGGTCGTCGGCGTACTCGGGGGCGACGATGTGGGCACCCAGGTAGGTCACCTCGTCGGTCTGCTGCGACGCCACCCGCAGTGCGCGGGACTCCTGGCCGGGGGTGAGGCCGTAGCCGGACTTGGTCTCCATGGTGGTGGTGCCCTGGCGCCGCGCCTCGGCGAGGTAGCGCGCCAGGTTGTCCGCCAGCTCCCCGTCGCTCGCCTCGCGGGTCGCGGCGACCGTGGTACGGATGCCGCCCGCGCTGTAAGGGCGTCCCGACATGCGGGCGTTGAACTCGGCCGTGCGGTCGCCGCCGAAGAGGAGGTGCGAGTGGGAGTCGACGAATCCGGGGAGAGCGGCGCAGCCTTGCGCGTCGTGGCGTTCGTCGGCCGCGGGCGCCCCGGACGCGGGACCCGCCCACGCGACGCGCTCGCCGTCGAGGACGACGGCCGCGTCCTCGACGAGGCCCAGCGGCCCCTCGCCGAGGGCGGGGTCGTTGGTCACCAGAGTGCTGATGCCGGTGACGAGGGTGCTGGTCATCTCTCGGGTCCTCCCGGTGGTCACGTGGGCGCCTCGCCTGCCCGGCCTCGGGTGACCGGGCAGCGGGATGAGGGGGTGTCTCGGGCGACACCCCTAGTTGAGGGCTCCGATGGCTTCGGCGAGTGCGCGGGGCACGTCGCCGACGGACGTGTGGTGGCCGTCCCTTACGACGTGGCGGCCGCCGACGACGGTGTGCCGGACGTCCGCCGCGGTCGCCGCGAACACGGCCGTCTCCGCGGCCGTACGCGGCAGCGCTCCCGCCGTGCGGACGGAATCCAGCGCGACCGTGGTGAAGTCGGCGAGCATTCCCGGCTCCAGGCGGCCGGCCTCGGGCCAGCCCAGCGCCTCGTGTCCCTGCTCCGTTGCCGCGCGCAGCAGTTGAGCCGCGGTCCAGTGCCCCCGGGTGCGGGCGCGCAGCCGTTCGTTCAGCTCCATCGCGCGCATCTCCTCCAGCAGGTCGACCACGGCGTGGCTGTCGCTGCCCAGCGACAACGTGGCCCCGGCACGTTCGAGTCGGGGGGCCGGGCCGATGCCGTCCGCGAGGTCGCGTTCGGTGGTGGGGCACATGCACACCCCTGCCGATGCGCCGCCGAGCAGAGCGATGTCGTCGTCCGTGAGGTGCGTGGCGTGGACCGCGGTGGTGCGGCGTCCGAACACCCCGTGGTCGGCGAGGAGACGGGACGGTGTGCAGCCGTGCGCCTCCTGGCAGGCGTCGTTCTCGGCGGTCTGCTCCGAGAGGTGTACGTGCAGGGGCGCCTCGCGTGCCCGTGCCCACTCGGCCACAGTGCCCAACTCCCTTGCGGGGACCGCCCGTACGGAGTGGATGGCCGCACCCGTACGGACGTGGGCCGCGTCGGCCCGCAGGTCGCCGGCCCGCTCCGCCCACGCGTCCGCGGTGCCGTCGGAGAACCGCAGCTGCGGGCGGGTGGGCGGCTCGCCGGCGCCGTGGCGTCCGATGCCGGAGGCCAGGTAGGCCGTGTCCAGCAGGGTGATGCGGATGCCCGCGTCCGCGGCGGCGGCGACGAGTGCGTGCCCCATGGCGTTGGGGTCGTCGTAGCGCTCGCCGCCGGGTGCGTGGTGGAGGTAGTGGAACTCGCCGACGCAGGTGATGCCGGCCAGGGCCATCTCCGCGTAGACCGCCCGGGCCAGGGCGTAGTAGGAGTCGGGCGTCAGCTGGGACGCGACCCGGTACATGGTCTCCCGCCAGGTCCAGAAAGTGCCCGACCCGACCTGTACGGTTCCGCGCAGCGCACGGTGGAAGGCGTGCGAATGCGCGTCGGCCAGGCCGGGCAGGGTGAGTCCGCGGAGCGGTTCGGCGCCCTGCGGGGGTGCCTCGACCGCCGTGCGCACGTCGGTGATCATGCCGTCGGCACCGGTGCGCAGCACGACGCCGGACTCCACGAGACCGTTCAGCCACGCGTATTCGCACCAGTAGGCAGTCCGCGCCGGCTCCCGCCCGGATGTCATCGGCACGCCAGCCCCTCCAGTACGTCGGCCAGTGCGGCCACCCCGGCCTCGCAGTCGTCCTCCTCGGCGAACTCGGCGGGCGCATGGGAGATCCCGGTGGGGTTCCGTACGTACAGCATCGCCGTCGGGACGGACGCGGAGAGGATGCCGGCGTCGTGTCCGGCTCCGGTCGGCAGCAGGGGCGCGTCGCCCAGCTGCTGCGCGATGCGGTCCCGCAGGCCGTGGGCGAACTCCACGACGGGGGTGCGGGATTCGCGCGTCACGTGCACGTCGACGCCGTCGCGGCGCCCGCGTTCGGCGGCGGCGTGCTCCACCGCGGCGACGACGGCGGCCAGGGTGTCCTCGTCCGCGGCACGGGAGTCGAGCCAGCCGCGCACCAGGCCGGGGACTGCGTTGACGCCGTTGGGCTCGACGGCGACCTTGCCGAACGTGGCCAGCGCACCGGCATGCAGGGCTTCCTCGCGGGCTGCGAGCACCGTGGCCGCGTAGGTCAGCATGGGGTCACGTCGGTCCTCGATGCGGGTCGTGCCCGCGTGGTTGGCCTCGCCGTGGAAGTCGAAGCGCCAGCGCCCGTGCGGCCAGATCGCCGACGCGACACCGACGGGACGTCCCCGCGGGCCCACGGAACCGCTGTCCGCGCCGGTGCGGGCGAGCGCGGCCGGGTCGGCGAGCGCGCGTCCCTGCTCGATGTGGAGTTCGACGAACGCGCCGATACGGGCGAGGCGTTCGGGGTCGGGCCCGATGGCGTCCGGGTCGTGCCCCGCCCGTTCCATGGCTTGCGGGAGGGTGATGCCGTCCCCGTCCGTCAGGGCGTGCGCCTGCTTCTGGCTGAGGCCGCCCGCGCTGAGCCTGGAGCCGACGCAGGCGAGCCCGAAGCGCGCGCCTTCCTCGTCGGTGAAGTTGACGATGCCGACGGGCGCGGTGAACGCCGCGTGGTCCTCCCGGAGCCGGTCGAGCGCGGCGAATGCGGAGACGACGCCGAGCGGCCCGTCGAAGGCGCCGCCGTCCGGGACGGAGTCGAGGTGGGAGCCGGTGACGACCGCGTTGCCCAGGGCGATGTCCTCCGCGGTGGCGACTCCGAGCCAGGCCCACTGGTTGCCGTTGCGGTCCAGCTCGTAGGCCAGGCCGCGGCTCTCGGCCTGGGCGCGGAACCAGGCTCGGCAGTCGGTGTCCGCGCCGGTCCAGGCGTAGCGGCGGTAGCCACCGCTACGCCTGTCGCGGCCGATGGAGGCCAGGTCGCGCCACATCTCGTGGAAGGAGGGCTGCCGCATGACGGCTTCCGCGGCATCCGCGGCGGCCCGCAGTCGCGGTACGGGCCTGCCCACGACCGGCCTGCCCCGGGCCGACGCGGCGGGGCCGCCCGCCGCGCCGGGGGCGTCCTGGCTCTCATGGTCCTGCTGCGGTGAGGTCACACGCTCTCGCCTTCCCGCATCGGCACGCGTACGCCCCTCTCGGCGGCGATCTCCTCCGCACGCTCGTATCCGGCGTCCACATGCCGTACGACGCCCATGCCCGGGTCGTTCGTCAGCACGCGGCGCAGCTTCTCCCCGGCGAGGGCCGTGCCGTCCGCGACGGTGACCTGGCCGGCGTGGAGCGACCGGCCCATGCCGACGCCACCGCCGTGGTGCACCGAGACCCAGGTCGCCCCGGAGGAGACGTTGACCATGGCGTTCAGCAGCGGCCAGTCCGCGATGGCGTCGGAACCGTCACGCATGGCTTCGGTCTCCCGGTAGGGCGAGGCCACCGATCCGCAGTCGAGATGGTCGCGCCCCAGGACGACGGGGGCGGAGAGTTCCCCGGCGGCGACCATGTCGTTGAAGCGTTCGCCGGCGCGGTCCCTCTCGCCGTATCCGAGCCAGCAGATGCGGGCCGGAAGGCCCTGGTAGTGGACGCGTTCACCGGCGAGGCGCAGCCATCGCGAGAGCGACTCGTTCTCCGGGAAGAGGTCGAGCAGCGCCCGGTCGGTCGCGGCGATGTCCCTGGGGTCGCCGGACAGGGCCGCCCACCGGAAGGGCCCCCTGCCCTCGCAGAAGAGCGGCCGGATGTAGGCGGGCACGAAGCCGGGAAAGTCGAACGCCCGCCCGTAGCCGTGGAGTTGCGCCTCCCCGCGGATGGAGTTGCCGTAGTCGAAGACCTCGGCGCCCGCGTCCATGAAGCCGACCATGGCCTCCACGTGCCGGGCCATCGACTCCCGTGCCCGCAGGGTGAAGTCGGCGGGCTTGTCGGCCGCGTACGAGGCCATGTCGTCGAAGTCGACTCCGACGGGCAGATAGGACAGCGGGTCGTGCGCGCTCGTCTGGTCGGTGACGATGTCGATCGGAGCGCCGCGCCGGAGGAGCTCCGGCACCACCTCGGCCGCGTTTCCGAGCACGCCGATCGACAGGGGCCGGCGGTCGTCCCGGGCCCGGGTCGCCAACTCCAGCGCGTGGTCGAGGGAATGGGCGCGTACGTCCAGGTAGCCGTGGTCGATGCGCCGCTCGATGCGGGACGGATCGCACTCGACGCAGATCACGACCCCGTCGTTCATCGTCACGGCGAGCGGCTGGGCACCGCCCATGCCACCGAGGCCGGCGGTCAGAGTGATCGTCCCGGCGAGGGTGCCGCCGAAGCGCTTGGCCGCGACCGCCGCGAACGTCTCGTAAGTCCCCTGGAGGATTCCCTGCGTTCCGATGTAGATCCACGAACCGGCCGTCATCTGCCCGTACATGGTCAGGCCGAGGGCGTCGAGGCGGCGGAACTCCTCCCAGTTCGCCCAGTCGCCCACCAGGTTGGAGTTGGCGAGGAGGACGCGCGGAGCCCACTCGTGGGTCTGCATCACGCCGACGGGGCGGCCCGACTGGACGAGCATCGTCTCGTCGTCCCGGAGGGTGCGGAGCGTACGCACCATCGCGTCGAAGGAGGGCCAGTCCCGGGCCGCCTTGCCCGTGCCGCCGTAGACCACGAGCTTGTCGGGGTGCTCGGCGACCTCGGGGTCGAGGTTGTTCTGCAGCATGCGAAGGGCGGCTTCCTGCTGCCAGCCCCGTGCACTGAGTTCGGTGCCGCGCGGCGCCCGTACGGGTCGCGGTCCAGACATGTGCCCTGCCTCCCTGCTGTGCACCCGACTTCATTTATTCACCAACTCTACGGAGTGAATAGACCTAGTCAACACCGTGAAGTGGTCTATACCGCTCCTGGCCCGAACGTGTTTGGCTTGTTCCATGCACCACTCCACCGACACCCAGGGCGACTCCGCCGCCGCAGCCACCCGCCGCGACCTGGCCGTGCGGGCCGCCGTCGATCAGGGCCTCGTCACCGAGGACGACCAGCCCGTCGTCGCACTGCTCGACGTACGGAGCGTGCGGGAGACCGCAGCCGCGGTGCGCGACGCCTTCACCGAGGTGGCCGCCCCGGGCCAGAACGTCCTGCACACCTTCGCCGTCAAGGCCGCCTCGCTCGTGCCCGTACTGCGGCTGCTGGCCGACGAGGGCATCGGCTGCGAGGTCGCCAGCCCCGGGGAGCTGGCGCTGGCCCGCGCAGCGGGCGTCCCGGCGGACCGGACGGTCCTGGACTCCCCCGCCAAGACCGGCGCCGAACTGCGCGAGGCGCTCGCCCTCGGCATCGCGCTCAACGCCGACAACCCGCAGGAACTCGCCCGGCTCGACGCCCTCGTCACACCCGGCGCGGCTCCGGCCTCACCCGTCGGGCTGCGCGTCAATCCGCAGATCGGCGAAGGGGCCATCGGCGCCATGAGCACCGCGACCGCCACCTCGAAGTTCGGCGTCGCCCTCCGCGACCCCGGAGCCCGGGACTGGGTCGTCGAGGCGTACCGCGAGCGCCCCTGGCTGACCCGGCTGCACTCGCACATCGGCTCGCAGGGCATACCGCTCGAACTGATGGCGGAGGGGGCCCGGGCGACGTACGACCTCGCCGAGGAGATCAACGCCGCCACGGGACGCCGGCAGATCGACACCCTCGACCTGGGCGGCGGCCTTCCCGTCAACTTCTCCTCCGACGAGTTCACACCGACCCACCGCGACTACGCGCGGCTGCTCGCCCGTACCGTGCCCGGACTCTTCGACGGCCGCTACGGCATCGTCACCGAGTTCGGCCGTTCCCTGACCGCGAAGGCGGGCACGGTCCTCGCCCGCGTGGAGTACGCCAAGTCGGCGGGCGGGCGGCCCATCGCCGTCACCCATGCGGGCGCACAGATCGCGGTACGCACCGTCTTCACGCCCGACGCCTGGCCGCTGCGCGTCGCCGCCTACGACGCCAAGGGAATGCCGAAGAGGGGCGACACCGTCGCCCAGGACGTCGCGGGCCCCTGCTGCTTCGCCGGCGACCTCGTGGCGCGCGACCGGCCGCTCCCGCGACTGGAGGCGGGCGACCATGCCGCGCTCCTGGACACCGGCGCGTACTACTTCTCCAACCCCTTCGGCTACAACTCGCTTCCCCGGCCGGGCGTCTACGGCTTCACGGTGGCCGACGACGAGGAGGTCAGCTTCACGGCCGTACGCGAACCGCAGTCGCTGGACGACATCGTCGCCGAGTCCGGCGGGGCACAGCGCGACGCGCTGCGGTCCGCGAACTGACCGAGTTCGGCGGCGAGTTCACCGAGAAGCCCGAGGCCGGCGGCGACAGCCGGGTGACCGTCGCCGCCCCGCCGCGTGACGGTCAGCAGACGCCTCGACGGCGCCGACTCCAATGGCGTGCGTACGAGGTCGAGTTCGGAGGGCAGCACGGCCAGCCGCGGCACCAGCGCGATCCCCAGGCCGTGGGAGACGAACGTGGCGGCGACGCTCCACTCCCGCGCCTCGTGGGAGATGGAGGGCACGAACCCCGCACTGTGGCAGGCCGACATCACGAGCTGCCGTGAAGTGCAACTGCTGCCGGGCATACCCAGAATCCACTTCTCACCGGCGAGATCGTCCAGCGGGACGGCATCCTTGCCGGCAAGCGCATGGCCGGGGTGCGTGAGCAGGTCGAACGGGTCGTCCAGCAGCCGCCGCTGGTCGAAGCGCCGGTCGTTCGGGGGAGGATTCTCCGGCGTCGCCTCGACCACGGCCAGGTCGGTGTCGTCCGCGAACAGCAAGGAGAAGCACTCGAGCGGCTCGGCCTCCCTCACCTGGACGGTCAGCGCGGACCACGTGCTGTGCAGCCGTACGGCCATCGGCGCGAGCAGCGCGGAAGCGGCGGTCGGGAACCCGGCCACCCGCAGCGTCCCGCTCGGCTCCCCGACGGCCGTGCCGTGCAGCTCGGCCTCGGCACGCTGCCACAACTCCTCCATGGCGTCGGCATGTTGAAGCAGCACACGCGCCGCGGGAGTCAACCGCACGCGCCGGCCTTGCGGCTCCAGCAACGCCACACCCAACTCCCGGCCCAGCAAGCGGACTTGCTGGGAGACCGCCGAAGGAGTCAGATGCACTGCCCCCGCGGCAGCGGTCACTGTGCCGTACTGCGCGATGGCCCGCAGGACAGTGAGACGCCGCAAATCAATCATGTAGCTGTTGTACACGTTCAGTTGAAAAAATCGAACCTGGACCTGAACGGTTCCGCCCCGGCAGCCTTGACTCATGTCTCACTGCCCGTACTGCGGCCGGCCCGACGACCAGCCGGCCCAAAATCTCTCCCTTCACCCCACAGCCGAAGGCGCGGTCGTCTGGACCCGCTGCGCCTGCGGCTCACTCCAGGCCCGGGTCCTCACCTCCGGCAGCCTCAGAATCGTGACCCGCAGCCGCCCACCCTGCTGACGGAGGCAAGACCGCCGGAAGGGAACGGAGCCCGAGGCGGAACCCACCGAAGGAACCGACGGACCCGAGGCGGAACCCACAGAAGGAACCGACGGACCCGAGGACAGGACGGACGGGGGACCCACGGGACCGACGGGCCCGAGGCTGGACTCACGGGAGGGGACGGGGTCGGAGCGGTGGCCGTTCCGGGACACTCAAGCGTGATTTTCGGCCCGGACACACCATCTGGCTGGGCTGCAACTCACCGCACGGGTCCGGGCCGTAAATCATGCCGTCCCGGAATGGCCACCGCGGAGGCCCCGGCCCCGCCCAACCCCTCGCCCGCCCCGCACCACACCGCACCCGCAAACGGACCCGCACCCGCACCCGCACCCGCACCCGCACGAAGCAACCCACAGCCCCGCCGCCCCCACCACCCCGCGCGCCGGCTCACGCCCCGCCCCACACCTCCTCCGCCGTCTCCACGATCAGCGCCAGCTTGGCCTTCTGGTCGTCGATCGTGAGGTTGTTGCCCTCCAGCGTCGAGGAGAAGCCGCACTGCGGCGACAGGCACAGCTGGTCGACGTCCACGAAGCGTGACGCCTCGTCGATGCGGCGCTTCAACGCGTCCTTGTCCTCGAGTTCCGGCCGCTTGCTGGTCACGAGCCCGAGGACGACCTGCTTGCCCTTCGGCACGTACCGCAGCGGTTCGAACCCGCCGGAGCGTTCGTCGTCGTACTCCAGGAAGAAGCCGTCGACGTCCAGCCCCCCGAAGAGAGCCTCGGCGACGAAGTCGTAGCCGCCGGAGGCGACCCACGAGGAGGCGAAGTTGCCGCGGCACATGTGCGTGGTGACGCGCAGGTCGCCGGGACGGTCCGCGAGGGCCCGGTTGATGTTGGCGATGTACGTCTCGTGCTGGTGCTCCGGATCGCCGCCGATCTCCGCGACGTGCCGGCGCTGTTCGGGGTCGTTGAGGTAGGCGAGGCTGGTGTCGTCGAGCTGAAGGTAGCGGCAGCCCAGCTCGTACACCCCGCGTACCTGGTCCGCGTACGCCGCCGTCAGGTCCTCCCAGAAGGCGTCCATGCCGGGGTAGACGCTCTCGTCGATGGCAGCGCGCCCGCCCCGGTAATGGACCATGCTCGGCGAGGGAATGGTCAGCTTCGGTGTGACGCCTGCCGGGACGGTGTCCCGCAGGAACGCGAACGCGTCGGCGAAGATCGTCTCTTCGAGCCGCACCCGGCTCACCACGTGGGCCGAGGGCGGGGCGAACTCGATGTCCCCCTCCTCGTTGTGGAACTGGACGCGCAGGTTCTCGTCCATGACCTTGTTGACGCCGCCGAGCGCGTAGATGAAGTCCATGTGCCAGGACTGTCGGCGGAACTCCCCGTCGGTCGCGCCCCGCAGCCCCGCGTCCCGCTGAAGCTGCACGACCTCGCGCACTGCCTCGTCCTCGGCCGCCCGCAACCCGGCCGCGTCCAGCTTCCCGGCGGCGTGGTCCTCCCGTGCGGCCTTCAGCCCGGACGGGCGCAGCAGGCTCCCCACGTGGTCGGCGCGGAAGGGAGGCAGCGTGCGGGAGCCGGTCGTGACAGGGCCCGGCGGATTCGGTGGTGTCGTCGGCTCTGGCGTCATGTGAGGCGTCCTCTCCTCGGGGTAGGGGGAGACACCCTGCTCCGGAACGGTCCGCTCCTCAACCGTGTCTTCCGGTATCCGGAAGCGGCATCCACAGCCGCTTCCGACAGGTGGCCGGGCGCCGCGGCACCGCACCGCCGGCCCCGGCACGGCACCGCCGCCCGGTACCGGCGGCCCCGCCCTCAGCGACGAGCCCCCTGCGGACCGAAACGCCACCGCGTCTGCGCGTAGTCGCCCTTGCGGAAGCCGAACGCCTTCACCGGCGCCACCTCGTAGACCAGCGCCTTCCCACCGTCCGAGTGGTGGAACGCCCCGTCCCCGGCCTCGAAGCGCCACTCCTCCCCGTACTTCTCCACCCACGCCTCCGCCAGGCGGCGCAGCTTCGCGTCCTCCGGCACACGGACCGCGTCGCCCTCCACGACCAGGTCGAGCCCTTCGTCGGCGGAGTCGTTCCCCGTCGTCAGGACGCAGTGCGAATTCGCCGCCAGATTGCGGGACTTGCGCTCCTCCTCCCCGGTGCAGAAGTACAGCGCACCGTCGAACCACACCGCGAGCAGCGGCGTGACGTGGGGCCTGCCGTCGGGACGGACCGTCGAGAGCCAGTAGATTCCCGCGGCGGCCAGCCGGTCCCGTGCCGTATCCCACTCGGTGGGCACCGCGTCGGGGGCGCTGTATCGGGGGTCCAGATCGGTCGTCGGTCGCTTGTCGGACATGCGGATCTCCTCGTCGCTGCCGTTACGGAACGCCTCCCGCGGTCCCGCGGTCCCGTGCGCTCGGGCGCGTGCATGGGGGCGCTTGCATGGGGGCGCGCACGGCGTGCCGGCCCCCGCGGACAGACCACGTGACGGAACGGAAATCATCGGAGGCGCTAACGATCACTGGGATGGGAAGCTAGTGCGCATGCCGGACACTCGAGATGCGACAGCGCCCACGAACCCCTCCGGGGAGACCCCTCTCCACCGCGCGATCGGCCCCAAGCTGCTGGTCCTCTTCATCATCGGCGACATCCTGGGTACCGGCATCTACGCCACCACCGGCAGCGTCGCGGGCAAGATCGGCGGGGCGCTGTGGCTCCCGTTCGTCATCGGGTTCGCGGTGGCGTTGCTGACTGCGGCGTCGTACGCGGAACTGGTGGGCAAGTACCCGCGTGCCGCCGGAGCCGCGCTCTACACGCAGCGCGCGTTCAAGGTGCCCTTCCTGACGTTCATCGTGGCGTTCATGGTGATGTGTTCCGGGCTGTCGTCGGCAAGTGCGGCCGCCCGCGCGTTCGCGGGGGACTACCTGGGCGAACTCGTGGACGTGCCGCCCACGCTCATCGCGATCCTCTTCATCCTCGCGCTGGCCGCCCTGAACCTGCGCGGCGTCTCGGAGTCGGTCAAGACCAACGTCGTCCTCACGGTCATCGAGCTGACGGGTCTGCTGATCATCATCTCCATCGGCGTGTACGCGGTCTTCGCGGGCGAGGGCGACCCGGGCCGGCTGGCCGAGATCGACACGGCGGGCGGCACCGGATACGCCGTACTGACGGGCGTGATGGGAGCGACCGCGCTGGGCTTCTTCGCCTTCGTCGGCTTCGAGGACTCCGTCAACATGGCGGAGGAGACCATCGATCCCTCGCGTACCTTCCCCCGGGCGCTGTTCATCGGCGTCTGCGTCACGGGCACGATCTACGTGCTGGTGGCGCTGGTCTCCTCGCTGCTGGTCGACTTCCGGGTACTGGAGAACTCCAGCGGCCCGCTGCTGGAGGTCGTCAAGGCGGGCGGGGTGAGCTTCCCGCCCGAACTCTTCGCCGTCATCGCCCTGTTCGCGGTCAGCAACTCCGCGCTCATCAACATCATGATGGCTTCGCGGCTCTGCTACGGGATGGCCAACGAGCGCATCCTGCCCCGCTTCATGGGCAAGGTCCTGCCGGTGCGGCGTACGCCCGTCGTCGGCATCGTCTTCGTCACGCTGCTCGCCGTCGCCCTCGTCTCCACGGGGGAGATCGAAGGGCTGGGCGACACCACCTCGTTCCTGCTCCTGTGCGTCTTCGCCGTGGTCAACGTCGCCGTGCTGGTGCTGCGCAAGGAACGGGTGGACCACGAGCACTTCCGTACGCCCACCGCACTGCCGGTCATCGGTGCCGTCGCGGCCGGGCTGCTGGCCAGTCCGCTGGCGGACCGTGAGACCGACGTCTATGTCCGGGCGGGCGTGCTCGTGCTGCTCGGCGTCGCGCTGTGGGCGGTCAACAGGTTCGCTCTCGGAGCGGCCGCCCGGCGCCGATGAGTTCGCGGTCCGCGCGCAGTCCGTACAAGTGACATCGGAAGAACCGTCACCTGTGGAGGACTCATGGCAGCCCCCGGCAATCTGCACGCCGTCGGCATCCTGCTGAGCAGCACCGACCGCGACCGGCTCATCGCCTGGTACCGCTCCGCACTCGAACCGCTGGGCGCCCGCTGGGAGGAGCACCTGCTGGCGATCGGGGACGGCATGTACCTGGGGTTCGACAAGCGGGACGACGTCGCGCCGAGATCGGCCGAACCCGGCCGGCACATGGTCAACTTCAGCGTGCGCGACATCCGGGCCGCCGAGCGGCACCTGAACTCTCTCGGCGTGCGCTGGGTACGTCCCGTGGAGGAGACCGACTTCGGCTTCTGGTTCTCCACGGTCGAGGATCCGGACGGAAACTACGTCCAGTTCATCCAGATGAAGGACGAACAGGACTGAACCGTAGGGGCGTTGGGCGGCGGGAGGGCGGGAGGGTGATGGAGGACGGCACGCTGACGGCCGAAACGGCGTTGCTGGAGCGGGCGTTGGGGTACGCGCTGTGCGCTCTGCGGCCCGTCACTTCCCGGACGCTCAACCATCCGACGCCGTGCCGGAGTTGGGATCTGCGGACGCTGCTGTGGCACACCCACGACTCGCTGTGCGCGCTGTGCGAAGGCATCGAGGACGGATACGTGGAGGTGCCCTCCGCGGCGCAGGCGGCGGACGCGGGCCCGCGTGCGGAAGCTGCTGACGCAGCGGCAGCGGAAGCCCGTGCGAACGCCGCTCCGGAGCCTCACGCTCCGGCGGACGCCCACGAGAACCACAGGGACGATCCGGCGGCGGCAGTACGTTCGACGGCGTCGCGCCTGCTGGGCGCCTGGGCGGCCGCCGGCAGCGGTTGCGACCGGGTGGTCGCCGTCGCCGACCTGCCGATCACGGCCGCAGCCGTCGCACGCGCCGGAGCGCTGGAGATCGCCGTGCACGGCTGGGACATCGCTCGGGCGACGGGGCTGCCCCGACCCGTCCCGGCTGCTCTGGCGAACGAACTGATCCGTACGGCACGGCAGTTGGTGCCGACACCGGCGTTGCGTTTCCCGCTCTTCGGGCCACCGCTGACGGTTCCCGCGGAGGCCGATCCGAGCGACCGCCTCGTCGCGTTCCTGGGACGCGATCCGCACTGGCAGGCGGACGGACCGCGGCACCGGACCGGCTCCCGCCCGGCCCCGCCTCCGGAGACCCCCTCCCCTCCGCCGCTCACTCCATGAACAGCCCGCGTTCCGCCGCCCGCGCGTCGAAGTCCTCGAGGCGTGCCTGCGCCTGCGGCAGCCCGTCGCACATCGCCTCCAGCAGCACCCGGCCCAGCAGCATCGGCGCACAGGCGGTGTCGAACACCAGCCCTGTTCCGACGGCCGCCGGGAGCAGCAGATCCTCCGGGTGTGCGACGGGCGCGAAGGCGCTGTCGGCGACGGTGACGATCCGCAGCCCGGCACCTCGTGCGTACGAGAGCGCCTCGGCGACCTCCTTCGGGTGCCGGGGCAGCGCGAAGCAGAGCAGCACCTGCGCCCCGGCTCGTACGCACCCGTCGATGCGGTCGGCCAGCATGCTGCCGCCCTCGTCCAGGAGCCGCACGTCCGGGTGGACCTTCGCCGCGAAGTAGGCGAAGCCGCGAGCCTGCGCCGACGCGGCGCGCAGGCCGAGGACGGGAAGGGCGGGCGTGGCGGCGAGCATGCGGCCCGCGCGTTCGACGGGGGCGGGGTCGGCGAGCAGCGCGGCGAGGTGCCGCAGGTTGTCGATCTCCGCCTGCACGGCCTGCTGGTAGGCGTTGCACGGATCGGGTTCGCCGTCGTCCTCGCCGCGCGGCGGCGAGGACGCCGTCTCGGGGGCCGTCTCCCGGAGGTGCCTGCGCAGTGCCGGGTAGCCGTCGAAGCCGAGCGCCACGGCGAAGCGGGTGACGGAGGGCTGGCTCACGCCTGCCAGCTCCGCGAGCTCCACGCTGGACAGGAACGGCGCGTCGCCGGCCTGCCGCACCATGCAGTGCGCGATGCGGCGCTGCGTCGGCGTGAGGCGGTGCCCCTCGAAGAGCTTCAGCAACCGCGCTCCGGCGCTGCTCATCCCGTCCTCCTGGTCATGACGCTCCCGCTCGCCGTGCGTCGTGGCGCCGCCGGCGGCCCGGGGACCGGAGGTTCCCCACCCGGCTCGTGAGATCTATTCACCACGGAACGACTGTGCATGACTATATGCAGTCGGGCAAGTGACTCCGGATGATCAGCTTCGGCGACGAGGCACAGCACCGTACGGCCCCGGCAGCCCGCGCACCGCCTCACCGCCTCACCGCGAGCCAACTTCCGGCGAACCTCGGCGGGACGGCGATCGGCTCGCTCCGGCTGGGGAACGCGCCGACGTGTACGTCGTCGGGCCCCTCGCCCGACTCCCGTTCCCGGCAACGCACTTCGGCACCGGGCACGTCCCCGGCCGCACGATCCCCGGAACCGCACCGCAGGGGGTCCGAGCCGGGACCCCGCCGCCGCACAGGAGGGGCCGCCCGCAGCCGCATACGGGGGCTAGCACCACTGTTGTCGGCAGCCCGGAAGCGTAACGTCGCGGCCATGAACGCCCGCGACCCCGAGTTGGCACGAGAACTCGACGCGACTCTCCAGACCCGCAGGGAACTCGGCCAGGAGTACGAGGAAGAGCTGATCGCCTCCTTCCTGGACAAGATCGACAAGCGGCTGGAGACCGTCGTGGACAAACGGACCCGCCGCGCCATGGCCGAGCAGCAGATGGTCGTCGCCCGCGGCAGCACTCGCTCGCACACCACCGCCGGCTCGCCCTCCTACCCGGAAGGCATGGGCCCCCGGCTGCTCGGCGTCGCCTCGCTGGTGCTCGCCGTTCCCCTCTCCGCGATCGCCGCGGTCAACACGGGACTTCCCGGGCTGCTGGTCTGCTGGGGCGGGATCGTGGCGGTCAACGCCGTGCAGGCGCACCGGTCCTGGTTCGGCTTCGGACGGGCCAAGGAGCCCCGCAAGGACGACGACTGGGACTGACACCGCACGGAACGGGACGGGTGCGGGGGCCGGCCAGCCGTTCCCCGCACTGGTGTTCACCGGCCGTGGACCGCGACGGTCACGGCGGCGGTGTGACGCAGACCGCGGGCGAGGGCCGGGGAGTGCGCCGGGACGGGGGCCGCCGCACCCCGGTGCGTGCACCGGGGCGGGACGACGGCGGCCCCCGCCGGGATGCGCGCCGGCCGGAACCGGTCGCGTCCAGGGCGTCCTCGAGGTCCGGGAGCCGCTCCGGAATTCCCCGACGCCGACACGGACAACTCTGCGGGAGCGGTGTTAAGCGCTCTTTTCCGGGCCGTGACACTTGCGGATCACTTCGAGGACCCGCTCCCTGCGCCCTGGTTGCTCCGTCGGCTACTTCTTCGCGCCGCTCGCGAGGTACGCCAGCAGGTCCTGCCTGCTGACCACGCCCACGGGCTTGCCGTCCGCCAACACCACTGCCGCGTCCGCGCCTTCGAGCACCGGCATCAGATCGTCCACGGACTCGCCGGAACCGACGTGCGGCAGCGGGGCGCTCATGTGCTTCTCCAGCCGGTCCCCGAGCGAGGCGCGCTGCGCGAACAGGGCGTCCAGGAGCTCCCGTTCGACGACCGACCCGACGACCTCGGCCGCCATCACGTCCGGGTGCCCGGCGCCCGGCTTGACCACCGGCATCTGCGAGACCCCGTACTCGCGCAGTACCTCGATCGCTTCACCGACCGTCTCGTCGGGGTGCATGTGGACGAGCGAGGGGATGGGACCTTCCTTGTGGCGCAGGACGTCTCCGACGCGTACGACCGTGGCCTCGCCCTCCGAGAGGAAGCCGTAGTCGTTCATCCACTCGTCGTTGAAGATCTTGCTGAGGTAGCCCCGGCCGCCGTCCGGCAGCAGCACGACGACCACGTCGTCCGGGCCGAGCCCGCGGGCCACCTCCAGCGCACCCACGACGGCCATGCCGCAGGACCCGCCGACGAGCAGCCCCTCCTCCTTGGCGAGACGCCTCGTCATCTGGAAGGAGTCCTTGTCGGAGACGGCGACGATCTCGTCGGCCACGCCGCGGTCGTACGCGTCCGGCCAGAAGTCCTCACCGACACCCTCGACGAGGTACGGGCGGCCCGAACCACCGCTGTAGACCGACCCTTCCGGGTCCGCGCCGACGATCCGCACGCGGCCTTCGCTGATCTCCTTGAGATAGCGGCCCGTTCCGGAGATCGTGCCGCCGGTGCCGATGCCCGCGACGAAGTGGGTGATGCGTCCGTCCGTCTGCTGCCACAGCTCCGGTCCGGTCGTTTCGTAGTGCGAGCGCGGGTTGTTGGGGTTGCTGTACTGGTCGGGCTTCCATGCGTCGGGCGTCTCGCGCACCAGCCGGTCCGAGACGTTGTAGTACGAGTCGGGGTGCTCGGGATCCACGGCAGTCGGGCAGACGACGACCTCGGCGCCGTACGCGCGCAGCACGTTGATCTTGTCCGTGGAGACCTTGTCGGGGCACACGAACAGGCAGCGATACCCCTTCTGCTGGGCCACGATGGCAAGCCCCACACCGGTGTTGCCGGAGGTGGGCTCGACGATGGTGCCGCCCGGGCGCAGTTCGCCCGACGCCTCCGCCGCCTCGATCATCCGCAGCGCGATCCGGTCCTTCACCGAACCGCCGGGATTGAAGTATTCGACCTTCGCCAGAACGGTCGCCCGGATACCCTCCGTGACGTTGTTCAGCTTGATCAGCGGGGTGTTGCCGACAAGGTCGATCATGGACTCGTGATACTGCACCGTGGTCTCCGCGTGTCCGTGGGCAGCGTCGTTGCTTGCCCGTACCGTCACCATATTGCGCAACACGCGCACACCGGAGGCCCGTTGCGAAGGTTGCAGAGGGGGCCTCACGGGGCAACACAGTGTTAGGAGCGCTCAGCCCGCACGTCACAGGACGCGCACCGGGCGCTCACAGCGACTACCCATCCAGGGTGCCCCTTCATGCACCTGAGCACCACCGGCACCTGGATTTCGGCGGTACGGGCACGACCGACGCGGTCACACGGATCGCCGGAACACAGCTCACACGTGACGAACCACGCACCACCGCACACGCACCACCTACGACGCACCATCCAGCACGTACGACCCACAACGTACGACCAGCACCACGCAGCAGGCCCCGGGCAGGCAGGGACGACCACGCACCACGCACACTCCGTCCAGGGCGCCGGAACCATCAGCCGGGAGGCGGACCAGAAACATGCCGATGTCGAAGGCGGCGAGCGCAAGAGTGGCACGGCGGATCGCGACCGCGGCCGCATACGGGGGCGGCGGACTCAGTCTGCTGGGCGGCGCGGCGGTAGGACTGCTGTTCACCGAGGCACAGCTCGCCAAGCGCAAGATCGGTGGTTCGGACGACGAACCGCCGCCCGCAGACGGGCTCTACGGGTCCGCGTTCGCCGGCCAGCAGCACGGCCGCCGGATCCGGCTGGGCTTCCTCGGCGACTCGACCGCTGCCGGCCAGGGCGTGCAGCGTCCGCGGCAGACACCGGGCGCGCTGCTCGCCTCCGCGCTCGCGGCCGTGGCCGAACGCCCGGTGGAACTGCGCAACGTGGCACTGCCCGGAGCCCAGTCCGACGATCTGGAACGGCAGGTGACGCTGCTGCTCAGCGAGCACGACCTCGATATGGCGCCGGACGTGTGCGTCATCATGATCGGCGCCAACGACGTGACACACCGGATGCCGCCCTCCCGGGCGGTGCGGCTGCTCTCCGACGCGGTGGCAAGGCTGCGCACAGCCGGATGCGAGGTGGTCGTCGGCACCTGCCCGGATCTCGGTTCCATCGAGCCGGTCGGACAGCCGCTGCGCTGGGTGGCGCGGCGGCTGAGCCGCCAGCTGGCCGCGGCACAGACCATCGCCGTGGTCGAGGAGGGCGGCCGGACCGTCTCGCTGGGGGACCTGCTGGGTCCGGAGTTCGCGGCACACCCCAGCGAGCTGTTCGGCCCCGACAACTACCATCCCTCGGCCGAGGGTTACGCCACCGCGGCCATGGCCGTCCTGCCGACGCTGTGCGCCGCGCTGGGCCTGTGGCCCACCGAGGACGAGCGTCCGGACGCCGCCCGGCGCGAGAGCATCCTGCCGGTCGCGCGTGCGGCGGCCGAGGCCGTCGCGGAGGGCGGCACGGAGGTCACCGGCGTACGCGGCCCGTGGGCGCTGCTCAAGCACCGGCGCCGCCGCCGGCTGCCGCCCGCGGAGGACGTCACGACTCCCCGCGAGGAGGCGGTCTAGGGTGCGTCGTTTGGATCTTCGTGGGTCGGCGAGCGGCGTCCGGTGCGTCCAGATGCCAGGCGGAGGATCGCCCTCGTACTGGGCGTACTCGGGCGACTCCGACAACGCAGCAGATGGGCGGGCCGGGCGTCGCGAGCCCGCGAAGATCCAAACGACGTGCCCTAGTAGGCGGTGTCGCTTCGGTCACGTCAGATCCATCGGGCGGCTGACGGCGGCGGCCCCTCACGGGAGCCGGCAGCCAGAAAAGTGAGTCGAACGCGGCGTCGACCTCTGAGAAGGTCCTGAGTGCCCCGGAACTGCTGCGAAAGGAAGCCCGTGCCGCGTGCCGTCACATTGATCCGCTCTGCCTCCCTGTCCGATGTTGCGGAGTACGCCTACGCGGCCACGGCCCCGGCCGAGTCGCGGCTGATCTTCCTGGCCGGAGCTTGTCCTCTGAATGAGGACGGCTCCACTGCGGCGATCGGGGACTTCGCGGGGCAGGCGGCCAGGGCTGTGGAGAACATGCGGACCGCTCTGACGGACTCCGGCGCATCACTGCACGATGTCATCAGCACCCGTGTTCTTGTGGCCTCCCACCGGCGGGAGGACCTGGTGACGGCGTGGGAGGTTGTCCGGGACGCGTTCGGCGACCACGACGTGCCCAGCACATTGATGGGTGTCACCGTGCTCGGCTATGACAGCCAGCTCGTAGAGATCGAAGCCATCGCCGCCGTGCTTGATTCCTGAGCCGACGGGCCGTCCCTGCCGGGGACCAACCGCCAGCGGCCCTCCGCGACCAGGTGCATTTCGGCCGTCAGTCCGAGGTGCCGTCGGCCGACCACAGCAACTGCCGCTTGTGAACCGTCTTCCACGGCCGAGGCGTTCGGGCAGCAGACCGTGCGGCAGGGCACGCACGAGCCGGTACGGGTCCGGCCGGCGTGGCGGGCAGCGCCTACTTCCGCACGCGGAAGCGGAGCATCGTGACGGCGCCCGACTGGGTGTTGCTGAAGGGTTCCAGTTCGATCCTGCCGAGGCTCGGGGGCGAGAAGCGGACGCCGTCGCCGAGCAGCACCGGCAGGACGTACACCAGGATCTCGTCGACGAGCCCGCGCTGCAGGCACTGGGCGGCCACGTCGGCACCGAGGATCTCCAGGTTCTTGTCGCCCGCGGCGCTGCGTGCCGTGGCAACGGCTTCCTCGAGTCCACAGGTGAGGAACGTGACGGTGGTGTCCGGCTCGTCGGGAGGGTTGTGGGTGAGGACGAACTGTGCGCCCCCGTCGTAGGTGGTGTCCTGGTCGGCCATCCGCTTGGCTGCCTCATACGTGCCCCGGCCGATGAGCATGGCGCCCGTGGCCGCCATGACCTCCGGGAACGCGTCCGCAGTCACGTAATCGGCGATCCAGTCCATCGCGTGGCCAGGACCGGCGATGAAGCCGTCCAGCGACATCGCCCTGTTCACGACCACTTTGCCGGTGCGGGTGCTCACATCACTCATGCGTTTTCCCCAACGATTGTGGAGGCCCGAAGCCGATCATAGTTCGGCCGGCGGGGAGGGCGAGGGCGCGAGCCGTACGCGCATCCGTGGCACACCGCGGACAACCGGGCGCCCGGATGCAGGGGCCGCGCAGCGCGGCGACCGGCATACCGTGGAGTGGGGCCCTGTCCGTCCCGCTCTGCGCGAGCCGGCCGGGAACCAGCGGAAAGCAAGCGCTTAGAAAAGAGTCCCGCATCACACCCTGCGAGCAGTGACCCGGGGCTTACGGACAGGTAGCTTCCCGCACGTAGCCAACGTGCCGACGCAGACACCCTCTGGAGCCGTGATGCCCGAAGCAGTGATCGTCTCTGCAGCCCGCTCGCCCATCGGACGCGCCTTCAAGGGGTCGCTCAAGGACGTACGGCCCGACGACCTGACCGCGGAGATCGTCAAGACCGCGCTCGCCAAGGTCCCCGCGCTCGACCCCGCGCAGATCGACGACCTGATGCTCGGCTGCGGTCTGCCGGGCGGCGAACAGGGCCACAACCTGGGCCGGGTCGTCGCCGTACAGATGGGCATGGACCATCTGCCCGGCTGCACGATCACCCGGTACTGCTCCTCCTCCCTGCAGACGACCCGGATGGCCATGCACGCCATCAAGGCGGGCGAGGGCGACGTGTTCGTCTCGGCCGGCGTGGAGACGGTCTCGCGCCAGGTGAAGGGCACCTCCGACGGCATGCCCGACACCCACAACCCCCTGTTCGCCGAGGCCGAGGCCCGCACCGCCGCCCGGGCGGAGAACGGCGGCGAGGGCTGGGAGGACCCGCGCGAGAGCGGCGGGGTCCCCGACGTCTACATGGCGATGGGCCAGACCGCCGAGAACCTGGCGCGCCTCAAGGGCGTCACCCGCAAGGACATGGACGAGTTCGGCGTCCGGTCCCAGAACCTCGCCGAGAAGGCCATCGCCGACGGCTTCTGGGAGCGCGAGATCACTCCCGTCACGACGCCCGACGGCACGGTGGTGGCCAAGGACGACGGCCCGCGCGCGGGCGTGACCATGGAGGGCGTCGAAGGGCTCAAGCCGGTCTTCCGCCCCGACGGGCTCGTCACCGCGGGCAACTGCTGCCCCCTCAACGACGGTGCCGCGGCGCTGGTGATCATGTCGGACACCAAGGCGCGTGAGCTGGGCCTGACCCCGCTGGCCCGCATCGTCTCCACCGGCGTCTCCGGCCTGTCCCCCGAGATCATGGGCTACGGGCCCGTGGAGGCCAGCAAGCAGGCGCTGGCCCGGGCGGGCATGACGATCGGCGACATCGACCTCGTCGAGATCAACGAGGCGTTCGCGGCCCAGGTCATCCCCTCCTACCGGGACCTCGGCATCGACCTGGACAAGCTCAACGTCAACGGCGGCGCCATCGCCGTCGGACACCCCTTCGGCATGACGGGCGCCCGCATCACCACGACACTGCTCAACTCCCTGCAGTGGCACGACAAGCAGTTCGGTCTGGAGACCATGTGCGTCGGCGGCGGCCAGGGCATGGCGATGGTGCTGGAGCGCCTCAGCTGACGCCGCCGCGGTTGCGCGGAGGCCGCCGCGAGATGGTGCCGAAGCAGCCGCACTGCCCGTTCTCACGGGAAGCATGCGCCCCCGGGATGTGATTTATCCCCCGGGGGCGCTGCGTTTCCCCAGCTCACAACGGCAGGGGCGACAGCGGTCGGTGTTCACCTCTGTCCTATTCACGGCGTTTGGGACTACGGTCGACACGCCTTCCACCTAAATGGAGGATGCACAGGACTTCGGGGGAACAGACCAAACCGGGAGTACGTCAGTGAGCGCCATATCTCTGCTTCTGCTCGCGACCGCGGTGACCGCCACGGCCGTCGGCGGCGCTGCCCTGCACTCTGCGCGCGGCCTGCGCCGCCAGCTCGACGACCTGGGTGCCCGGCTGGGCGCGGCAGCGGACGCCTGCCCGGCTCCCGGCAGCCACTCCGCAGCCGCCACGACCGTGCCGCAGGCCCGTACGGCCGCCTCCGCGGAGGAGATCCGCAGCGTCGTCGCGGAGGCGCTCGCCGAGGAGCGGGAGCGCGAGCTGGCCGAGGCGCGGGCCTTCTGGGCCGCTCAGGAGACGCGCGGGGAGAACCCGGAAGAGGGTTCGCTGCTGGCAGGGCACGGCACCGAGTACGAGGTCGCCCCCGCACCCTCCGGTGTCGACTCCGCCCTCTGGGACGCGCTGCTCAAGGGCCGCGTCGACGAGGACGTGCTGCAGATCCTGCGGGACCTGCGGGAGCGGGACGTACCGGAGCCGGGCGTCTTCGTGCCCCGGCAGGCGGAGCGGGACATCGAGCCGGCGCTGGACATCGACGTCCGGGCCGTGCCCGGGGACGGCGCGGCCGGCTCAGGAGCGGGCGCGGAAACCGGCACGGCGGCGGGTGCGGAAACCGGCGCGGAAACCGGCACGGAACCCGGCACGGAACCCGGCTCCGCAGCGGCGGACCCCGCCACGGAGCCGCCTGCGGGCAGCCCGGCCGGGACTCCCGGGAGCACCGCCTCCCCCGCACCGGACGAGGCCGGGGAGCACGGCCGCGCGGTGGGCGACAGCCCCGTTCCGGGTACGGCCGCCGACAGCCCCGTTCCCGGCGCGGAGTGCGGCGCCGAGCCGCCCGAGGTCACCGCCGCCCGCCGGCGCCACCCCTCGCAGCCCGACTACACGCTCAGCGGCGAGCCGTCCGCACCGGCCGGGGCACCGCCGTCCGGCGCCCAGGTCGTCGCGGGCCACGAACGGACCGTAGGGCGGCTGGCCGAGCTGGCGCACGCCCGTACACCGTTGGCCGACGTGCGGCAGGGGCCCCTGGGCACCCTGGACGTCTACCTCTTCCAGGACGGCACCACCGTGTGCCTCTCCCCCGGTCACCGCGAGACGGCGGACCTGCTGTGCGCCGCGCTGCGGGAGGGCGACGTACCGGTGCTGATGGGCGGCTCCAGCGTCTCCGGGGCCTACGCGCTGACTTTCGCCTACGGAGAGGGACGTACGGCCTACCTGCTGGCCGACCGCGTCATCGCCTCGCTGTAGCGGCGTCTCCGATCCTGCGGGCCGCCGCGGCGACGAGTCCGGCGGCGTCCGCCAGTTCGTCGGCGGCGTCAACGTCGCGCACGATTTCCGCCAGATCGTGTGCGGCCACCGCGAGCTGGTCCCCGACGGCGAGAACGCCCACGTCGGGCAGCTCCAGCGGGGTGCGTGCGGGGAACTCCAGGAGCTGCGCCCTGCGGGCCAACTCCCGGGCCAGGGCAAGCCCTTCGGCCGCCGCACCCCTGCGCAGGGCGCTTTCGGGGAGCCTGCGCAGACGGTCGCTCAAGAGCTGCGCGGGAACGGTCAGCGGGGCTGTATCGAGCACCGTGCAAGCGTATGCGCCCCTGCCGGACTGTTGCCAACGCCCCCGCGCTCAGGCACCTTGGCGGGAAGGACTCCAAAAGGCAGCATCCGGAGGCGCCGATGTCCCAGATCTTCTCCGAAGAAACCCACCGGAACATGCTCACCCGCATCCCACACTGCACCGGTCGTGAAGTGTCCGACTGGCTGCGCACCGTCGACGAAGGTCCGTCCCTTTTCCGCTTCGAGGAAAAGGTCAGCTGGCTGCGGGGCGAGCACAACCTCGCCTACGGCCACGCGAAAGCCATCATCCACGAGTACGACCTGCGACGCGCTGCGCGTCACCGCTGAACCCGCCTCCCCGTCAGGACTTGGAACCTCGGAACACGCGACAGGGCCCGTGAGGCGGTCGGCCGCCTCACGGGCCCTTCGTCGTGCGGGTACGGGCTCACAGGTCACGCATGAACCTCACCGGCCCGCCCCGGTCGTGCGGAGATCCCGGTCAGTCGTTCCCTTGCAGGATCGCGATCAGCCGCAGGAACTCCAGGTAGATCCACACCAGGGTGAGGGTCAGACCGAAGGCCGCCAGCCAGGACTCCTCACGGGGCGCGCCGTAGGAGATGCCGTCCTCGACCTGCTTGAAGTCGAGCGCCAGGAACAGGGCCCCGATCACGATGCCGGCGATGCCCATGATGATGCCCAGGGTGCCGCTGCGGAAGCCGAGGCCGTCACCGCCGCCGATGACCGCGAACAGCAGGTTCACCATCATCAGCAGGACGAAGCCGATCGCCGCCGCGATCGCGAACTGGTAGAAGCGCCGGGTGACACGGATGATCCGGGTCTTGTACATCACCAGCACCGCGGCGAAGACCGCCATGGTGCCGAGCACCGCCTGCATCGCGGCGCCGTCGGCGATGTAGCTGTCGACGAAGTTACTGATGGCGCCCAGGAAGAGACCTTCCAGGGCGGCGTACGCCAGGATCAGTGCGGGCACTGCCTTGCGCTTGAACGACTGCACAAGCGCCAGCACCATCGCGACGAGACCCGCCCCGATGGCCAGCGGCAGCGCCAGGTCGGTGATCCAGGCCACCGCAGCCATGACGACGACGAGCCCGACCGTCATGCCTGTGCGGGCGACGACGTCGTCCATCGTCATCCGCCCGGTCTGGGGCGGAGCGGCGGGCGGAGCACCGAGGGGCTGCCCGGTGGTCTGGGGCTGCTGCTGGGCGTAAGGGTTGTTCGCGTAAGGGCTGTTCGCGTACGGGTTCCCGGCCTGCGGCTGCTGTCCGGCGTTGAAACCGGCGTAGCCGCCCGAGCGGCTGAACCCCCGACGCGAGAAGACCGGGTTGCTGCTCCTCATCTCACTCCTCCATGGCCGCACGGCACGACCTAGCTTTCAGAGTAATGCTTTAGCAAAACCAGCACGCTACTCCACCGTCAAGAACGAAGGAAAGCAACGGCTGGTTCCGTCTTTGTTCCGTTCTTGTACCGCTGTACGAGCGGCGTACACGGTGAACGTCTCACTCCCGCAAAGCTGTTCCGGAGCCCGGGTTTCGCGGCGCCCGGGGCGTGCGCCCGCACAGGGCTACGGGAGCCCCGGGGACCGGCTCGGGAGAACGACCGTGGCGGGTGCAGCCAGGAGAGTCACCAGGGCGACCCATCGTCGTCCAGGCCACGGAGTCGTCGACGGGCCCCGGCTGGAGGCGCCGCAGCGGACCGGGCCGCTTCTCCGTACGGCCTTCCGGCGGGCGCCGACGGCGGCGACAGCCGTGCCGCGCACCGGCGCGGGGTGACGAGGTGCCGAACGGCGGCGGTCCGCCCAAGGCCGTGTCTGAAGAGTCTGAAGAGTTCGAAATGGACGCCCATCAGGGGGAGTTCGCGTGGAGCCGCGTCGCCGCGGGAGGCCGTCGGGGTCAGCCGAGGGCGTGGCCGGTGGTGGCGTCGATGTGGCCGGGGAGCGGGTCGTGCCGTTCGCCGACGGTCGAGGTGCCGGAGGGCTCGAACATCAGGATCGCGGCACCGTGCCCGGAAGCAGGCCTGTGTGGGACGCCGCGCGGGACGACGAAGACGGAGCCCTTCCGCAGGGTCACCGTTCGCTCGGTCGCTTCCGTTCCGGCACCGCTCCCGGCCGCGCTCCCGCCGCCGTCCTCACCGGCGTTCCCGTCGCCGGTGCGGCGGTCGCCGTCGCGGAGTGCGATGTCCACCTCGCCGTCCAGCACGAGGAAGAACTCGTCGGTGTTCTCGTGCACGTGCCACACGTGCTCCCCGGCGACCTTCGCGACCCGTACGTCGTAGTCGTTGACCCTGGTCACGATGCGCGGGCTCCACAGCTGCTCGAAGCGTGCGAGTGCGGACTCCAGGTCGATCGGCTCGTCTCTCATGCAGGGCATCCTCGCCGCTGGTGCCCGAGCCCGGTGAGTGCTAGGAATCGCATGTGCCGCATGAATCCTCGCAGCCCTGCCGAGACCGCCGACGCCGCCCACACCGCCCTCCGGCAGCCGGAGCCGGAGGGCGAGAAGCACGTCCGCCGCACCGCGTCGCCGCGATCGTCGACGAGGGCTCCAACCCCTTCGAACTGGGCGTGGCGACCGAGCTGTTCGGGCTGCGCCGTCCCGAAGTAAAGCGGCCCTGGTACGACTTCACGCTGTGCGCCGCGGCACCCCGCACCCGGATGCATCTGGGGATGTTCACGCTCTCGGACGTGGCGGACCTCTCGGCGGTCGACGAGGCCGACACCGTCCTCGTCCCCAACCGGCCGGACCCCGAAGTGCGGCCGTGCAGCGGCGTTCTGGACGCCGTGCGGCGTGCGGCGGACCGGGGCGCGCGCCTGGTGAGCTTCTGCACGGGGGCGTTCACGCTGGCCGAGGCGGGCGTGCTGGAGGGCCGGCGGGCCACCACGCACTGGCGGTGGGCGGAACTCTTCTCGGCACGGTATCCGTCCGTACAGCTCGAACCGGATGTGCTGTTCGTGGACGACGGCGACATCCTCACCGCCGCCGGCAGCGCTGCCGCCCTCGACCTGGGGCTGCATCTGATCAGCCGCGACCACGGCGCCGAGGTGGCGAACACGGTCAGCCGCCGCCTGGTGTTCGCCGCCCACCGTGACGGCGGGCAGCGGCAGTTCGTGGAGCGGCCGGTGCCGGTGACGCGGGACGCCTCACTCGCACCCGTACTCGACTGGGCACGCGAACGGCTCGGCCGGCCGATGACGGTGAACGCCCTGGCGGTCAGGGCGGCGGTCAGTCCGGCGACCCTGCACAGGAGGTTCCGTACGGAGCTGGGTACGACGCCGCTGGCGTGGCTCACCGGTGAACGCGTAGCGCTGGCCTGCCGGATGATCGAGCGCGGTGAACGTTCACTCGACGTCGTGGCCCGCGAGAGCGGACTGGGCACCGCGGCGAATCTGCGCGCACAGCTGCGACGCCGCACCGGGCTCTCCCCCAGCGACTACCGCCGCCAGTTCAGCGCACGGAGCACGTGACCGGCCGCCCCGTCACCCGTTGCCTGGCCTCGGCCCCGCTCCCGGCACGCCGCGCGTATCAGGGCTTCCGCGCGACACCCCCCAGGATCAGGGCCTTGTTGTCGGGAAGTTCGGGCGCCTCCCCGTCCGGGCGCCACCGGGTCACGGGTACGAGGCCGGGCTCGACCAGATCGAGGCCGTCGAAGAGCGAGAGGATCGTCCCGTACGGACGGGCCTGCCCGTCGGAGACGTTGGTGCGGTAGTACTCGGCGGCACGCTCGGACACCTCCGTCTCCTCCGGGTCCTCCGTGCCGTGGGAGATCACCAGATGGCTGCCCGGCGCCAGCGGCTCCATCAGCCGGCGCACGATGTCCGTCGCGGTGCCGTCGTCCGCGATGAAGTGCAGCAGCGCGACGAGCGACAGGGCGACCGGCTGCTCCAGGTCGAGGGTCTCGCGCACCTCGGGAGAGGTGAGGATCGCCCGCGGGTCGGTCACGTCGGCGTGGAGATAGGCGGTGCGGCCCTCCGGCTTCGAACGCAGCAGGGCCTGTGCGTACTGCAGGACGATCGGGTCGTTGTCGACATAGACGACCCTGCACTCCGGGGCGCACTTCTGGGCGATCTGATGGAGATTCGGCTCCGTGGGGATGCCGGTGCCGATGTCGAGGAACTGCCTGATGCCCGCCTCCGCGGCCAGATGGCGCGTCGCCCTGTGCATGAACGCCCGGTTGGCTGCGATGAGCCGGCGGACTCCGGGCCACATCCTCTCGACCTGCTCGCCCGCTTCGGCGTCGACCTCGTAGTTGTTCTTGCCCCCGAGCCAGTAGTCGTAGACCCGCGCCGAGTGGGGCTTGCTGGTGTCGATCTCCGGATTCACGTCGGTCCCCTCATGAGCCCTGCCTCGTCCCGGCTGGATCCGTGGTCGCTCCCCGGCAAGGTCTGGCCAAAGTTTAGGCACGGGCTCCGTGGCTGTCCGGCTTTCCCCTCGTCCTGACCGCCTCCGGCCTGCGCAGCGCGCCCTTCCGGCCACGTCCGCCCGGCGCCCAGGCGCCTCCCCGTTTCCCCCGCCCTCCCCGTCCTCCCGTGCCCCCCGACCGGCGGCGACCGACTCGCGCACCGCCGGGTACCCGCCCGCGCGGCCACGGCACGCACGGCGCAAGAGAAGCGAGGACCTCGGTGACTGGAGCAGGACCCCGACGTGTCTGACGTATCCCCGCAGGAGAACACCCGTCGCTGGAAGGCGCTGGCCGTCTGCCTGGTGGCGGGCTTCATGGCGCTGCTGGACGTCTCAATCGTGAACGTGGCCCTGCCGTCCATCCGTGAGGGACTGCAGACCTCCGAGTCCGAACTGCAGTGGGTGCTCTCCGGGTACGCGCTCTCCTTCGGCCTGTGCCTCGTACCCGCGGGGAGGCTGGGCGACGCGCGGGGGCGGCGCAGGGTCTTCATGGCCGGTCTGGCCCTGTTCACCGTCGCGTCCGCCGGCTGCGGAGCCGCCCTGTCGAGCATGTGGCTGATCGTGGCCCGCCTCGTGCAGGGGCTGGGCGGCGGGCTCATGTCCCCGCAGATCTCGGCGCTGATCCAGCAGATGTTCAGGGGCCAGGAACGCGGCAGGGCCTTCGGCATGTTCGGCACCGTCGTCGGCGTCTCCACCGCTGTCGGGCCGCTGCTCGGGGGTCTGCTGATCCAGGTGGCGGGCGCGAGCGAGGGCTGGCGGTGGGTCTTCTACGTCAATCTGCCGATCGGCATCGTCTGCCTGGTCCTCGCCAGGCGTCTCCTGCCGGACACGCCCTCCGCCGCCGGCGCCCCGCACACGCAGAGCCTCGACCCGGTCGGCGTCGTGCTCCTCGGCGGGACGGTGGTGGCGGTGCTGCTCCCCTTCGTGCAGTCGCAGCAGTGGCGCGGTGACGCCAAGTGGCTGCTGCTCGTCGTTGCGGCAGCCCTCGCGGCGGTCTTCGTCAAGTGGGAGTCGCACTGTTCACGCAGGACCACGGTGCCACTCGTCGACCTGACGCTCTTCCGCATCCGCTCGTACTGGCTGGGCTGCCTGCTCATCCTCTTCCACTTCGCCGGATTCACCTCGATCTTCTTCGTCACCACGCTCTACCTGCAGAGCGGACTGGACTACACCGCGCTGGAGGCGGGCCTCGCCATCACCCCCTTCGCGCTGGGCTCGGGAGCCTCGGCGGGGCTGGGCGGGAGGCATGTGCTGCGCTACGGGAGGCCCCTCGTCGCCTGGGGCCTCGCGCTCACAGCCGTCGGCCTCGCGGGCGCCATCGGCACCGCGCACGCCGTGCCGGGCCGCGAGACGGGCTGGTTCCTGACGGTGCCGCTGCTGGTCGCCGGCGTCGGCTCGGGGCTCGTCATCTCGCCGAACCAGACGCTGACGCTCTCGCAGGTCCCCGTGGCGCGCGGCGGCAGCGCGGGCGGCGTACTGCAGACCGGGCAGCGCATCGGGGCGGCCGTCGGCATCGCGGGCGTGGGGTCCATCTTCTTCAGCCGGCTCAACGCGGGGAACGGCAGCCCGGGCTCCTGGGCCGGGGCGTACCAGCACGGGCTGGTGCTCTCCGTCGCGTTCGTCCTCGTGGCGCTGGCCGCCGCACTGGCCGACGTCTGGACGGGGCGGCGCGAGGAGGGACGCGGGACGAAGCAGTCACTGCGCCGAGGGATCCTGCGGCGGCTGCCCCGCTGAGCGCTGACGGGCGGTCAGGGCCTGCCCGGTGAGTTGCGCTGCTGCGGCTGCCCGCTGCCGTCCGCTGCCGGTTCGTCGTCGGACAGCCCCGAGCCACCGCTGGGCATCGCCGGATGACGCCCGAGGAGGAAGATCGCGGAGACGGCCGCCCCCAGACCGACGATCTCCCCCAGCATCGCCAGCGGCGTGACCCGTACGGTGTCGCCGAGGAATCCGATGCTGCACGCGATCCCGGAGAGCGGGTTGGCCGCCGTCAGAGCCGGCAGTGACTGACGCAGCGGCCCGGCCTCGAACGCGCTCTGCACGAGGACCAGCCCGACGACGGCCGAGGTGACGATCGTGTAGGGCTGCCATGTGGTGACCAGCCCGCCGATGCCGGACTCCTCCAGGACAGTGCTGGCGTCCCGCGTCAGCGCGTCCTGCAGCCCGTAGAGCACTCCCGCACCGGCGGCCAGCCAGGGCGGCTCCTCCGCCAGCCGCAGATGGCGGGCGATCATCACCATCAGCAGGGCCACCGCGATCACCGCACCGATCACGAGCCAGCGGCGCAGGGGGCCGATCTGCGCGTCGTCGTTGCCCTGCGGCGAGCCGGCCGCCACGAACACGGCCACTCCGCCGCTGAGCAGCACCACCCCGGCCCAGCCGGTGCGTCCGAGCCGCTGACCGCTGATGCGCCTGGCCAGCGCCATGGCGAACAGCAGATTCGTGGCCAGCAGCGGTGCGACCCGGGAGACGTCGCCCAGCGAGAGCGCCAGCGCGCTGAGCAGCTGTCCGACGACCATGAAACCGATGCCGAGCAGCCACCGCGGGACCTTCATCAGGTCCAGCAGCAGACGGAAGGAGAGGATGTCGGCGAGCGGGGCGCGGGCGGCGGCGTCCTGCTGCAGTACGAACCCCACTCCCAGGAAACAGGACGCCGCCAGGCCGTACACGTAGACCAGGATCGGCATGCCACTCCACGGCGCTCGGGCGGGGCCCGCGCAGCTGCCCCGGCGGTTCGTCCGGTTTCGCCCCAGCATCTCCCACCGGTGGCACCGGGATGCGTTCACGAGGCCGCGACACAGGTGATTGCCATCCCTGCCGCTGCCGGCCGCTGCTCCGCCCTGGGCGTGCGCGGCCCGGGCCTCCGCCGGCCCGGGGGTTCGCTGCCGCGTCCGGGGCCGCGTCCGGGGCCGGAGGCGGTCGTGCAGGGCGAGGGAACCGGGACGGCCGTCCGGTGCCGCCCGCCCTCGGCGGGTCAACTCCCGTGGCTGGAAAGGCAGTACGGCAGATGCCGCACTCGGCCCCGCTTCCGCAACCCGGCACACGCCCGGCTCCGCACTGCCTAGCGTGGACGGCATGAGCCTGATGACCGAGGGAGAGGCACCGGGGCCTGTGCGGTTCTACCTGACCTGTGACGACATCGGCTGCCCAGCACGCGCGGTGTTCGACCTCGTGATCGACGAGCCTCCGCCTCCGATCGAGCAGGACCTCTTCGCCCACGTCCTGCACAGCAGCACGCGAGCGGCCCCCTACCTCGAGAAGCAGGGCTGGACCTTCCGGCAGGGCATCGGCTATTGGTGCCCCACCTGCTCCACTCCCCGGTCCCTGCGGCCCGCTCCGCCGAAGCCCGCACGCCGGTCCCCCGTGCGGCGCCAGCGGCGGGACCCGAAGGGCCCCCAGAAGCAGTGACCCGCGGTGACACGCGATGCGTGACACGCAACCCGCAGTGCCGCGGGGTCCCGCGCGACGTGGTCCGGCGCGGCCCGCCGTGACGCTCGGCCGACGGAGTCGTCCACGGATGCCGGAGGCGCTCGGACGGTCCGCGGCACCCCGTTCTTCAGCGCCTCGCGGGCCTCCTGCGCCCTCCACGGCACCGTCCGCGCCCGCTGCGGTTGTGTCCGGTCCCGTCTGGATCGACCCTGTAAGAAACGAATGCGGGCTGGATTGGTGCCATGAACGCGTGGAGCGAGGCCGAGACCATCGACTTCCGTGGACCACTCGACGTCACGAGTGCCGCCACGGCGCTGCTCGACAGCGAAAACGTGGTCATCGGGTGGAGCGAAGCCGCCGAGGAGCTCTTCGGTTACACACCGCGCGAAATCCTGGGCCGTCGGGTGGACACGCTGATGGTGGGCCGTTCGGCCCACGAGCACGCGTTGATCGAACTGCTCGACAGGTCCGTCGGTCCCACCTGCCGCAACGAGGCCCGTATCGCCCGCCACCGTGACGGCCACCCGGTGGAAGTGGCCACGACCATCTGTTCCCTGGCGGGCGAAGACGGCCCACCGCAGATCATGGTCGCCGTTCCGCTGGAGCCGCTGCGCTCCTGGGAGGCCCATCAGGCCATGCTGCGCGGACTGTCGACGCAGTCGCCCATCGGTCTCGGCATCTACGACACGGAACTCCGGCTGACCTGGGCGAACGCCAAATACCGGAGCGAGATCGACCGCAAGTTCAGCGAGTACGCCGGGAAGCGCGTCGACGAGCTGTACAACGAGGGCGAAGTGCTCACGGAGGGCTACCCCCGCGCTCTCGAAGACGTCATGCGGGGCGTGATCGAGAGCGGCGAACCGGTCTTCGGCCTGCTCTACCAGGCACGTCCGCCTGTCGACCCCGAACACGAGCACGTCTGGTCCTGCGCGTACTACCAGCTGCGCGATCCCGACGGCCACGTGCTCGGCGTCTGCGAGGACGCGCTGGACATCACCGATCGCTACCGCGCACAGCAGCGGCTCGCGCTGACCGTACGGGCAGGCGTCCGCATCGGCACGACGCTCGACATGGTCACCACGGCCCGCGAGATCGCCGAGGTCGTCATCCCGGCCTTCGCCGACAGCGTCACCGTGGATCTGGTCGAGGGCGTCCTGGAGGGTGAGGAACCCCGCCCGCAGGGAGAGTCGCCCTCCCTCGTACGGGTCGTGGAGCGGGTCGGAAGCCCGTACGCGGGCGCCGACGGCGAGGACGCCCCCGCCAGGGGCCCGTTCCACGTCGACTACGAACCCGGCTCCCCCCAGCAGGCCGCGCTCTCCACCCGCAAGGCCGTCATCGTCGACCGGGAGAGCGAGACGGAGCCCCGCGAGCAGAACGGCATGCACTCCACCCTGGCCGTTCCGCTGCGCGCGAGGGGCACGACCATGGGACTCGTCACCTTCCAGCGCCACGAGAGCTCCGCCCCCTTCGACCAGGACGAGATGTCGCTGGCCAACGAACTGGCCACCCGTACCGCCCTGTCGATCGACAACGCCCGCCGCTACACGCGTGAGCGCGCCGCGGCACTCACGCTCCAGCGCAATCTGCTGCCGCGGGGCCTGCCCGAACAGTCCGCCGTCGACGTCGCCCACCGCTATCTGCCCGCCGACATCGGCCTCGGCGTCGGCGGTGACTGGTTCGACGTCATCGCTCTCTCCGGCACCCGCGTCGGCCTCGTCGTCGGCGACGTCGTCGGGCACGGCGTGAACGCCGCCGCCACCATGGGGCGACTGCGCACCACCGTCCGGGCGCTCGCGCGGCTGGACCTCTCCCCCGACGAGCTCCTCTCCCGCATGGACGACCTCGTTCTCCAGGGTGTCGAGGAACAGGAAGCGGGCGCCGGCCCCGGAGCGGACGAGGGCCTGGGCGTCGCCTGCCTGTACGCCGTGTACGACCCGGTCTCCCGCGTGTGCACCGCCGCCCGCGCGGGCCACCCGCCCGCCGCCGTCGTCGATCCGGAGGGCCGTTTCACCCTGCTCGAGATCCCGCCGGGACCGCCGCTGGGTGTGGGCGGTCTGCCCTTCGAGTCGATGGAGATCTCCTTGCCGGAAGGCAGTCTCCTCGCCCTCTTCACCGGCGGTCTCGTGCAGGACCGCGACCGCGACATGGACACCGGGGTCGAGAAGCTCAAGGACGTCCTCAGCGACCGGCAGAGCACCCTGGAGCAGCTGTGCGACCGGGCTCTCGCGGAGCTCCAGCCCAACGGCCCCGCCACCGACGACGCGGCTCTGCTGCTGGCCCGTACCCACGAGCTGGGCGCGGACCAGGTCACCGGCTGGGAGCTGGAGGCGGAACCCAGCGCGGTCTCCCGCGCCCGCTCCCTTGCCCTGGACCAGCTCGGCGAATGGGGCCTGGAAGAACTGTCGTTCACCACCGAGCTCGTCGTGAGCGAACTGGTCACCAACGCCATCCGGCACGCCTCCGGCCCCGTCTACCTCCGGCTCATCCGGGACCGCAGCCTGCACTGCGAAGTCTCCGACAAGGGCCACACCTCGCCGAACCTGCGGCACAGCGCCACCGACGACGAAGGGGGACGCGGTCTGTTCATCGTCGCGCAGATCGTCCAGCGCTGGGGCACGCGCTACACCGCTTCGGGGAAGACGATCTGGACGGAACAGGCCCTGCCCTGACGGACGAATCCCGCGCCCGGCTCCCTCCCGGCGGCCCGCTCCCTCCGGTGGCCCGCTCGCTCTCAGCGCCCGGCTTTCTCTCAGTAGCCTCGACGCATGAGCGAGGCAGCGGTCGCACGCTTCTACGACGGCCTGGCCGACCACTACCACCTGATCTACGCGGACTGGGACGCGAGCATCCGTCGCCAGGGCGCCGCTCTCGACGCCCTGATCGGCGGGGAGCGCGCAGCGGTGCTCGACTGCTCCTGCGGTATCGGCACGCAGTCGACGGGGCTGGCGCTCCGTGGCCACCGCGTCACGGGTACCGATCTCAGCCCCCGTGCCGCGGCCCGCGCCACCAGGGAGGCCGCCCTGCGGGGGCTGACCGTGCACACGGCTGCCGCCGACATGCGACGCCTTCCCTTCCCCGGCGAGCAGTTCGACGCCGTCGTGTGCGCCGACAACTCCCTGCCCCACCTTCTCCGGGAGGAGGACGTACTCGCCGCCCTGGCCGAGATGCGCCGCGTGCTGCGTCCCCGCGGACGGCTGCTGGTGAGTACCCGGCCCTACGACGACCTCCTGCGCGACCGTCCCTCCTCGACGCCCCCTCAGGTCCACCGAGGCGCCGGGGGCGGCGAGGGCGGCGAGGGCGGCGAACGTACCGTCACCTTTCAGCTCTGGCACTGGCACGACGACGGCGAGCACTACGACCTGGAGCTGTTCCAGCTCCTTCCGGCGGGCGGCGAATGGCACGTCCAGGTCCACCGGGCGACGTACTGGGCTCTCGGCAGCGACCGGCTGACCGGGCTCGCGTCCGCCGCCGGGTTCGTGGAGCCCCGGTGGCTGACGCCGCAGGAGTCGGGTTTCTTCCAGCCGCTGCTGACGGCCCGCGCGGACGGGTGAGCCGCTCGGCCCGGACGGCTCTCCGGGCGTCCCGCACCCGCACCGGTTCGCACGAAGGCTCTTGGACAGCACGATGACGGCACTTCGACGGCAGGAGTGCCACCCGGAACTCCGCGGGGAGCGCGGCAGTTGGTGCCGCCGCCGCGGATCACCGACTTGATCGGATGGTGCCCGGAGCCGGACTTGAACCGGCACGGCCCTTAGGGCCAACGAGGTTTAAGCTCGTCGTGTCTACATTCCACCATCCGGGCACCGGCTCCAGGACTCCCGCCGTCCGCTACAGAGAGCGCGCGGTCCTACCCCAGGGTGCAGGGAGAGCCTATCCAGCGTCACGCCCCCAACTGCGGGGCGCTGGCCCGATGTTGTCTTATTTTATGGGCAACTGACGAGCCGTCAGTACAGCGGCCCCCATTTCGGGGCCTCCTGCGGAGTCCGTCCCTTGCTCGGGAAATGACGGAAAGTCGCCGTCCGGCCACTGGAATTCACATTCCGCCACCGGGGCCTCCCCCACCCGCACCGGCACTCAGGGAGAGCGTCATACCCAAGGAGGACTGCCCGGGCGGGCACTACCTCGGAAGGCTGGGCCGGAAAGGGGCACCGGGGCTGATCCGCAGGCCGGGACGGCACGGAAGGATGAAGTCGTCCCGATCCGCCACACCTTCCGACAGGAGCCCAGTCCCGTGACCACCACCTACACAGGCGTCAACGCAGCCGCACCCGCGCCCGCCGGCGTCGCCGCCGCGCGCGCCACAGATCTCACCAAGGTCTACGGACAGGGGGAGACCAAGGTGGTCGCCCTGGACCATGTTTCGGTCGAATTCCGGAAGGCCGAATTCACCGCGATCATGGGGCCGTCGGGCTCCGGCAAGTCGACGCTGATGCACTGCATGGCCGGACTGGACTCCGTCTCCGGCGGCAGCGCCCTCATCGGCGACACCGAACTGACCAAGCTCAAGGACAAGAAGCTCACGCAACTGCGCCGCGACAGGATCGGCTTCATCTTCCAGGCGTACAACCTGCTGCCGACGCTCAACGCCCTGGAGAACATCACGCTTCCGCTGGACATCGCCGGCCAGAAGCCCGACAAGGCATGGCTCGACCGGGTCATCGACACCGTCGGTCTCTCGGGCCGCCTGAAGCACCGGCCCAGCGAGCTCTCCGGCGGTCAGCAGCAACGCGTCGCGGTCGCCCGCGCGCTCGCGAGCAGGCCGGAGATCATCTTCGGGGACGAGCCGACCGGCAACCTCGACTCCCGTTCCGGCGCGGAGGTCCTGGGCTTCCTGCGCAACTCCGTACGAGAACTGGGCCAGACCATCGTCATGGTCACCCACGACCCGGTGGCGGCCTCCTACGCGGACCGCGTCATCTTCCTCGCCGACGGCCGCATCGTCGACGACATGTTCGGACCGACGGCCGAGTCGGTGCTGGAGCGGATGAAGAGCCTCGACTCCAGGGTCCGTACGAGCTGAGCGGCCCGTCTGCCGAGACGGCCCCCGGCAGGCGCCACTCGCAGGTGAATCCGCGGGCACCGCGACATCCGGGCCCGCGAACTCGCAAGCAGGACAGTCCACTCCACAGGGCACGCCACGCGAAGGACGGCGGGCCCGTCAGCCGGCCTGCCCGCGGCACACCCCACCGAAGCCCGCCCACGACCGGGGCGGGCCCCACTCACTTCCAGGACTCACCGATGCTCCGTACCGCCTTGCGCAACGTCTTCGCGCACAAGGCCCGGCTGCTGATGACCGTACTCGCCGTGCTGCTCGGCGTGGCCTTCGTCTCCGGCACCCTGGTCTTCACCTCGACCATCTCCGACGCCTACCAGAAGAGCTCCGAGAAGGGCTTCAGCAACGTCGACCTCGCCATCGAGCAGACCGGCGGCGAACCGTCGGACACGGGGGCTCCGGGCAAGCGGCCGCGGATCTCCCAGGCCACGCTGGAGAAGGCCCGGGACCTGCCCGGCGCCGCCGGCGTGACCGGATCCGTCTCCGGATTCGCCGCGCTCGCCGACAAGGACGGCAAACTCGTCGGCGAGGGCTGGCAGTCCACCGGCGCGAACTACTACGCCGGCCCCGAGGGGGAGGACAAGGACGCCCGCTACCCGATGAGCGAGGGCAGAGCACCGCAGCGCAGCGGTGAGATCGCCCTCGATCAGAAGACCGCGGAACGCACTGGCTACAAAGTGGGAGACACCGCCCGCCTGTCCATCGACGGCCCGGTACGCAAGGACCGCGTGGTGGGCGTCTTCACCACCGACGACGGCAACGTGGCCGCGGGCGGCACACTGGTCCTCTTCGACACCTCCACCGCGCAACGCCTCTTCGCCGTGCCCGGCCAGTACGACCAGGTGACCCTCGAGGCCGCCGCCGGCACGTCGCAGGGAGAACTGAAGTCGCAGGCGCAGAAGATCCTTCCCGCCGATGCCGAGGCCGTCACCGGCAAGAAGCTCGCCGCGGACCAGTCGAAGACGATCGAGGAGAGCATGAGCGGCATGCAGACCGGCATGCTGGTCTTCGCCGGGATCTCGCTGTTCGTCGGCATCTTCATCATCGCCAACACCTTCACGATGCTCGTCACCCAGCGCACCAAGGAGCTGGCGCTGCTGCGGGCGGTCGGTGCGAGCCGCCGTCAGGTGACGCGTTCGGTTCTCATCGAGGCTTTCGTGGTCGGGACGGTCGCAGCCGTCGCGGGCCTGGCGGCGGGCGTCGGAATCGGTGCCGCGCTGCGCTCCCTCATGGGCAAGGTCGGCGCGACGGTCCCGGACGGGCCGCTCGTCGTGGACAGTTCCGCCGTCGTCACGTCACTCGTCACGGGCATCGTGGTCACGGTGCTCGCCGCGTGGCTGCCGGCCCGGCGGGCTGCGAAGATCCCGCCGGTGGCGGCGATGAGCAGCATCCACGCCACCGCAACCGTGCGTTCCCTCGTCGTCCGCAACTCGATCGGCGCGCTCCTCGCCGCCGGCGGCACGGCCCTCGTGCTGTACGCGACGACGCTGGACAGCGCCGGCGAGGGCGACGTCCCCATGGGGATCGGTGCCGCCGTGCTGCTGATCGGCATGTTCGTACTGACGCCGCTGCTGTCGCGGCCCCTCATCGCCGCAGCCGCTCCGCTGATGCGCGTGTTCGGCGTCTCGGGGAAGCTGGCCCGGCAGAACTCCGTGCGCAACCCGCGCCGTACGGCCGCGACCGCCTCCGCGCTGATGATCGGCCTCACTCTCATCACGGGCATGACCGTGATCGCGGGCAGCGTCCAGGAAGCCATCGACAAGATGGCGACCAAGTCGTTCAGGGCCGACTACAGCATCAGCATGGCCAACTTCACGCCGCTCGCCCCGCAGGTGGAGAAGAAGCTGGAGCGGGAAGGGCAGATCACCGCCTCCAGTCCCATGCGCAACTCGCCGGCGCGCGTGGGCAAGGACGTCGAGTACATGACGGGTGTGAACGGCGAGACCATCGGCGAACTCACCGATCTCGAGTTCACCTCCGGCAGCTTCGACGGTCTGTCCGGCAACAAGGTCGTCGTGGACAAGAAGACCGCGGACAGCAAGAAGTGGAAGGTCGGCTCGTCCTTCCCGGTGATCTACGAGGACGGGAAGAAGAGCAGGCTGACCGTCTCGGGTGTCTACGAGGGCAACGAGATGATGCAGGGCATGCTGCTGGACACCGGCACCCTCGACCCGCACATGGAACGGGTCGCGAGCATGCAGCTGATGGTCAAGACGGCGGACGGCGCGAGCGAGTCGGCCAAGTCCTCGCTCGAGAAGGCCCTCGGCAACAACCCGGCGATCCTCGTCCAGGACGAGAAGGACCTCTCCGAGTCCATCGCGGAGATCTTCACGCTGATGCTCAACATGCTCTACGGGCTGCTGGCGATGGCGGTGATCGTCGCGGTGCTCGGCGTGGTGAACACGCTGGCCATGTCCGTCTTCGAACGCTCCCAGGAGATCGGCATGCTGCGGGCCATCGGTCTCGAACGGCGGGGCGTCAAGCGGATGGTGCGGCTGGAGTCGCTGGTCATCTCCCTCTTCGGCGGGGTGCTGGGCATCGGCCTGGGCGTCTTCTTCGGCTGGTCTGCCGGGGAGTTGATCGCGTCCTCGCTTCCGCAGTACGCACTGGTGGTGCCGTGGGAACGGATCGGCCTCTTCCTGGCACTGGCGGCCCTCGTGGGCATGCTGGCGGCGCTGTGGCCGGCACGCCGGGCGGCGAAGCTGAACATGCTCACCGCCATCAAGAGCGAGTGAGGCAGCAGGGCTGAGGCAGGCATTGCCTCAGCGACGGGCGGTGGCCCGGTTCCCCGGCTACGGGGGACCGGGCCACCGCCGTGCGGGCGTCAGCTCGGCGGGTCGCCGAAGTCGGGGACGGTCAGCCGCTCACCGTCCCGCCGCGCCGAGTCGTGAGCGACGATGCCGGGCACTGTGTAGCGGGCGGCGACCCACGCGTTCACCGTCGGCAGCGTTCCGCCGTTGACGGCCTCGACGAAGTCGTCGACGAGGAAGTGGTGCGAGCCTTCGTGCCCGTTGGGGGCGTGCGCGAACTCGCGGGGCAGCCGCGACCGGTCGTGCACGGGGGCCGTGCCGGAGATGAACGCGTCCCGCAGCGCGGGCGCGACGTTCTCCAGCGAAGGATCGTCGGCCGCGAGTGTCGGCACCGCCTGAAGGTGTTCGGACACGTCCCGCACACCCGTCTTGTCCTGCCAGACGCTGACTGTCGCGAGCTGCTCGAAACTGCCTTCCGTACCGAAGAAGCGGAAGCGGGACTCGCGGATGTGGGAGGGGTAGCCGACCCGCCGGAACTCGTTCGTACGGAACGAACCGCCGCCCGCCACCTCGAAGAGCGCGGTGGCGTTGGAGAAGTCGTTGTCGAACCGGCTCGTCCCGCGGTCGAAGACGCCGTCCCCGCGGTCGTCGGTCACGCCGACCGCGCTGACGCTGGTGGCGTACGTCTGCCACGCGCCGAGGATTCCCCCGATGGAGTGCGTGGGGTAGAGCAGCGGCGGATAGCTGGCCGTCTCCTTCCACGTCTCCCCGCCGCTGTACCGGTACGCGTCGTAGAAGCCGAGGTCCATGTCGTGGACGTAGTCGCCCTCGGCGTAGAAGAGGCGCCCGAAGCCGTTGCCGGCGATCTTCTCCCGGGCGTAGACGGTGGCGGGGTTGTAGTGGCTCGTCTCGCCCATCATGTACGTCAGGCCGGTCTCCTTGACGGCCTCGATGATGGCTTTGGTCTCCTCCAGGGAGACGGCCATGGGCACCGCGGAGTAGACATGTTTCCCGGCACGCAGCGCCTGCACCACCAGCGGTCCGTGTGTCCAGCGCTGGGTGAAGAGGGCGACCGCGTCCACATCGCCGGTGAGGAGTTCGTCGAACGAGGGCACGCTGCCTGCCAGACGCAGTTCCCTCACGAGCCGGTCCGCACGCTCGGGAAGCAGGTCCGTGGCGTATATGTCACCGACGCCGGGGTGCAGTTGGAAGAGTTTGGCGAACGACCCGGCGAACTGGCCGGCGCCGACGATTCCGATGGAGAAGGGCACGGGTGGGGGCCTTTCCTGTTGTTGCATGCCGTCAATTGTCCTGTTCGAAAAGGAAGTTGATTTGCTTGTTGACTTCGTCGAGAGAGCTGACGGGGGCGCCTCCCCCGTATATGTCCTGCATGACGGGGATCATGATGGCGCCGATGTCGGCCGCGTGATCCGTCACGGGGAAGGGGAAGGTCGTCTTCTCCGCTATGTGCCGGGTGAACTTCCACGACTGGGCCCGTGGCGCCGCGGTACTCGCCATCCAGGTGCTCGTCCTGGGCGGCGCCGCCGAGGACTGACGGCGCCGCCGCGACTAACCGGCAGCCGGGTCCGAACGACGGCCGGGCAGGGTGAGTTCGTCAGCCGCCGAGCCACTCCCGCGTCCGCAGCGGAAGTCCGGAGTCCCCGCTGACGGGCGTCTTCACCGCGAGGATCTGGTTGATGCCGATCCGGTTGCGTTCGAAGGCGAGCGCGCTCGCAGCCATGTAGAGCCGCCAGACCCGTGCCCGTCCGGGCGAGGTGAGCGCCGCGGCACGTGCGAAGGCCCCCTCCAGGTTGGCGACCCAGGCGCGCAGCGTCAGGGCGTAATGCTCCCGCAGCGACTCCACGTCCCGGACCTCGAAGCCCGCCTCTTCCAGGACGCCCGCCGTCAGGGCCAAGGGCGCCAGCTCGCCGTCCGGGAAGACGTATGCCTCGATGAAGTCGTCGACCTGGTAAGCGGATTCGTCCTGCAGGGGGCGCCGCGCGATCTGGTGGTTGAGCAGCCGCCCACCGGGTTTCAGCAGCGAGTACAGCCCGTTCGCATACTGCAGGTAGCGCTCCCTGCCCACGTGTTCGGCCATGCCGATGGAGGAGATGGCTTCGTAGGGGCCGTCGGAGACGTCCCGGTAGTCCTGGACCCGGATCTCCACACGGTCCGCCAGGCCCTCCTCCGCCACGCGCTTGCGCGCATAGGTCGCCTGCTCGTGCGACAGCGTGATGCCGACAGCGCTCACCCCGTACTCGCGCGCCGCGTGGAGCACCAGCGAGCCCCAGCCGCATCCGACGTCCAGCAGCCGACGGTCCGGACCGAGCGCCAGCTTGCGGCAGACGAGATCGAGCTTGGCGCGCTGGGCGTCCTCCAGAGTGGGCGTCCGTCCAGGACTCCCCGGCTCCCAGTAGGCGCAGGAGTAGACCATGCTCGGACCGAGCACCAGCTCGTAGAAGTCGTTGCCGACGTCGTAGTGGTGCCGGACGGCCTGACGGTCACGCCCCGGTGTGTGCCGTGCGCCGAAGCGCCGGCGCTTCTCCTCCCGGGGCGGTGCGGGAGGGGGCAGGAGACCGCCGAGGGACAGCAGTTCACGTGCGGCCGCCCGGATGTCCGGGTCGCGGGCGAGCGCAAGGACGCGCCGCTCGGGACTGCCGCCTTCGTCCTTCTCCCAGAGGAGACCGGCCAGTCCGCTGAGCAAGTCGTACAGCTCTCCGTCGACGTCGAGTTCACCGGCAACCCAGGCGCGGGCGAGCCCCAGCTCCCCGGGCGACCACAGGATGCGGCGCAGCGCGCGACGGTGCCGGATGCGGAGTACGGGGGCGCCGGGCGGCCCGGCCTCACTGCCGTCCCAGGCCCGGACACGGATCGGAAGCGGTTCCTCGAGCACTCTCTCGGCGAGCGCGACGAGCCGCGGCGCGACGTCGGTCAATGCACACACCTCCAGGGAAGGAAGGGGCGAATCTCCCTATATGCAACCCGATTGTCGTGCAAATTATGCCGATTCACACCTGACTTCGGGCAGTTCGTCGCACCGCCGCCCGGGCACCGGCCGCAAGGACGCCGCGACACGGGCAGCGGCCGTCGCGCGCCCCGCCGACCGCGCCCCCGGACACGGCGAAGGGGGCGCCCGCCCCACGGATGGCGGACGCCCCCTTCGCGGGGCTCTCTGCTCTTCGCTCCCCGGCCGACGGCCGGCTCCTCGTCGCCCGGTGCGTCCGACGATGCGACCGAGCCGGCGTCAGGAAGCCTTGGCTTCTTCCCTCTGCCGAGCGCGGCTCTCCTTGACCCGGGTCTTGCGCTCCGCCTCCGCCTCTTCACCGGCGACCCTCGAGACGGGCGAGGCCGCTTCGTAGAACTCCTCGCGCGGGTGTTCCATCGCCCCCAGCGAGACGACCTCCCGCTTGAGGAACATCGCCAGCGTCCAGTCGGCGAAGACGCGGATCTTACGGTTCCACGTCGGCACGGCGAGACCGTGGTACCCGCGGTGCATGTACCAGGCCAGCCGGCCCTTGAGCTTGATCCGGGTCCTGCCCAGGACGATCATCGCGACGCCCTTGTGCAGTCCGAGACCGGCGACGGCGCCCTTGTTCGCGTGCTTGTAGTCGCGCTGGGGGAAGCTGCGCAGCCGGGAGATGACGTTGTCGCCGAGCACCTTGGCCTGACGCAGGGCGTGCTGCGCGTTGGGCGGGCAGTACGCCTGCTCCTTGCCCGCCGTCAGGTCCGGCACCTGTGCGTTGTCACCGGCTGCCCAGATGTGGTCCGTGCCGCGGACCTGCATCGTGGCGTCGACGTCCACGTGACCCTTGGGGCCGAGCGGCAGACCGAATCGAGCCAGTGCCGGGTTGGGCTTCACGCCGGCCGTCCACACGATGGTGCTCGACTCGACGTCGAGACCGTTCTTCAGCAGGACGCGACCGCCGACGCAGGACTCCAGCGAAGTGCTGAGGTAGACCTCCACACCGCGGCTCTTCAGATGCTCCAGGCCCCACTCGCCCAGCTTCGGGCCGACCTCGGGCAGGATGCCGGGCGCGGCGTCGACGAGGATGAACCGCATGTCCTCACGCCGGACGCCGGGGTAGTACTTCGCGGCGTCCCGGGCCATGTCCTCGACCTCGCCGACGGTCTCGGCACCCGCGAAGCCGCCGCCGACGAAGACGAAGGTCAGCGCCCGGCGCCGCACGTCCTCGTCGTTGGTCGAGTCGGCCTTGTCCAGCTGTTCGAGCACGTGGTTGCGCAGGCCGATGGCTTCCTCGACGCCCTTCATGCCGATGCCGTTCTCGGCGAGGCCGGGGATCGGGAAGGTGCGGGAGACGGCTCCCATGGCGATGACCAGGTAGTCGAAGGGCAGGTCGTACGCCTCGCCGACCAGCGGTGCGATCGTGGCGACCTTGCGGTCCTGGTCGATGGTCGTGACGCGGCCGGTGAGGACCTCGGCCTTGGGCAGCACGCGTCGCAGGGGAACCACGACGTGGCGCGGCGAGATGCTGCCGGCGGCGGCTTCGGGGAGGAAGGGCTGGTACGTCATGTACGAGCGCGGGTCGACGACCGTCACGGTCGCCTCGCCGTAGCGCATCTTCTTCAGGATGCGGCGCGCCGCGTACAAGCCGACGTACCCGCCGCCCACTACGAGGATTCGGGGACGCTCCGTGGTGCTCATGTCTCCGAGTATCCACCCGGCCCCCGGGGGGACCTCGTGAGGGGCTTCACAAGCACCGTCCGGGGGGCTGCTACACTGCGCGGCCACGCACCGGAAGCCGTCCGGCCCGTCGAGGGTCCGTAGCACGCCCGGTGCCGCGATACCCGCCTTGAGCTGCACTTGTCGTCGTCTTCACGAGGACAGCGGGGAGTGTGGCAGCACCGGTGTCACACGGCTGGAATCCGTCGTTCACGAAGCCGGGCCGCGACGGAGGCCCTGATTCGGCTCTCACGGGTGTGATGTGCGTCCGACGAGGCACTTTCCCGCGTGAATTATTTCACGAGACTTCTTCGGCGGCCTTGCGGAGGCCGCATCCGGCTCCTTTCAAAGGAGCCACGGGGGTGCTCAAGTGAGGCTCCACGCAATGCCGTCGAGGATGTCGTGCTCGCTGACGACGACCTCGCCGGCGCCCGTACGCTCCATGATCACCTGCAGTATCAGGGCTCCCGCGGCGATCACGTCCACACGTCCCGGATGCATCACGGGGACCGCTGCCCGCTCCTCGTGCGTGCTGCTCAGCAACCGCTGTGCGATCTCACGGACCTGCCCGGCGGACACCCGGGAGTGGTGGATGGCGGCGGAGTCGTACGCGTCCAGCCCGAGAGCGATCCCGGCGACGGTGGTGACCGTCCCCGCGAGCCCGACGAACGTACGGGCCTCGGCCAGCGGGACGCTCTGCTCCGCCTCGTCGAGCGCGGCGGCGACGTCCGCGCGCATCGCCTCGATCTGGGCGGGGGTGACCGGGTCGGAGAGCCCGTGGCGTTCCGTCAGCCGGACACAGCCGATGTCGACCGACCGCGCCGCGCGGACCTCCTCCTCACCGACCACGAGCTCGGTCGAGCCACCGCCGATGTCGACGACCGCATAGGGCTTCTTCAGGTTCTGGCGGCCCGCGAGCTCCTTCGTGGCGCCCGTGAAGGAGAACTCCGCCTCCTGGTCGCCGGTGATCACTTCCGGCTCGACGCCGAGGATCTCCACCACGCCGCGTACGAACTCGTCACGGTTGTCCGCGTCCCGCGACGCCGACGTGGCGACGAAGCGCAGACGCTCCGCGCCGTGCTCCTCGATCACCTGCGCGTACCGACGGCACTCGGCGAACGTCCGCTCCAGCGCCTCCGGCGCGAGCCGGCCCGTACGGTCGACTCCCTGGCCGAGCCGGACGATCTCCATCCGCCGGTCCAGGCTCTTCAGTTCACCGGTGGCGGGGTCGGCGTCGGCCACCAGCAACCGGATCGAGTTCGTACCGCAGTCCACAGCGGCGACACGGGGCATGCGTTCTCCTCACGACAGCCGCCCTTCGAGGCAGCCGCCCGATCGACGGCTGTCCTCGCGACGGCCTCACGACGGGCCGGCCTCCAGCGTATGCGGCCACGCCGCCGGGACGGCCCGGGTTTCGGCGCCGTCAGTCCCGGTCCGACGGGGCCTGGGCCGGAGTGACGCACGGACCCTTGGCCCACCACTCCGGCAGCATCGCCAGCGCCTCGTCACCGAGGGGGTTGACGCCGGGCCCGGCGACCAGGGAGTGCGCGACCAGTACGTGCAGGCACTTCACGCGGTCCGGCATGCCGCCCGCGCTGGGGAAACCGCTGAGCACCTCGATGGCGTCGCGCCGGGCCAGGTAGTCCTCGTGGGCGGCGCGGTACGCGGCGGCCAGCTCCTCGTCCTGCTCCAGCCGCGCCGTCATCTCGCGCATGACGCCGTTGGCCTCCAGCGTGCCGATGGCGGAGGAGGCACGGGGGCACGTCAGGTAGTACGTGGTGGGGAAGGGGGTGCCGTCCTCCAGGCGCGGCGCCGTCTCCACCACGTCGGGGAGCCCGCAGGGACAGCGGTGCGCGATGGCACGCAGGCCGCGCGGCGGACGTCCCAACTGCTCCTGGAACGCGGCCACATCCGCGTCCGTGGGGGGCGTGGGTTCGGTCTGCGGCGGAGGCGTGTCCATCGGTGTCGGGCTCTTTCCGGGGTGAGTCGGCTGTGGTCGGGGGCAGAGCCGGCGCAGCCGGCCGGCGGAACGGGAGTTGCCGGGCCCGGGAGGACCCGCGGCCGTAGTGGCCCGTACGGGAGGACGGAAGGACGGGCAGGACGGGCAGGACAGGCAGGACGGGGGTGCGGAGCGGGAAGCGGGACGGATGGGTGGCGTCAGCCTCGTCCGTCGGCCTCGTCCACGCCGTCCCACAGGTTCTGGTACCAGGCGCGGTCGGGTCCTCGGTCCGTGGGCCGCCGGGCGCCGCCCGTCCCGTCGCGCACGGTGTAGCCGACCTCGCCGGGACGGACGAAGTGCAGGTGCTCGCGGGCCTGTTGCTCGACGTACGCCGGGTCCTCCCAGCGAACCCGCAGTTCGCGCAGCTGCTTGACCTTCTTGCGCGCCTGCTCCGCCTGACGCTGCTGCTCGGCGATCTCCGAACGCTGCGAGACGTACTGGCGCATCGGGTACGCGAGCGCCACCACGAGGGAGCAGACGACCAGGGCCAGCAGCGCGGCACGTCCGGTCAGGCGGCTGCGGCGCGGCGTGCGCACGGTGCGGCCACGGGCCCGGTAGACACGTTCGGCAGCCTGGGCACCGAGGGCCCTGATTCTGGTCGCGGTGGAGAACCGATCCGCGGGCACGTTCCTCCCCTGTCCCCTTCAGCTGTCCTTGGGCCCGTCCCGTCGGGCCGCCTCCGGCGGAACGCCGGCATGTGGCCCGGGCCGTCGCTGCGCCCGTCCCCGCCACCGTACGGGAACGGCAGCGGGGTCGGGCGCAGCGACGACCGGTCGGACCGGCCGCCCGGCCTCGCGGGCCAGGCCCTTGCTGTCAGCCCTTGTAGCGCGGGAAGGCGCTGCGGCCGGCGTACACGGCGGCGTCGTCGAGGATCTCCTCGATGCGCAGGAGCTGGTTGTACTTGGCGACGCGCTCCGAGCGGGCCGGGGCACCGGTCTTGATCTGACCGCAGTTGGTCGCCACCGCCAGGTCGGCGATGGTGACGTCCTCGGTCTCGCCGGAACGGTGGGACATCATGCACTTGAAGCCGCTGCGCTGGGCCAGCTCCACGGCGTCCAGGGTCTCGGTGAGCGAACCGATCTGGTTCACCTTCACCAGCAGGGCGTTCGCGGCGCCGTCCTCGATGCCGCGGGAGAGCCGCTCGGGGTTGGTGACGAACAGGTCGTCGCCGACGAGCTGGACCTTCGTGCCGAGCTTCTCGGTGATGGTCTGCCAGCCGTCCCAGTCGTCCTCGTACAGCGGGTCCTCGATGGACACCAGCGGGTAGGCGTCGACGAGTTCGGCGTAGTAGTCCGTCATCTCGGCGGCGCTGCGGTCCTTGCCCTCGAAGGAGTAGACGCCGTCCTTGTAGAACTCGGACGCGGCGACGTCGAGGGCCAGGGCGATGTCCTGCCCGACGGTGTAACCGGCCTTCTGTACGGCCTCGATGATGAGGTCGAGTGCTTCACGGTTGGAGCCGAGGTTCGGCGCGAAACCGCCCTCGTCGCCGAGCCCGGTGGCAAGGCCGCGCTCCTTCAGTACGCCCTTGAGCGCGTGGTAGGTCTCGGCACCCCAGCGCAGCGCCTCCGAGAAGGACTCGGCGCCGATCGGGGCGATCATGAACTCCTGGACGTCCACGTTGGAGTCCGCGTGGGAGCCGCCGTTGAGGATGTTCATCATCGGCACGGGGAGCATGTGCGCGTTCGGGCCGCCCAGGTAGCGGAAGAGCGGCAGGTCAGATGCCTCGGAGGCGGCGTGGGCGACTGCGAGCGAGACACCGAGGATGGCGTTGGCGCCCAGCGAGGACTTGTCGGCCGTGGCGTCCAGGTCGAACATCGCCTGGTCGATGAGGCGCTGCTCGGTGGCGTCGTACCCCACGAGCTCGGGACCGATCTGCTCGATGACGGCGAGTACGGCCTTCTCGACGCCCTTGCCGCCGTAGCGGCCCGTGTCGCCGTCGCGGAGCTCAAGGGCCTCGAAGGCACCGGTCGAGGCGCCCGACGGGACGGCAGCACGCCCAGTGCTGCCGTCGTCGAGGCCGACCTCGACCTCCACCGTGGGGTTGCCTCGCGAGTCGAGAATCTCGCGGGCTACGACGACGTCGATGGACGGCACGAGGGTCTCCTTCATGAAGGGTCTGGCTTACTGCACCAGAGCCTAACGGGCGCGGAGGTCTGCCCCGCCCGTGCACTCGTGTCGGGCGGGGGAACAACCGGCGAAGCTCCAGCTCAGGGGGCGGGGAGGCGTCGTCGATTTTGTTTGGCAGGGGAAGAAAAGGTGCCGCGGGGCGCCGCGACGTCCGTTGCCACTGTCACACGACGTCCGTTGCCGCTGTCAGAGGCGCAGTTCCTGACCGGGAAGGATCAGGTCCGGGTCCGAGCCGACGACGTCCCGGTTGCTCTCGTACAACTCGGGCCAGCCGCCGCGGACTTCGTACTTCTCGGCGATGCCGGAGAGGGACTCTCCGGGGGCGACACGGTGATCCTCGGCATCCGCGCCGGCACCGGGGCGCTCGCCCCCCTCACGGGGGTCGTCCCCCTCACGGGAAGGGTGTTCGTCCGCGTCGCCGCGGCCCTCTTCGGCGCCGTCGCCGGACTGGCCGGACTCGCTGCCGGAGTCGGCGGAGCCGTCCGGGCCCGCGGAATCACCGGAGTCGCCGGCGGCGCCGTCCTCGGACCCGCTGCCGGACTCCGGGGGCCCATCGGAAGATGACGGATCGTCCGGCTCTCCCGAGTCACCCGAATCGGCCGACTCGTCCGGCGCGGACGGAGTCGCCTCAGGCCCGCCGGAGGTGTCGCCGTCACCCGAGTCGCCCGATGAACTGCCGTCTCCCTCAGGGGTACTGCCCGACGGGTCGGTGGGATAGGGGCGTTCGGGAACGGGTTCGTACGACTCACCCGACCCGTCAGGGTCCGTCACGTCGGGCGTCTCGGTGGAATCCGCCGAAAGGCCCGCACTTTCAGCACAGTCGGGCCATGCCTCGGTACCGCGACCCTCGAGGATCTTCTCCGCCACCTCGATCTGCTGACCGCGACTGGCGAGGTCGGGGCGCTCCGCGTAGTCGGTACCGCCAAACTCCTCCCAGGTCTCCTGGTCGAGTTGGAGGCCGCCGTAGAAGCCGTTGTCCTCGTCGGCGCTCCACAGGCCGCCGCTCTCACACTCGGCGACCTTGTCCCAGGTCGAGGTGTCCGCCGCGTTCGCGCCGGTCGCCCCGAGCAGCGGGAGTGCGATACCCGCTCCCGTCACGCCTGCGGTGACCACGAACGAGGGCGCCTGACGCGGGCGTCGGTGGCGCCCGCTCCCGGAAAACAAGGGCGGCATGGGGGGGACCTCTCGTAGGAACTCGGACGTTCGCCGCCCGAAGCTATCTTTGAATGTTCATCATCACAAGGTCGTGTCACGCAGATCACGCGAAGGTCACACGGCGTTCAGGCGTCACACCCGTCACAGGATTTCGGGCCGTTCGACGCCCGTACCGCTCTCCACGCCGAACTGCACGGGCAGTTGGCGAAGCCCACGCATGATGAGACCGCCGCGCCACCGCAGTTCGGACGGTTCCGCCGCCAGCCGCACATCGGGCAGCCGCCGCAGCAGCGAACTCAGCGCAACTCGGCCTTCCAGCCGGGCGAGCGGCGCACCCAGGCAGTAGTGGATTCCGTGCCCGTACCCCAGGTGCTGGTTGTCGCGCCGCCCCAGGTCCAGTACGTCCGGACGGTCGAACTTGGCCGGATCACGGTCGGCCGCGGCCAGCACCACCAGCACCGGGTCGCCCTCACCGATGCGCTCCCCACCGATCTCCAGTGGCTCGGTCGCGAAACGCCAGGTCGCCATCTCAACAGGGCCGTCGTAGCGGAGGAGTTCCTCGACCGCCGCGGCCAGCAGCGCCTCGTCTCCCTCGGCGACGGCGCGCGTCAGCCCGGCCCGCTGCCCCGGGTTCCGGAGCAGGGCGTACGTGCCGTTGCCGATCAGGTTGACCGTCGTCTCGAAACCCGCGAAGAGCAGGATGAACGCCATGGCGGCGGCCTCGTTCTCGGTGAGCTGCTCCCCGTGGTCGCTGGCGCGGATCAGGCCCGAGATCAGGTCTTCGCCCGGCTTCTCCCTTTTGCGGTGGATGAGTTCGGCCAGGTAGTTGCGCATCTTCTTCACCGCGCGGCCGACTCCGCCGCGCGGCGGGCCGGACTGGCCCGGCTTGTGGTGGCGCAGCATCATGCCCGCCCAGTCGCGGAAGTCGTCCTGGTCCTCGGCGGGGACGCCGAGCATGTCGCAGATCGCGTAGATGGGGAGGGGGAAGGCGAACTCGTGGATGAGGTCCGCCTCTCCGCGTCCGGCGAAGCCGTCGATGAGCTGGTCCGTCAACTCCCGTACGCGGGGCTCGAACTCCGCGACCCGGGCCGGCGTGAAGGCTTTCGACACGAGGCGGCGGAGCCGGGTGTGGTCCGGCGGGTCGATGTTGAGCAGGTGCGTCATCAGGTTCGCGCTGCGCTCCCCCGGAATGCCCACCTTGCCCTTGCCGTGGGCGGAACGCTCGCTGTGGTGCCCGGGGTTCTTGCTCAGGCGCTGGTCAGCGAGCGCCTGCCGGGCGTCCGTGTAACGCGTGACCAGCCACGCCTCGACACCGCTGGGCAGTTCGGTCCTGCGTACGGGGGCGTGCTCGCGCAGCCAGGCGTAGGCGGGGTACGGGTCGGCCGCGAACTCCCAGTCGAAGAGCGGGGGCATGGGGCACGCCTCGGACGTGTGTGCCGAGATGCCGGCCTCGTCCTCGGCGAGCTGGCGGGCGGCGACGCTGCGCACCGCCGTCTCGTCTGCGGGGGTGTTGTCTTGCACACGTCGACGCTAGCGGGTGCAGGAAGTCGCGGAGGTCGCCCCGGGCAGCCGCTCACGGCGGGAGGCACCTGCCGACGGCACCCCCGAGGGCACCCGCCGACGGGCGGCGGATTCGAGGCGCCATGGGCGGACGGGCGGGAGGGACGGGGCGCGAGGGGGGCGGCGCCTCCTGCCCTGAGCCACCGGAGGCGCTCGGTGCCGCTGTGCGAGGGCGCCGTACGGACGCGGTACGGGCCCGGAAACGGGCGAGGGGAGAGGCATCTCCGGCTCCCGGCGAGTGCCTGGCCGGTCCTTCTTGCGACGGTCGACCTGCGGGACGCTCCCTCGCTCAGGCCCGGCAGGCGGGCCCCGCTCCCAGTACCCGCTCACCGGATGAGGGCGGGGCTGCAACTCGGCGTCACCCTTCGCCGGACGCTGCGCAGCGCGTGCGGCTTACGGACTCAGTGGTGGCCCGGGCCGCCGCTCCCGAACGAACCGCTGCTGCCCTCATCCCACTTGGGCTGCGGCCGCTCGTGCTCACCTGGATGACTGTCGGAGTCGTAGTCCTTGAAGTCGTAGGGCATGCGCCGCAGCCCGTCGTGCGGCACTTCGTCAGGGACACGGTGACTCGTCTCGTACCCCTGCGGCTCCTCCGGGCCCGGCTCCCCCGGGCTGGAAGGGCGCTGATCTCCGCGGCTGCGGATCCGGATGCCGTACGAGACGGCAAGGATCAGGCCGACCACGACCACGATGCCTGCCACCAAGGGGGCGATCCCCACCAGCAGGTCGCGGTTGTCGGCAAGCGGAATCAGCGAGGCGATTCCGGCGAGTGCTGCGTACATGGCGTACGGGTACCCCCGATCGGCCGGGTATGCGGTGCCCTCACAGAGCGCTGCCACGGGGCGTGAGCACCGCTCTCGGAACGGAGCGGCGTTTGGACGGTTCCCGCGTGGAGCACCGTCACGAGGCGTGAGCGCCGCTCTCGGAACGGAGCGGCGTTTGGACGGTTCCCACGTGGAGCACCGTCACGAGGCGTGAGCGCCGCTCTCGGAGCGAAGCAGCGTCGGACCGTTGCCGCGTGGAGCACCGCCACGAGGCGTGAGCACCGCTCTCGGAACGGAGCACCGGCGGACCGTTGCCGCGTGGAGCACCGCCCGGCCCGTGAGCACCGCTCACGAAACGAAGCAGCGTCGAACCGATCACCACGTGGAGCACCGCCCTGGCCCGTGAGCACCGCTCACGAAACGAAGCACCGGCGGACGGATCACCGCGTGGAGCACCGCTCACAGAGCAGAGCGCCGACCGCGACCTCGGCCTATGCGCCCTCACCCTCCGCATCCTCACCCTCCGCGCCGACCGCTCCCTCCGCTCCCGCGACCCCCGCACCCTCACCCTCCGCGCCGACCGCTCCCTCCGCTCCCGCGACCCCCGCGCCCGCACCCTCACCCTCCGCGCCCGCGACCCCCGCGCTCTCGGTCGCGCGGATCGCGTCGCGGTACGTACGTGCGGCGGCTCGGAGCGCCGTCTCCGGGTCGGTCCCTTCCGCTTCGGCGCGTACGGCCAGCGCCAGCAGTTCGTATCCGACACCGGGCCCTTGCGGAGTGCCTCCGGGCAACTCCAGACCGGCCAGGCGCACCCTGCTCGCCAGCTTCGCGGCGAGCGCCAGCGCAGGCTGCCCGAGCGGAATCCCCTCCGTCACCGAGTCCCGCTGCTTCTCCTCCGCTTTGGTGCGCAGCCAGTGGGCCCGTACGTCCTCGGCCGTCGCGGCCTGTTCCTCCCCGAAGACGTGCGGGTGCCGGTGCACGAGCTTCTCCACGATGGCGCCGGCGACGTCGTCGATGGAGAACGGCTCGTCCGGGTCCTCCTGGGCGATGCGGGCGTGGAAGACGACCTGAAGCAGCACGTCGCCGAGCTCTTCGCACAGCTCGGCCCGGTCCCCGTCCTCGATGGCCTCGACGAGTTCGTACATCTCCTCGATGCCGTACTTGGCCAGCCCTTCGTGCGTGCGTGCGCCGCTCCACGGACAGTCGCTGCGAATGCTGTCCATGACCTGCACCAGGTCGAGGAAGCGTGCGCCGGGCAGGTCGTAGGAGCCCGGCAGCAGCTCCAGCTCGGGCATCGCGGTCCGTCCCGATCCGGCGAGGGCCGCGAGGGAGTCGGTCAGCCGGGGTTCGCCTTCCGGCGCTGCGATGACGACGGTCGTACGGCCTTCGGAGCCCGCGTCGACGAGTTCCTGTGCCTTGGGTTCACTCCCGGCGTCCACTTTGATTCCGGCTTCCCGCACGTAGGGCAGCTGCGGGTGTTCCGGGTCCGCGCACACGACGTGATCGGCGTTGCGCAGCGCCTCCCAGGCGGGCCAGGACAGCAGCCCCGGAGCGACGCGGTGGCTGGTGGTCAGGAGGATGATGCGACCAGTAGGAACGGATGTGCTCACGCGTCGAACGTACCGCAGCAGCCGGTCAGTCCATCCCCCCCTGCCGGCCCGCCGCACTCATTGCCGGGTTCCGCGGAACGGTCGCTCCCGAGGCCCGAGACGTCCCGGCCGGCGCCGGCCGCCCGTCGCTCCGAGACCGCTGGCCGGCGCTCCGAGCAACGGGCCTGGCAGAGACCGGCCGGTCCCGCAGGACCGGCCGCCGCCCTGCGGCGCCGCCGCCCCGTCAGGACTGCTGCTGCTGGCGGTCGGCCTGCCTGCCGGAGATGTCCCGCAGCCACGGCTCGTTCTGGTTGCCCAGGACGGACTGCTTCGCGTCCCACTTGCCGAAGCGCGGGTTGACGCTGATGTGCATGCCCTCGGAGGTCTTGGAGAACTTGTCCGCCAGCGCCTTGTTGCTCTCCGGCGAACCCGGCTGGATGCCCGCGGCCTTGGCGATCTTGTCCACGGCGAGCTGCATGCGCAGACGGTTGTCGATGTCGCCGGGAGCGATGGCCTGCTGCTGGAGCAGGGCCTCCTTCAGTTTCTTCGCCCCGCCCGCCTGCTTCTCCAACTGCGCCCGCGCCTCGCCGACTTCGCGGCGGGTCACGGAGACGCCGGCGTCGTCGGCGGCCTTCTCCACGATCCGTTCGCGGATGAGGTTGTCGAGGGTGGCGCGCGTCAACTGACCGCTGCCCTTGATGATCTCTTCGCCGCGCGGGATTTCGCGCTGTGCGTCCCTGACGTCCTTCACCTTCGCCTGGAGCTGCCCCATCGTGATCCGCTCACCGCCCAGCACGGCAGCTGCACCGGGGTGCGCGTCGTTGCCGCACGCGGTGAGCAGCGGTGCTGCGACGAGCAGCGTGGCTGCACCGCAGACGGTGAGCGCGGACCTGCGGCGACGGCTTCCCTTGGTGCTGCTGTGCATCGATTCTCCCGGACGGCGGCAAGGGTCGTGCGAGGGTGCATGACCTGGCGTTGCTCGATGTTAAGTAGATCGCGGTGGTTGAGACCACCGCTTCGGCTCTCTTCCCGACAACGATTCCGGCGCGGCCGTGGAAGCGCCCCGGCCGCAACCGCCACGCGAAAGCCCCCTGATTTCCGGCCGAGAGCCGCACGGGACGGTCCCGACTGCTGCCCGCGGGCGAGGCCGTGAGCGTATCGGCAGGGGCCCTGGCCCTGTGCGGGCAGCGCCCCCGGCGCCTCACGCCCCCGGCACCGAAGTGAGGAACTCCCCGACCCAGGCCAGCAGATCCCGCCCCACGACGGGCTTGCCGCCGATGCCGCCCGCCTTCGGACGCGGCACCAGCACCTGACGCGTCGCACTCTTGACGACGGAGCGGGGGTAGAGCCGGTCGAGCCGCAGCTCCTGCGACTCACGCAACTCCACCGGGCTGAAACGGACGTTGTTGCCCTGGAGGGTGACGTCGGTGACGCCGCACGAGCGGGCGAGCATGCGCAGTCCCGCCACCAGCAGCAGGTTCTCCACCGGTTCGGGCAACGGGCCGTAGCGGTCGGCGAGTTCCTCGCGGACGGCGGCGATGTCCTCCTCGGAGTTCGCGGAGGCGATGGCCCGGTAGGCCTGCAGGCGCAGCCGCTCGCCGGGGGCGTAGTCGTGCGGTACGTGCGCGTCGACGGGCAGTTCGATCTTGACCTCCAGCGGGGCCTCCTCCACCTCGCCGCCCTGCTCCAGTGCGTTGCGGTAGTCGGCGACGGCCTCGCCGACCATCCGCACGTACAGGTCGAAGCCGACACCCGCGATGTGCCCGGACTGTTCGCCTCCGAGGAGGTTTCCGGCGCCGCGGATCTCCAGGTCCTTCATCGCCACGTACATGCCGGCGCCCATCTCGGTGTGCTGGGCGATGGTCGCCAGCCGCTCGTGTGCGGTCTCCGTCAGCGGCTTCTCCGGCGGGTAGAGGAAGTAGGCGTAGCCGCGCTCGCGGCCGCGCCCGACCCGGCCGCGCAGCTGGTGCAGCTGTGAGAGGCCGAAGTTGTCCCCGCGTTCGACGACGAGGGTGTTGGCGTTGGAGATGTCGATGCCGTTCTCGACGATCGTCGTGGCGACCAGCACGTCCGACTTCTTCTCCCAGAAGTCGACGACGACCTGTTCGAGGGCCTGCTCCGACATCTGTCCGTGCGCCGTCGCGATACGGGCTTCCGGCACGATCTGCCGCAGCCGTGCCGCCGCCCGCTCGATGGACTCCACACGGTTGTGGATGTAGAAGACCTGGCCCTCGCGCAGCAGTTCACGGCGGATCGCTGCGCCGATCTGCTTCTCCTCGTACGGCCCGACGAAGGTCAGCACCGGGTGCCGCTCCTCGGGCGGGGTGGTGATCGTCGACATCTCACGGATGCCGGTGACCGCCATCTCCAGGGTGCGCGGAATGGGAGTGGCGGACATGCTCAGCACGTCCACGTTGGCCCGCAGCTTCTTCAGCTGCTCCTTGTGCTCGACGCCGAAGCGCTGCTCCTCGTCGACGATGAGCAGGCCGAGGTCCTTGAACTTGGTGTCGGAGGAGAAGAGCCGGTGCGTGCCGATGACGACGTCGACGGACCCCTCCCGCAGTCCGTCGACGACGGCCCGCGCCTCGCTCTCGGTCTGGAACCGCGACAGCGCCCGCACGTTGACGGGGAACTGCCCGTACCGCTCGGAGAACGTCGAGAAGTGCTGCTGCACGAGCAGCGTCGTGGGCACGAGCACCGCGACCTGCTTGCCGTCCTGTACGGCCTTGAACGCGGCCCGCACGGCGATCTCGGTCTTGCCATAGCCGACGTCGCCGCAGATCAGCCGGTCCATGGGGACCGACTTCTCCATGTCCTCCTTCACCTCGCCGATGGTGGTCAGCTGGTCGGGCGTCTCGGCGTAGGGGAAGGCGTCCTCCAGCTCCCGCTGCCAGGGCGAGTCCTGCCCGAAGGCGTGCCCGGGGGCCGCCATGCGCGCCGAGTACAGCTTGATCAGGTCGGCGGCGATCTCCTTGACGGCCTTCTTCGCGCGGGCCTTCGTCTTCGTCCAGTCGGCGCCGCCGAGCCGGTGCAGCGAGGGCTGCTCGCCGCCGACGTACTTGGTGACCTGCTCCAGCTGGTCCGTGGGGACGAACAGCCGGTCGCCGGGCTGTCCGCGCTTCGCCGGGGCGTACTCCACCAGCAGGTACTCGCGGGTGGCGCCCTGCACGGTGCGCTGCACCATCTCGACGTAGCGGCCGACGCCGTGCTGCTCGTGCACGATGTAGTCGCCGGGGACGAGTGTGAGCGGGTCGATCTGCTTGCGCCGCCGTACCGGCATACGGGCGGCTTCCCGGCCTGCGGCCTTCTGCCCGGACAGGTCGGTCTCCGTCAGCACGGCCAGCTTCAGCCCCGGGTCGACGAAGCCGTTGTCGAGACACCCCTGGGCCACGTGCACCACCGACGGCGCGATCCCGCCCAGGTCGCTCTCCTGGCGGGCGGCGATCCCCTCGTTGCTGAGCACCTCGACCGTACGGACGGCGGGGCCGTGGGCCTCGGTGACGTACACGCACCGCCAGCCCTCCGACAGCCATCCCTTGGTGTCCGCGAGCGCGCGGGCGGTGTCGCCGCGGTACGTCTCGGGGGCGTGCATGCCGAGGCGCAGGACGTCGTCCCCCTCGGCCTCCAGTTCCGCGTCGCCGCTGAAGGGGCTCACCGACCACCACAGCATGCCCAGCTCGCGTGCGCGCTCCCGGACGTCGGCGATGCCCCACAGCGAGGCCGCCCCGAGGTCGACGGGGGCCTCGCCCGACTCGGACATGGCGGTCGCGCCCCACGACGCCTGGAGGAACTCCTGCGAGGTCGCGACGAGGTCGGCAGCCCGGGTGCGTACCCGCTCCGGGTCGCACACCACGGCCATGGTGCCCTCCGGTACGACGTCGAGCAGCAGCTCCATGTCGTCGACGAGGACCGGCGCCAGCGACTCCATGCCCTCGACGGCGATGCCTTCGGCGATCTTGCCGAGCAGTTCGCCCAGCTCGGGGTGCTCCTCGGCGAGAGCGGCGGCCCGCCGGCGCACCTCGTCCGTCAGCAGCAGCTCCCGGCACGGCGGCGCCCACAGCCCGTGCTCGGCGGCTTCCAGGGACCGCTGGTCGGCGACGCGGAAGTAGCGGATCTCCTCGACCTCGTCGCCCCAGAACTCCACCCGAAGGGGATGCTCCTCGGTGGGCGGGAAGACGTCGAGGATGCCGCCTCGTACGGCGAACTCGCCGCGCTTCTCGACGAGCTCGACCCGGGAGTACGCAGCCGCCGCGAGTGCGTCCACGATCTCGTCCATCTCGACGCTCTGTCCCTGCCGCACCGCGACGGGCTCCAGGTCGCCCAGGCCCGCCACCTGCGGCTGGAGCACCGACCGTACGGGCGCGACGACGACGCTGACGGGGCCCGCACCCGGATCGTCCGCCGCGTCCTCTGCGGGATGCGCGAGGCGGCGCAGGACGGCGAGGCGGCGGCCGACGGTGTCGGAGCGGGGCGAGAGCCGCTCGTGCGGCAGCGTCTCCCACGACGGGTACTCCACGACGCCTTCGGGCGGCAGCAGCGAACGCAGTGCCTCCGTGAGGTCCTCCGCCTCGCGGCCCGTCGCCGTCACGGCCAGCACGGGACGGCCGGAGGAGCGGGCGAGCGCGGCGACGGACAGCGGCCGCGCGGCGGCGGGGCCGACGAGGTCGACGTGGTGCCGGTTGCCGTCGGCGGCGGCCTTGACGGCCTCCTCGAGTGCGGGGTCACGGGCGACGGCGTCGAGCAGTCCGGTGAGACTCATGTGGGGGCTTCCCGTCCGGGGGTGGGCAACGCGAACGCCCCGCAACGGCGCGACGCGGACGTTCCGGGGGTTCCCAAGCGTACGGCGGCCGGACGCCGGCCGGTGACCCGATCGGCGGTGGCGCCCCCGCGAGGGCGACGTCCGGACCGTCGCCCTCGCGGGGCATGCGCCCTCGCAGCGCATGCGGGCTCGCGGGCTCGCGGGGCATGCGCCCGGGCGTCGACAGCGCGGAGGCCCGGGTGGCGTCCGTCACGCTCACCCGGGCCCCGCCGCTGCCGACGCCGGCCGGCTACTCCGTCGCGATCGCGTTCAGCACGTTCATCCGTCCCGCCCGGAACGCCGGGACCAGCGCGGCCACGAGGCCGACGAGCGCCGAGCCGACGAAGACCGAGCCGATCGTCTGCCAGGGGATCTCCAGCACGCCCAGGCCCTCGAGCGCCAGCAGCTTCTGCGCCGCGGCACCCCAGCACATGCCCAGCCCCAGGCCGAGCAGCGCCCCGAAGAGGGCGATGACGACCGACTCCAGCCGGATCATGCGGCGCAGCTGCCGCCGGGAGAGGCCGATGGCCCGCATCAGACCGATCTCACGGGTGCGTTCGACGACGGAGAGGGCGAGGGTGTTCACCACTCCGAGAACGGCGACGATGATCGCCAGCGCCAGCAGCCCGTAGACCATGTTGAGCATCTGCCCGACCTGGTCCTGGAGGGTCTGCTTGTAGTCGGCCTGGTCGCGCACCTGGTACTGCGGGTACGGCTTCATCTCCTTCTTCAGCGCGGCGTACGCGGCGTCCTCCTGCCCCTCCTCCGCCGTGCCGAGCACCATCATGCTGAGCGGGACCTGGTCGGCGGGGAGGTACCGGCGGGCGGTGTCGATGTGGGTGTACATCGCGCCCTTGTCGACGCTGGTGTCGTCGGAGGTGATCGCGGCGACGTCGAGTTCCGCCTTGCGGCCGCCCGAGAAGGCGACCTTCAGGGTGTCCCCGACCTCGACGCCGTGCTCCTTGGCGTAGGCCGCACCGACGGACATGGCGTCCCGGCCGTACGCCGCCGAGAGGTCGCCCGCCGTCGTCTCCCGCCGCAGGTCCTTCATGTACGAGGGGTCGGTGGCGGCGAGCTGCTCGCCCGCGGTGGAGCCGTCGGGCGCGGTGACGCGGGCGCCGACCGCCTTGTAGGAGGTGACCGTCTCCAGCTGCTTCGATTCCTTGATCTTCTTCTCGGCGCCCGCGGTCACCGGCTGGCCGTTGCCGGACTGGACGATGAAGTCCGCTCCGACGGACCGGTCCAGTTCCTCCGTGGCGGACGCGACCATCGACGAGCCGACGACCGAGAGCGACGCGACGAGCGCGAGCCCGATCATCAGCGCGGCGGCGGTCGCCCCGGTACGGCGCGGGTTGCGCAGGGCGTTGCGCTCGGCGAGGCGGCCGACACGTCCGAAGGGACGCAGCGTCACCACCGAAAGCACCCGCACGAGGCCGCCCGCGAGCAGCGGGCCCACGACGACGAACCCGACGAGGGTCAGCACCACGCCGACGCCCAGCCACACCGAACCGTCCGCGGCCTTCTCGGCCTGCGTCGCCGCGTACAGCCCCGCACCACCGCCTCCGGTGAGCAGCACGCCCAGCACGCCGCGCACCACACCGGCCCTGCCGTCGGCGGGAGTTCCGGCGTCCCGCAGCGCCGCCATCGGGGAGACGCGTCCGGCGCGCCGTGCCGGAAGGTAGGCCGCGAGCAGCGTGACGAGGATGCCCAGGACGAGCCCGGCCACGGGCGTCGTCCAGGCGAGCGTCAGCTCCGAGGTGCTGAGGTTCATGCCCATGGCGCCCATCAGCTTCATCAGACCTATGGCCAGGCCGACTCCGGCGCCGACGCCCAGCACGGAACCGACGACGCCCAGCAGCAGCGCCTCGGTCAGCACCGACCTGTTGACCTGCCGGCGGCTGGATCCGATGGCCCGCATGAGGCCGATCTCCCGGGTGCGCTGCGCCACGAGCATCGAGAAGGTGTTGACGATCAGGAAGATCCCGACCAGGAGCGCGATGCCGGCGAAGCCGAGCAGGGCGTACTTCAGCACGTCCAGGAAGGAGCCGATCTGCTCACGGCTGGAGTCGGCGGCCTCCTTCTTCGTCTGGTAGGTGTACTTCCCCGCGCCGAGGGATTCGGTGACGTTCTTCTTCAGCGCCGCGTGCGTGACGCCGCTGTCGGCGGTCACGGCGACGCCCGTGTAGGCGTCCGTGGTACCCAGCAGCTCCCGCTGTGCGGTGCGGGTGTCGAAGTAGACGATCGCCGCACCGGGGTTGGTGACCTGGAAGGTCGCGATGCCGGAGATCTTCGCGTCGAAGTCGCCGGTCGCGGTGATGGTGCGCAGTTCGTCGCCCAGCTTCAGCTTCCGCTTCTTCGCGGTGTCGGCGTCGACCATGACGTCGGCAGCGCCGCGGGGCGCGTGCCCCGAGGTGATCTCCATCGTCGCGCGGTCGCCCGTCGTCCAGTTGGCGGCGATGGTGGGGGCGCCGGTCGTGGAGCCGATGTTCTTGTCGTCGCCGTCCACGACGGTGACCTTCTCGCTGGCGACCATGCCCTCCACGGACTTGGCGCCCTCCGCGGTGCGCGCCCCGGCGAGCGCGGAGGCCGGGACGGTGCGCGGCCTGCCGGTCTCCTGGCCCGCTTCGCGGTCCTCGAGCTTCTTCGGGCCGACGGTCACGTCCGCCGACGTCGAGGCGAACAGCCTGTCGAAGGTGGTGGTCATGGTGTCGGTGAACACCAGCGTCCCGCACACGAACGCCACGGACAGCACGACCGCGACGCCGCTGAGCGCCATCCTCCCCTTGTGCGCGAAGAAGTTGCGCAGGGATGCCTTGAAGACGGTCACGACGCGCTCCTGTAGGTGCCGTTGGAGGCGGTGCCGTGGACGTCGTCGCCCGGTTCCGGGGCGTCCGCGGCGAGGCGCAGCATCTTGTCGAGCACCGCCTCGGCCGTGGGCCTGTGCATCTCGTCGACGATGCGGCCGTCGGCGAGGTAGAGCACGCGGTCGGAATAGGCGGCGGCCACCGGATCGTGGGTGACCATCACGATGGTCTGGCCGAGTTGGTCCACCGAGCGGCGCAGGAACCTGAGCATTTCGGCGCCCGAGCGGGAGTCGAGGTTGCCCGTCGGCTCGTCCGCGAAGATGATCTCGGGCTGCGCAGCAAGGGCGCGTGCGACGGCGACCCGCTGCTGCTGGCCGCCGGAGAGTTCGCTGGGACGGTGCTTGAGGCGGCCGTCGAGATTCACCGTGGCGATGACGTTCTCGAGCCACGCCTTGTCGGGTTTGCGCCCCGCGATGTCCATGGGGAGGGTGATGTTCTCCAGGGCGTCGAGCGTGGGCAGCAGATTGAACGCCTGGAAAATGAAGCCGATCCGGTCCCGGCGCAGCCGTGTGAGCTTCTTGTCCTTCAGCCCCGTGATCTCCTGCTCCCCGACCCAGACCCGGCCCCCTGTCACCGAGTCCAGACCGGCCAGGCAGTGCATCAGGGTCGACTTGCCGGACCCGGAGGGGCCCATGATCGCGGTGAAGGCGCCGCGGGCGATCTCCACGTCGACGTGGTCGAGCGCAACGACCCGGGTCTCCCCCGAACCGTAGGACTTCACCAACTGCTGGGCGGAGGCGGCAACAGCCGAACGTGCCCCGTTGCCCCCTGTTGCGGGTTTCGTCACAGCCGTCGTCACGTTCTTTCTCCTGTCGGGTGTCGTACGGATCGCTGTCGTACGGATCGCTGTCGTGCGGATAGCTGTCATGGCCGTCGTGGCTGTCGTGCGGAGTGCCGTGAAGCGAGGCATGCCGCAGCCCGGTGAGCGTCCCGGCGGACCGTTCCGGTCCGCCCCGTCGGGCCACCGCCACGACCCGAGGGTCGGCCGGGCGGCCTGCGCGACGGTTGCGGCCGCCGTACACGCCGAGCTTTCCGGAAGGACGGTGCGCGCCGCGATGGTGCCCGTACGCGTCTGCGGGCGGGGGTTACCCCCACCTCCGTACGGAGTCCGAACTGCCCCTGCCGGGCCGGACATTCCCGGCGTGCCCTGTCGGCAGCCTATAGACCCCCCGCGGCGGTCTCCTCCTGCCCCAGGACGAAACCCGGGGGCCCGGATCAACAGGGTGCCGACGGGGACAGCCCCTAAGGGGCATTGACACTTTCCGACATTACCGTAAGTAACGATGTGGACTTTGTGACAGGTTCCCGCGCGACCCTTCCACCCGCACCGACCCACCAGTAACGTGCCGACGACCTCGGGTTTTTCGGCTCCGGGCAGAAGGGGAACCACGAATGGCGTTCAACACCGATGATCATCGTGGGTTGCCCGAGGACTACGGAACGTATCCACCCCCGCCCCCGTATCCCCCCTGGCACCCCCAGCCTCCGCACCACGCTCACCAGCCGCCGCCGGGCCGTCAGCCCCCCGCCCCGGCCCGGGAGAACACCGCCCTCCGTCAGCTGCGCACCTCCTACCGCCGGCTGCGCCGCACCCTGGCGGCGGCCGTCCTCTCCTACTACACCGTGTTCCTGGTCATGGCCTCCTACCTGCCGGACGTCATGGACACGGCGGTCGCCGGAAACCTCAACCTCGGGGTGTGCCTGGGCCTTTCACTCGTCCCGATCACCCTCGCGGCGATCCTCGTCTACGAGTTCCTCGCCCGCTCCACCATCGACCCCGTCGCACACCGCGTACGCATAGCCGACGCCGAGGCACGCGAGAAGGCCAGGGCCCGACAGAGGTGGAGCCGGTGAACTCCCAGACAGTCGACGCCGGTTCGCAGTCCCTCTCGTTCGCGATCTTCGCCGGCCTGGTCAGCATCACGATGCTGCTGTGCATCATGACCAGCGCCGAACGGGACGACCTCGACGAGTTCTACACCGGCTTCCGCACCCTCGCCCCCCTGCGCAACGGCCTCGCCATCGCCGGGGACTACATCTCCGCCGCGACAGTCCTCTCGACCATCGGCATCATCGCCCTCACCGGCTTCGACGGGCTCATCCTCGCCCTGAGCACCGCCCTGTCGCTCCTTCTGCTCATGGTGCTCCTGGCCGAACCGCTGCGCCACGCCGGGCGGTTCACCATGGGGGACGCCCTCACCCACCGCGCACCCAGCCGCAGCGTGCGCCTGGCGACGACGGCCGTCACCCTGGCCTCACTGCTGCCCCTGATGGTCTTCCAGCTCTCCGGCGCGGGACACCTCGTCACGCTCGTACTCGGCTTCGAGGGCTCCTCGGTCCGTACGGCCACGATCATCGCCCTCGGCGGTCTCATGATCGGCTACGCGGCCATCGGCGGCATGAAGGGCACCGCCCTCATCCACATCATCAAACTCGTCGTGCTCTTCGCCGCGTCCACGCTGCTCGCAGTGCTCGTCATGGACAAGGTCGGCTGGAACCCCTCCCGCCTCCTCGCTCTCGCCGACGAGGGCAGCGGCGCGGGACCGGCGTTCTCCCGGTCCGGGCTGCTCATCGAGGCCACGTCGCTGGGCAAGGTCGACCTGGTCTTCAGCGCGCTGACCGTCGTCTTCGGCGCGGCCTGCCTGCCCCACGTCACGATGCGCATGTTCACCGCGAAGAACGCGCCCGCGATCCGGCGGGCCATGTCGTACGCCGTGATGATCATGGGTGTCTTCGTCGTCCTCATCGCGGTCGTCGGCGCCGGCGCCACCGCCCTGCTGGGACGGGACGTCATCCAGGCGGGCGGACCCCAGGGCAGCACCGCGATCCTCCAGCTGGCCCAGGCGATCGTCGCGGACTCCGCCACGTTCTCGACCCTCGTCTTCACCACGGTCGCGACCGCGGTCTTCCTGACGCTGCTCTCCTCCGTCGCCGGCATGATCCTCGCCTGCGGGAACTCCCTCGCCCACGACCTGTACGCGCACGTCACCACCGGCAGGGACGCCGAGCCCTCCCCCCGGCGCGAGCTGCTCATCGCCCGGCTCGCCGCGTTCGCCGTGGGCGTGCCCGCCATCGCCACCGCCGTGCTCGTCCAGGACAACGGCCTCCGGGCGCTGATCATCCTCTCCTTCAGCATCGGTGCGTCCGCCATCGCACCCGCCCTCGTCCTCAGCCTCTTCTGGCCGCGCTGCACACGCACCGGTGTACTCGGCTCCCTCATCGGGGGAACGGTCTCCGCGACCGTCGTGACGGTCTTCTCCACCACCGTCTCCGGGACGCCCCAATCCCTCTTCCCCGACTCCGACTTCGACATCTTCCCGCTCACCACCAGCGGCCTGATCAGCATGCCGCTGGGCTTCCTCCTCGGGTGGGCGGGAACCCTTCTCAGCCGGCGGGAGAGCCAGGAACGGCAGATCCAGGAGTACGCGGCGGCCGAGCCGCGCCTCCTGGCGGGAACGGAACGGCGGTGACGGCTCGGGCGCCGTGACCCGAACGGGCCCGCCGACAGGGCCCGTTCAGCGCGCTCGCCCTCCGGGCTGCTCGCCCTGTCCCGGCACGACGACCGACCGGCCGCCCGGGGCGGACGGGACGTCCGGGCCGTCCGGACCGTCCGCCCCGTCCTCCAGCTCGGTCTCCGCCTCCGGCTCCCGGCCCGTGAGTGACGCGAGGGTGCTGCGCACGCGCGCCATGTGCTGCCTCAACTGCTCGGCCCGTTCGGCGTGTTCGCGCAGCACCTCGGCCGTCTCCTGCTCGACGGCCTCCTCACGCACCCGGGCCGCCGCCAGCAGCTCCTCCCCCCGCGCGACGGCCTCGCCCTGCCGCAGCCGTGCCGCCTCCTCCGCCTCCGCGCGTTCGGCCCGCGCCTCCCTCAGCAACTGCTCGCCCCGGGCCGACAAGCCCTCGACATAGGCCTCGACGTCCCCCTCGCGGGCGGCGAGCCGCCGCTCCGCCTCCTCCTGCGCCTCCGCCTGGGCCCGCTCCTGGCCGGCCATGGCCTCGGCGCAGCGCCGCGAGACCTCCCGCAGGTTCTCCTCCGCTGAGGTACGGGCCTCCTCCGCCGCCGCACGGGCCTCCGCGAACAGCGTGACGCCCTCGCTCTTGGCGGCCTCCACCGTCCGGGCTGCGGCCGCTGCCGCGTCCGTACGCACCCGCTGGGCCTCACGCTGCGCCGCCTCACGCCGGGCGACCGAGAGCGATTCCGCCTCCAGCAGCGTCCGCCGCGCGTCCGCCTGACCCGCCTCACGCAGCCGCGTGCTCTCCGCCTCCGCCAGCGACAGCAGCTGCCCGGCCCGCTCACCGAGCGCTTCGTACTCCTGCGGCGGCCTGGACGCGACCGCGTCCCACAGCCGGGCGGCCTCCAGCCGCAACTCCTCAGCGCGGTCCGTGAGTTCAGCGACGTGCTCCCAGTCCTGCCGGGACTCCTCGATCAGGCCGGCCACCATCCTGTCGACCTGCTCGGGCCGGTAACCACGGCCCCGTACAACAGCGAAGGCATGCGGCGACGCACCCATTTCGAGCCCCTTACTCAGCAACCAGCAACACACTCAACGGCGGAGAGGCACATCTTTCTTGATCCGAGCGAAGCGGGCATAACGCAACACTCCATCCGAGCGCACCACGAACGGGGCGTCCGGCCACCGGTACCGGAGCGGAGAGAGCGGCTCAGGGCGTTGACCGGCCGGATTCGGCGGCGGCCGCGGCAAAGAGGAACCCGCCGCCGGTCACCTCGGGTGGACGGCGGACCATCCGTGCGAGTGACAGGCGACGGGTGAGATCCGCCGCGAAGGGTGAACTGCGGGCGCCCGGCCCGCAGGAGCGGGGCGCCAGGGAAGCGTCTGCGGACCACGCACGCCGTTCCGACCGACGGCTGCGGCAGCGGCAGCGCCTGCGGCTACAGGCGCGGCTGGGGGCTGGGGGCTGGGGGCTGGGGCTATGTGGCGACTGGCCGGGGGCGAGCCGCTAGAAGAGCCCGTCCCACATCTGTTCCAGCAGCACCGCCCACCAGTTCTCCGGCGAGGAGAGCGCCGCCGGGTCCAGCGCGGCCAGCTGAAGCTGGAAGTCGACGGTCCAGCGGCCCGCCTGCTCCTGCGTCAGCCCGTACCTCAGCGGCCACATCCGGCCCAGGCCCGCCAGGCAGCGTACGAACTCCGGCAGGCCGGTGTTGACGAACTGCGGCTGCGCCGCCCGCCCTTCGGGACCGCCCTCCAGCGGTACCGCCACGATGTGCGCCGTGCCGTACTGCACGCACAGCTGACGGCCGAAGTCGTTGCCCATCACCAGATACGACCCCGCGTCGGCGGCCGGCTGCACCCCCCGCTCCTGCGCGAGTTCGGCAAGCGTCGGCACCGGACGTCCGGGCTGCGCCTGTCCCCAGAAGAAGGGGTTCACGTCGACCGGTACGCCCGCCCACATCAGGGTCTGCCCGACGATGTCGGGGACGCCCTGGCGCGAGACCGAGTGCTGGTCGAACCGGAAGACGCCCTGCGGCCCGAAGGCCTGGGCGAGTTCGTGCCCGACGGCGTCCGGCGGCAGCGGCGGCACGGGCGGGATCTGGTGCGGCGGCGGCAACGGCACCCGGAAGGGAGCGGGCCGCGCCGGCCCGTCGGCGACCTGATGCAGTTCGCCCTGGTGCTCCAGCAGGTGCCGTACGCCCTGCTGGCGGGAGGCGTGGTCACGTCCGTACGGGGCGGTGTGCGTGACCCTCACCTGCGGCCAGGTCTCGCGGATCATCCGGGCGCAGTAGCCGCCCGGCAGTTCGCAGGACTCCAGCTCCGTGTGCAGCTCGACCACTTGCTGCGGCGGCACGTTCATGTTGCGCAGCTCGTGCAGGATCTGCCACTCGGGGTGCGGGGTGCCGGGGGCGGAGCGGCGGATCAGCTGCTGCTCCGACCCGTCGGGCGCCCGGTAGCTGAGCACCGCCATGTAGCCGGGGCCGACCGTGGGCTGCCCGCTGGGCTGCTGCTGCTGTTGCGGGTATCCGTACGCGGGCGGCGCGGGCGGCTGCCCCATGGGGGGCGCTCCGGCCGGCTGCGGGCCCGGCCCGCCCTGCGGGAAGCCGTACGCCTGCGGCGGGACGCCCGCGCCCGGAGCCGGGGGCACACCAGGAGGTGCGCCGGGAACGCCCGGCGGAGGTCCGGGCGGTGCGGGAGCGGCGGGGCCGCCGCCCTGCGCGGGGCCGGCGAGCATCGTCGCCGCATGGTGGACGTCACCGCCGCCGGCGCCACCTCCAGCGCCCGGAGCAGGCGGGGCGCCCGGCGCGGGGGGTGCGGGCGGCGGAGTACCCGGGGTGCCCGGTGCGGGGGGAGCGCCGGGGGCTCCCGGCGCGGGCGGAGGCGGCGGGGGCCCGCCCGGGCCTCCGGAGCCCCCCGAAGAGGGGTCGGCGAGCATCGTCGCCGCATGGTGCACACCACCGCCGCTGCCCGGCCCCTGCCCGGCGCCCTGGTCCCCGGACGATCCGGAACCGCTGGAACCGCTGGAACCGCTGGAACCGCTGGAGGAGCCTTCACCGCCTCCGGAGTCGGCGCCCGGGTACCGGCCGCTCTCGCGGAGCTGGCTCTCCACCTCCGCGGAGGAGACCAGCTGCGTCGGTACGTATCCCCCGCCGGACGGGCCGGACGCGTCCGGCCCTGCCGCACCGGCGGAGCCGCCGGGCCGCGCACCTGGCGTGCCGGGGGCACCCGGCGGCGGCGGTACGGACGGCCCGCCGCCCCGCGAGGGCGTGGAATCGCGCGGAGCACGGCCGGTGTCCGCGTCGGCGAGGTTCCCCGCGTTCCGAGGTGCCCCGGGCGGTGCCGGGGGCGGCGGGGGCCCGCCCGGACCGCCGGAGCCCCCCGAAGAGGGGTCGGCGAACATCGTCGCCGCATGGTGCACACCACCGCCGCTGCCCGGCCCCTGGCCCTGCCCGTCGCCGGGGGCCGAACCGGCCGGCGGCGGAGGGACGTTCGGCGGCCGGGACGGGGGCGGCGGCACGGCCTGACCCGCGTCCGCCTGCGGATCGTCCACGGCCGGAGTCACGGCCGTACTCGGCAGGGCGCGGGCCTCCGGCATCAGCTCCGTCTTCGCCTCCCACCGCTCGTCGTCGTCACTCCCGGACAGCGGGGGCGCGAAAACCGTCGCGGGCGGCAGCTGTGCTTCGCCACCACCCGAACTGCTGGTGTCCGCAGCGTCCCAGGGGCTCGCGGTCTCCGGCGCCGGAGACCGCGGAACACCCGCGGCAGCGCCCGGAGCGGCCTGCCCGGCAGCGCTGCCGAACGTCGAGGACCGCCGGTCCGGGACGCCCATCTGGTCGGCGGCCTCCTGCAGCCACCCCGGCGGAGTCAGCAGGAACGACGTCGCCTCCAGGTCCAGCCGCTGCGGCGGAACCCCCGAAGGGGCAGGCACAGCACCGGAGTTGCCGTACTCCTCCTCGTAGCGCCTGATCACCTCGCCCACGGGCAGACCCGGCCACAGAGTCGTCTCCCCGCTGTCCCGCGCGATGACGAGTCGCTGACGCCCGCCCTCCGGCGCCGGCCCACCGGCGTCACCGGAGTCCGCCGGGGCCTCGGCCCACGCCACGAACCCGAGGTCGAACTCCCGCACCCGCACCTCGAACCGCCGGTGCCCGGGCCCCTCGGGGACGCCGCCGTTGATCCAGCGCTCCGCGCGTTCCTGAGCCTGTGCGAAGGTCACCATCGCGTCATCACCCCACCCCTCACTTCACCCTCAGAGCTGAACGGCACGGGCGAAGCCGCCGTCCACCATGAGGTTCGCCACGGTCTCCAGCTCCGGCGGATTGCCGGCCAGACGCAGCAGGAACTCGTCGAAATCGGCGCCGCACGGGCGCAGCAACTGCTCCGCCCGCTCCTGCACCTGAAGCCCGTCCCGGTCCCGTACGTCGTCGAACGGACAGAACCACACCGAACCGGCAGCCTCGCCCTTCACCTTCACTGCGAGCAGCCCGCCCTGTACGAACCCCACACCGAGGAAGTCCTTCGTGAAGTGATCACGCAGGCACTTGTTGACGTACACCAGGTCGTTGACTGCCGCGTCCTCCCGCACCGTGAAGAACGGCTGGTCCACCAGCAGCCCCAACTCGGCGTCCAGGGCCACGCCCCGCGGCGCGCAGCCGCCCGCGGCCTTGAGGAACGTGCGGTACGCGCCCGGCAGCCGGTACCCCAGCCGCTCCTCCGCCTCGATCACCTGCGACTCGCTCACCGCCACCCCGTGCGGCACCTCGAAGTGCACCGGCCGGGTGTCCTGGAGGGGCCGCGTACCGGTCCTGGCATGGTCGACGGCCGCCGCCGCCAGGCCGCCGTGATGCCGCAGCAGCGCCTTGACCTCGACCGGCACCAGCTCCATGCGGCGCCCGTACGCCACGTGGTGCCACGTCCAGCCGTGCGGCGTGGCGACAGGCGGAAGATCGGCCCACAACTCGTGACCGGAGGCGTGCAGCGCGGCGTTCGCCGAGACGTAGTCCGTCAGGCGCAGCTCGTCACCGCCGAAGCCCTCGGGCGGCTCCGCGATCTCGGCGGCGGCACGCGCGTACGGCGAGAAGTCGGGCAGGCCGTGCTCGTCCACCCGCACCCCGCCGGGATGGCGGGCGGCGCGCACCGGATCGGGGAAGTTCACAACCTGCCCGGCATAGGCCCGGTTCGGTGGCGCGGCGATCCCCGAGCCCTGGGAACCGCTAGGCGCCCCCAGCCCGAGCCGACCTGTCGTCATGGCGTTGGCCCCCTGCTGCACGTCTGGCTGACACGGCACAGCCTATGCGGTAGGGCAACGGGACAGCACCGCCCGGGGACCGCCTGCGGCCCCCGCCCACCCGGACCACCCGCGCAGGTCGACGCGCCGTTCCCGGACGCGTACGGGCAGGCAGGGACGGACGAGCAGGGGACGGACGGACGACGGGACGCGTACGAGCCGCCGGAGCCCGTACAGCCACGCGACGTCGGTAGGAGCGCGACGGCGGACGGCACCCGCAGGTGCGCGGAAAGGCCGCCGAGCGGTGCGCCGGGGACGTCAGCCGCGGCCGAGCGCCGCCAGCTTCTCGTGCTGCTTCACCGCGAGGGCCTTCGCGATCGGCCGAGGCTCCCCCGAGAGCGAGATCGACATGAACGAAGCCGTCCTGCCGCCCGTCCGTACGATCGTGAAGACCAGCGGCGAATCCCTCTGCTCAGTGACCCGCAGCGTGAACTCCACCGAATCGTCGCCGACCGCTCCCACAGGCCCCCGCGCCACATTCAGCCGGACCTTCTCCCCCGCACCGTCCTTGGCGGTGAAGGACTTGCAGCCGCCCAGCGCCTTCCTCAGCTCCGCCAGCCACTGCTGGGCCCCGTCCTTCTTGTACGACGCGAGCAGCACCTGCTGCACCGCGCCGCTCGACGCCGGCGAAGAGCCCTTCTGCAGCACGCCGTTCGTGTACGCGGTACGCGCATGCTCGGGGTCCGAGTCCATCGCGTCGGTGACCGCCGAACACTTCGGGTCGTCCGACTGCACGGTGTTGTGCCGGGGCAGCGCGTCCTTCTTGCTGCGCTGCACCCGGTAGCCCGCCACGTCCCCGGACTTCAGCAGCGCCGAGGCCAGCCGCTTCCCCTCCGCGGACTCCCCGCCACCGGAGCCACCGCCCTCGCCGCCGCCGCTCTTCCCGGCCGAGCCGCCCGAACTCCGCTCCTCCCGGGCGTCGTTCTTCTTCCCGCCGTCCCCGGCCCCGTCCGAACCGCCGCTGCAGGCCACCACGGACACGGCCAGCACCGGCACGCCCACCGCGATCCCCACCGCACGCCGCACCCTCGCAGCCAGAGCACTACCCCGGCGACCACACTTTCGAGTGTGACGGTCACGAGCATCGCGACGCCGTACAGAGGTGCTGAGCATTACCGGACTCCTGCCTCGAGGATTGACGTACCGCGCATGCTGGCGCCCGCTCCGCAGAACCACCACCCCTGTTCCACGCCGCTACGGAAACCGTCACAACCCCATGACATACGACGCGACATGATCGACTCGGCGCGCACACTGCATACTTGGCGCGACACGCAGGCGACACACACGGCACATACGGCACATACGGCAGAAGGGGCCGTTCGGGGAGGAACCACCAGATGAACACCGCACCACTGCGATCCGTACAGCGGCAGTCCGCGCCGCCACAGCCCGGACCGCCAGAGCCCGGCCCGATGCAGGCCGGACCGACGCAGGCCGGCCACTCCGCAGGCGACGCACCCACCGCCGCGGCCGCCGACCCCCGCGTCGGCTGGACCGCCACCGGCCACGACGCCGCGCCCCCGCTCCAGCACCGCCGCGACGGCATCCTCCCCGCCGTCGCCGCCGCCCTGTCCGTACGCGGCGAGACCCTCACCTCCACAGCGCACAAGGGCGACCAGGAACCCGCACCCCACCCCCTCGTACAGGACTTCCTCGACACCCTCGCCACCGAGCACCGCTCCCGCCACTCGGGCCGCTGCCCCGAAACCGTCCTGCTCTCCCGCTTCCTCACCACCGCCGAAACCGCCCGAACCGCCAAACGCACAAACCGCAGGAACACCGGAAAGCCCCGACCGCTCACACACAGCGAAGCCCGCCGCGCCCTCAAACACGCCAAGATCACCGCACGCCACATCCGCGAGGACGGCGACCCCCTGCACGGCCGCTACGCACCCCCCTGCCGCTCCTGCACCGTCCTCCTCGCCCACTTCGGCGTACGCCCGGTCGACCCCGCGGCCGCCGCAGAGGCGACGACGTGAGCCCACCCCACGCCCGCACCTCCGCCAACCGCACATCCGCGACCCGCTTCTCCGTCGCCGTCGACGACGCGCTGCGCACCGCAGGGTGGAAACCCGGCCGCTGGGACATGCTCCAGGCAGAACAGTGGGCGGACACCCTTCGCGGCCACACCGCACCCGGCGGCCACCAGCACTCCGTCTGCGCCGCCGCCGTCGAAGTCTGGGCCGAATTCGGCAACCTGCCCATCGACCCCACCGGCCCGGGCCGGCAGATCGCCCCCAGCGGCCTGCGCATCGACCCCCTGCACGCCCTCCACGCCGCCCGCACCCTCGCCGACCTCGGCCGCGCACTCGACACCGCCATCTGCCCGCTCGGTACCGACGGACCCGACGCCGCCCTCCTCGCCATCGACACCGACGGGCGCGTCTACAGCCTCGACCACACCGGCGACTGGTACCTCGGCCGCGACTTCGACACGGCCCTCTCGGCGCTCCTCACCGGGACCCGGCCTCAGCGCCTCACACGGCACGGCACGCAACACGCCTGAACCGCCGGACGACAGAGCCCGGCGCCCCGGTCGTCCCCGGGACCCGGACCGCGGTCCCACCGGCAGAACCGGCTGAACCGGCTGAACCGGCGCCGCCCGTTCCGTCCACCACCCGACCGTCCGTCGGCCCGACAGCCCCGTCAGCCCCCGACCGCCCCGACCGCCACGTGACAGGCGCTACCGCCGCACGTCCGGGCCCTGCGCCGGAATCACCGCCGACACCCGGAAGCCCCCCGAATCCGTCGGCCCCGACACGAACCCCCCGCCCAGCGCCGCCACACGCTCCTTCATCCCCACCAGGCCGTTCCCCCCGCTCGGCAGCCCCGCACCCGCAGAACCCTCGCCGTCCTCCGGCCGCTCGTTCTCCACCTGCACCGCGACCTCCCCCTCACGGTGCGCGAGCCGCACCCGGGTACGAGCACCCGACGCGTGCTTGTGGACGTTCGTCAGCGCCTCCTGCACCACCCGGAACGCCGTCTGCTCCACACCCGGCCCGTAACCACGCGAGGCACCCGTACCGTCCACCGAGAACTCGACGGACATACCCGCCTCACGCGACTGCCCCACCAGAGCCTCCAACTCCTCCAGACGAGGCCCCCGGCCCGCCCCGGCACCGGAATCCCCGGCACGTTCCGGCCCTCCGGCACCGCCCTCCGGCGAACCACCGGCCGAACCGCCTGCGCCCGCGCCCGCGCCCGCCGGGCCGTCGTCGCCCAGCTGCTCCAGACCGTCGTCCCCGGCCCTCGACGACCCCGCAGCCGCCACCGCGAACTCCGCCAGCCGCTCCGAGACGCCTCCCTGCCCCGTACGGCCCGCCTGCCCGCCCTCCGGCGAACGCAGAACCCCCAGCATCGTCCGCAGCTCCGTCAGCGCCTGCCGCCCCATGTCCCCCACCAGCGCGGCGTTCTTCGATGCCTTCTCCGGGTCCTTCAGCGCCACCGCCTGCAACGCGGCCGAATGCACCACCATCAGGCTCACCCGGTGGGCCACCACGTCGTGCATCTCCCGCGCGATCCGCGTCCGCTCCTCGTTGCGCGCCCACTCGGCCCGCTCCTCCGCCCGGTCCGCCAGCAGCGCCAACTCACGCGCCAGACCGTCCGCCCGTTCCCGCAGCGACTCCACCAGCCTGCGACGCGCCCCCACGTACAGGCCCATCAGCACGGGCGGCGCCGTCAGCACCAGCGCCATCGTGAGGGACATCAGCGGGATGAACCACGCCGGCGGATCGAACCCCCGGTCCCGCCCGATGCTCTGGTGCATGCGTATCAACGTGATGATCACTGTCGCCGCCGCCTGCATCCCCGTCAGCAGCACCAGGATGCGGCGCGGCACATCGGCGACCGCCAGGCTGTAGAGCCCGACGAAGCCGAGCAGCAGCCCCATCTCCGCCGGAGACAGCGCCACGGACACCAGCACGACGGCGACCGGCCAGCGCCGGCGCAGCACCAGCGTCGCCCCGGCCACGATCCCCAGCAGCACACCGGCCGCCGTCGGAAGCCCGGCCTCCGACGCGAAATCGACCCCCTGAAAACCGCACTCCGCCGAGGACATCGAAGCCAGGGCGACGTCCAGCGCCGCACTCCTGCGACGCTCCCACCACCAAGGTCCGCCGGCCGCTCGGCTCTCCCCCGTCTCGGTCATACGGGTCAGCGTACGACCGGCCACCGGCCCTTTTCCCGCCTCCACCGAGGAACCGTCCATTCCGCCACAGAACCCGACCATGCCGTCGCACAGCCAGGACAGGCGCGACATCGCAATGGAAACGCAATTTCCCTACTCGAACTGGTGAATAGCCCCCAAGTCCGCCACGCTCGCCCTCACTCACGACACAAGCTGCCGCCATGAGAGAAATCCCAGCTGAAGCACAACGCCGGGACGGCGACGGCGCAGGCGGCCTCCGACAGGGCTCGGTCACGTTCGAAGAACTGCGGACACGGGCAATCGCCCTGCGCCGGGAAGGACTCAGCCGGCGCAGGATCCGCGACCGGCTCAAGGTGGGCAACAACGACCTCCTCAACCGGCTGCTCGAAGGCGAGCCCCCACCGGAATGGACGAAACGGCCCAACGCGAAGGACGAGCTGAGGGCGAAAGCCCGTGCGCTGAGGCGGGAGGGCAGGACGTATGACCAGATCCAGCTGGAGCTGGGGGCGGCCAGGAGCTCGATCTCTCTTTGGGTGCGGGACCTTCCGAAACCTCCGCCCCGTACGCGCGAAGAGGCTTCGGAGATCGCCAGACGAGGCTGGAAAGTGACGCTGGAGAGGCGTGAAGAGGAGCGGCAGCGAGTCAGGTCCGAGGCGGCGCGAAAGATCGGCAGCCTCACCGACCGCGAACTCTTCCTGATCGGAGTGGGCCTCTACTGGGCCGAGGGGTCGAAGAGCAAGCCACATCGGCGGGCCGAGTCCGTCACCTTCATCAACAGCGACGCCGGCATGATTCGCGTGTATCTCTCCTGGCTCTCCCTCCTGGGCGTGGAGGCTGAGCGCCTTCGCTTCTCCGTGATGATTCACGAGTCCGCGGACGTCGAGGCCGCCGAACGCTATTGGGCGGACCTGGTGGGCCGGGGCCCGGACTCCTTCGGCAAGACGACGCTGAAGCGGCACAACCCCAGGACGGTGCGTAAGAACGTGGGGCATGACTACCGCGGTTGCCTGGTGGTCCGGGTACGGCAGAGCGCCGATCTGTACCGGCGCATCGAGGGGTGGTGGGCAGGTGTCGTGGCCGACTGCAGGCCTCCTGCCCTGCCCCCTGATTCAGGTATGGTCTGACGCGGCGATCCCCTGTGGTGTAACCAGGCAGCACCCCAAGTTTTGGTCTTGGTAGTCAAGGTTCGAATCCTTGCGGGGGAGCTCACCGTACGTAAGTGCCCCGTTCCGGCCCTGGCTCTCCCGAGCCGGGGCCCGCTCGCGTGTCCGCGAATCCCGGCCTCGGGCAACCCCCCGGTATCCTGCGGGTGTTCCCCCTGACCCCGTAGCCGAAGGGCACCCCCGTGAGCGCCAACCGCCCGGCAGCCGTCGTCGTACTCGCAGCGGGTGAGGGCACCCGTATGAAGTCCGCCAAACCCAAGGTCATGCACGACATCTGCGGCCGTTCCCTCGTCGGCCACGTCGTCGCCGCGTCCCGCAGTCTCGGTCCCGAGCACCTCGTCGTGGTCGTCGGTCACGGGCGGGAGCAGGTGACCGCGCATCTCGCGGAGGTGGACGCGGACGTGCGTACGGCGGTGCAGCGCGAGCAGAACGGCACGGGCCACGCGGTCCGGATGGGCCTGGAGGAGCTGTCCGACAGCGGCGTCGCCCTGGACGGCACGGTCGTCGTCACGTGCGGGGACACGCCGCTGCTCACCGGGGAGACCCTCCAGGCGCTCGCGGACACCCACTCGGCCGACGGCAACGCCGTCACGGTCCTGACCGCCGACGTGCCGGACTCGACGGGTTACGGCCGCATCGTGCGCGACCCGGGCAGCGGCGCGGTGACGGACATCGTGGAGCACAAGGACGCCACAGAGGCACAGCGCGCCATCTCCGAGATCAATTCGGGGGTGTTCGCCTTCGACGCCCGGCTGCTGGTCGACGCGCTGGGCAAGGTGCGGACGGACAACAGTCAGGGCGAGGAGTACCTGACGGATGTGCTCGGCATCCTGCGCAGCGCCGGGCACCGGGTGGGCGCGTCGGTTGCGGGTGATCACCGGGAGATCCTGGGGATCAACAACCGTGTGCAGCTCGCGGAGGCGCGCCGCCTGTTGAACGGGCGGCTGCTGGAGCGGGCGATGCTGGCCGGCGTGACGGTGGTCGACCCGGCGTCGGTGCTGATGGACGTGACGGTGTCGTACGAGCAGGACGTGACGGTGCTGCCCGGTACGCAGTTGACGGGTTCGACGCATCTGGCGGCGGGTTGCGAGGTGGGCCCGAATTCGCAGCTGGCGGACACCGTGGTGGGTGCGGGTGCGTCGGTGAGCAACACGGTCTCCCAGGGCGCGGAGATCGGGGCCGGTGCGAAGGTCGGCCCGTACACGTATCTGCGGCCGGGTACGCGGCTGGGCGCGGGGGCGAAGGCGGGCAGTTTCGTCGAGGTGAAGAACGCGGAGATCGGTGAGGGCACGAAGGTGCCGCATCTTTCTTATGTGGGGGATGCGTCGATCGGCGAGCACAGCAACATCGGTGCGGCGTCGGTGTTCGTGAATTACGACGGTGTGGACAAGCACCGGACGACGATCGGGGCGCATTGCCGTACGGGCGCGGACAACATGTTTGTGGCGCCGGTCACTGTCGGGGACGGTGCTTATACGGCGGCGGGTTCGGTGATCACGAAGGACGTGCCGGCGGGTTCACTCGCGGTGGCGAGGGGTCAACAGCGCAATATTGCGGGCTGGGTGGCGCGTAAGCGGCCGGGGAGCGCTGCGGCTCGTGCTGCCGCGGGGGCCGGGGAGACCGGGGACTCGCAGCGTGTGGAGGGCGATTGACGTGCAGTGTCGGCTGCTGCCGGGTGCGGTGCGGGTTTCGCCGGGGCGTACGGTTGTGTCGCACGCACGCCCCGCGGAACTCAAGGAGACGGTGCAGTGACCGGGATCAAGACGACCGGCGAGAAGAAGCTGATGCTCTTCTCCGGCCGCGCCCACCCCGATCTGGCGAAGGAGGTCGCGGAGCAGCTGGGTATCAGTGTGGTCCCGACCAAGACTTTCGACTTCGCCAACGGTGAGATCTACGTTCGTTTTCAGGAGTCGGCGCGTGGTGCTGACTGCTTTCTGATGCAGAGCCACACTGCTCCGATCAACAAGTCGATCATGGAGCAGCTGATCATGATCGATGCGTTGAAGCGTGCGTCTGCGCGCAGCATCACGGTGATCGTGCCGTTCTACGGTTATGCGCGCCAGGACAAGAAGCACCGTGGGCGGGAGCCCATTTCGGCGCGGTTGATGGCCGATCTTCTGAAGACGGCGGGTGCGGACCGGATTCTGACTGTGGATCTGCACACGGATCAGATTCAGGGTTTCTTCGACGGCCCGGTGGATCATCTTTTCGCTCTGCCGGTGCTGGCGGACTATGTGGGCGGGAAGGTCGACCGGGGCAAGCTGACGGTGGTCTCGCCGGATGCGGGCCGTGTGCGGGTGGCGGACCGCTGGGCGGACCGGCTGGGTGCGCCGCTGGCGATCGTGCACAAGCGCCGTGATCCTGAGGTGGCGAATCAGGTCACGGTGCACGAGGTGGTGGGTGATGTCGAGGGCCGGGTGTGCGTCCTGGTCGACGACATGATCGACACCGGGGGCACCATCTGTGCGGCGGCGGAGGCGCTGTTCGCGAACGGCGCGGAGGACGTCATCGTCACGGCGACGCACGGGGTGCTGTCGGGTCCTGCGGCTGACCGTCTGAAGAATTCGAAGGTGAGCGAGTTCGTTCTGATGAACACGCTGCCGACGCCGAACGAGCTGGACCTGGACAAGATCACGGTGTTGTCGATGGCTCCCACGATTGCCCGCGCGGTGCGTGAGGTGTTCGAGGACGGTTCGGTGACAAGCCTCTTCGAAGAGCAGGCGTAGTCCTGTTGCGGCTTGTGCGCTGCGCTTCGGCGGCGCCGGCCGCTCGCTGATCGATTTCCGCACGGCCTTCCTCGCCGCGTAGACTCCTGCTGTCGCTCGGCGAGGGAGGCCGTGTTCGTGCGTGGACGTACGGGCCCGGCTCATCCGTTATCGACGCGCGCTCTTCGTCAGGGCTCCTCGGACGGTCCGTTCATGGTCGGCTCTGCGGCGTAGCCGGTCTGTCGTGGACGGACCGAGTGACACCACAGATGCGGGATCCGTTTCGATTGCGAGGAGCGCAGCATGGCTGACGTCAATCTTTCCGCCAGTGTCCGTACCGAGTTCGGCAAGGGTGCGGCGCGGCGTCTGCGCCGCGAGGAGAAGATCCCCGCGGTGATCTACGGGCACGGCGCCGAGCCTGTGCATGTGGCGCTGCCCAGCTACGACATGATGATGGCGCTGAAGTCTTCGAACGTCCTGATCCACCTGGATGTCGAGGGCAAGAAGCAGCTCGTCATTCCGAAGGCCGTGCAGCGTGAGGCGATCCGCGGCTTCCTGGTGCACGTGGACCTGCTGATCGTCCGTAAGGGCGAGAAGGTCAACGTCGACATCCCGATCCACGTCGAGGGTGACCTTGCTCCGGGGCAGCACCTGCTGGAGCACGTGCTGATGGCTCTGCCCGTCGAGGCGGAGGCGACGCACATTCCGGAGTCGGTCACGGTGTCGGTCGAGGGTCTGGCCGCGGGTGACTCGGTGCACGCGCACGAGATCCAGCTGCCGAAGGGCACGTCCCTGGCGATCGACGGCGACGACGTCGTGATCCAGGTGCTGGCGGCGCAGGCCGAGGAGCCGTCCGCCGATGAGGAGACCGAGGGCGCGGTGGAGGCTCCGAGCGAGGTCGCTGCTGAGTGATCTGCTGTTGCGGGTCGCCCGTCGGTGAGGTGTCCCCTTCGGGGGTTGCCGCCGGGTGACCGTGGCTTCCGCGGCTGCCGTCGTGTTCCCGGGCCTGTGCTGCTTGTGCGGCCGGGTGCGCGGCGGCAGTTGTTCCTCTTTCTCCGAAGGACCGCACACATGACGACCGATGCCAGTACGGGTGGGACGGCCGGGCCGTGGCTCGTCGCGGGGCTGGGCAATCCGGGTCCAGGTCATGCGGGCAACCGGCACAACGTGGGTTTCCTGGTGACCGATCTGCTCGCTTCGCGTCTCGGCGGGAAGTTCAAGGTGCACAAGTCCCGTGCCCGTGTGGTGGAGGGGCGGATCGGTGTGCCGGGTGTCTCCGGGCAGCGGATCGTCCTCGCTCAGCCGCTGTCGTACATGAATCTCTCGGGCCGCCCGGTGGGGGCGCTGCGGGATTTCTACAAGGTGCCGGTGGGGCGGATCGTCGTGGTGCACGACGAGTTGGACATCGATTTCGGTGCGCTGCGCCTGAAGAAGGGCGGCGGCGACAACGGTCACAACGGGTTGAAGTCGCTGACGAAGACGCTGGGTGCGGACTATTTCCGGGTGCGGTTCGGTGTGGGCAGGCCGCCGGGTCGTATGCCTGTTGCGGATTACGTGCTGAAGGACTTCTCCGCGGTGGAGCGCAAGGAGCTGGACTACTTCGTGGACCGGGCTGCTGATGCGGTGGAGTCGCTGATCGTGGATGGTCTGGAGCGGGCGCAGAGCACGTACAACTCCTAGGGTGCGTCGTTTGGATCTTCGTGGGTCGGCGAGCGGCGTCCGGTGCGTCCAGATGCCAGGCGGAGGATCGCCCTCGTACTGGGCGTACTCGGGCGACTCCGACAACGCAGCAGATGGGCGGGCCGGGCGTCGCGAGCCCGCGAAGATCCAAACGACGTGCCCTGGAGCTCGGCCTGTTCCTGCGTGTTTCCCGTCGGCTGCCCTGCCGGGGCCGGGGTGCCGGTGGTGTCGTCGCTCTGGTCTGCGGGCGGGGCGTTCCGTCCTTTTGTCTTCCCGGCAGGCCCGGTGGTTGACCCGCCGGTAGGTTTCCCAGAAGGATCTCGGCCATGTCCTCCTCGACGAGCACCGTCAAGCGCAGCCGTACCCGCAGGGCGGGGGAGAGCGCGTTCGGGATGCTTCTCCTGGTCCGCAACATCGTGCTGGTGCTCGTCTGTCTGCTCGTGCTGGCGGCCGGCGGGTGGACGTCGTGGAAGACGGCGGGGCCCGCTCTCACGGGTGACCAGCGCGGCACCGTGGAGGTGGCCAGGTGCGTCGACGACGAATGCTCGGGGACGTTCCGGCCCGCGTCGGGCGGTGGTTCCGGCGTGCGGCGGGTGACGATCGCGGAGTCCGTGTCGGGGGTCGTCGGTGAGCGTCTGCAGGTGGCGCTGAAGCCGGACTCCGGGGAGGCCGTGCGTACGGGCCCGGCGGGTGCTCTCTACGGTGCGGTGCCGTTCGGCGGCGCGCTGCTGCTGGCCGCGCTGGTCGTGGCGGTCGGACTGCGGTGGCGGGGTACGGCGTTGGTGCTGGGGCTGCTGGGCGCCGCGCTGACGATGACGTCCTGGGCGTTGCTGACGTTCTGAACTTCCGTCTGCCGGCGGCTGCTCCGTACGGCGGGCGGCCTGTGCGCGCCGGTGCTCGGTGCGCGGGTCCTCCACGCGCGGGTCCTCCACGCGCCGGTCCTCCACGCGCCGGTTCCCGGGGAACGTCCTCTGTGTACGACTGCGGCGCCGCCGCGGCGGGTGGTTCCCCGCTGCGGCGGCGCCGTCTGTCTGCCGGAGTGCTGCGGGGTGTTCAGCCGGTGTTGCGCAGTCCGGCCGCGACGCCGTTGACGGTCAGCAGCAGAGCGCGGCTGAGCATCTGGTCGGGCTCCTCGCCGCGTTCGGCTGCCGCACGCTGCCGGTGCAGGAGCGTCACCTGAAGGTAGGAGAGCGGGTCGAGGTAGGCGTCGCGGATCGCGAAGGTCTGCTTCAGCACCGGGCTGGCGTCGAGCAGTTCGCGTTCTCCGGTGATGCGGAGCACTTCCCGTACGGTCAGTTCGTGTTCGGCGCGGATCGTGTCGAAGACGTGCTTGAGCTCCTCCGGCACGAGGGTGTCGACGTAGTGCTGGGCGATGCGCAGGTCGGTCTTGGCGAGGGTCATCTCGACGTTGGCGAGGAAGTTCTGGAAGAAGTGCCAGTGCTCCTGGGCCTCTTCGAGTACTTCGCCGAGTCCTGCCTCGCGGGCGGCGGCGAGGCCGGTGCCGACGCCGAACCAGCCGGGGACGATCTGGCGGGACTGCGTCCAGCCGAACACCCAGGGGATGGCGCGCAGTCCGTCCAGTCCGGCGCCGCTGTCGGGCCGCCGGGACGGGCGGGAGCCGAGGTGGAGCTCGGCGAGCTGGTCGACGGGGGTGGAGGCGAAGAAGTACGCGGGCAGGTCGGGGTCCTCGACGAGCCGCCGGTACGCGCCGTGCGCGGCGTCGGAGACGGTGTCCATGGCGGCGTCCCAGCGGGCCAGCGCCTCGTCCGACTGGCGGGGTGCGGTGTGCAGCGCGGACGCCTGGAGGGTGGCGGCGACGGTCAGTTCCAGGTTCTCCCTGGCCAGGGACGGCACGAGGTACTTGTCGGAGATGACCTCGCCCTGTTCGGTGACCTTGATCTCGCCTTCGAGGGTGCCCCAGGGCTGGGCGAGGATCGCGTCGTGTGTGGGGCCGCCGCCGCGGCCGACGGTGCCGCCGCGGCCGTGGAAGAGCCGCAGCCGTACGCCGTGCCGGTGGGCGACGTCGCGGAGCCGCCGCTGCGCGCGGTGGATCTCCCACTGGGAGGTGGTGATGCCGCCGAACTTGGAGGAGTCGGAGTAGCCGAGCATGACCTCCTGCCGGTCGCCGCGGAGGGAGACCAGCTTGCGGTAGGAGGGGTCGGAGAGCATCGCGTCGAGGAGTTCGTCGGCGATCTTCAGCTCGTCGGTGGTCTCCAGCAGCGGGACGATGCCGATGCGGGCCCAGCCCGCGTGCAGGTCGATCAGTCCGGCTTCGCGGGCGAGCACGGCCGCGGCGAAGACGTCGTCGGCTCCCTGGCACATGGAGATGATGTACGACTCGATGACCTCGGGCCCGAAGGTCTCCAGCGCCTTGCGGACGGTGGTGAAGACACCGAGGGTCTTGGCGCCTGCCGCGTCCAGGGGCGCGGGCGAGGGTGAGAGCGGACGGCGGGAGCGCAGTTCCTTGGCGAGGAGACGCTGCCGGTAGTCGCGGGGCATGTCGACGTAGCGCCAGGACTGTTCGCCGAGCCGGTCGAAGAGCTGCCCGAGGGCGTGGTGGTGTGCGTCGGCGTGCTCCCGTACGTCCATCGTGGCCAGCTGCAGGCCGAACGCGGCGAGTGTGCGCAGGACGCGCTCGAGGCGGCCGTCCGCGACGAGTTCGCCGCGGTGCGCGCGCAGCGAGGTCTGGAGCAGCTTCAGGTCCTCGACGAGCTCGGTGGTGCCGAGGTAGTCCCGTCCGTCGACGTGGGGTGCGCCGGAGGCGAGCCTGTCGCGGGTGTTGAGCAGCTTCTGCCGGATGCAGGTGGCCTTGAGGCGGTAGGGCTCCTCGGCGTTGAGGCGCTTGTAGCGGGGGCTGATCTCGGGCAGCCGGTCCAGGTCGCGGCCGAGGGAGTCGAGCAGTTCCGGGGTGGCGCCGCTGTTGCGGATCGAGTTGGAGAGGGCGCCGCGCAGCTCGTCGACGTGTTCGAGGGCGTCGGTGATGCCGTGTTCGTGCTGCAGGAGCAGCACCTCCCAGGTCACCTCAGGTGTGACGTTGGGGTTGCCGTCGCGGTCGCCGCCGATCCAGGTGCCGAAGGTGAGGGGGCGGGTGTCGGCGGGCAGGGGGGCGCCGGCGCGTTCGAGTTCGGCGGCCAGGTCCTCCAGGACGTCGCCGACGGCGCCGCGGTGCAGCTCGTCGAGGTAGTAGACGGCGTTGCGGGCTTCGTCGGCCGGTTCGGGGCGTGCGACGCGCAGTTCGTCGGTCTGCCAGACGAGGTCGACGTTCTCCGCGAGGCGCAGGTCGGTGCGGCCGCGGTCGGTGGGGTCGGTGTGCTCCAGCAGTTCGGCGATCTTGCGGAGCTTGGTGAGGACGGAGCGGCGTGCGGCTTCGGTGGGGTGTGCGGTGAAGACGGGGCGTACGCCGAGGTTGCGCACCGTGGCGGCCAGATGCGCCGGGTCGGCGTCCTTGAGCATGTCCGCGGTGCGGGAGAGGTTGCCGCCCTCGGCCGCTCGCCTGGTGCGCAGTTCGCGGCCGCGATGGACCTGTTCGGTGACGTTCGCGAGGTGGAAGTACGTGGAGAAGGCCCGCACCAGTCTGGTCGCCGTCTCCAGGTCGGTGCGGCCCAGCAGCGCTGCGGCTGCTTCACCGTCGCTGCGGGTCAGGGCCCGTACCCGTTCGACGAGGTCGAGCAGTTCGGCGCCCTCCTGCCGTACGAGGGTCTCGCCGAGCAGGTCGCCGAGGCGGCGGATGTCGGCGCGCAGAGCGGTCGTGGATTCGGTCTCGGGAGTCGCGTCGGCGCTGCCGGGCGACTGGGCCCCGGTCGTGGAGCGGGCTCCGGAGTCGGTCGGGGTCCCATGCCCGGGGTCGTCGGCACGGCTCACATCGGCACTGCTCACAGGTGCGGCTCCTTGCAGCTCTTTGCAGCGTTCGCTTCTGGCAGGTCGCGGACCGCGCTGTCCGACGCCTCCCAAGGATAGGCGGGGCTACTCAGGGTCCGGACGTGCCGTCCGATGGGTGAGCACGGCGCCCGCACTGCAGACCCCCTCTTGATAGGGCCCGCATGGCTGCCATACTTACGAAGCCGTAGGTTACGGTTCCGTAGGGCTTGCGGGGGTACCCGCTCCCGACCTGCTCCGACTCCGACGACCGACTCCTACCCCTTACCGCTCTGAACAAGGGACATCTATGACCAGCAGCCCCCCCGACGTACTCGACTCCCCCGAGACCGAGAGCAAACCCGCCGCGGGCGGCTCCGCCGCACCCGCCTCCCTGGCGACCCTGGGCGGTGACAAGCGCCATTCGGCCGAGCAGATCGCTCTGCTGCTCTTCATCGTCGTCCCCTTCCTCGCACTGGTGGCGGCCGTGCCGCTGATGTGGGGCTGGGGGGTGAGCTGGCTCGACCTCGGCCTGCTCACGGCGATGTACTTCATCGGCTGCCACGGCATCACCATCGGCTTCCACCGCTACTTCACGCACGGCTCCTTCAAGGCGAAGCGGCCGTTGCGCATCGCCCTCGCGATCCTCGGTTCGCTGGCCGTGGAGGGCCCGGTCGTCCGCTGGGTCGCCGACCACCGCAAGCACCACAAGTTCTCCGACGCCGAGGGCGACCCCCACTCGCCGTGGCGCTACGGCGAGACCGTCCCCGCCCTGATGAAGGGCATGTGGTGGGCACACGTCGGCTGGATGTTCGACGAGGAGCAGACACCGCAGCACAAGTACGCCCCCGACCTGATCAAGGACCCGGTGATCCGCGCCGTCTCCCGGCAGTTCGTGCTGTGGACCACGGTGACTCTGCTGCTGCCCGCCGCCATCGGCGGTCTGGTGACGATGTCCTGGCAGGGTGCGCTGACGGCGTTCTTCTGGGGTTCGCTGGTCCGTGTGGCGCTGCTGCACCACGTGACGTGGTCCATCAACTCCATCTGTCACGCCGTGGGCAAGCGCCCCTTCAAGTCCCGCGACAAGTCGGGCAACGTGTGGTGGCTGGCGATCCTGTCCTGCGGTGAGTCGTGGCACAACCTGCACCACGCGGACCCCACGAGTGCACGGCACGGCGTGGAGAAGGGCCAGCTCGACTCCAGTGCCCGCATCATCCGCTGGTTCGAGAAGCTGGGCTGGGCGTACGACGTGCGCTGGCCGAGCAGTGAGCGAATCGACTCCCGCCGCAAGGAGCAGTCCGGCCAAGCGGCATGATGGAGGCTGTGCCGATCGACGACAGCACCGCCAAACCTGCCAGGGCGCCCAAGAAGGAGAAGCGCGCCGCGCGGCGCCGCATGACCGGGAAAGAACGCCGTGAGCAACTCCTCGACATCGGACGTGCCCTCTTCGCCGAACGCGGCTTCGAGGGCACGTCCGTGGAGGAGATCGCTGCGAAGGCAGGGGTCTCCAAACCGGTCGTGTACGAGCACTTCGGCGGCAAGGAAGGGCTCTACGCGGTCGTCATCGACCGCGAGATGCGCCAGCTGCTGGACATGGTGACGGGTGCCCTCACCGGAGGGCACCCGCGCGAGCTGCTGGAACAGGCGGCGTTCGCGCTGCTCGACTACATCGACCTCTACACGGACGGCTTCCGCATCCTGGTGCGGGACTCGCCCGTCGCCCAGTCCACGGGCAACTTCGCGTCCTTGATCAGCGACATCGCCACACAGGTCGAGGACATCCTCGGCCGCGAGTTCAAGTCACGGGGCTTCGACCCGAAGCTCTCGCCGCTGTACGCGCAGGCGCTGGTCGGGATGGTCGCCCTGACCGGGCAGTGGTGGCTGAACGTCCGCAAGCCGAAGAAGGCCGAAGTGGCGGCCCATCTGGTCAACCTCGCCTGGCACGGCCTGGACGGGCTGGAGGCCAAGCCCCGTCTCATAGGTCACCGGCGGAGCTGACCGCCTCCGGCCGGTGCGGACGCCGTACGGGCCGGCGCCGGGAATCACAGCACGGGACACCGCAGAGACACTCCACGGCACAAGAAAAGGGGCGCCCCCGATCGGCACGGGGGGCGCCCCTTCGTCATGGCCTTACGGGACTCCGCGTCAGCGGGTGCCGACCAGCGCCTCCCACGTCCGGGGGCCGACGAGCCCGTCCACGGTCAGCCCGTGCGCCTTCTGGAAGTCGGTGACGGCCTTCTCCGTCGCCGGACCGAACTCCCCGTCGACGGTCAGGCCGGCGCCGTAGACGTTCAGCTGCGTCTGCGCAGCACGCACGGCGTCGCCCTGAGCACCGCTCTTCACCGGCTCGACCAGCTCCGGCCACGTCTTGGGACCGATCTCCCCGTCGGCGACGAGTCCTGCTCCCGCCTGGAACGCCTTCGCCTGCTCCGCCGTCTTCGGCCCGTACGCCCCGTCCGCGTCGGTCATGTGGCCGTGGTCGCGCAGCAGGTACTGGGCGGCGGTGACGTCCGCGCCGCTGTCGCCCTGGGTGAGCATCGGCCACTGCGCCGACGGCGGCGTCTCGGGCGGCGCCTCGCCGGTCAGCTTCACGGGGCGGTAGGGCTTGTACTCGCTGCCGGAGTCCAGGCCGTAGTCCAGGACGCGGTGGTCCGTACCGTGGCCGCCTCGCTGCTCGAAGGCGGAGTACGCGGAGTGCGAGGAGTCCGTCCACTTCTCGAAGATCACCACGTGGCGGGTGGTGTTGGAGCCGTCCGCGTCGATGAGCAGGTCGCCGGGCCTGAGGTCGCCGAGGCCGATGGGTGTGGTCAGTTCCCGGTTGGAGGCGAGCTCCACCGTGTTCGGGCCGGACTTCCACAGGCCCAGCGTCATCGAGACGTAGCCCGAGCAGTCCTGGCGGTAGCCGTCCGACCAGGTCTTCGTCTGGCTGTAGGGAACCTGGGAACCGTTGTTCGCGGTGAGCCACGTGGCTGCGCGGCGCAGCATCTCCTCCGGGCTCAGCTCCGCCGCGGCGTTCTGCTTCTGCTCGGCGGCGGCGGTCCGGGCGGCCGCGCTGGGAGCGTCGGCGAACGAGGCCGGTACGACCACGCCTACGAGTACGGTGACCGCGCCGGCGACGGCGGTGGCCGCGTAGATTCTGGCTCTGCGGCCCATTCCGGACATGAGCACGGCGGTACCTCCTGCGAGTGGGGGGACGGTTGTCCGCCGCACCCGGACGGGCCGGAGGTGCGGCGGAGCTCACATCGTTGTCCAGTTCACGTCAACTCCTGACGCGGGAGCTAAATTTTCACGGCTCCACCACAAACGGAGTCGTCATCAACGCCACATGACGGACGTTCGGGACGGCGACAGGGGCGCCACCGGCGACCCGCCGCTCACCGCGGCCGATCGGGCTCCAGGAATTCCAGGCGGTTGCCGACCGGGTCCTCGGAGTAGAAGCGCCGGTGCCCGGGAAGGTCGTCGTCCCAGGTCACAGGGATTCCGGCGCGGACGAGGCGGGCCGCGAAAGCGGTGATGCCACGTACCCGGATTCCCGGGTGGGCCTTCCGTGCCGGGCGGAAGGTCTCCTCGATGCCGAGATGCAGCACCACGGAACCCGCCGCGAACCAGCAGCCGCCGCGTGCGGCCAGCGCCGCCGGTTTCGGGATCTCCGTCATGCCGAGCGTCCCCCCGTAGTACGCACGCAGCGCGTCCTCGGAACCGGGAGGGGCGGCGAGCTGGACGTGGTCGAGGGAGTCGATCACCGTTCCGCCTCCCTCTTCACCGCCACGACGAAGACGCGGCGGAAGGGGAGGACCGTCCCGGCCGAAGTGCCCCCGGGCAGCGGCGGATAGGCCTCGCGGAGCAGTGCCCCGTATTCGTCGAGGAACTGCTCCCGCGCTGCCGGGTCGTCCTCGAGGAGGGTGAGCACGGGACGCAGGGCCGTGCCCTTGACCCAGTCGAGGACGGGGTCCTCGCCGTGGAGCACGTGGGCGTAGGTGGTCTCCCAGGCGTCGACGTCGCAGCCCAGCGGGGTCAGGGCGGCGAGGTAACCGACGGGGTCGAGGACCGCGCCGCCCCGTGCCCCGGTGCCGAGCCGGTCACGCCAGCGCGGGGAATTACGCAGCTCCAGCAGCAGGGTGTGGCTCGGAGATCCGAAGTTGCCCGGCACCTGGAAGGCGAGGACGCCGCCGGGCCGCAGAGCGGCGGTCCACCGGCGGAAGAACTCCTCGTGGCCGGCCACGTCTCCCTTGCCTGCGTCGGGAAGGACCCGTCCCTCGCCTCCGGCAGGGAGAACCCAGTGGAGAGCGGCGTTGGAGAAGAGAAGGTCGAAGGTCTCCCCCGGCGCGGGCCGCCATGTGGCCAGGTCGGCGTGGGTGAAGTCCAGCCGGCCGCCCGACGCCGTCTTCTCCGCGTGGGCGCGTGCCTCGCGGAGCATGGCCGGTGAGTTGTCGTAGCCGGTGACGTGCGCCCCGGGCCAGCGTTCGATCAGCGGCAGCGAGGGACCGCCGGGTCCGCAGCCGAGGTCGGCCACACGCGGATTCCGCTCGTCGGGCAGCGGCGGGATGCGGGCCAGCAGGTCGTGGACGGGCCGTACACGCGGCGCAGCGTGGCGCAGGTACTGGTGGGGGTCCCAGGCGGGTGACGTCATGGCGGTCGCGCCTCCGAACGAGGTATCTCGACATCGAGAGAAGTAATGCTTCAGACTTGGTGTCTCGATGTCAAGAGACTTCACGTCGACACAACTACTACACTGATCACTATGGAGGACGAGGTCGATCGACTGGTGGCAGCCTGGCGCCGCGAGCGCCCGGACCTCGACGTGGAACCCCTGGAGGTACTCAGCCGCGTCAGCCGGCTCGCGCGTCACCTCGACCGCGCGCGCCGCATCGCCTTCTCCGAACACAACCTGGAGCCCTGGGAGTTCGACGTCCTCACGGCGCTGCGCCGGGCCGGCACGCCGTACCAGCTCTCCCCCGGCCAGCTCCTGACGCAGACGCTCGTCACCTCCGGCACCATGACGAGCCGCATCGACCGGCTCGCCAAGAAGGGCCTCGTCGAGCGGCTGCCCGATCCCAGCGACCGCCGCGGCGTCCTGGTACGCCTCACCGCCGAGGGCCGCAACCGCGGCGACAGCGCGCTGGCGGGTCTGCTCGACCAGGAACGCGCCATCCTCGCCGAACTCTCCTCCGCGCAGCGCGCCGAACTCGCGTCACTGCTGCGCCACTTGACGGCGCCGTTCGACAACATCCCCGGCTGACGGTCCCGCCGGCTCCCTTCCCGCCGGGAAGGGAACCGGCGGCTCGCAGCACGAGGGCTTCCCCAGGGCGGGCATCTGATCGGTCGGCCCATTCGTGGCAGCCGGGTGATCCCAGTCGTCCCGATATGAACCCGCAGGCGGCGCACCGCTGTTGGCCCCGTACCCGGTCGGCGGAGTGCCCCGGTGCATCCGGTGGTGCACAGCCCGTAGCATCCCTCGCATGGGCGGACGTCATTCAGATCGTTTCGCGGGGCGCACCGTCCTCGTCACCGGCGGTGGCGCGGGCATCGGTGCCGCCACCGCGCACAGGCTGGCGGACGAGGGTGCCGCCGTGGTCATCCTCGACAACGAGGAGGAAGGCGGCCACCGCACGGCCCGGGAGATCACCGCATCGGGTTCCCGCGCGGCCTTCGTACTGGGCGACGTCACCGACGAACCCGCCTGGCGGCGTGCCGTCCGCACCGCCCACGACGGATTCGGCCCCCTCGACGGGCTGGTGAGCAACGCCGCGCTCGTGCGGCCGGGCCCGGCCCACGCGCTCTCCCTCTCCGACTGGGAAGGGCAGTTAGGGGTGAACCTGACGGGCGCGTTCCTCGGCGTACGGGCGTGCCTGGCGGATCTGCGGGCCCGGCGGGGGGCGATCGTGCTGACGTCCTCCGTCCAGGCCCACTTCGGGCTTCCCGCCCGCCCCGCCTATGCGGCGACCAAGGCCGGGCTCACCGGTCTGGGGCGTCAACTCGCCGTCGACTACGGGCCGATGGTCCGCGTCAACTGCGTGCTGCCCGGCCCCGTCCTCACCCGCGCGTGGGACGGCGTGGACGAGGCGGACATGCGCCGCACGGTCCGGGAGACCGTCGCCGGGCGGCACGGCCACCCCGACGAAGTGGCCGCGGCCATCGCCTTCCTGCTCTCCGACGACGCCTCCTACGTGACGGGCACGAGCCTCGTCGTGGACGGCGGCTGGAGCGTCTGCAAGAACTCCTTCTGAGCCGCGCCCGGCCGGCACGCGCGCAGTCCGGGCCCGCACGCGGGCAGTTCGGGCCGCCGCACGGGCCTTCGGTGCCCGGTGTTCGGCCGGGGGTCTCAGTTCGCGGCGCTCGATTCGAGGTCTGCGGGGCCGACTCCGGCCCGCCGTGCCAGCGCCACGGCTGCAAGCGTCGAGTGCACGCCGAGCTTGCCCAGCACGTTCTGCATGTGCGTACGGACCGTGTGCGGCGAGAGATAGAGCCGCTCGGCCACCGCCTTGCGGCCGAGCCCCGCGACCATGCAGCGCAGCACTTCCCTTTCCCTGGGCGTGAGGGACTCCACGAGCTGCTCGCTCTCCGTACGGTGCTTGCGGGAAGCGGTCAGCTCCTTCAGGACGCCCGTCAGCAGGGCGGGCGGAAGGTGCGTCTCGTCCTTGAGCACGCCCCGGATCACCTGGAGCAGCCGGGAGAGCGAGCAGTCCTTGGCGACCCAGCCGCAGGCGCCGGCCTGCAGGGCCGACGCCGCCTGGCGTGGGTCGTCGCGCTCGGCGAGGACGACCGTACGTACGGCGGGGTGGTCCGTGCGGACGCGGCCGACGAGCGGGATGCCGCCCGGCTTGGTCTCCGGCAGGGCGGCGGCCCGCGGAACCGCCGCTCCGGCCGTGGTGCCGCCCGGTGATCCGCCGCCCGTGGTGCCCGAGGTGCCGTCCCGCTGCACGACGGCCGACAACTGCCCGTTGACGCCGTTGGGATGGGGGCCCACAGCGGGAGCGGCACCACCCGCGGGTGAACTCCGTTCCACGGAACCGGAGTTGGGCACCGCTGGTGCGGTGGCCGCCGCACCGCCCGTACCCGGCGCGGCGAGATCGGCGTCGACCAGCGCGACGTCGAACTGCCGCCCCTCCACCGCCGCCCGCTCCAGGCAGCGAAAGGCCGCCGGCGCGCTGCCTGCCGCTGTGACCTCGACGTCGGGCTCGGCCGCGAGCGCCGCGGCCAGTGACTCGGCGAAGATGCGGTGGTCGTCGACCACCAGCACCCGGATACGTTGCATGGCACCCCCTGGCAGTGCGGGTACGTCACCCGGTGCGGAGGGAAGAGATCCGCGCGAGTTGGGAGTTCCTCCCCCACCGAAGCTCGTGGGGCGGACACCGCCGCGCCTCTGCTGTCCCACCCGGCAAGCGCTGCCCGGCGTGCTGCCCGGCGCTCTCGCCCCCTGAATAAGGCACCGGCCCCCACCGGTGCGATGCATCACACTCAGGGTAAGGCCGCGGTGTGACTACCGAAACCGATTGGCGAAAGTGCCGGGCGGACTCCGGGCGCCCGTCGGCTCCTGGCGCCGGTGGACCCGGGTGCCCCGGAACGGCGGATCAGACGGGAGCCGGCCACCGACGCGTACGCCCCCGCCAGTCAGAGGCCGCGGGCCGACGGGCCCGTCAAGAGGCCGTGATCCGTCCGGCGCCGCCCCCCGGCACGGCCTCGAACACACGCGGCTCCCGGTGTTCCGCCTTCGCGAATGCGTCGTGGACGGCTTCGCCGACGGCTGCCGCCTCCGATGCCTCGGCGAGCACGATCGCCGAACCGCCGAAGCCGCCTCCCGTCATCCGCGCGCCGAGCGCGCCTGCCTTCTCGGCGGCCTCGACGGCCAGGTCGAGTTCCGCGCAGGAGACGGTGAAGTCGTCACGCAGCGAGGCGTGCCCCTCGCTGAGCACGGGCCCGATGTCGCGCGTCCGCCCCGCGTCCAGCAGCCGTACGACCTCGCTGACGCGGTGGTTCTCCGTCACCACGTGCCGTACGAGGCGCCGCAGGCGCTCCTCCCCGAGACGCTCCAGCGCCTGCGGCAGCTCCTCGTACGGCACCTCGCGCAGTGTCCGGACGCCCAGGGCGGCGGCACCCGCTTCGCAGCCGGCTCGGCGCTCGGCGTAGGCGCCGTCGCCGAGTGAGTGCTTCACGCGGGTGTCGACGACCAGCAGCCGCAGCCCCTGTGCGGCCAGATCGATGGGCACCTGCCTCCGCGTGAGGTCGCGGGTGTCCAGGTGCAGGGCGTGGCCCGGGGTGCAGCAGGCCGAGGCCATCTGGTCCATGACGCCGCAGGGCACCCCGACGAAGTCGTTCTCCGCCCGCCGGCACAGCTGGGCGAGCCGGGGCGCGTCGAGGCCGAGTGTGTACAGGTCGTTGAGGGCGACAGCCGTCGCGACCTCCAGCGCCGCGGAGGAGGAGAGCCCCGCCCCGGTGGGCACGGTGCTCTCGAAGTGCAGGTCGACGCCGCCCACCCGCAGCCCGGCGGCCCGCAGCGCCCACACCACGCCCGCCGGGTAGGCGGCCCAGCCACCGCGGTCGCCGGTGGCGCCCAGCGGGGCGAGCGAGTCGACGCGCAGTTCCGTGACGCCGCCCCGCACGTCCGAGGAGTGCAGCCGCAGCACACCGTCGTCGCGGCGGGCCGCCTGGACGGCACAGGTCTGCGGCAGGGCGAGCGGCATGACGAAACCGTCGTTGTAGTCGGTGTGTTCGCCGATCAGGTTGACCCGGCCGGGGGCCGCCCACACACCGTCGGGCCGGCCCCCGTAGACCTCTCGGAAGCCTTCCGTCATGCGGTGCCCGTCCGCCGGGCGAGCTGCTGTGCGAAGTCCCAGGCGTCCTGGACGATCTGGGCGAGGTCGGTACGCGAGGGGTGCCAGCCCAGGTGCTCGGCGGCGCGTTGCGCGGAGGCGACCAGCGTGGCCGGATCGCCGTCCCTGCGGGGGGCGAGGACCTCGGGCACGTCGTGCCCGGTGACCTTCCGCACGGTCTCCACGACTTCGCGGACCGAGAAGCCGTTGCCGTTGCCGAGGTTGCAGATCAGGTGCTCGCCCGGGTCGACACGCCGCCGGGCCGTACCGCCGGACGCTCCGCCGGGAGCCGGCTGCCCGGCGTCCGCCGCAGTCATCGCGTCCATGGCGAGGAGATGGGCCTCGGCGAGGTCGGCGACGTGGATGTAGTCGCGGACGCAGGTGCCGTCGGGCGTCGGGTAGTCGCCGCCGAAGACGGAGATCGCGTCCCGGCGGCCCTGCGCGACCTGGAGCACGAGGGGGATGAGATGCGACTCGGGGTCGTGCCGCTCGCCGTGACCGTTGTACGCGCCCGCCACGTTGAAGTAGCGCAGCGAGACGGCGGACAGGCCGTAGGCACGGCAGTGGCTGCTGATCATCCTGTCGACGGCGAGCTTGGAGGCGCCGTAGGGGTTGGTCGGTGCCTCGGCGGCGTCCTCGGAGATCGGAGAGACGGCGGGCTCGCCGTACGTGGCGGCCGTGGAGGAGAACACGAGCCTGCGTACGCCCGCCTCACGCATGGCACCGAGCAGTTCGATGGTGCCGCCCACGTTGTTGCGCCAGTACTTCTCCGGGTCCTGCACCGACTCCCCGACCTGCGAGTGCGCGGCGAAGTGCAGCACACCGTCGTAGGCGGCCCGGCCCCGGCCGCCGTCCCCGCCGGCCTTCTTCAGCCACCTCGCCGCGTCCTGGACGCGGCCCTCGGCGAACTCGGCGCCCTCGGGGACCGCCTCCCGGAAGCCTGTGGAGAGGTCGTCGAGGACGGTCACCGCGTGCCCCGCCTCCAGCAGGTGCGCGGTGACGACGCTTCCGACGTAGCCGGCTCCGCCGGTGACCAGGTACTTGCGCGGAGGCACGGATCCCGGCACGCGGGCCGCCGTGGGGGGCATCTCAGTCACTCGCTACCTCTCGCAGTCGCTCGGCCGCGCTCTCGGGCGGCACATCGTTGATGAACACGTTCATCCCGGATTCGGAACCCGCGAGGAACTTCAGCTTGCCGGAAGTCCGTCGGATGGTGAAAAGCTCGAGGTGCAGCGCGAAGTCCTCGCGGGTCACGGAGGCTTCGGGGCGCACGGCAGCCGCCGCACCGTCGTCCTGCCCGTGGCGCTGTCCGTACCGGGGACAGAGGAACGGCGCCTGGTGCCAGGCGGCTATGTAGGGCGTCGGCGGCTCGTCCGGGCCGAAGACCCGGTCGAAGCGGCGCAGCAGCTCCAGATAGATCCCCGGGAACTCCGCACGTGCTTCCTCGCTCAGCCCCAGCAGGTCGGGGACCCGCCGCCGCGGGTAGAGGTGCACCTCGTACGGCCAGTGGGCGGCGTGCGGGACGAAGGCGACCCAGTGCCGCCCCTCGCACACGACGCGCCTGCCGTCCGCCAGTTCGGCGGCGAGCACGTCGTCGAAGAGGTTGCGCCCGCCGGTGCGCGCCGCGTGGCCGGCGACCGAGTCGAGCATGCGCGCGGTACGGGGGGTGGTGAAGGGATAGGCGTAGATCTGCCCGTGCGGATGCTGGAGGGTGACGCCGATCTCCTCGCCCCGGTTCTCGAAGCAGAAGACCTGCTCCACGCCGGGGAGCTGGGAGAGCTCGGCGGTCCGGTCCGTCCAGGCGTCCAGCACCAGCCGGGCCTGGCCGTCGGTGAGGGAGGCGAAGGACGCCTGGTGGTCGGGGGTGAAGCACACGACTTCGCAGCGGCCGGCGCCGGGACGGTGGGCGAACAGGCCGTACGGTGCGTCGGCCGGTCCGGGGCCCGGGCCGCCGGTGAAGGACGGGAAGCGGTTCTCGAAGACGGCGACGTCGTAGTCGGCTTCGGGGATCTCGCTCAGCCGGCCGTCGCGCGTCGGGCACAGGGGGCAGGCGTCTGCCGGCGGGTGGTACGTACGGCCCTGCCGGTGCGCCGTGACAGCCGTCCACTCCGAGAGCAGCGGGTCGAAGCGGATCTCCGAGGCCGTGTCCGTGCGCTCCAGCGGGCGTTCGTCGACCGCGTCGCGGACGGCGTCGTCGCGCAGGTCGTAGTAGATGATCTCGCGACCGTCGGCGAGCCGGTTCGACGTCTTCTTCAACGGGTTACTCCTCACCTTCCGACCCGAACATAATCGCACACAAGAAATCAGATCCCAACATCCGGAGGTGGACGGACGGACCACCCGCCGGCAGACGACGGCGAAGGGCGCGCCCCGATGCGGGCACGCCGGGACCTGCCTCCCGGACACGGATGAACAGTGACCGAGGAGCGGCGAAGAGAGCCGGAGAAGGACCATGATGCAGGCACGGCAACGGCAGGCACGCACCATCTCCGTGCCGTCGCGCGCGTCCCGCCGGGCTCAGTCCAGCGGAGCACCGGGGCGTGCGACGACCCGCTCCAGCAGCCCCGTACGCGCCGCGAGCGCCGCCGCCTCCAGCCGCGATCCCACCCCGAGCTTCATCAGCACCCGCTGCACATGCGTACGCGCGGTGCTCGGCGCGATGCGCATCCCCTCGGCGATGAGCCTCGTGTCCTCGCCCTCGGCGACGCGCATCAGCACCTCCACCTCGCGGGGCGTGAGCATCTGAAGGAGGCGGGCACCCTCGTCGTCGGGTTCCGCGACGGGATTGAGCAGCTCCGCGAAGGACTCCTGGAGCAACTGCGGCGCCACGGCCGACTCTCCCGCCCGCGCCTTCATCATCGCGCGTTCGACGCCCTCGATGCGTTCGTCGTGCCGTACATAGCCGGACGCCCCCGCGGCGAAGGCGGCGGCGATACCGCGCGGGCTGGGCACCGGCCCCAGCACCACCACGGCGATCTGCGGTTTCTCCCGCTTGATGCGGACCACCGGGTCGAAGACGCCCGCCTCCGCGGGCGAGGCGGTGCCCAGCAGACACACCTCGGGCGCCCGGCTCAGCACCAGGTCCGCCGCGCCGGCACTGGGCGCGGCAGCGGCGAGTACACGGTGCCCGCGCAGTTTCAACGCCGAGGCGAGAGCCTCGGCGAGCAGTCTGTGCTCGTCCACGACCATGAGCCGGACACCCATGCGCAACAACCCCCACGCTCCCGCGGGGGCCGCACCCTCCCCTCGCCCGACGGGCTCGGTGCCCCGGGCCGCCGTGCGGCAGCCGTGAGACCCCACCCGGGCACAGCCCCTCTCCTGTGCTCCCGGAAGCTACACGCTCGTCCGCCGTTCCGCGCCCCTTCGGTGAGAGAAGGGCGCGGAGACGGCGGAGGAGCGGAGTCCGGCCCCGCGGCGCCCTGCACCGGGCGCCGGGGGCCGATACGTCACGCCGTCACTCGGCGCCGAAACCGATGCCGAGGTACTGGGCGTAGCTGTTGACGCTGTTCCTCGAGATCAGTGTGTGGTGGAGGAAGAGACGCCCGTTCTGGTAGAGCGGCGGCTCGCGCATCGAGATCGCGGCGAAGTTGTTCTCCGTCCGCGACGAGCCACCGGGGTTCTCCAGGTAGATCTCCTGCTTGCCCCTGCCCTCGGGGTCGATGGCGACGACCTGGCCGCCGTTGCCGCTGTACGTCGGCTTCTTGTACGCGATGAGCTTCCCGTCGAGCACCCGCACGGGAATCATGGTGCGCTGCTCACCCGCGTCCGACTTCCACTCGGGCTTGCCGGTCTCGAAGTCGAAGGCGATGATCTCGTTCGTCGACGAGGTCTGGCCTTCGTGGGTGCCCGTGGGCATGTAGACGAACTTCTCGTCGACGGCCACGGAGGCGCACGACTCGACCTCGGTGTAGCAGCCGGGGTCGTACTTCCGGTCGCCCAGGGAGATCTTCGCCTTCAGCTTCTTGTCCTCGCCCACCGTCATCACGTCCGTGGTCGTGCTGGTGCCGGCGCTGATGGCGAGCACGACGGGGTCGGTGGAGATGATGCGGGTACGCTCCACGCCCTTGGGGACGTCGAACTCCCAGGTGGACTTGCCCGTCTCCGGGTCCACCTTCTGCACCTTGAGCACCGGGTCGGAGTAGCTGCCGCACCGGACGACGGCCATCAGCACCTTGCCGCCCGCGAAGCCCTCGTCCTCGCAGTTGCCCTGTTCGAGGGACTGCCACAGGCGGGTGCCGCTGGTGACCTTGTAGCCGACCGAGCCGCCGATCCACTTGGCGGCGACCACGTTCTGGCTGATGGTCAGGTTCACGCCGCTGGCGCTGACGATGTCGCCGTCGGGCAGCGACTTCTGCCAGGTCTTCTTCCCGTCGTCGAGGTCGATGACGGCGATCTGGGTGCAGTCCGCACGCTCGGCCTTGCTCTCCTTGAAGATCAGTGCCGTCCTGCCGTCGTCCGCGACGTGTCTGGAGGTCGCGCACACCTCACCGTCGAGCTCGACGTTCCAGGCCTCCTCGCCGCTGGAGGCGTCCATGCCGATGATCCCGTGCACCGTGCTCTTGGCGAAGATCTCGTCCGTGGCCCACGCCCCGGGCACGCTCGCCGGGCGGTCGCTGGAGATCGTCGGCGACTTGATCTTGAAGAGCTCCTTGCCCTCGGCGGACGCGGGCTTCTCGCCGCCCGTCGGAGAGGGCCCGTTTTTCTTCCGGGACTCCGTGTCGCTGTCGTCGTTGACCAGGAAGAAGCCGACGGTGGCGATGACCACCACCGCCGCGACCGCGGCGGCGATGATCGCGATCACCTTGCCGTTGGCACCGCCCCCGGGGGCACCGGGACCACCCGGGCCGTACCCGCCGGGAGGCGCCGTCGGATACATCCCGGGGCCGCCCGGACCGTACGGAGGCTGACCAGGCGGCTGACCCGGCTGCTGCGGGTAGCCGTAACCGGCGTGCGGAGGCTGCTGGGGGAAGCCGTAACCCGGCCCCTGGGGCGGGGCGCCGAAACCGCCCTGCTGCTGCGGATAGCCGTAACCACCGCCGGAGGGCGGCTGTTGGGGATAGCCGTATCCCCCGCCGGGCGGCTGGGGCGGAGCACCGAACCCGCCCTGCTGCGGCGGCTGCGCGGGAGCCTGAGGTGCCTGCTGATCCGGCGACTGCTGCTCGGGGCTCTGCTGCCCCGGACCGTCCGGGGCCTGCTGGCCCGGGGTCTTCTGGTCCGGGGTCTCCTTGGACAGGGAGGGAGGACCCTCCGGCTCGTCCGGGGAGGCACCGCCGGGCGGCTGGTTCGGCGGTGGAGGCGGAGGCGGCTGCGACATGACGGGTCCCCTCGTTGATGAACAGACCGGACGTCCGCCCCTCAAACCCCCGTAGGGCGGAGCGAATCGGACATCAGGCCCGCCTTCGGATGGCTCTGTAAGCGGAAGCTCTTTCTATCACCGGACAGCACGAACCGGCGGTCCGGTTCCCGGTGGGGAGCAGAGGCCGAAACGTCCTCGAGACGGAGCCGTTGCCCTGCCGTTAACGCCCCGCGCCGCCTGCCGGGGACCGGCGGGATCCCCCCGCGTCACTGCCCTTCGGCGAGCTCCAGCCAGCGCGATTCCAACTCCTCGCGCTGCACCGTGAGTTGGCGGAGTTCGGCGTCCAGGTCCGCCACCCGGGCGAAGTCCGTCGCATGCTCGGCCATCGCGGAGTGCAGCACGGACTGCTTCTCCTCGATCTTCTCCAGCTGACGCTCGATGCGCTGCATCTCCTTCTGCTCCGCGCGGGCGGCGGCGGCCGGCTTCGCCGGAGCGGACTTCGCCGGAGCGGTTCCGGACGCGCCCCCCGACGCGCCTCCTCCGGACGGGGACGAGGCACCGCCGCCACCGGGGCCGGCTCCCGGAGTGCCGCTGCCGCCGGGCGACTTCACCGGCGCCGTCACGGCCTCCCGCTGCCGGGCACGCCTCTCCAGGTACTCGTCGATGCCGCGCGGCAGCATCCGCAGGGTGCCGTCCCCCAGCAGCGCGAACACCCGGTCGGTGGTGCGCTCCAGGAAGAAGCGGTCGTGCGAGATGACGACGAGCGAGCCCGCCCATCCGTCGAGCAGGTCCTCGAGCTGGGTGAGGGTCTCGATGTCGAGATCGTTGGTCGGCTCGTCCAGGAAGAGCACGTTGGGCTCGTCCATGAGCAGACGCAGGATCTGCAGCCGGCGCCGTTCGCCTCCGGAGAGGTCCCCGACGGGCGTCCACTGCTTCTCCTTCACGAAGCCGAAACGCTCGCACAGCTGCGAAGCGGTCATCTCCCGGCCCTTGCCGAGATCGACGCGGCCGCGCACCTGCTCGACGGCCTCCAGAACCCGCATCCCGGGGTCCAACTCGGCGACCTCCTGCGAGAGATACGCCAGCTTCACCGTCCTGCCGACCTTGATGCGTCCGCCCGCCACCAGCCCGGACTGCCGCTCGCCACCGCTGCGCGCGGTCTCCTCCAGCGCCCGCAGCAGCGACGTCTTGCCCGAGCCGTTGACCCCGACCAGGCCCACCCGGTCGCCCGGGCCGAGCTGCCAGGTCAGGTGCTTCAGCAGCATCTTCGGCCCGGCCTGCACGGAGACGTCCTCGAGGTCGAAAACGGTCTTGCCCAGCCGGGAGTTGGCGAAGCGCATCAGCTCCGCAGTGTCCCGGGGCGGCGGTTCGCCCTCGATCAGCGCGTTGGCCGCCTCGACGCGGAAGCGCGGCTTGCTCGTGCGCGCGGGGGCGCCCCGGCGCAGCCACGCGAGCTCCTTGCGCACGAGGTTCTGCCGCTTGCTCTCCTCCTGGGCGGCGATGCGTTCCCGCTCGGCGCGTGCGAAGACGTAGTCGGAGTAGCCGCCTTCGTACTCGTGCACGGAACCGCGCTGGACGTCCCACATGCGCGTGCACACCTGGTCGAGGAACCAGCGGTCGTGCGTGACGCAGACGAGCGACGAGCGGCGCGAGCGCAGATGCCGGGCCAGCCAGGAGATGCCTTCGACGTCGAGGTGGTTGGTGGGCTCGTCGAGGACGATCAAGTCCTGCTCGGCGATGAGGAGTTGCGCGAGGGCGATGCGGCGCCGCTCCCCTCCGGAGAGCGGGCCGACGACCGTGTCGAGGCCCTGGGCGAAGCCGGGCAGGTCGAGGCCGCCGAAGAGACCCGTCAGCACGTCGCGGATCTTCGCGTCGCCCGCCCACTCGTGGTCGGCCATGTCCCCGACCACCTCGTGCCGTACGGTCGCGGCGGGGTCGAGCGAGTCGTGCTGGGTGAGCACGCCCAGGCGGAGGCCGCCCGAGTGGGTCACGCGGCCGTCGTCCGCCTCCTCCAGCTTCGACAGCAGCCGGATCAGGGTGGTCTTGCCGTCCCCGTTCCGCCCGACGACGCCGATGCGGTCGCCCTCGCTCACCCCGAGCGAGACACCGTCGAGCAGCGCCCGGGTGCCGTAGACCTTGCCCACGGCTTCCAGATTGACGAGGTTGACGGCCATTTCTCTCCTGTCGCGCGCTGCTCCCCCGGCCTCGGGCACGGGAAGCTCCAGCATCAGCCCTCCAGGGTACTGAGGTGGCCGCCGGCTCCGTCTGCCGCGCCGGGTGGAGCCCGTCCGGCGCGGGAGAACCGGTCCGCGGACGGCCCGTCTTCCGGGAGATGCGTGCCGACAGGCAGCCGGAGAACGGTGCGACCGGAGAGGACGTGGCCGGGCGCGACCGGAGAGGACGCACCGGAACCCCGCCCCAACCCCGCCGCGCAGCAGCCCGGTTCGAGCGCAGGGGGACGGCGGTCCTGAGCGCCGCACAGACCGAGGGGCCCGCATCGTGTCCGTGCGCGTGGCTCCGGTCACCGGTCACGCCGGCGTCGGCGCTCCCTTCCGGGCCGACGCGGCTGCCCGGCCGTCCCGGCCGTCCCGGCTGCGGGTCCGGCGTCCGCGCTCAACTCCCGTGCAGCATCAGCGCGATGCCGCCGACCATCAGCACCGACGCGGCGACCCGCGGGGTGCCGAACCGCTCCTTGAAGAAGAGCGCCCCTATGACCGCGCCCGCGATGATCGACGACTCGCGTAGAGCGGCGACGGGCGCGAGGGGCGCGCGGGTCTGCGCCCACAGCACCAGCCCGTATGCGACGACGGAGAGTGCGCCCGCCGTCAGGCCGCGCAGTGCGACGGGGCGCAGCCGGGCCCGGAGCGCACCGCGACGGGTGAGGAGCGCGTACACGGGGATGGGGACGCCCTCCAGCAGCATCAGCCATGCGACATAGCTGAGGGCTGAGCCCGAAGCGCGCACGCCGACGCCGTCGATGACGGTGTAGGAGGCGATGGCCAGCCCCGTGGCCACGGCGGCGGACAGCGCGGGCAGCCGGGAGACAGCACGGGGGGAGGGTTCCGGCCCGCTGCGGGCGGGGCCGTCGGCGGGGCGTTCCCGGCGTATCCCCCACAGCGCGACTCCCAGCAGTCCCGCCGTGGCGAGGGCCACCCCGGTCGACTGCCAGACGTCGGGCCACTCGTGGAGGAAGACGGCGGCGAGGACGGTCACGACGAGCGGAGCCGTACCACGCGCGATCGGATACATCTGCCCGAAGTCCCCGAGCCCGAACGACCGCATCAGCAGCAGCTGGTAGACGACGTGGAGCGCCGCGGAGAGCAGCAGCGGCGGCCACGCCGCGGCGGCGGGCGCGGGCACGGAGAAGGCGAGCACCAGGCCGCAGAGCGCCCCGCCCGATCCCACGAGGGTGAAGGCGATGAGCTGGTCCTCGATGTGGTGCGCCAGGGCGTTCCACGAGGCGTGTGTGACCGCGGCGGCCAGGACGGCCGCGACGACCAGCGGCGTCACGACACGTCGGCGGGCTGCTCGCGCACGTCCACGACCGACCCGCGGGCGTGGGCGATCAGCGCGTCGGGGGCGAGCGCGAAGACCGTGTGCGGAGTGCCCGCGGCGGCCCATACGACCTCGTGGTCGAGCAGCCGGCGGTCGGCGAGCACCCGCATGTCGGTCACGTGTCCGAAGGGCGGCACACCGCCGATCGCGTAGCCGGTCGCCTCGCGCACCAGGCCGGCGTCCGCCCGCTGCACGCTGCGGACGCCCAACTCCGCCTGTACGAGCCGCACGTCGACGCGTGAGGCGCCGTCCATCAGCACCAGGACCGGTTCGCCGTCTGCCGCGAAGACCAGCGATTTGACGATCTGGCTGAGCTCGCAGCCGATGGCCCGGGCGGCCTGCGCGGCGGTGCGGGTGGCCTCGGGGAAGGCACGGATCTCGACTTCGCCCGGGGGTCCCCCCGGCGAAGCGAGGGGGCCCAGCGCCGACAGGGCGGCGACGAAGCGGGGGTGGGCTGACGGTGCCTGGTTCATGCGGCCGACGCTACCTCCCGGCGGCGGACGGGGGCGACGCGGTTTCGTGCCGTCTGTCTCGGGCGCGTGTTCCCGTACGGGCGTCGGTTCCCGTGCGGGCGCGGAACCGCACTGGCCGCAACGTGCCGCGAGCGGCGCCCCCTTGGGGGAGCGCCGCTCGCCGTGCGTGTGGCCTGCCGGCCGCGCTGCTGCGCCTCGGTTGCGGCGCAGTCGCGGGGCGGGGTCAGCCCGCCGCCGCGTCCAGGATGTCGCGGACGACCGGTCCGGCGTTGTCACTGCCGTGGCCCGAGGCCGGGACCACCGCTGCCGCCGCGAGGTCCCCGTTGTACGCGGTGAACCAGGCGTTGGGCTTCTTCTGGCCGTCGACCTCCGCGGACCCCGTCTTGGCGCCGACGTCTCCGCTGAGCCCCGCCATGGGCTTGGCTGCCGTACCGCTGGCGGCCGTCAGTTTCATCAGGTTCTTCAGGTCCGCCTGGGTCTGCGGCTTCATGTTCCTGGCCGCCTTGGCGATCGTACGGTCGTCCAGCGACGGCGAGACGATCAGCGGCTGCTTGAACGTGCCGTTCTGGACGGTCGCCGCGACGGAGGCCATGTTCAGCGGGTTCATCCGCACGGCGCCCTGCCCGATGAGGGACGCGGCCATCTGGGCGTCCGACTGGGTGGGCACGCTGCCGTCGAACGTGCCGGTGCCCACCTGCCAGTTCTGGCCGATGCCGAAGACCTCGCCGGCCTCCTTGCTCAGGTCGGAGTCGTCGAGCTTCTCGGCCTGGCTGATGAAGGCGGTGTTGCAGGAGCGGGCGAAGCTCTGCGCGAACGTGCCGTTCTCGATCTCGAACTTGTCGTCGTTCTGGAACTTCCAGCCGCCGTACGTGTGGTACTTGGGGCAGGGGTGCGCCTTGCCGGGCGACGCGAGGCCCTTGTCGAGCAGCATCGCGCTGGTGATGACCTTCATCGTGGAGCCCGGCGCGAGGGAACCGCGCAGCGCCGTGTTGAAGCCGTCAGCCGGCGAGTTGGCGATGGCGAGCACTTCGCCGGTGCTGGGCCGGAGGGCGACCGCGCCGGCCTTGGCCTTGCCCTTGACCGCCTGCTCGGCGGCGACCTGGAGGTCCTTGTCGAGGGTGGTCTTGAGGGTGCCGGGCTCGCCCTTGGAGAGGGTGCGCAGGGTGGTGCCGGTGTCCTCGCCCTTGGCGTCGACGATGCGCGTCTCGACACCGGGGGTGCCGTCCGTCTTGTCGCCGTAACGCTTGCGCAGGTCGTCGAGGACGCCGGCGAGCATCGGGTGAGCTTCCTTCGTGAGCGGGGCACCGTTGCGGTCGACGGCCTTGATGGGCGGGGTGCCCGCCTTGCCGGTCCTGACCGACTGGCCTTCCTTCAGCTTCGGGTTGATCACCGTCGGCTTCCAGTCCACGACCGGGTCGCCGCTCTTCTTGTCGCGGACGACTTCCAGCGAGGAGCTGTAGTTCCAGGTGGCGCGCTGCTTCTGGTACGCGACCTGCGCGTTGACGTCGAAGGGAACCTTCGCTCCGGAGGCGGAGCCCTGCGACAGCCCGACCTTGGAGACGTGGGCCTCGTCGCGGTAGCCCTTCAGTTCCTTCGCCGCGGCGGCTGTGTCGTCGGTGAGCTTCGCGGCCTTCGCGGGGTCGCCCGAGGACCAGGCCGCGAGGAACCGCTTCGCCGTGGTACGGACCTCCGCCGCGCTGGGCGGTCCCGTCTCGACCTTGTCGGGGCCCTTCCCGTCGGACGAGGCGACGCCTCCGTTGCCGCCTTCCTTGCTTTCACCTCCGACGAGGGCATAGACGCCGAAGCCGGTGGCGGCGACGACGACTGCGGCGGCGCCTCCGATCAACGCCATCTTCTGAGTGTCACGCATTAGAGATTCTGCCCCTCCACCCCGCCTCAGCCGACGCGCCAAGGACCTGTGCGAGGCACCCTAGAGCACGCGGGCAACATCACGTACCCCGCGTATCCCTGTTAGGGCGCATATGGCCGGGAAGCGGATTCGAATAATCACCGGATCGAGACTCCGGACGCCGAACACACCCTACGCGAGCGGGAGTCGGGTGATCAGATCCAGGTGTCGAACCACATGCGCTGCTGCCACTCGTCCATGGGAATCGTCTGCCCGGTGTAGATCGGCCAGAAATAGATGAAGTTCCACACGATGAGCAGCACGAGTACGCCGGACGCGACGATTCCCGCCGTGCGTCTGCGCTCCCCCACTCCCGGCGGACCGGCGAGCGCGCCGATCATCATGCTCAGGGCAAGGCACAGGAACGGCACGAAGACGACCGCGTAGAAAAGGAAAATCGTCCGCTCCTGGTACATGAACCAGGGCAGATAACCGGCCGCGACGCCGCACAGCACGGCACCCGCACGCCAGTCCCGCCTGAAGAGCCAGCGGTAGAGGACGTAGAGCAGGGCGAAGCAGGCGGCCCACCACAGCAGCGGCGTTCCCAGGGCGAGGACTTCGCGTGCGCAGCCCTCGCCCTGCGCGGTGCAGCCGTCCTTGCCCGCCTTGGGCGACTCGTAGAAGTAGGAGACGGGACGGCCGAGCACCAGCCAGCTCCACGGGTTGGACTCGTAGGTGTGACCGGACGTGAGGCCCACGTGGAACTCGTAGACCTCCGACTCGTAGTGCCACAGGCTGCGCAGCGGCCCGGGCAGCCAGCCCCACGGGCCGGCCGCCCCCGCCTTGTCCGCCCAGTCGCGGAAGTAGCCGCCGGAAGTGGCGAACCAGCCCGACCAGGACGCGACGTACGTGCCGAACGCCACCACGACGAGGGAGGCGAAGGCGGGCAGGGAGTCCCGCCGGACCATCGCCGCGAAGGGCCGCGGCGCCCCCGCCGTGCGGCGGGCGCCCATGTCCCACAGGACGGTGAGGAGCCCGAACGCGGCGAGGATGTACAGGCCGTTCCACTTGGTGGCGCAGCCGAGGCCCAGGCAGAGACCGGCCAGGAGCCGCCACGGGCGCGGGCCGAGCCGCAGCCGGGCGCCGGTCCGGGCGTCGGGACGGACGCCGGCCCGGCCTGGCCGGGCCCCCGGGTCCCGCGGCTCGGGAGGATCGTCCGCGGGGAGCGCACGGGCGACGGCGGCGCGGGTTCTGTCCCGGTCGATCAGCAGGCAGCCGAAGGCGGCCAGCACCCAGAACATCAGCACCAGGTCCAGCAGCGCGGCGCGGCTCATCACGAAGTGCAGGCCGTCGACGGCCATCAGCGCGCCCGCGAGGCAGCCGAGGACGGTGGAACGGAACAGACGCCGTCCGATCCGGCAGAGCATCAGCACCGACAGCGTGCCGAGCAGGGCCGTCATGAAGCGCCAGCCGAAGGGGTTCAGTCCGAACATCCACTCCCCGAGGCCGATGACCCACTTCCCGACCGGGGGGTGGACGACGTAGGCGCCCTCCGGTGAGAGCGGGATGCGCTGGGGGTCGTCGAGGATGCGCTCGTTGGCCTTGTCCGGCCAGCTGCCCTCGTAGCCGTGCTGGAAGAGGGACCAGGCGTCCTTGGCGTAGTACGTCTCGTCGAATATCACGGCGTGCGGGGAGCCGAGCTGCCAGAAGCGCAGCACCCCCGCGAGCAGCGCGACCAGCAGCGGGCCGCCCCATGCCGCCCAGCGTGCAAGGCGGGCGGCGGCGTACGGCGAGAGACCGAACAGAGCGCCGATGCGCAGGTCCGGCCCGGGGAAGGGCGGCACCAGCCGCTCCCGTGTGCCGACGCGCGGGCGTCCCGCATAGCCGAAACCGCGCAGCCGGGTCTGCCAGGTCGGCAGGCTCTCCGGGGTCTCCGCGCGTGGGACGTCTGCCGCGGTGTCACTGGTCGTCACCGGGCCATCGTAGGGAACGCTCCGGCGCTGGGGGTGGCCGCACGGGAACACGCGCAGCGCCGCACAGCATGAACTGCGCCCGGCGGGGGGCCGCCCGTCCCGTGCTGCCGGACGGTCCGGCGGTGCCGCACCCCGCGCTCCGGCGGGGTGCCGGCCGCGGCGTACGCCGTCCCGGGGCGGGCCCGCAGCGTCCCCGGCCACGTCCCGGCGGCGCCTCCCGTGCTGGGAGGATGGAGGGGTGACTGGAACGCTCGTACTCGCCGGAACGCCCATCGGGGACGTCGCGGACGCACCGCCGCGCCTCGCCCGTGAGATCGCCGGGGCGGACATCGTCGCCGCCGAGGACACCCGGCGGCTGCGGAGGCTCACGCACGCGCTCGGCGTACGGACCGGGGGCCGGGTCGTCTCCTACTTCGAGGGCAACGAGGCGGCCCGTACGCCCGAGCTCGCCGAGGCCCTCGCCGGTGGGGCGCGGGTGCTTCTGGTGACGGACGCCGGCATGCCGTCGGTGTCCGACCCGGGGTACCGGCTCGTGGCCGCGGCGGTGGAGCGGGGAATCGCCGTGACGGCGGTGCCCGGGCCGTCGGCGGTGCTGACGGCGCTGGCGCTCTCGGGGCTGCCGGTCGACCGGTTCTGCTTCGAGGGCTTCCTGCCGCGCAAGGGCGGCGAGCGGCAGGCACGGCTGCGGGAGGCGGCGGGCGAGCGGCGCACGCTGGTGTACTTCGAGTCGCCGCACCGGCTCGAGGCCACTCTCACGGCGATGGCGGAGGTGTTCGGCACCGGCCGGCGAGCCGCGGTGTGCCGGGAGTTGACGAAGACGTACGAGGAGGTCCGGCGCGGGCCGCTCGGGGAACTGGCGGACTGGGCGGCGGCGGGCGTACGCGGTGAGATCACCGTCGTCGTCGAGGGCGCCGCGCAGGAGGACGGGCCGCAGCCGGACGGACCGGAGCTGGCGGGCAGGGTGGCCGTACGCGAAGAGGCGGGTGAGCGCCGCAAGGAGGCGATCGCCGCCGTGGCGAAGGACGCGGGCGTACCGAAGCGCGAAGTGTTCGACGCGGTCGTGGCGGCGAAGAAGGCGCCGCCGGGGCCGACTTCACCGGGCACGTCCGGGGGCGCGCCGTAGCAGGCCCGCCGCGGCACCTCGTGGAGAACGGCGCGGACCCACGTCATTCGCGAAGGGCCGGACCCGACGGATCGGCTCCCGACCCGGCTCGCCCGTCCCGGGGTCGGGCTTCCGCACCCGCGACTGCCCGGCCGGCTCCAGCTGTCGGCTCGCCGACGTTCAGCCCCCGCCGCCGCCTTCGACCGCGGGGGCCGTGCAGGGCCCGTCCGGGCCCGGACGGGCAGGTCCTAGGATCGCGGGCATGCCGACTTCCACGCAGCAGCCCGCACCTCCGCTGCCCGAGCCGCTCCGCGTGCCGGTCGCCGACTCGCACACCCACCTCGACATGCAGGACCCCTCCGTCGGGGAGGCGGTCGCGGCAGCCGCCTCGGTCGGGGTGACCACGCTCGTCCAGGTCGGCTGCGACCTCGAACGCTCCCGGTGGGCCGCGGAGACGGCCGCCGCGTTCCCCTCGGTGCACGCCGCCGTGGCCCTGCACCCCAACGAGGCGCCGCGCGTGGGCGACCGGGCCTCCCTCGACGCGGCGCTCGCGGAGATCGAGAAGCTGGCCGCGCTGCCCCAGGTGCTCGCGGTCGGGGAGACGGGCCTGGACTACTTCCGTACGGGCGAGGAGGGCGTCGCCGCCCAGCAGCACTCGTTCCGCGCGCACATCGCCATCGCCAAGCAGCTGGGGCGCGCACTCGTCATCCACGACCGCGACGCGCACGAGGACGTGCTGCGCATCCTCGACGAGGAAGGCGCCCCGGAACGCACCGTCTTCCACTGCTACTCCGGCGACGCGGCGATGGCACGGCACTGCGCCGCGAGGGGCTGGTACATGTCCTTCGCGGGGAACGTCACCTTCAAGAACGCGCAGCCGCTGCGGGACGCGCTCGCCGTCGCGCCCGCGGAACTCGTGCTCGTGGAGACCGACGCGCCCTTCCTGACGCCGGCTCCGTACCGCGGACGGCCTAACGCCCCCTACCTCGTTCCGGTCACGCTGCGCGCGATGGCGGAGACGAAGGGGATGTCCGAAGACGCCCTGGCAGAGCACGTGGCGGCCAACACCGCGCGCGCCTTCGGCTATTGACGAACACCCCCCTGTAGGCGCCGAATTCGGGTGAAGACAACTCTGTGTAGTGACTCCGCTTTGGAGAGTGACGCAAGTCCGGCTACAGTCCGCGCGACATCCCGCCGGAAGTTGGAGTGCGTCGTTGAGCCAGTCGCAGTCACAGGGAAGTCACCGCGCGGTGCGCCGTGCGGGGCGAGGCACGCGCGTGCAGGTCATGCCCGACCCGCGCGTGCCGGAGCAGGGGTACGGGCCCGCACCACGGGGACACGCCGTACGTCCCGGACGACCCGCGGTGTACGTCCCGCCGGTGTACGCGCAGCCCCCCGGCCGGCTCCTCGGACACGAACCCCGGCCGTACGGACGGACGTCCGGAAGCGGCGCCAAGCCTGAGCGCACGCCGCCGTTCCTCTCTCCCGACGGCTACGAGCGGAACCCCTACGACACGTACCGGCCGTCGTACGAGACCCCGCCGGCGTCCGGCGCGGACACCCGGACCGCCTCCGCACGAGCCGCCGCACGGCCGGCCGACGCGTCCCGCACCCGCTCCGTGCCCCGTCCGGGCGCCGTCCCCGTCCCCGGTCCGGGCCCCGTGCGCCGGAACGCGGAAACCGTCCGCGCGGCCCCCGCCCCGGTGGTGCGCGCCCCCGGCGGCAGGGCCGCCGCCCGCCGCGCCGAACGGGCCCGCAGAGCGGCCCGGCGCCCCGAGACGCTGCGCCGGCTGGTGCCGCAGGCCCTCGTCGTGGCCTTCCTGGCCGGCGGCACGACCGCCTTCGTCGCGCACGACAAGACAGTGCGGCTGAGCATCGACGGGCAGTCCCGCACCCTGCACACGTTCGCCGACGACGTCGGCGAACTCCTCGAGGAGCAGGACGTGCACGTGGGCGGCCACGACGACGTCGGCCCCGCCCCGCGGCAGGCCCTGGCCGACGGCGACGAGATCGCCGTACGCCACGGACGGCGCGTGGACCTCACCCTGGACGGCAGGCGCAGCAGGGTGTGGACGACGGCCCGCACCGTGACGGGGGCGCTGCGGCAGCTGGGGGTCCGCGCCGAGGGCGCTCGCCTGTCGACGGCACCCGACGCCCGGATCGGGCGGGACGGCATCACCCTGGAGGTCGTGACCGAGCGCAGCATCACGTTCCTCGCCGACGGGCACGAGGAGACCGTCACCACGAACGCGGCCACCGTGCTCGAAGCGCTCGGCGACGCGGGCCTCGAACTCGGCGGCCTGGACGTCACATCCGTGCCGATCGACAGTTTCCCGCACGAGGGGCAGACCATCACCGTCATGCGGATCACCGGCCGCGAGAAGGTCAAGGAGGAGCGCACCCCCTTCAAGACGCTGCGGCAGGCGGACCCGTCCCTGATGCAGGGCACGGAGGTCGTCTCCCGGGCCGGAAGGCCCGGCCTGCGGCGGGTCACCTACCGGCTCCGTACGGTCGACGGCGTGCGCGAGAAGCCGAGGCGCATCGCCGTCGAGGTGCTGCGCCGCCCTCGCGAGCAGATCATCCGCGTCGGCACGAGGCCGCTGCCGCAATCCGTGCCCGGCGCGGACCATCTGGACTGGACGGCTCTCGCGCAGTGCGAGTCGGGCGGCAGGCCGGACGCCGTCGACGCCTCGGGGCGCTACGGGGGGCTGTACCAGTTCGACCACCGCACGTGGAACGGCCTGGGAGGAAGCGGCCGTCCGGAGCACGCTCCGCCGGAGGAGCAGACGTACCGCGCCAAGAAGCTCTACGTGTCGCAGGGGGCGAGTCCGTGGCCGTTCTGCGGCCGTAAACTGGCGCGGTGAACGCAGTCCCCGCCCCCGGCCACCACCCCGGCCACCACCCCGACCGCGAAGCCGGTCCCGAAGCCGGTCCCGGGTCCGCTTCCGGCTCGGGTCCGGGACCGGACAGCGGCGGCTCCGACGCCCTCCTCGGCCCCTCCGACATCCGCGAACTCGCGGCGACACTGGGGCTGCGGCCGACCAAGCAGCGGGGGCAGAACTTCGTCATCGACGCCAACACCGTGCGCCGCATCGTGCGTACGGCCGAGGTGGGCGCGGACGACGTCGTCCTGGAGATCGGTCCCGGGCTCGGCTCGCTGACCCTCGCCCTGCTGCAGGCCGCGCGGCACGTGACGGCGGTCGAGGTCGACGACCAGCTCGCGGCGGCGCTGCCCGGGACCGTACGGTCCCGGCTGCCGCTGCGCGCCGGCGACTTCACGCTCGTGCATGCGGACGCGATGCAGCTGGACGTGCTGCCGGGCCCGTCCCCCACCGCGCTGGTCGCCAACCTCCCGTACAACGTGGCCGTTCCTGTGCTGCTGCACATGCTGGCCACGTTCCCGACGCTGCAACGCGTCCTGGTCATGGTCCAGTCGGAGGTCGCAGACCGGCTGGCGGCACCGCCCGGTTCGAAGGTCTACGGGGTCCCCTCGGTCAAGGCCGCCTGGTACTGCGAGGTCAAGCGGGCGGGCGCCGTCGGCCGCAGCGTCTTCTGGCCCGCACCGAATGTGGACTCCGGCCTCGTCTCGCTCGTACGCCGGGACCCTCCGCGCACGAGCGCCCGGCGGGACGAGGTCTTCGCCGTCGTCGACGCCGCGTTCGCCCAGCGCCGCAAGACCCTGCGCTCGGCGCTCTCGGGCTGGGCGGGATCGGCGGCCGCCGCCGAGGAGGCGCTGACCCGGGCCGGGGTCTCCCCGCAGGCGCGGGGGGAGGCGCTCACCGTGGAGGAGTTCGCCGCCGTCGCGGAGCAGCACGCACAGCACAGGGAGACAGCCGCGTGAGTGACGCCGAGCGCGTGAACGGCGCCGGGTACGTGACCGTACGGGTGCCCGCGAAGGTCAACGTCCAGCTCTCGGTGGGGGGTCTGCGGGCCGACGGTTTCCACGGCTTGGCGAACGTCTTCCTCGCCGTCGGCCTGCACGACGAGGTCACCGCCTCCCCCGCGGACGGTCTCCAGCTGACGGCCGAGGGCGCAGACGCGTCCCAAGTGCCGCTGGACGAGAGCAATCTGGCGGCCCGCGCCGCGCGGCTGCTCGCCCGGCGGCACGGACGGACACCCGGTGTGAGGCTGCACATCGCCAAGGACATCCCCGTCGCGGGAGGCATGGCCGGCGGCAGCGCCGACGCGGCGGGCGCGCTGCTGGCGTGTGACACGCTGTGGGGCACCCGTACTCCGCGTGAGGAACTCCTCGCCATGTGCGCCGAGTTGGGTTCGGATGTGCCGTTCTCCCTCGTCGGCGGTGCCGCGCTGGGGCGTGGCCGGGGCGAGTTGCTGACGCCCCTGGAGACCGGCGGCACCTTCCACTGGGTGTTCGCGGTCGCGGACGGCGGCCTCTCCACGCCCGCCGTCTACCGCGAGTGCGACCGCCTGCGCGAAGCGGAGGGCGGGGGCGCCACCGTCGAAACGGTCCCCGAGCCGGAGGCGTCGGAGGATCTGCTCGCCGCGCTGCGCAGCGGTGACGCCCGCGCGCTGGCGGGTGCGCTCTCCAACGACCTTCAGGCGGCGGCGGTTTCGCTGCGCCCGTCGCTCGCGGACACCCTCAAGACCGGTGAGGCCGCCGGGGCGCTCGCCGCCCTCGTCTCCGGCTCGGGCCCGACGTGTGCGTTCCTCACCGGGGACGCCGGCTCCGCCCGTGACGTGGCCGCCGCGCTGCAGGCCTCGGGACACTGCCGCACCGCACGGACCACCACCGGCCCCGCTCCCGGTGCGACGGTGGTCCGTACCGGCTGAGGGCAGCGGCGGCGCAGCGCCCCGGCCCTGCGGGGCCTACGCCCCGGCGTCCCGGGTCGCCTGCTGGAAACCGGAGTTGACGGACGTGATGCCGCCGTCGACGGGCAGGGTGATGCCCGTGATCCACGCGGCGTCCGCCGATGCCAGGAAAGCGACGGCGGCCGCGATGTCGTCGGGGCGGCCGACCCGGCCCAGCGGGTAGACGGAGCCGAGGTGCTCCAGCACCGCTTCCCGCCCTGCCCACGCGGCTGTGTGCACAGTGCCGGGTGCGACGAGGTTGACCCGTACCCCGCGGGGGCCGCCCGCTCCGGCCAGCGTGCGGGTGAGGCTCGTCAGCCCCGCCTTGGCCGCGCTGTAGGCGTGGTTGCCGAAGTCCTGGAGACCGTTGACCGAGCCGATGTTGACGATCGCGCCGCGACCGCCCGCCGCGGCGAGGTGCGGCATCGCCGCACGTGCGCAGCGGAAGGCTCCCGTGAGGGTGGTGTCGAGGTCCTGCTCCCAGGTCTCGTCCGGTTCGTCCTCCAGCAGCTCCGCGTCGGGGTGGCAGGAGTAGGCGTTGTTGACCAGGACGTCCAGACGCCCGAACCGCTCGACGGCGTGTGCCACGGCGGCCTCGACGCTGCGCCTGTCGCCCACGTCGCACACCAGCGCCTCGGCGGTGCCGCTGGAGCCGTTCTCCGCGTCCCCGACGGTCCCGCTCGCGCTGCCGCCGCTGTCGCGGCGGATCTCCTCCGCCGTGCGCCCGGCCCGTCCGCCGTCCACGTCCGTCACCAGCACCCGGGCGCCCTCGGCCGCCAGTCGCCGGGAGACGGCCGCACCGATGCCCTGTCCGGCCGCCGTCACCAGTACCGCAAAGCCCTCGAATCGCCGCATCGGGCGAGGTTAGCGCCGTACCCGGCCGGACGGCGAGGGGCGTACGGCGTGAGGCGTACGGCGAGGACCGGGCCGCGCGGGCCGGGCCGCGAGGACCCGGCACAACGCACCCCGCGCGGCGAGGGCCCGCGGCGCCCGGTTCTCAGTCCTCCCGCTCGCCGTCGCCCGGGTCCGCCGTGTCGTTGCGGCGTGCCCGTGTGAAGGGGAGGACCGCTGCCAGGTGTTCGGCCTCGGCGTGCGCGGGCTCGAAGCCGTAACCGGGCGCCGGGGCCACCGGTTCGGCCTCGCTTCCGTAGCGGCCCGCGCCCATGAACACCGCCAGCGCCTGCTCCAGGGTCTCCCCGGTCGTCCGGGCACGGATGCGGGCCGCCTCCAGCTGCTGCCGTGTCGGCCTGCGCCCGGGCCCGGGGGGACCCTTGCCGACCGGAGCGTTCATGGCTTCCTGCCCACACCCGCGTAGAGCGTGGCACTGCGCAACTGGTCGGCGTCGGCGGGGAGTTCATGCGTGCCGTCGGGGCGCCACTCGTGAGCCGCGGTCACCCCCGGTTCGAGCAGCTCCAGCCCGTCGAAGAAGAGCCCGACCTCCTGGTGGGAGCGGAGCTGCACCGTCGTGCCCGCCGCGTCGTAGACCTTCTTCACGCCCTGCCAGGCGGCAGCGTCGAAGTCGGTGGTGCAGTGCGAGAGGACGAGGAAGCTGCCGGAGGCGAGCCGGTCGAGCAGGCCGCGGACGATCTCGTACGGCTTGTTCTCGTCGGGGACGAAGTGCAGGAGCGCGACGAGGGAGAGCGCCACCGGCTCGTCCAGGTCGATGATCTCGCGCAGCCGAGGCGAGTCGAGGATGTCGTCCTCGCGGATGTCGGCGCTGATGTAGGCGGTACGTCCCTCGGGTGTGCTGCGCATGAGGACGTGGGCGTACTCGAGCACGGTGGCGTCGTGGTCGGCGTACACGACGCGGGCGTCGGGCGCCACGCCCTGAGCGACCTGGTGCAGGTTGGGCGAGGTGGGGATGCCGGTGCCGATGTCGACGAACTGCCGCACGCCGTACTCGGAGGCGAGGGTCCGCGTCGCGCGGTGCATGAACGAGCGGTTGGTCTCGGCGGTGAGGCGGATGTGCGGGCAGACCGTCAGCACCTTCTCGGCGGCCTCCTCGTCGACGGGATACCAGTCCTTGCCGCCGAGGTAGTAGTCGTACATCCGGGCAGAGTGCGGCCTGCTGGTGTCGATCTCCGGCTTGCCGGACGTGGTCATCGTTCATCCCTTTTCTGCCGTGTGGGCCGGCGGGAGCGCACGGCGAGTGCTCCCGCGCGACCGGTCGTGTGGTCTGTGGTTCCGGGGATGGTGCTGGGGACGTGCGCTGGTCGGGCGCTCGTCCTCGTTCTGGTCGGCGCCGGTCGGTGCTGATCGGTGCCGGTCGGTGCCGGTCGGTGCCGGTCGGTGCCGGTCTGCTATTGGTCGGTGCCGGTCCTGGTCCGTGCGGTGTGCCGCCGGCCCGGCGGGTGCCTGCCGGGCGGGCGGCGCGGCCGGGCGCCGCCCGCGGGTCGCCGCCAGGCGGCCCTCAGCCGTCGGGCGACCCGAACTCCGGTGCGGGAATCGTCATTTCGAGAACTCCTTGCGCAGGTTCATCAGGTACGTCTGCGGATCGGGCACGTACTCGGCGGCCAGCAGCGAGACGCGGGTCAGCGCCTCCAGGTGCGTGACCACGTCGGGTCTCTGGTCCAGGTACACGGCGCTGGTGAGTCCCACCTCGGTGTAGACGATGTCCTGCAACTCCCGTTCGCGGAAGCGGAAATACGTCAGATGACCGCCCGTCGCCGGATGGGCCCCCGCCGCCATGGGGACGATCCGCAGCGTGATGCTCGGATGCCCGGCCGCCTCTATGAGCCGGTCCATCTGACCCCGCATGACGTCCGGGCCGCCCACGTCCCGCCGCAGCGCCGCCTCTTCGAGCACCACCCACAGCGTCGGGGCGTCCGGCCGCTCCAGCAGCGCCTGACGGCGCACCCTCAGGTCCACGCGGTGCTCCAGCGCGTCCTCCGACGCGTTGGGGAAGCCCGCGCGGATGACTTCGCGCGCGTAGTCGCGTGTCTGCAACAGGCCGGTCACGTAGTGGGGTTCGTAGACCCGTATCACCTGGGCGTCGGTCTCCAGGCTGACGTACGCCCGGAACCAGTCGGGCAGTGCGTCGCGGAACGGGTACCACCAGCCGGGGGCGTTGGCCCGCTCGGCCATCGAGATGAACTCTCCGACCTCCGCGTCGCCGACGCCGTAGAGCCTCAACAGCTCCTTGACGTACGGGACTTTGAGGCCGACCTGCGCGTTCTCCATGCGTCTGATCGTCAGGTGGTTGACCCGCAGGACCTTGGCGGCGTCCTCCACGCGGACGCCCGATCCCTCACGCAGCTCCTTGAGCCGCTTTCCGAGGATGATGCGCAGCACCGTGGGGGCACTCGACCCGCTCGGCAGTGCATCAGTCACGCCCCACCTCCGGGGATCGGCGTCGACAGTGGTGCTTGTTCTCAGCGTCGCTGACAGTGTCGGACATCTGTCGGGGCGTCAACTTCCGTCTCTCCACTGGGTCTTCACTCTGAAATTATCAGAAGGAAGCTTGCGAGTTGAAGACCGCAGCGCTCATAGTGAACTCCGTGCTCCCCTTGAGCGTGCCCCCCACGCACCTCCCACCGCGCCATCCGTCCGACACGACCACGGATTCAACAGCGCTCCGGCTGCCGGCCGAGGACGTCAGCGTGCCTCGAGCCCGCCATGCGCTGGACCGCTGGCTCCGCGAACGGGGCGCCTCGCCCGACTTACGCGAGCAGGCGGCCCTCGTCATCTCGGAGCTGGCCACGAACGCCGTGAAACACACCGACAGCAGCTGGATCGTGTGCGCCGCCACCTCCTCGCCGTACGGCGGGGTGCAGGTGGAGGTCCACGACGACGACTCCGGCAGCCGTTCCCCCTGCCGCCGCACGCCGACGGCCGAGAAGGAGGGCGGCCGCGGGCTGCACATCGTCGAGGCGCTGGCGGAGAGTTGGGGCGCGACGGCGTCGGCCGTCACACGCGGCAACGTCGTCTGGGCCAGGCTCCAGGACTGACCGCGGCGCAGGCCCGCCGAGGGGACGGCAGGACGTCTGCCACGCTCCCCCGCGGGCTGCCGGTCACCCGTCCCGCACCGACGGCGTGCCGCGCCACCGCCACGTTCAGGGTCACTGCGCCGCCGGGCACGGCGGGTTCCGCCGGAACGTTCGCGTCAGCACCCCCGCCACCGGCGGCACGCCCGCGTCACAGACACGCGCGCAGCGCCCGCACCACGGCGTGCGTACGCGGGTCCGACGTGACCGAACGCTGCATGGCGGCGGTGACGTACGCGACGGCCGTGCCCGACTCCGGATCGGCGAACGCCAGCGAACCGCCGCGTCCCGGATGCCCGAAGGAGCCCGGCGCGAGCATGGGGGCCGAGGGGCTGTGCAGCATGAAGCCCAGTCCGAAACGGGAGTTGACGACGAGCACCCGGTCCGGCCCGCTGGACTCCTGCGAGCGGGCCTGAGTGAGCGTCGCGGGCGTGAACAGCCGTTTCCCGGACGCCTGTACGCTCCGCACCGTCCGCCGCCCCTCTCCCGCTCCCGGCCCGGCTCCTGGCCCCGCCGCGGGTACGGCGCCCTCCGCCACCGGCGCGCGGGAAGCGTCGGGCAGCGGGCCGATGAGCGCGGCGTAGAAGCGCGAGAGCGAGCGGGCGGTGGCGATCGCGCCGGAGCCCGGGAGCCCCGCGGCGAGGCATTCGGGGGCGTTCTCGTCGGGACGCGGGCCGATCGAGTCGAAGGCCCGCCGCGTCAGCGAGGCGTGGTCGCCGTACGCCTCGGTCACGGCCCGCTTCGGGCGTACGCGCAGCCCCGACGCGGCGGACGGTTCGGGGGTGGGCACGTCGGCGAGCCGGGCGAGGTCGACGGCGGCGGGTGCCGCAGCCGGTGCCGGCGGCGAAGCGGGCGCCTCGGAGGGGTGCTCGGCCGCGCCCGTTCCCGGGCGGGGGAGGCCGAACCAGATGTCGAGTCCCAGCGGCCGGGCGACCTCCTCCGCGAACCAGCGCCCCAACGGGCGTCCCGTGGCCCGCTGTACGAGCTCGCCGAGCAGCCAGCCGAAAGTGTGCGGGTGGTAGCCGTGCTCCGTGCCGGGTTCCCAGAGAGGCGCCTGGGCGGCCAGCGCGGAGGGGCCGCTGACGCCGTCGAAGGCCTGCTCCGGGGTGAGGGGGGCCTCCAGCGCGGGCAGTCCCCCGCGGTGCGCGAGCACATGCCGTACCAGGAGACGGTCCTTGCCGTTCGCCTTGAACTGCGGCCAGTAGGTCGCCACGGGCGCGTCCAGGTCCAACTGGCCGCGCTGGTGCAGCAGATGGAGTACGGCCGCCGCCGGGCCCTTGGATGCGGAGCGTACGACGGCCGCGGTGCCGGACTGCCAGGCCCCGCTCCCCGTCCCCCGGTCGCCCTCGGCGTCCGGTGCGGGATTCCTGCTGCCGCCCCACAGGTCGACGACGATCCGTCCCTCGCGGTGCACCGTCAGCGCGGCGCCGGTCTCCCCGCGCGTGCGGAAGTTCTCGGCGAACGCCTCACGGACCGGCTCGTATCCGTCCGCCACCTCGCCCTGGACGTCCACAGCGTCATCAGCGTTCCCAGCGTTCTGCGCGCTCACGCCCTCGTCCGTCCGCTCGTGCCGTCTGCCTGTGCCCCTACATGGTGCTACCGGCCCGGGACCGTCACCGATCCGGGGTCGAAGCCGAAGGGCAGCTCGAGACGGTGCTGGACCATCAGCCCTTCGTCGCACAGGAGTTGCTGCGTACCCCCGTCGGCGACGATCACTCCGTCGCTCAGCACCACGGAACGGGGGCACAGCTGAAGGGCGTACGGCAGGTCGTGGGTGACCATGAGCACCGTGACGTCCAACGTGCACAGGATGTCCGCCAGTTCGCGCCGGGAGGCCGGATCGAGGTTGGAGGACGGCTCGTCCAGCACGAGGATCTCCGGCTGCATCGCCAGCACCGTGGCCACGGCGACACGGCGCCGCTGCCCGAAGGAGAGGTGGTGCGGCGGCCGGTCGGCGTGCGCCTCCATGCCGACCTGTGCCAGTGCGTCGTGGACCCGCGAGGCCAGCTCCGCGCCGCGCAACCCTGCGGTGGCGGGTCCGAAGGCGACGTCCTCGCGGACCGTCGGCATGAACAACTGGTCGTCCGGGTCCTGGAAGACGATGCCGACGCGGCGTCTGACCTCGGCGACGTTGCGCGGCTCCAGGGGCAGTCCCGCGACGCTGACGGAGCCGGCACCGGCGGTGAGGATGCCGTTGAGGTGCAGCACGAGGGTGGTCTTGCCCGCGCCGTTGGGGCCGAGCAACGCGACGCGCTCACCGCGCCGGACGGTCAGGTCGACCCCGAACAGCGCCTGGTGGCCGTCCGGATAGGCGTAGGCGAGGCCGGAAACCTGGAGGGAGGGCGGCAGTTGCTCCTGGGGCTGCGCGCGGCCGGTGCCAGCGTCGTCGGTACTCGTCACAGCGTCCATCCCAGCAGACACACCGCGAGCGCCGCGAGCGGGAGGGCCGCGGCCCGGCCCCACTGGGCGCGCGTCGCGTCCACCTCGTCGATGACGGGCATCGTGCCGGCGTAGCCGCGGCTGACCATGGCGAGGTGGACGCGCTCCCCACGCTCGTACGAGCGGATGAACAACGCGCCCGCCGACTTGGCGAGGACGCCCCACTGCCGGACACCGCGCGCCCGGAAGCCCCGGGACAGGCGGGCGACGCGCATCCGCCGCATCTCGTCCGCGATGACGTCGCCGTAGCGGATCATGAAGGAGGCGATCTGCACCAGCAGCGGCGGCAGCCTCAACCTCTGGAGGCCGAGCAGCAGTTCCCGCAGCTCCGTCGTGGAAGCGAGGAGGACGGACGCGGCGACGCCCAGGGTTCCCTTGGCGAGGATGTTCCAGGCGCTCCACAGCCCGGACACCGACAGGGACACCCCGGACAGCCCCGGCACACCGCCCAGTTCGGTGTAGGGGCCCTCCGCGACGAACGGCATCAGCAGAGCGAAGCCGACGAACGGGACCTCGATCAGCAGCCGTTGGAGCAGATGCCCGTACGGCACCCGGGCCGCCGCGGCGACCGCTGCGAGCAGCACCGCGTACAGCCCGAACGCCCACACCGCTTCGCGCGGCGTCGCGACGACGAGGAGGACGAAGGCGAAGACGGCGGCGAGCTTGCAGTGCGCGGGGAGGGAGTGCACCGGTGAGTGGCCGTGCAGGTAGAGCTTGTGCGCATGGCCCGCGTGACGGGTGCTCATGTGCCGGTGCGGGCGGCGTCGGCGTGCGCACCGGCGTCCGCGGCGTCGGGAGTGGTCTCCGGCTGCCTGCGGCGTACGGCCACGAAGACCCCGCTGCCCACGGCGAGGGTCACGCCGGCACCGATGACGCCCGCCAGTCCTCCGGAGAGGCGCGCGTCGGCGATGTCCTCGATCCCGTAGTCGGCGAGCGGGGAGTCCGCGGCGGCGTGGTCCCGGGCCTTCTCGTCGATGCCGTTGTCCGCTGCGACCTTCTCCAGGCCGTCGGGACTGGCGGACGCGTAGAAGCTGACGATGCCCGCGCAGAGCACCGTGACCAGCAGACCGCCCAGCCACAGGCGCCGGTTGCTGCGGGGCGGGGCCGGCGCCTGCGCGGGCTGCGCGGGAGCCGGGTCCGCGGGCTGCGCGGGAGCCGGGTCCGCGGGCTGCGCCGCCGGCGGCTCGGTGCGCCCGGCACCGCTCGGCGTCCCGGCGGTGCCGTCGCCCGGTGTCGCGACCGCAGCGGTACGCAACTTCAGCGGACCGGACGCCAACTCCCGTGCCCCGTACACGAGATCCGGACGTACGGCGATGACCGCACCTACCGTGGCGGCCGTGATGGCGGCCTCGCCGAGGCCGATCAGCACATGCACACCCGCCATGGCGGCGAAGACCTTGCCCAGAGCCACGTCGGCCGTGCCGCCGACCGCGTAGAGCCCCGTGAAGGCGATCGCCGACGCGGGCACCGAGACCAGGGCGGCGACGAAGGAGGCGGCGGTGACGCTGCCGCGGCGGCGCGGCAGGACACGGAGCAGCCCGCGGAGCAGCCCGTAGGCGACGAGGACCGTCACCACGCCCATGAGGACGATGTTCACGCCCAGGGCGGTCAGTCCGCCGTCCGCGAAGAGCAGGCCCTGCATCAGCAGGACGACGGAGATGCAGAGCACGCCCGTGAACGGCCCCACGAGTATCGCGGCGAGTGCCCCGCCGAGCAGGTGCCCGCTGGTGCCTGCCGCGACGGGGAAGTTGAGCATCTGGACGGCGAACACGAAGGCGGCGACGAGCCCGGCCAGGGGTGCCGTGCGCTCTCCGCCCATGGCCGTGCTCGGGCCCAAGGCGCCGCTGCCGCCGCCCAGTTCACGGCGGGCGCCGCGCAGTGAGAGGGCCACCGCGCCTGCGGCGACCGCTCCCGCGGCGACCGACACAGGGGCGTCGATGAATCCGTCGGGGACATGCATTACGCCGCTCCGCTTCTCGAGCCAGCTGATGGTTCCGGACACTGCACAACTGTTTGATGATAGGGGCTACCTGCAAACGTATTGCAAGAGCGGTGACATGGCTGAAACCGCCGGTACGCAATCACCGGAGGGGGTTGCGAACCATGCGGAGGCACTGAGACGGGTAGAGGGGGGTGGGGGAATTCGCGGCCGGCGACCGGTCACTCACCCCCAAACCGGACTCTGTGGCGTAGCTCACCCGGGTTTTCAAGTGACTCTTGGCGCCTTCGCGCGTCTAGCAGCGAGAAGGGGCAACCCAGTTCTGAGCGGCCAGCCGCCCGACGACAGAGGAGCAGAGGATGTCCGCAGTCTTCGATCAACGCGTTCAGGCACGGCTGATCGCGGAACCGCCCGCCGACCGGTACTTCGACGCCCGCCTCCGCTACGACGAATCCGACCCGCTCGCCGTCCGGCTCGTCTTCCCCGCCGACGCCTCGCTCGACGGAGCGGAAGTCGCCTGGGCCTTCGCCCGTGAACTGCTGGACGCCGGACTGCGGGAACCCGCGGGCGAGGGGGACGTGCACGTCTGGCCGCGGGACGGCTCCCGCACCGTTGTCGAGCTGCTCTCCGAAGAGGGCGTCGCCGTGGTCGAGTTCACGAGTGCGGACCTGCGCCGTTTCCTGCTGCGCACCTACGACATCGTGCCCGCCGGGCAGGAGCACGGCGAACTGGACGTGGAGAACGGGCTGGCCGTACTGCTGCGCGGCGTCTGAGGCATACGGGCGCCGCACGGAACGCGGGACGGGGCCGAAGCCTCGCCGCCCCCGGCTCCTCGGGGCGAGCGACACGTACCGGCCGTGAACAGAAGTTGCGGTCCCCCACCGGACGTCCGCCGATGACGGACCGGGGCGGCCGCACAGTCCTCCGCCGGGACCTCCCGGCGCGGAGCGCGCAACCCGCTCGTCCCAGCCTCGTCACACCCCGACCCCCACCGGGGCGTGGCGGCACCTCTCCGGGGCTGCCACGAGTTGCCGGTGCACGCACCTGCTCGAACCATGGCAGACATGGCCATGCGCAGCGAACCCCGGTCGCATACCGGAAGCACTCACAGGGTCCGCCACCGGATGCCCCGACGCCGCGCGCCCGGGGAGGGCCCGCCCGCCGGTCCGCCGTCCGCGGGCCGCCCCCTCCGCAGGCCCCGGCGGGGCCCGTCGTGACCGACGCCGACGCCGACGCCACGGACCCTCCGTATCTGCGCTTCCCGCATGTGCACGGCGACCTCGTCTGCTTCGTCGCCGAGGACGACGTGTGGGTGGCGCCGCTGACGCCGGGCGTCTCCCGCGGCGGCGAGGGCGGCAACCGTGGCCGCGCCTGGCGGCTGACCGTGGACCGGGCCCGCATCAGCTTCCCGCGCTTCTCACCCGACGGGCGGCAGATCGCCTTCACCTCGTGGCGCAGCCTCGACCCGGAGGTCCACCTCGTCCCCGTCGGCGGCGGTCCGTCCCGCCGGCTCACCTACTGGGGCGCGGGGGAGGCCCGTGTCTGCGGCTGGACCCCCGAGGGCGACGTACTCGCCGTCTCCTCCCACGAACAGCCCTTCAGCTACCACACCTGGTCGTACCGCCTCCCCACCGACGGCAGTCCGGGCAGCCGCCTGCCCTGGGGCCCGGTGGCCGACATCGCCGTGGCCGGACTCGACGGGACACGCCGCACCCTGCTCCTGACGGGGAAGCCGCCGCACGATCCCGCCTCCTGGAAGCGTTACCGCGGCGGAGCCATGGGACGGCTGTGGCTGCACGGCGAGCGGCTGCTGCCCAAGCTCGAAGGGCATCTGGACTCGCTGATGGTCCTGGAGGGCTCCCGCATCGCCTTCCTCTCCGACCACGAGGGCGTGGGGAATCTCTACTCCTGTCTCCCCGACGGCTCCGACCTGCGCCGCCACACCGACCACGCGGACTTCTACGCCCGCAACGCCTCCACCGACGAGGGGCGCGTCGTCTACCAGTGCGGCGGCGAGCTGTGGATCGTCGACGACTTCTCGCCCCGGGGCAGGCCCCGCCGTCTCGACATCGCGCTCGGCGGCTCCCGCTCGGGACGCCGCAGCTACCAGGTGCCCGCCGCCTCCCACCTGGACTCGCTGGCGGTCGACACGACCGGCCGCGCCAGCGCGGTATGCGTGCGGGGCAGCCTCTACTGGCTCACGCACCGGGACGGCCCGGCCCGCGCCATCGTCGACACCCCGGGCGTACGGGTCCACACGCCGCACATGCTCGGCGACACGGGAAAGATCGCCTACGTCACCGATGCGACCGGCGAGGACGCCGTGGAGATCGCGGACCTGCCCCGGGCGACAGGGTCGGGACCGCCACGGCGGCTCGCTGACGGACGGCTGGGCCGGGTGCGGGAGCTGGTGGCCTCCCCCGACGGGGGCGTGCTGGCGGTCGCCACGCACGACGGGCGTCTGCTGCTGATCGACGTGGCACAGCACACCGCCGCAGGTCCGGGGGCCGGCGACGGCCCTGGCCGCGACGTCACCCCCGGCGCCGGTGACGCGAACGCCGCCGAACCGCCGGACTCCGGCGGCCTCGTCGAACTGGTCCGCTCGCACAACGGCCCCGTGCACGACCTGTCGTTCTCCCCCGACTCACGCTGGCTCACCTGGGCGCACCCCGGGGTGGGCCGTTCACTGAGCCAGATCAAGATCGCGAGGCTGGAGGCGGGCACGGACGGAAGCCGTACCGTCCTCGACGTCACCGACGGCCGATTCGAGGACGAGCAGCCCGTCTTCACCCGGGACGGCCGCTACCTGGCCTTCCTCTCGTGGCGCGGCTTCGACCCTGTGTACGACGTGCACACCGGCGACCTGTCCTTCCCGCTGGGCTGCCGCCCGTACCTCGTGCCGCTCTCCCCCGCCACCCCCTCGCCCTTCGCCCTCTCCCCCGAAGGCCGCCCCGCGCCGGGCGGCCTGGACCCGCAGGACTGCGGCGGTGAGGACGGTTCCGTGCTCGTGGACGCCGAGGGTCTGGCCAGCAGGGTCACGCCGTTCCCCGTCACCGCCTCCAAGTACTCGTCGCTGCGCGCGGTCTCCGGCGGCGGACTCGTCTGGCTGCGCTACCCGATCTCGGGTGCGCTGGGTGAGACGTTCGCCGACCCGGCCGACACCTCCGGAAGCCCGACCCTCGAACACTTCGACCTCGCCAAGGCCAAGCGCACCGAACTCACCGGCGACATCGACTGGTTCGCGGTCAGCGGTGACGGTTCCCGGCTCGTCGTCAACGACGGTGGCGACCTGCGCGCCGTCCCCGCGGACGAGGCCGCCGAGGAGGAGAACACCACCCACATCGACCTGCGGCGTGTGATGCACACCGTCGATCCCGCCGCCGAGTGGCGGCAGGCGTACCGGGAGGCGGGCCGGATCGTGCGGGCCCACTTCTGGGAACCCGGGATGGGCGGCATCGACTGGAGCGCCGTGCTCGACCAGTACGCGCCGCTGGTCGAACGGGTCGCCTCCCCCGACGAGTTCGCCGACCTGCTGCGCGAGGTCCTCGGCGAGCTCGGCACCTCACACGCCTACGTCTCCCCGGCACGCCGCGACGAAGGGCCGGCGCCCTACCACCGGCCCATCGGCCTGCTGGGCGCGAACCTCGCCCGTACCCCGTCCGGGGAGTGGCACATCCAGCGCATCCTGCCGGGCGACTCGTCCGACTCCAAGGCGCGTTCGCCGCTGGCGGGTTCGGGCGTACGGGAGGGGGCGGTGCTCACCCATGTCGACGGACGTCCTGTCGACCCGGTCGCCGGACCGTGGCCGCTGCTGGCGGCAGCCGGAGGGACGACGGTCGAGATCGGTTTCCGCCAGCCCGACACGGACGAGAGCGACGCCACCGTGCACGCCGGCCCGTCCGGTCCGCCGCTGCCGCCCCGCCGGGTGGCGGTACTGCCCCTCATCGACGACCGCCCCCTGCGCTACCAGGACTGGGTCGCCCAACGGCGGCAGGTCGTCCGGGAGTTGAGCGACGGACGGTGCGGCTATCTGCACATCCCGGACATGGGCGGCTCAGGCTGGGCCCAGTTCAACCGCGACCTGCGCATGGAGGTCGCCCGTCCGGCTCTGATCATCGACGTACGGGGCAACGCGGGCGGTCACATCAGCGAACTGGTGGTCGAGACGCTCACCCGCACCATCCTGGGCTGGGACCTCACCCGGGACGCCGAACCCGTCAGTTACGCCGGGAACGCGCCGCGCGGGCCGATCGTCGCGCTCGCCGACGAGATGACGTCCTCCGACGGCGACATGATCACCGCCGCGTTCCGGCTCCTCGGGCTGGGACCGGTCATCGGGGCCCGCACGTGGGGCGGCGTCGTCGGGGTGACGGGACGGCACCGGCTCGTCGACGGGACGTCCATCACGGTCCCCATGCACGCCGCCTGGTTCGACGCCTACGGCTGGTCGGTGGAGAACCACGGCATCGCCCCGGACATCGAGGCGCTGCGGTCGCCGGTCGACTGGGCGGAGGGGCGGCCCCTGGTGCTGAAGACGGCCGTGCGCACGGCGCTGGAGCTGCTGGCGCGGCACCCGGCCGCCGCGCCGCCCGGCTACCGCCGTGTACCCGACCTGCGACGCCCCTCGCTGCCGCCCCGGCCCTGACCCGCGGTACGGCGCAGTCTCTGTGCGGGCGCACCCCGATGAGGGGCGCGCCCGCACGGCGTCACCGTCCGGCGGCGCGCTCGCTCTCGTCCGCGGCGCCTCCCGCGCCCACGAGTCCCCGGTGCGTGCCCGCCGAGAGACGGGGCTCGAAGCGGCGCATCTCCCGCTGCCCGACGAGCCCGATGATCCCGGGCAGGTACCCGCGGACGCTCTGCATGCCGCGCAGCCACCACTGGGCGTACACGTGGTGTGCCCGGCGTTCGATCCCCGCGACGACGCGGTCGACGGCCGGGCCGAGCGGATAGGTCCGGTTCGCCGGCCACGGCAGCCGCTTGCGCAGGTCCCGCATGACCTCGTCCTGGTCGGCGCCGCGGACCATGTCGGTGTCCGTCCAGGAGAGGTAGCCGACGCCCACGCGTACGCCCTTGTGCCCCAACTCGGCGCGCAGGCAGTGCGCGAAGGCCTCCACTCCCGACTTCGACGAGCAGTAGGCGCTCATCATCGGTGCCGGGGTGATCGCGGCGAGCGAGGCTATCTGAAGGAAGTAGCCGCGGGACGCGATGAGTTGAGGCAGGAAGGCGCGCGCCGTCACAGCACCGCCGATGAGGTTCACCTCGATGACGCGGCGCCACGACTCCGGATCGGAGTCGGCGAAGGGGCCGCCGCTGGCGACTCCCGCGTTCGCGACCACGACGTCGACCCTGCCGAAGTGCTCCCCGACCTCCGCGGCGGTCCGGGCCATCGCGTCGTGGTCGGTGACGTCCGCGTGCCAGTACGCGGACTCCGTGCGCAGGGACTCCCCGACCCGCCGCAGCTCGTCCGGTTCCAGCCCGATCAGTGCGATCTTCGCGCCTCGCGCGGAGAGTTTGCGCGCGAGCAGCTCACCGACGCCGCGGGCGGCACCGGTGACCACCGCGACCTGCCCGTCCAGACTCCGACGGCTCACGGGGCCTCCTCCTTCTTCTTCGCTGCGACGGGTTCCGTCCCGCCGCTCCGGGCTCCGGGGATCTTCCCCGCTTCCCCGGCGAGGTGTTCGCGCACCGACTCCCGCAGTACGCGGCTGACTTCTCCGGGGCTTTCGACGGGCGTCATGTGGCCCAGACGCGGCAGTTCGTGCAGGCCCGTGCAGTGCGGCAGCGCCTCGACGATGTCGTGGGCGAGCGGCGGCGGCGTGAGCCTGTCGTGCGTGCCGACGATGACGGCGGTGGGGAACCGCAGCCGGGAGACCTGGCCCTGGATGTCGAGCCGCGCGAGCACGGAGCCCCACGCGCCCCGCACACGCGGCGGGCAGTCGTGCACGATGCGCGCGACCACGGAGACCTGGTCGGCCGTGGCGTCCGGGCCCAGCGTGCCGTACTTCAGGACCTTCCTGGAGACGGGAGTGACCGGCCCGAGGGGCAGTTTCGAGAGCACGAGGAGCCGGTGCGCGCGTACCCGTGCCTTCTCGGAGCGGAAGGAGAGCACCCTCGCTCCGGACAGCAGCCGGTGCGCGCCGGTGCTGCACAGGACCAGTGCCGCCGCACGCTGTTCGAGCTGAGGGCGGCCCGCCGCCGCGACGAGCGTCATCGCACCCATGGAATGGCCGCCGAGCACGGCCCGTTCGCCGGGGGCGAGCGCCGCGTCCAGCACCGCGCACAGGTCGTCGGCGAGGACCTCCGGACTGTAGGCGCGCGTGTCGGCCGCGGGTGAACGTCCGTGTCCGCGCTGGTCGTACACGACGACGCGGTGCCCCGTAGCGGTCAACTCCCTTATGACGGGGGCCCAGAAGGCCGTCTTGCACGTCCAGCCGTGGACGAGGACGACGGCCGGGTCCTCCTCGCGTCCGTGCACCTCCACGTGGAGGCGGGCGCCGTCGGCGGAAGTGACGGTCGACTCCCGTGCGGCGGGCGGCGGATCGTACGGTCCCCGTGCCCTGCCCGATGATGCAGTGAGACGTGCCATCAGCCCTCCTCCGCCGCGTGGAAAGCGGCTGTCGCAGCCCCGCGTCCGGCCGCGCCGGAGACGCTCTTCACGGTCTGTCCGCCCGTGCCGCCGGAGCCCGGCGGCGTCTGCCGCCTGACCTCGTACTCCTCGAGCCGCAGCTCCCTGGTGACCCTCCGGAACTCGGAGGTCGTCCCCGGCCACACCGTCGTGTTGCGGCCGTTGGCGTCCAGGTACCAGCTGTCGCAACCCGTGTTCCACACGCTGCGGCGCATGCGGTCCTGGATGTGGTTGTTCCACGCCTCGACGGCCTCGGGGCGTGCGTCGAGCGCCACCTTGCCGGATTCGCCGCCGAGGGCCTCCAGCTTCTCGACGTAGTCGACCATGTAGTTCAACTGCGACTCGATGATCAGGATCATCGAGCTGTTGCCGAGGCCGGTGTTGGGCCCGATGACGGTCATGAAGTTGGGGAAGCCGACGGCCGAGCATCCGCGCAGCGCCTCCATGCCCCCGGCCCACTTCTCGGCGAGAGTCGTCCCGTCGGCGCCTTTGACGCGGTGCGCGATCGGCATGTCGGTGACGTGGAATCCGGTGCCGAAGACGACGGCGTCCACCTCCGCCTCGGTGCCGTCCGCCGCCACCAGGGTGTTGCCGCGTATCTCCTTCAGCCCGGAGGCGACCAGGTCCACGTTGGGCTTGACCAGCGCGGGGTAGTAGTTGTTGGAGAGCAGGATGCGCTTGCAGCCGATGCGGTAGTCCGGGGTGAGCTTGCGCCGCAGCTCCTTGTCCTTCACCGCGCGCTTCATGTGGGCGGTGGCCAGCGTCTCGATGAGGCCCAGCACGTTCGGGTGCTTGGCGAACGCGGATACCTGCATCTCCCGTACGGCCCACAGCAGTTGACGCCGCAGGTAGCGCGTGGCGGGCACCTTGTCGTGCAGCCAGCGTTCCGCCCCGCTGATCTTGCGGTCGGCCCTGGGCATCACCCACGCCGGAGTGCGCTGGAAGAGGGTGAGTTTTTCCACCTCGGGCTGGATGGCCGGTACGACCTGGATCGCGGAGGCGCCCGTACCGATGACGGCGACACGCTTGCCGCGCAGGTCGTAGTCGTGGTCCCACCGTGCGGTGTGGAAGACCTTGCCGCTGAACCCTTCGATGCCGGGGATGTCGGGGATCTTGGCGTCGGAGAGCGGCCCCGTCGCGTTGACGACGAAGTCGGCCGTGTACTGGTGGCCTTGGCCGGTGGTGATCGTCCAGTGCAGCTCGTCCGGGTCCCAGCTCATGAGCTCGACCTCGGAGTTGAAGCGGATGTGCTGCCGCAGCCCGAAGTTGTCGGCGACGCGCTCCAGGTAGGCCCGGATGTGCTCCTGGCCGGAGAAGTTGCGGGGCCAGTCGGGGTTGGGCGCGAAGGAGAAGGAGTAGAGGTGCGAGGGCACGTCGCACGCGCATCCGGGATAGGTGTTGTCGTGCCAGGTGCCGCCCACCGCTTCTCTGCGTTCAAGGACGACGAAGTCCGTCACTCCGGCGCGGCGCAGCCGGACGGCCGCCCCGAGGCCGCCGAATCCGGATCCGATCACCGCCACCCGTACGTGCTCGTGTTCGCGCTCGGCCGCCATGCCGTCGCCTCCCGGGGTCTGCTGTTGCCGGCTCTACAATGCGCCAGTAATCACTGGCACGGTTGGAGCGTAGAGGAGAGGCTTACCGATGGGTAGGGGTCGCGCGGGGAAAGTTACCGCCGGTTGCACCTGTCGCCGCTGGAGGAGCCGCACCCGGTGCTCGGCGGAAGCACGGTCGGCGCCGCTGGTTAAGCTGCGACCGTGACCGACGACAGAAGGCGAGCAGAGCGAACGGGCCCGGGCGGCACGGACGAGACCGGTCACGCCCAGGACGACCCCGCCCGCAAGGGGAGCATCCGGAACGGAGACGGCACCGGACCCGGCGACGGCCCGGCGGACGACGGGGCGGCGGGCGACGGGGCCGCAGACGGGGAAGCGGGCACGACCGCGCAGGGCACCCGCGAATTCCGCACGGCCGAGCTGGCCGAGCTCGCCGGCATCACCACCCGCACCCTTCGCTTCTACCGGGAACGCAAGCTCCTGCCGCCGCCCCGCCGCGAGGGCCGCATCGCCTGGTACGACGAGCACCACCTCGCCCGCCTGCGCACCATCTCCGGGCTCCTCGCCCGAGGTCACACCCTGGGCGGCATCGCCGATCTGCTGGGCGCGTTCGAGAGCGGACGGGACTCGCACGGCACTGCCGAACTGCTCGGCCTGGAAAGCTCGATGATCACTTCGCTGTTCGCCGAGGAGACACCGATCCGTCTCACTCCCGAGGAGCTGGCGGACTACTTCCAGGGCGAGGTCAGCGTCGAGAACCTGGCCGCCTCACTGGACATCGGCTACATCGCCGTCGACGGCGACGAGTTCGTGCACACGAGCCGCCGCCTCCTCGACGCGTCCTCCGCACTGGTCGAGAAGGGCATCCCGCTCGCCGCGGTGCTGGCCGCGGGACGTGAACTGCGCACGCAGACCGAGGCGATCGCCGACGTCTTCACGGGGCTCTTCCGTACCCATCTGCTGCCGAAGGAGCAGGCCGCCGCCCCCGACGGCCTCGACGCGGACCGTCTCGGCGAACTCCTCACCCAGCTGCGCCCGCTCGCGAAGCAGGTCGTGGAGGCCGAGTTGGGCCTCGCTCTCGACCGTCGCGTACGGGCCGAGGTCGACCAGTGGATCGCGCGGGGCGACGTGACAGCACCCGGTGCCGGACCCTCCGCGGACGCAGGGGCCGCACAGGAGGAAGAGCAGCCGCGGCCCGACTGACCGGCTCCGCCGGAACCGGGCCGGCGCCGCGTGCGGTGCCGCCGGCGGCCGGTGGCACACGCCAGGCGGCGCACAGCAGGGGAGGCGCACGCCAGGCGGCGCAAAGCAGGGGAGGCGCACAGCCGCGGAGGCGCGCACCCGGGGAAGCGCTCGGAGAATTGCGGGCACGGAATGCGGCCCTGCGGGCATGCCGCAGCCCTTGCGCACCGAAGCACCCGGCGGCGGATTCCCGTCCCCCTCCGGCCAATTGACGCCGGACTCACGGCCGCACCGGAACGGAGGCCGTCGCGGGCGAATGCGGACACGGCTGCTCAGGCAAGTCATGAAGCATGGCAGGGCAATTGCCGTGCACCGTGCACAGGAATTCCGGATATCCCGGTCCGCGGCGGCTCATAGCGAATCACAGCGGGAAGGAACGGCGATCCGGGCACCCCACCGGCACGGGGAAAACGGGCACGGAGCCACAACGGAAAAGCACGCACGGGCGGCGTCCCGCCCTCAGGCGAGTGCGGCCCCTCGCGGCGTACCCTCACCGCCCCTTCGCCGGACCGCCGCCGGCGGAACGACGAGAGGGGGGAGCCGCAGGCCGGCCGGGGCACCGGCTCCTGCCCCGCCGGCAGCCGGCCCGGCTGATGCGGTCCGGTCCCCGGGCCCGCCCTCCGGTTCGCCCGCCCGCGCCAGCAGTTCCGTCGCCTCCGTCCGAACTGCCGCCACCAGCGCGGTGACCGGGGGAACCGCCGTACTGTCAGGGGTCAGCAGCAGAGACACACAACGGTCGGGCCAGTGCTCCAGCCGCCGCGCCGTGACCCGCGAGTCCCCCCGACCCGCCTCCGCGGCCCGGCAGTTCGCACGGGACGAGACGGCTTGCGGGGCACACGGGACGGCGTCGAGACCGTGGGCCAGGGCGATGCCCGCGCCCTCCGCCACCAGTTCGTGGGCGACCGCCTGCTCGTCGGTGGTGGCCGCCACCCGCGGCTCGAACCCCGCGTCGGCGCAGGCGTCGAGGAAGCGGCTGCGTCCCGTCCGGAGTATCCAGTGCTGTTCGGAGAGTTCGGCGAGCGAGAGGCTGCTGCGGGCCGTCAGCGGATGCGCGGACGGCAGCAGTACGCAGGGCCGCTCCGTGAGCAGCGGGAAGCGCAACAGCCCCGCACCGCCGACGTCTTCGGGCGCCCGCCCGTCGAGCAGGGGCGAGGGCGTTCCGCCGGTGCGGTGACGGCAGCCGCCGGTGCTCTCCGACACGAGCGCGAGGTCGGCGCGGCCTTCGCACAGCAGCCGGTAGGCGTCCGCGGAAGGCAACTGTCCCAGCGTCACCTCGACTTCGGGCTCCGCGGTCCGGAAGCGGGCGACGGCAGCGGCCAGCAGGGAAAGGCAGGCACCACGCACCGAGGCCGTACGGATCCTGCCGCCGGACTTCCGGGTGCCGCCGAACTCGCCCTCCATGGAGCGCAGCGCGGCGAGCACCTTCTCGGCCCGCTCGGCCAGCTGACGCCCTGCGGAGGTGAGCCGCATGCCCCGGCCCTCCTTGACCACCAGCGGCAGCCCGACCGCACGCTCCAGCGAACGCATGCGGTAGCTGACCGCGGGCTGGGTGCAGCCGAGGGAGCGGGCGGCGGCCGTGTACGAGCCTGCCCTGGCCACGCTGACGAGGACCGTCAGCTGTTGCACGTCCAACACCTGAATACCGTAAGCGAGTTTATGCGTCCGGAAGGAACTCCTATTGGACGTCGGGTGCGGGTGTGACCAGAATCGGGTACGAGCTCGAAGCGGAGTGGCGTCCCCGCCGGGTTCACCGGTCCGCCGGTCCGGGCCTGCGGGAGAGGCCCGGCAATGTCACCGCCGGCGCGGTCCGCCCGCTTCCGGGAATTACTCCGACGATCCTCCGCGGATGGGACGGAAAATGGACGAAGAAGACGGCTGGAACAGAATGCAGCCGGTCATCGGCCCTGGTTCCGTCACGCACCAGATGTCTCTCAACGAGACCTATTTCCCACCGGCCCCGGATGTTCTCCGGGCCGTGCGGGAGACCGCCGCCGAATCGCACCGCACGCTCGACGCCCTCGCCTCCGGCCTCACGGCACGCATCGCCGCGCACCTGGACGTGCCGGCGGAGCACGTGCTGCCCGGTCCGGGGTCCGCGGCACTGCTCCAGCAGCTGTTCAGCACGCTGACCGGCCCCGGTACCGGCACTGTGCACGCCTGGCCCTCGTGGGAGGCGTATCCCATGCTGGCCGCCAACGCCGCCTCCGGCACCGTGCCCGTACCGCTGCGCGACCAGACCCACGACCTGGACGCGATGGCGGCCGCCGTCACCGGCCGCACCCGCATGGTGCTGCTGTGCAACCCCAACAACCCCACGGGGACCGCCGTCGGACACGAGGAGGTCGAGCGCTTTCTCGGCCGGCTGCCGTCCGGTGTCACCGTCGTCATCGACGAGGCGTACCGGGATTTCGCCGACGACGCGGAGGCCGCCGACGGCATCGCGCTCTACAGGAACGACGAACGCGTCTGCGTGGTACGGACGTTCTCCAAGTCCTACGGTCTGCTCAGCCAGCGCGTCGGCTACCTGGTCGGCCACGAGCGCACTCTCGGACAGCTGCGCGGGCTGCAGCTCTTCCTGCGCGTGAGCAACACCGCGCAGGCCGCCGCAGTCGCCGCCCTCGACGATCAGGCCGAGTTCGCGCGCCGCTGCGGGGCGACCGCCGAGGAACGTGAACGGCTGAGGAGCGTCCTGCTCGCGCAGGGCTGGACGGTGACGCCCAGCCAGGCCAACTTCCTCTGGCTGCCCATGGAAAGCGGCGTGGAGGAGCTCACACAGTTCTGCGCCGACCACGGAGTGCTCGTCTGCGGGAAGCCGGGTGAGGGAGTACGCGTGACGATCGGCGGACGGGAGGCCGACGACGCCTTCGCCGAACTGGCGGGCAAATGGCGCGCGGAGACGGCCGGAGCGCCCGGGCCCGAAGTGCCGCCGGCGCACGGCCGTCCCCCCGGGAGAGCCGACGCCACTGGCAGCGACGCCGGCACGGGGAGCACCTGAGCCGGAGCGACAACTGGCCGACCTGTGCCCGGCCCCGGCGCCGGGCCCGTTCGTCCCCGAGACCCGGACGCCCTCGCCGTCCCGGAAGTGATGGCCGCATGACTCCTCTCGACTCGCCCACCGCACAGGCACGGACAGCCGGAGACGACCTCGTCCGGCGTCTGCCCGACGCCCGGCCGTCCCTCGCGCTGCTGCACCGGGAGATGGAGCGCCGCTGGCCGGCCGGCCTTCCCGATGTGGACCGGATCTCCCGGTACGCGCTGCTGCCCGCCGGCAAGCTGCTGCGTCCGCTGCTGGTGACGGAATCGGCTGCCGCCGTCGGCGGCGATCCGGAGCAGGCCGTGTCCGCCGCGCTGGGAGTGGAGTACCTGCACGTGGGGTCGCTCGTCCACGACGACGTCATCGACGGGGACGCGACACGGCGGGGCCGGCCGAGCGTGGCAGCGCACTTCGGCACCGCCGACGCGATCGTCACGGGCGACGCGCTGATCTTCGACGCCGTCCAGGCCGCCGCCGGATGCACCCGCGACCGGCTCCCCGCGGAGACCCTGCTCTCCGTCGTCCGCACCCTGGCAGGCGCAGGCATCGAACTGTGCCGCGGCCAGACGCTGGAGGCGGAGTTGTGCGGCGACACGGAGTGCGGCATGGAGCGCTATCTGCGGATGATCGCGCTCAAGACGGGAGCCCTCTTCCGCGCCGCCTGCCGGATCGGGGCATTGCTCGGCGGCGCCACAGCCCGGCAGGCCGACGCCCTGGAGCAGTTCGCCGCCCACTGCGGGCTCGCCTTCCAGATGTCGGACGATCTGCTGCCGCACACCGGTGACGGCACGGCGAGCGGCAAGCCGCCTCTGAGCGACGCCGCGAACGGCAGGCCGACGTTCCCCGTGCTGCTGGCCCACGAGCTCGCAGGTCCCGCGGAGAGACGGCGGTTGGCGGCTGCCCTGGCCTCCGGTACGCCGGCTGCGGAGGCCCAGCGGACCGTCCGGGAAGTGCTGGAGACCACCGGGGCGCTGCGCGCGGCTCGTGAACGGGTGCAGTCGGAAGCGGCGTCGGCGGAGAACTCCCTGTCGGTCCTCGCGCCTTCGCGCTCGCGGAACGTCCTCGCCGGCGTGGCGCGCATGTCCGTGGACCGGGACCGGTGAGCCCCGCGGAGGCGGGGGCCGAGGCCGTCGCCGCAGCGCACGCCGGGGACCGCACGCAACAGGCGCCCCGGGAACAGGGGTTGAGGACGCCGGAGCGCGGCGGCGGCGGGACCGGCCGCCGAGGCCCAGTCCGGCGAGGGGCGCTGCGCAGCGCGGTACGGGCCCACCTGGAGACGTGGCGTCCGTACACGCTGGCCTACCCGGGTCTCGTCGGCCTCGGCGGGGCCGCGCTGAACGGCGGTTCCGTCCCGGGCGGCGCCCACGGGGCGGCTCCCGTCCTGGTCGCCTGGGCGGCTCCGACGCTCGGCTGGCTCAGCGGCCACTACCTCGGTGACTGGTTCGACCGGCGCCTGGACGCCGTCAGCAAACCGCAACGGCCGCTGCCCTCGGGGCGGTTGAGCCCCCGGACAGCCCTGACGTGCGGTGTGGTCTGCGCCCTGGCCTCGACGGGGGCGGCAGCGGCGGTTAACTGGCGGGCCGTGCTGCTGGTCGGGATCGCCATGCTCGGCATCGTGGCCTACAGCAAGGTCTTCAAGGGCCGGGGCCTGACGGGCAACGCCGTGCGGGGATCGCTCACGGCCACGACGGTGCTCTTCGGGGCGATGACGGTGGAGACCCTGCCGAGCCGGCACGTGCTGCCGTTCGCCGTGGCGTTCTGGTTCCAGGACACCGCTTCGAACCTGGTCGGCACCCTCCGCGACGTGGACGGCGACCGCGCGGGCGGCTGCCGCACGGTGCCCGTACGGCACGGAGTACGCGTAGCCGTCCGTGCCGCCGCCCTGCTGCATGCGGTCGCCCTGGCCGTGGCCCTCGCCGCCCTGCCGCTGGTACCGGGGGACCGCGGCAGCTCGGCCGTGCTCCTGCTGTGCGCGGTCGGCTGCGGGACGGCGGCGTTCCTTCCGCTGCTGCGCGCAGCTCCCGGCACCCTCACTCCGAGACGCGCTCTGCGCGCGCACGAGATCCTGGTGACCGAACGCATGCTGCTGGCGGGGGCGTTGCTCGCGGGCGGCTGGACGCTGCTGCCCGCGCTCGCCGTCGTCGTGCCGCTGTCGGCCGTCAGCCTGCTGGCTCAGGCGCGCATGCGCGCACGGCACGAATTCCCCCCGGCAGAGGACGCTTCGGCACGGACGCCGCACGACGGCACACGAGGTGATGTCGCACCATGGTGACGCAGGAACTCGCCCGAGCCGTGGACAGAGCGGTCGGTACCGGAGCCGAAGCGCTGTTCGCCCGGCTGCGCCCCGACGGAGTCTTCGCGCCGCGCGGTGACCGCTTCTCCCCCGCCAACACCGCCGCCGCGATCGTCGCGCTCCACCACGCCACGGAGCAGCCTCCGGACCGTACGGACGGACCGGCCGGCACGGACAGCACCGACAGCACCGACAGCACGATCGCACGCGCCGTGACGCGGCTGTGCGACTCCCAACGCCCGGACGGCGGCTGGGCGATGGCCGGCGTCCCCACCGAGTTGCTGGCCACGGCGGTCGCCACGGCGGCGCTGCGGCTGGTCGCGCCCGAGCGTGCGGCGAAGGCCGTACGTGCCGGCGAGGAGCTGGTGACGCGACTCGGCGGCGCGGCGGCACTGCCGGAGCCGACGATGACGGGCCTGGTGAGGCAGTTCGACGCCCTGTCCGGGGTCGGGAAGCTGTCGGAACTGCCCCGGCTTCCCATGGAGTTGATGCTGCTGCCGGGCCCGGCCCGGCGGCTGCTCAGCCTGCGTCTGCCCATCTTCGCGAGCATGGCCCTCGCCCAGGCGGCCCACCGCCCGCAGGGCCGGGCCCGTGCGCTCGTGAACAGGGCCGCAGGCAGGGCAGCCCTCCGCGTGGTCCGGGAGGCGTACGAACGCGAGGGCTCCACAGGGGAGTTCAGCACCGATCCGTGGCTGACGAGCCTGATCGCACTCGGCATCGCACGCTCGGGCACGGCCCCCGACATCTCCCGCGCCTCCGCGCACAGGCTGCGCGCCATGGCACGGCAGGACGGGTCCTGGGATCTGATGCCCCTCGATGTGACCTGGTCGTCCTTCGCGACGGCCGCGCTGCTGGAGGCCGGATACGCAGCCGACCCCCGGCTGACCGCGACCCGCGCCATGTTCCACCGGCGGCAGCAGGACGAGCCGTTCGCAGCGCTCGGCTGCCCTCCCGGCTTCTGGGGCTTCTCCAGCGTCTCCAGTTGGCCGATGGCGCTGGAGACGGCCGAGGTCAGCTCGGCCCTCCTGCAACTGCCGGGCGGCCGTGAGGACATCCACGCCCGGCGCGGCATCGACTGGCTGACGGCGATGCAGGACCGCAGCGGCTCGTGGAGCCTCGCCGTCCGCGGCAGCAGGCCCGGCGGATTCGGCCCGTGCCCGCACATGACCGCGAAGGCCGTGCGCGCACTTCTCGACCACGGCGTGCCGCCCCGGGACCGGCGCGTCGTCCGTGCGCTGGAGTGGCTGGCCCGGGTGCAGCACGAGGACGGCTCCTTCGAGGCCATGTGGTACCGCGGACCGACCCCCGGCACGTCCGTCGTGCTGGAGACGCTCTGCCGCGCCGGCCGGAGCGGGAGCAGCCAGGCGCGGCGGGCCCGGGACTGGCTGCTGCGCACCCAGGCGGCCGACGGTTCGTGGGCGTCCGGCGAGGACGGTCCCGACGCGCCGCGCGGCACCGTCGAGGAGACGGCCTGGGCACTGCACGCCCTTCTCGCGGCAGGCACCGGTCCCGACAGCCGAGCCGTCGTCGCCGCCGCGCGCCGGCTGACCGACGCACAGTGCACGGACGGGAGTTGGCAGGGCGCCGCGGTGAACGAGTACGTGCGGCGGTGCTCCCGTTACGCCGACGACGGCATCGCCTCCGGGCTCGCCCTCCGCGCCCTCGCCCGGCTGCGCACGGTGGCGGGGACGGACGGCGCAGGCACGGGCGAAGGCCCGCCTCGGACTGCACAGCCGACCCGGCCGACACAGCCAACACAGCCGACCCGGCCGACGAACCCGACGCAGGAGGACGGCACTCCGTGAGCAGCGACTACGACGTGGTGGTGTGCGGCGCCGGCGCCGGGGGACTCGCAGCCGCACGCGCGCTCGGTGAGATCGGGCTGCGCGTCCTCGTCGTCGACAAGCAGCGCAGCCCTCGCCCCGTCGCGAAGGGCGAGGTGCTTCAGCCCGGTGCGCTGCGGGTGCTGCGTCGCTGGGGCGCCGAGCGGCTGCTGGAGTCCCGGGGCGCACTGCGGCTGGGACGGCTGGTGGTCCGCGACGCGCACGGCGCGCCCCTCATGGAACTCGACTACGGCCAACTTCCCGCCGAAGACCGGTCGTTGCTCGCTCACGACCACCTCAGCGTCCTCGACGCACTGACGGCGGGCCTCGGGGAGTCGGTGGAGGTGCGCCGGGGCGTACGCGTCGAGGAGGCCCTGCGGGACGGCACCGGACGCGTCGTCGGCGTACGGCTGGCGGAGCGCGGCCAGGGGCAGCCCCGGCAGGCTCAGCAGCACGACGTGCACGCACCGCTCGTCGTCGCAGCGGACGGCATCGGCTCACGGCTCCGCCGCGCCGCGGGCGTCGGCGGACGGCGCAGCGAATACCCGCACAGGCTGGTCTCGTTCGAGCTGAACGGAGTCGCCGCGCGCCCCGACGACTTCTCGGCGTACCTCACGGCGCGGGGTCTGCGCCTGGTGTATCCGCTGCCGGACGGCCGTGTACGGCTCTACGTGCAGGCGCGTCCGGAAGAGCTGCGCGGCCTGGACGGCGCGGAGTTCGCACGGTGGAGCGAGGCAGCGGTGCGCGAAGTGCCCGCCCTCGCGCCGCTCGCCGGGGCCCTGCCCGCAGCCGCCGGCACCCGTCAGCTCTTCCCCGTGGCGCGTTTCCTCGCCGAGCGGCTGACGGCGCCGGGCCTCGCCCTCGTCGGGGAATCCGCCTACGCCGTGCACCCCATGGCCGCGCAGGGCATGAACACCGCCATCACCAGCGCCGGCGCGCTCGCCGACTCCCTCGCCTGCGGGACGGGCGAGTTGAGCCCCGAGACCGTCGACGCGGCGCTGCGCGCCTACGAACAGGACAGGCTTCCCGTACTCGCCCAGGCCGCGCGGACCAGCGACAACGCGGCCCGCATGGTCACCGATCTCTCCCTGCCGGGACGGTTGCTGGGCCGCCGGGCGGTCCGCTGCAGCGGCGCCAACCCCCGGCTGCTGCACACCATCACGTACAACATGGCGGGCCTGGGCCCGCGCCCGCTGACCCTGCTGGACCGCCTGCAGCAGCTCGGGCTGCTCCCCGACCCCCGCTCCCACCGCGTCCCGCCGGGATGAGTGCAGCGGCACCGCTCCCACCACCACCCGACCCCGACAGGCCCGACAGGCCCCAGGAGAACGGCATGTCCCTCGACGAAGCGCTCAACTCCCCCGCTCAGTCCGCCGGGCAGGCGGACCGGATACGGGTACGCCCCGTCTCCGGCGCCCTCGGCGCGGAGCTGCACGGTGTGGATCTCACCGCGCTGGACGACGAACTCTTCGCGCGCATACACGAGTTGCTGCTGCGCCACCTCGTCCTGTTCATCCCCGGCCAGTCCGGTCTCACCCCGGAGGCCCACGTCGCGCTGGGGCGGCGGTTCGGCGAGGTGGAGGTCCACCCCTTCCTGCCGAAGCTCGAAAGCCACCCCGAGGTGACGCTCATCGAGTCGGACAAGGGCGGAAAGGCCGACGAGTGGCACATCGACGTGACGTTCAGCCCGAACCCTCCCGTCGCCTCGATCCTGCACCTCGTCACCTGCCCCGAGTCGGGCGGCGACACGATGTGGAGCAACCAGTACCTGGCCTACGAGACGCTCTCGGGTCCCTTCCGCGAGATGCTGGACGGCCTCACCGCGGTACACGTCCTCCAGGCCCCGCAGGTCGGGACGCTCTCCGCCGAACACCCGGTGGTGCGGGTGCATCCGGAGACGGGAAGGCGCTCGCTGTACGTCACCCGCATGTGGACGTCGCACATCCCGCAGCTCAGCCGCAACGAGAGCGACGCCGTCCTGCAGTACCTCTTCGAGCACTCCGAGGCGCCCCGCTTCAACTGCCGCTACCGCTGGGAGCCTGGCGCGGTGGCGATCTGGGACAACCGCGCCACCCAGCACCTCGCGGTCAACGACTACCAGGAGTACCGCAGGGGCCGGCGCGTGACGGTGCTCGGTGATCACCCGACCGGTGACGCACCCCGCTGGGAGCCCTACGAACGCAGGGGGGACGAGCGGTACTACCCGCGGCGGGTGAACGCCCGCTCCGGCTACTGAACGCGGCACTTCGTCCCGGCGGACAGCCGGAGGCAACGGCCGCGGAACGCCTCAGGCCGGGAGTCCGCTCCCGCCGCGGTCCAGGGCTCCCGCCGTGCTCAGTGCGCGCATGCCCGGCGTGCAGCTGCGGCGCAGCCTGTCCAGCTCGTCGCCGGGCAGTGCCTCAGCCGCACCGCGCCGTGCCCCGTCGAGGAGTCCGCTCCCGGCGGCGAGCCAGCCGGGGTCCGGCTCCACGCCGATGTGCCCGGCCAGTTCGGTCAGCCGGCGGACGGGGTCGGCGAGCAGGTCCTCGTAGGAGAGAGAGGTACGCAGGGGGGCGGGAACCTCGTCGAGGTGGGCGAGCCCTTCGGTGATCATTCCGCTCCACAGCTCTCCGAAGCGTTCCACCGGCAAGGGCCGTTCCAGCACCCCCCGCAGGTCGAACGCGTCGTCCGCCATGAGGTCCGCCAGGTCGGCGGCGAGATCCTGCTCGGCCGGGCCGTCGGCGGCGTGCGCCACGGCCAGCAGCAGGCGGAAACCCGCGTGGCGGCTCATCGAGAGCGCGCAGTCGGGCCCGTCACGGTGCAGGTGGACGAAGCGCGCCTCCGGGAAGGCCGCCCTCAGCCGCGGCACCGTGCCGAGGGAGAACCCGGAGCGCTCCACCACGGCCCGGCGGCCGAACCGTTCGGCCAGCATCCCGAAGAGGGCCCGGTAGTGGGCGGCGGCCGGAGCACGGCCACGGCCCTCCAACACGGGCCGCAGGTCGTCGTGGAGCGTGTCGGGGTCGTCGGTGAGGTGCGGCAGCGTCGTCAGGCAGACGGCGGGGACGCCGCCGTCCCCGGCCGAGAAGCGGCCGCCCGGCAGACGCGGATAGAGATGCTCGGGCAGGGGCGTCCCCTCCCGGATCATGCGGTCGGCGAAGGGACGGCTGGAGGACAGGAGCGCCCAGAACTCCTTCCCCGTCAGCGGCTCCCGGGGCAGGGCGCCCGGCTCGACGCACGCGAAGAGTTCGCTGAGGCTGAGCACGTCGGGGTGGAGCCGCAGCACGCGGGAGAGCGCGGTGGACCCGCACCTGCCGGTGCCGACGACGAAGGTCAGCGGCCGGGAGGCGGTGCCGGGGCCCGTCCCGCTCACAGCCCGAAGTCCACCGTCACCGGAGCGTGGTCGCTCCACCGCTCGTCGTGCCGGGCGGCCCGCTCGACCACCGCCTTCACCGCCCGGGCCGCCAGCCGGGGCGTCGCCGCCTGGAGGTCGATGCGCCAGCCCGAGTCGTTGTCGAAGGCCCGGCCGCGGTAGGACCACCACGAGTACGGTCCGGCGACGTCCGGATGCAGCGCACGCACGACGTCCGCGTAGCCGCCGTCGGAGGCGTCGAAGACCCGGGAGAGCCACTCGCGCTCCTCCGGCAGGAACCCCGACGAACGGCGGTTGGCCCGCCAGTTCTTCAGGTCCGCCTCCTGGTGGGCGATGTTCCAGTCGCCGCACACCAGGACGTCCCGGCCGTCTGCCGCCGAACGCTCGCGCAGCCGACGCAGATAGGGCAGGAAGGCCGCCATGAAGCGTTCCTTCTGCGCCTGCCGTTCCGTGCCGACCTCCCCCGAGGGCAGATAGAGGCTGGCGACGGTCACGCCCGGCAGGTCGGCCTCCGCGTACCGGCCCGAGTCCTCGAACTCGGCCGCCCCGAAGCCGATCCGCACCCGCTCGGGCTCGCGGCGCGTCAGCAGGGCCACGCCCGCGCGTCCCTTGTCGGCGGCGGGCGCGAAGACGGTGTGCCAGCCCTCGGGGGCGCGTACGTCGTCGGGGAGCTGGTGCGGCTCCGCACGGACCTCCTGGAGGCAGACCACGTCCGCCTCGGTGGCGGCCAGCCACTCCCGGTAGCCCTTCTTCGCCGCCGCGCGCAGCCCGTTCACGTTGACCGTCGTCACCTTCAGCATCCGGGTCACCCTACGATGCGGGCATGCGAATCGTCCGTGCGCGTTACGACCATCCCGATGCGATGAAGCTCAACGACGCCGTGCAGCAGGAGTACGCCGTGCGCTACGGCGACGAGGGCGACGTGACGCCGCTCGAACCGTCGATGTTCGAGCCCCCGCAGGGGCTCTACCTGCTGGCGTACGACGCGGACGAGCGTCCCGTGGCCTCGGGCGGCTGGCGCACCCAGGACCGCGGTGCGGAGGGCTACGCGGACGGCGACGCCGAGATCAAGCGCATGTACGTGGTGCCGGAGGTGCGGGGACGGGGACTGGCCCGGCAGATCCTGGCTCTGCTGGAGGACGACGCCCGCGAGGCCGGACGTACCCGCATGGTCCTCGAGACGGGCACCGCGCAGCCCGAGGCGATCGCGCTGTACACCTCCTCCGGGTACGAGCCGGCGGAGAAGTTCGGCCACTACCGCTTCGAGCCGGAGAGCCGCTGTTACGCGAAGCCGCTGTGACCGCTCCACGGGTCGTCGCCGCCGGCTCCGGCGTGGCCGCCCCCGCCGGCCTCGGGGCCGGCCTCGTGGGCCGGGCCGCCTCCCGCGTGACCTGACGGGCTCCCCTCATGAGCCGAGCCGCCGGCCTCGCTGCCCCCGGTCCCGCCGGGGCCCGCCGGCCGCGCGAACTCCGCGGCGTCCGCGAGCCCGTACTCCTCCACCGACACGACCCGCATGCCCGGCACCGCCGCCGTCCGGCTCGTCAGGGCACGCCCGGGCGGCAGCTCCACACAGCACGCCGCCCCTTCGTCCGCGAGGGCCGCCGCCACCTTCTCCCAGGGCACGGGACGGGCCACTGACCGGGCGAGCTCGTCGAGCACCGCGTTGGTGTCGCCGCGCAGACTGCGTCCGTACGCGCCGCTGACGTAAGGCACCCTCTGCGGGCGCCGCTCGACGGTCGCCAGATGCTGCGCGAGGCGGATCGCGACGTCCCCCTCCGGCTCCTCGGCACGCTCCAGCAGTTCGCCGCGCAGCCGTACCGCCCTCAGCGCCTCCTCCAGAGTCAGCACCTCCGCGATCACAGCCGCCGCGTAGCCGCCGACGTCCTCACCGGCGACGAAGGCGGGCGTCACCGCCTCGTCCTCCGACATGGCCCGCGCCCCCGCGACACCCGCGACCAGCAGCGCGACGTGACAGGCCACCGGCGACTTCTCCAGCGCCTCCGCCGTGTCCAGTTCCGCGATGCCGTCCGCGTACTCCCTGCCCGCGGTGCCGGCCCGACCGGCTGCTCCCGCCGCGTCGGCGGACCCCGCCCGGGCCGCGAGCCGCCGCAGCGCCCAGTCCGCCTCGGCCAGCACGGTCGCGGACGCCGCCGTGTCGGGCAGCCGGTGCAGCATGCCGGGTCGCTGCGAACCCCGGCCGGGGAAGAGGAAGGCGATGCTCATGGGGGTCAGCCTGGCGCGCAGGGCACCCGCCGCGCCAATCGGGTCCGCCCGGCCGCGGCGGTGAACTCCCCCGTCAGCACGGCGAATCGTCGCCGGTGCCCTCCGCGCAATCACCCGGGCGAGGGACGTGTCCGACGACGGGACGGGCCGGCGCGGCGGCCGGGGGACGGCGGGTGCGAGGTCCGGCGGCGGTCCCGGCGGGGGTCCCGGCGGAGGTCCCGGCGGAGATCCGGCGGAGGTCCGGCGGCGTTCCTGCGGAGACCGGGCGCAGGGGACGCGGCGCACCGGCTGGCACGAAACAGCCGAACAGGACGAACGGCCCGGGTGCGACCGAACCGCCCACGCCCCGGCGCCGGCCGTGTGAAGCTGACCCCATGGACACCCCCGAGGACCCGCAGCTGGCCGAGAAGCTCCAGGCGGACAGGCCCCATTCGGCACGCGTCTGGAACTACCTGCTCGGCGGCAGGGACAACTACAGCGCCGACCGCATGGCCGGCGACATGATCCTCCAGACGTTCCCCGACATCGCCCGGATCGCCCGCCTCCAGCGGTACTTCCTCGCCCGCGCGGTCCGCTTCCTGGCCGGTGAGGCGGGGATCCGCCAATTCCTGGACGTGGGCACCGGGTTGCCGACCGTGGACAACACGCACGAAGTGGCACAGCGGGTCGCGCCGGAGTGCAGGATCGTCTACGTGGACAACGATCCGCTCGTGCTCGTCCACGCCCATGCGCTGCTGACCAGCAGCAGCGCCGGCTCCTGCGACTACATCGACGCCGACGTCCGCGACCCCGAGGCGATCCTCGAAGGGGCGGCCCGCACCCTCGACTTCAGCGAACCGGTCGCCCTCACACTGCTCGGCACGCTGGGGCAGCTCCCCGACTCCGACGACCCCTGGTCGATCGTGAGCCGGCTGATGGAGCACCTGCCGCCCGGAAGCCACCTGGCGCTGAGCGACGGCACCGACACCAACAAGGCGCTCAACGACGCCATCGCCGTCTACAACGACAACTCCGCCAGCGAGTACCACCTGCGCAGCCCGCAACGCATCGCCCGGTTCTTCGACGGCCTGGAGCTGCTGGAGCCCGGAGTGGTCCCCACGACGAACTGGCGCCCCGAGATGGCGGACCCCGACGACGACTCCTCGCAGGTGGACGCCATCTGCGGCGTCGGACGCAAGCCGTGACAGCGGGGCGGACCGAGGCCGGCACACTTCCGCGGCCGGCATGCCCCGGGGAGCAGGCGGATGCGCCGCACGGGAGGGGACCGCACCCGCTGCTGCGTCTCCTCCTCGCCGCCGCCGACGGGCACTTCCCGCCCGCCGACGGCGGCGTGACCCTGCTCGGTCCGCTTCCGCGGGGGCTGGAGTGCTCGGTGGCCTTCACCGGGCACGCCGTGATCGCGACCGCGCTCCCCGCCGGCGTGATCCGCCGCATGAACCCCGACGGCCACGGCGCCTCCCTGGCCCCGGACCTGCTGCGTGCCCTGGCCGGGCCCGAGGGCGTCATCGACGTCGTCGACGTCACGCTGGCCGCCCACGGCACCGGCAGCACCGGCACCGGGTCCGGGTCCTCGCCGCCGGCGCCGGGGCTGCCGGAACGCACGGACCTGCACGACCATCCCCGCGTCCGGTACGCACGCGAACTGCGGTGCCGGGTACGGACGTTCGGCGACGAACGGGGCCTCGTCACACTCTCGGACGGGCTGGCCGGGCGCCGCGAGGTGAGCATCGAACTGGCCGAGCCGGACGAGGGCGCCCGCGGTCTCGGACGCACCCTGCTGCGGGACGTCCTCGCCCAGGTCCCGGCAGGGGAACCGGTGTTCGCGGCCGTGTCCCCCGGCAACGCGCGGTCGCTGCGGTCGTTTCTCGCCGCCGGCTTCACGCCGCTCGGCAGCGAGGTGATCATCCGTCCCGGACGCCGCGCCGGAGAGGAGCCCGCGCACACATGACGCACCGGCTGCCCCGTCACCCCCGCCCGCACCCGCATCGGCGCCCGCACCCGCATCCGCACCCGCAGTCACAGCGGCGCACGGTGGCCACCCGCGCCCGGCAGGCCCCGTGATCACGGCCGAGGCTGTCCCCACCGAGCGGCTGATCCTGCGGCCGTTGCGTGTCGAGCACGCACGCGAGATGGCCGGGGTGCTCTCCGACCCGGAGCTGTACGCCTTCATCGGCGGCGAGCCGCCCTCCGTCCAGTCGCTCCGGTCCCGCTACGAGCGATGGGAGGCGGGCTCCGGCGATCCAGCCGAGTCCTGGTGCAACTGGGTCGTCGAGTCACGCGAGGAGAACTGTCTGACGGGGACGGTCCAGGCGACCGTCACGCGGGAGGACGACGAAAGCCTCACCGCCGAGATCTCCTGGATCGTCGGAACGGCGTGGCAGGGCCGCGGTGTCGCCACGGAAGCGGCCCGTGCGCTGGTCGGCTGGTTGCGTCAGCGGCACGTGACGCGGATCGTCGTCCACGTCCACCCGCGTCACGGTGCCTCTGCCGCCGTGGCGGCGGCAGCGGGGTTCACGCCCACGGACCACTGGCACGACGGCGAGATCCGCTGGCGGCACACAGTTCGCCACTGACCGCGATGAGCTTCAACTCACGCGGAGAAGAGGGGACTTGTCTGCGGAGGCTCCGCCGTCCGGCGCCGGGTTTCCGGGGACGGCGAGCAGCAGGGGAAAGGGGCAGGTGACAGGGATGGCGGAGAGCCGTCGGCCGGTGGATCTCGACGCGTACGAGGCTCGGGCCCGCTCCGGCCCGTGTTTCGTCTGCGCCTTCGCCGCAGGCGACCCGGACTATGCCCACGAGACGGTCTACGAGGACGACGAACACCTCGCGTTCCTCGACCGCTACCCGACGCTCCCCGGCAAGGTCCTCGTCGCCCCGAAGAGACACATCGAGCACGCCGTACGGGATCTGGACGAGGCCGCCTATCTGCGCCTGATGACGGTCGTGCGCAGGGTCGCCCTGGCGGTCGAGGACGTGATCGCCCCCGAGCGCACGTACCTGCTGACCCTCGGCAGCCAGCAGGGCAACGCCCATCTGCACTGGCACATCGCAGGGTTGCCCCACGGTGTGCCGTACGGGCAGCAGCAGTTCCACGCGCTGATGACGGAACACGGCGTACTGTCCACGACCCCTCAGGAGACGGCCGACCTGGCCGCGCGACTGCGCGAAGCGGCAGCCGCGAGGTGACACCCCGCGCCGTCCGCCCGCTCCGTCCCACCCCCCGAGGCACCCTGTGCCACCGCAGCGATCCGTGCTTGTCTTGAGCATGACGATGAGACGTCGGCACTTCCTCCAGTCACTGACCGCGCTGTCGACCACCGCCGTGCTCACCACCGCGACGTCGGGCACGGCGAGCGCAGCCGCCACCCGCGCACCCGTCCCCGATGCGTGGATGTCACAGCTCCCCGACGGTGCGCTCCTGCGTGAGCTCACCATCCCCGGGACGCACAACTCCGGTGCCCGCCACGGCGGTCCGTGGACGGAGTGCCAGAACACCGGCATCGGTGAACAGCTCTCCGCCGGAATCCGCTTCCTCGACGTGCGCTGCCGCCTCTTCGAGGGTTCCTTCACCATCCATCACGGCCCCTCCTACCAGCACCTCAACTTCGACGACGTGCTGGGCTCCTGCCGCGACTTCCTCTCCGTCCGCCCCTCGGAGACCGTCCTGATGCGGGTCAAGCAGGAGTACTCGGAGGAGAGCGCGGAGAGCTTCCGTGCCGTATTCGACGACTACCTGGACGGCCGCGGCTGGCGCTCGCTCTTCCAACTGGACACGTCCCTGCCCACGTTGGGCGGAGCACGCGGCAAAGTCGTACTGCTCGGCGACTCGGACGGCCTGCCAGGAGTGCGCTACGGCGACGGAGCCCTCTTCGACATCCAGGACGACTACATGGCCGAGCCGGAAGCCAAGTACCCGCTCGTCGCGGACCACTTCCGCAAGGCCGCCGCCCAACCGGGCAAGTTGTACGTCAACTTCGTCAGCACCGCGGCGCTGCTCCCGCCCCGCTCCAACGCGGACCGTCTCAACCCTCGTGTGCGGGACCTGCTCACGTCGCCGGACAACGCCTCCTGGACGGGACTCGGCATCGTCCCGATGGACTACCCCGGCGAACACGCCGTCGTCGAAGCGCTGTTGGCCCATCAGCCCGCCGGCTGAGCCGTCGTGGGGCCCGCCGGCGCCCGCGGATGCCCGGGTTTCCGGCGAAGAGGCCGCCTGCCTCTCCGTAGCCGTCGGCTGCCCCTTGAACAGGAGCAGCCGACGGCGGCAGACCGCCGGACGGGGCCGACGGAGCGGCGTCAGGCGCGCACCGGCTCTTCGCGGGCGACCTCCAGGTTCACGAAACGCGGTTCGCCGTCGCACAGGGAACGCAGCCGCTCGGCCACGCGCTGCGTCTCCGGCAACTCGTTGTTCCTCATCGCCGCCTCGTAGGAGGGGAATTCGACGATGTCCACGTAGTGGCCCGGCTTCTCACGGTCCCGGGTGTGCAGTTCCTGCACGACGGTCCGCTTGCCCTCGCTGGCGGCCAGCCACTCGTCGAAGGCGTCTTCCAGCTCGTCCGCGCGGGATGTCTCGTACTCGATGATCTGGACGAATGTCATCGTGACAACCTCCTGTTCCCGTCTGTCCGATGCTCGCGCTGCTCACGCGTCATCATCTGTTCGCGGCTTCCGTCTCGTCGCGGCCGCGGCGTCCTCGCGTCACAGACCGAGCCGCACGCGGTGGATCTCGTCGGCCGCGTGTCCCGCGCGTTCGTGGACGCGCCGGACGGCCGCCGCGGAGGGGCTCTCGGAGAGGCAGAAGACGGTCCCCGTCTCCGGATCCGCCCATGTGTGCTCGAAGTGCACGCCCTCCGCCTTCCCCTGTTCGAGGTCGGCGTTGTGAACTGCTTCCAGCTGTTCCGCCGTGATGCCCTTCATCCCGTGGTGTACGTCCATGAACTTGGTCACAGCTGCACCTCCGGTTGATCGTTCCGGGCTCGTACTGCCGTCGCCGGGGTCTGCCGGCGATCGACGCCCTGCCGAGCCCTCATCCTCCATGGTGCTCCTCGATCGCCGGAGGACCAAAGAGCTCCCCACGCACTGGAACCGGCTCCGACCTGCTGCTTCTCACCACCGGCAAGACCGTGGCGGCCTTGCCGGGCCGTGGGGACGCCCGACGGCGAGACGGACGACAGGCAGTTCGGGCACGACGCCGAAACCTGTGAAGTCACCGGCGATGCGGCCGAGTTGCACGTTCGGCTCCCCCCGCCCCCGCCACAGGGCCTCGCCGACAACCTCGTCCCCGGTCCGGCCGGGCGGGCGTCGGACGGCTCGCCGCGTGCCCGGACGGGAGCCGCGAGGACTCTTGACAGCGGAAGCAGCCGGGCGCAACATCCCTGGAACCATTAATTAACTATCTAGTGCGTTAACTACTCCGCCGTGCCGGGAGCGAGCCGCCCGGCCCGTACGCTCCACAAGAGCACCGGAGAGGGCAGTGCCGCCGTCCCGCACGTCGCACACGGCGCCCGCCGCGCACCTCACGTCCCTGCTCCCTCCCGCGTTCCCCGGCGGAACGCGGGACCTCCCCGGAGGAGTCAGTCCGTGTCCTCACATCCGGCCGACCCCGCACCCACACCTCCGCCCGAGAACGGCCAGGGCGGCCCCGACGGCCTGCACGCCCCGGCCGCCCCCCAGGGCAAGCCGCGCAAGGCCGCCATCGCCGCCTGGATCGGCAGCGCCCTGGAGTACTACGACTTCTTCATCTACGGCAGCGCCGCCGCCCTGGTCTTCCCCAAGGTCTTCTTCTCCCCCGACGACCCCGCCACCGCGACGCTGATCTCCCTGGCCACCTTCGGCGTCGCCTACGCGGCCCGCCCCGTCGGCGCCCTCTTCCTCGGGCACTTCGGCGACCGCCTCGGCAGGCGGAAGATCATGGTGCTCACTCTGATCCTGATGGGCCTCTCGACGTTCCTCATCGGCGTCCTGCCCACGTACGCGCAGATAGGGACGGCCGCGCCGGTGCTGCTGGTGCTGATGCGGGTCCTCCAGGGCCTCTCCGCCGCGGGCGAGCAGGCCAGCGCCAACTCCATGACGCTCGAACACGCCCCCGAGCACCGCCGCGGCTACTACGCCAGCTTCACGCTGAACGGCACACAGGCGGGCCAGATCCTGGCGACGCTCATCTTCATCCCGGTCGCCGCCCTCCCCGACGACCAGCTCTACTCCTGGGGATGGCGCATCCCGTTCCTGCTGAGCGCGGTCGTCGCCGTCGTCGGATACGTCATCCGCCGCACGCTGGAGGAGACACCGGTCTTCCAGCAGGTGGCGGCCGGGAACGAGGTGGCGAAACTGCCGCTCGTCGAGCTGGTCAGGGGCCACTGGGCCGACGTGCTGCGCGTCGTCGCCGCGGCGCTGATCGCGACGGTGAGCACCATCTTCACCGTGTGGGCGCTCTCGTTCGCCACCAGTGACGCCGGCGGCCTGGAGGACTCCTCCATGCTGTGGGTCGGCGTACTCGCCAACGCCGTGGCCCTGCTGGCGATCCCGCTGTGGGCGAAGCTCTCGGACCGCATAGGCCGCAAGCCGGTGTTCCTGACGGGGGCGCTCGGCTCCGGCGTGATGATCTTCGTCTATCTGTGGGCGATCTCGACGGGAAGCCTGCCGCTCGTGCTGCTGACCGGGATCGTCTTCTTCGGCGTCGTCTACAGCGCCGCCAACGGCATCTGGCCGTCCCTGTACGGCGAGATGTTCCCCGCCCAGGTGCGGCTGTCCGGCATGGCCGTCGGCACCCAGCTCGGCTTCGCCATCGCCGGGTTCGCCGTGGGCTTCGCGGAGCAGATCGCGGGTCCCGGAGGGGACGGCTGGATCGGAGTCGCCGCCTTCACCGCCGCCATCTGCGCCGTCAGCGCACTCGCGGTGGCCACGGGCCGCGAGACGCACCGCGTACCGACCGCGGCTCTCGGCCTCAAGGAGCACCACGCTCAGGAGCGCACCGGCCGCACGTCCGCCGAGCGGCCGTCCGGAGCCGCCAGGTGACCTCCAGCACCCCCGGCTCCTACCTCACCGGCCTCGTCGGCTCGGGCATCGGCCCGTCGCTGAGCCCGCTCCTGCACGAGCGGGAGGCCGACCGGCACGGCCTGCGTCTGGTCTACCGCACCCTCGACCTCGAAGCGCTGCCGTGGCCACCGGGGCTCGGATCCTCGCCCGGCGACGGGCCCGGCCCGGCCGCCGAGCCCGGCCGGGCCGCCGCCCGGCTGCTGCACGCCGCACGGACGGTCGGTTTCGACGGCCTCAACATCACCCATCCCTGCAAGCAGTCGGTCATCCCGCATCTCGACGAACTGTCCCCCGACGCAGCAGAGTTGGGCGCCGTCAACACCGTCGTCCTCCGTGCGGGCACGGCCGTCGGCCACAACACGGACGTGACCGGCTTCAGGCAGTCCTTCACCCGGGGACTGCCCGGCGCCGCCCTGCGCCGCGTCGTCCAGCTCGGTGCGGGCGGGGCCGGAGCCGCCGTCTCCCACGCCCTGCTCGGTCTCGGTACGGGCCGCCTCGTCCTGGTCGACACGGAGACGGCCCGCGCCGAGCGTCTCGCCGCCTCCCTCACCGAGCGCTTCGGCGAGGGCAGGGCGACCGCTGCGGGGCGGCAGGCCCTGGAAGCCGAACTGGCCGATGCGGACGGCCTGGTGAACGCCACCCCCGTGGGCATGGCCGCCCACCCGGGGACACCCCTGCCGGGCGGACTCCTCCATCCGGGTCTCTGGGTGGCCGAGGTCGTCTACCGGCCGCTGGAGACCGAACTGCTGCACCAGGCCCGCCTCCTGGGCTGCCGGACCCTCGACGGCGGAGGCATGGCCGCCTTCCAGGCGGCGGACGCCTTCCGGCTGTTCACCGGCCTGGAGCCCCACACCGACCGGATGCTCCAGGACCTCGCCGACCTCGTCGGCACTCCGCCGGAGGCCCGGACGTACGCACGCGGGACGGGCAGCCGCTGAACAGGCGGGTTTCCGCGAGGAGTTCAGACGAGGCAAGAGCACCGGAATCCGAGGAGAACGTCATGCGGAAGTCCATCGCCACGGTCTCGCTGAGCGGTTCGCTCTCCGAGAAGCTGACCGCCGTGGCCGCAGCCGGGTTCGACGGCGTGGAGATCTTCGAGAACGATCTGATCGCCTCGCCCCTCACCCCCGAGGACGTACGGGCGCGCGCCGCCGACCTCGGGCTGGCCATCGACCTGTACCAGCCGTTCCGCGACTTCGAGGCCGTCCCGGACGAGGTGCTGGACCAGAATCTGCGCCGCGCCGAGAGCAAGTTCGAGGTGATGGAGCGGCTCGGCGCGGACACCCTCCTCGTCTGCTCCAGCGTCTCGCCGGACGCCGTCGACGACGACGGGCTCGCCGCGGAGCATCTGAACCTCCTCGCCGGCCGGGCCCGGGAGCACGGCATCCGCATCGCCTACGAGGCCCTGGCCTGGGGGCGTCACATCAGTACGTACGACCACGCGTGGCGCGTGGTCGAAGCGGCGGACCATCCGGCGCTGGGGACGTGCCTGGACAGTTTCCACATCCTCTCCCGCGCCTCCGACCCGCGCGGCATCGAGGAGATCCCCGGCGAGAAGATCTTCTTCCTGCAGCTCGCCGACGCCCCGCTGATGGCCATGGACGTCCTCCAGTGGAGTCGCCACTACCGGTGCTTCCCCGGTCAGGGCGGTCTGGACGTCGCGGGGCTGCTGGCGCACACCGTGCGGGCCGGATACCGGGGGCCGCTCTCCCTCGAGGTCTTCAACGACGTCTTCCGGCAGGCCGACGCGGGCCGTACGGCAGTCGACGCGATGCGTTCGCTGCTCGCCCTGGAGGAGTCCGCGGGGCTGGCGGCCCTGCCCGAAACCGTCGTACCGTCCGGCTTCGCCTTCGCCGAACTGACCGCGGCGGACACCGAACCGCTGACCGGCATGCTCGGTTCGCTCGGCTTCGCCCGTACCGGACGGCACCGCGGCAAACCGGTGGAGCTGTGGGAGCAGGGCGAGGCACGGGTGCTCGTCAACACCTCGGGCTCGGACCGGCGTTCGGGCCCGTCGCTGGCGGCCGTCGGACTGGAGTCCGCCGATCCGGACGCCGCCGTACGCCGTGCCGAGACCCTGCTCGCACCCGTGGTGCCACGCCGCCGCGGAGCGGACGATGTCCCCCTGGACGCTGTCGCGGCACCCGACGGCACAGAGCTGTTCTTCTGCCGCACGGGCCGGTCGGGCCATCCGAGCTGGACGGACGACTTCACACCCGTGGCGGCGCGGACGGCCGGGACGGCGGACGACGGCGACCGCGCCGGCGTCACCGGCATCGACCACGTGGCGCTGCCCCAGCCCTGGCACCACTTCGACGAAGCAGCCCTCTTCTACCGCAGCGTCCTGGGACTCAAGCCCGACGAGAGCCAGGACCTGGCCGATCCGTACGGCCTGTTCCGCAGCCGCGCCGTCGCCGGCCCCGGAGGCACGCTCCGCATCGCGCTCAACGTCGCGCCCAGCCCGGAGGGCGAGGCGACCCGCAGCCAGCACATCGCCCTGGCCACCGACGACATCGTCGCCACCGCGAGGCGGCTGCGCGGCCGGGGCACGGCGGTGCTGCCCATCCCCGCCAACTACTACGACGACCTCGGCGCCCGCTACGGCCTGCCCGCCGAACGCCTCGGCGTGCTGCGCGAGCTGGACATCCTCTACGACCGGGACGGCAGCGGCGAGTTCTTCCACTTCTACACGGTCACGGTGGGGAGGGTCTTCTTCGAAGTGGTCCAGCGCACCGGTGGTTACGGCGGGTACGGCGCCCGCAACGCCACTGTCAGGCTGGCTGCCCAGCACACCGCTCAGCTCGGCGCCGTGTGACGGCCGCGACCGCATGTCCGTAGCCTGTCGGGACCGGTGCACGCCGGACCGGCAGACCACACCGCCGAACTGAACCCGCCGAGGAGCAGCATGTCCGCCGCCGTCTCCGGGCCCTCGCCCTCCCAGCCGTCGCCGTCCCGCCCCGCCAGGCGCACCAGGGACGCCGCCCGCACGCGGGCCGAGATCCTCAAGGTCGCCACACGCGAGTTCGCACGGCTGGGCTACGCGGGGGCGAGGGTGGACGAGATCGCCGCGCGGATCCAGACCACGAAGCGGATGATCTACTACTACTTCGGCAGCAAGGAGGGCCTCTTCACCGCAGTGCTGGAAGAGGCGTACGCGGTCATCCGCCGCAAGGAACAGCAGCTGGACGTCGAGCACTCGGACCCGGTCGCCGCGATCCGGCGCCTCGCCGAGCTGACCTTCGACCACCACGAGGCCCACCCGGACTTCATCCGCCTCGTCGGCATCGAGAACACCCATCAGGCGGAACACCTCGCCGCTTCCGAGACCCTCGGCTCGCTCAACTCGCCCGCGATCACGGTCATCGAGCGGATCCTGGAGGCGGGCAGGGCGGAAGGGGTCTTCACCGCCGACGTCGACGCTCTCGATCTCCACGCGATGATCAGCTCGTTCTGCTTCTTCCGCGTCGCCAACCGCTACACGTTCCGTGCGATCTTCGGTCGCGACCTCACCGACCCGGCCCGGCATGAGCACTACCGCACGATGCTGGGCGACATGGTCATCGCCTATCTCACCTCGGGAGACCGGCCGGCGGCCTGAGCGCCGTCCGCCGTCCCGCGCCCGGCCGCCGAAGCCTCTTCATCGCGCCGTGCGGCCGTCTCCGCGAAGCGGGCACGAAGTTTTCACTCTGATGACAAAGACGGCCCCATCCGCGGCGCCCGTCCTAAAGTCGGAGACCGCTTTCCCGTTCACAGGAGCGCTGATGAGAGACCAGTTGCCACCTGCTCAGGCCGACCGTGCCCGGCAGCGCGAGGAGGGGGCACCGCCGCACGAGGGGGCACCGTCCCGGCCCGCGTCGCGTGCGTGGCCACACAGGTTCGCTCTTCCGGCCCTCGTCGCCGCCGCTGCCGTGGCACTGCTCGGCGGGTGCAGCGACTCGGGTGACGGAACGGCGTCCGTGAGCGCGAAGGGCACGCCGCCCAGCGTGGAGAAGCTGGGTTCCGCGCTGGAGTGCAAGGTGAAGGTCACCAAGAAGGTCGAGGACTACCGGCTGGGCAGCTGCAAGAAGGACAAGACCCTCTTCACGATGGTCACCTTCAAGGACAACAGGGCGAAGCGCGGCTGGCTGGACTTCTCCAAGCCCTACGGCGGCACCTACCTCGTCGGTTCCCGCTGGCTCGTGCTCGCCGACTCCGACAAGAAACTCATCCCCGTACAGGCGAAGTTCGGCGGGACGATCGAAGAGGGCGCAGCCCACGGACACGGTCGCAGCTGACCGTGTCCGGCCGGGTCGCTCAACGGCGACGAGGCAGCCGATGCAATCGCACTCCGCTCAGCGCACCGTCCTCCACCCGGGCCGTCATGTAGGTGCAGTACGGCTGGCGGCGGCGGTCCGTCGGCGAGCCGGGGTTGAGCAGGCGCAGCCGCCCGTCGTCTGTCGTGGTGTCCCACGGGATGTGGCTGTGCCCGAAGACCAGCACGTCCCGTCCGGGGAACCGTTCCGCACAGCGGCGTTCCCGGCCCTGCGCGGGACCCGTCTCGTGCACGACGGCGAAACGGACTCCCCCGAGTTCCACGTCCGCGGTCCCGGGCAGGCGCGCCCGGAGCTCTGGGCCGTCGTTGTTGCCGTACACGCCGACGAGTCGCCGGGCACGTGCCTCGAACAGGTCGAGGGTGGCGGTGTCGACCCAGTCGCCGGCGTGGAAGACGGCGTCGGCGCGGTCGAGTTCGTCCAGCAGCGGTCCCGGAAGCCGTCCGGCCCGCTTCGGCAGGTGGGTGTCCGAGGTCAGCAGGAGTCGCACATCGCGACCATAACGGACACCGGCGAGGCGTCGGCAAGGCCTTTCGATCCGGTGTCCGGCACCGTCGTCCACCCGGCGATAAAGGTGATACGGGGAGGAACAACTCGATAACGGACCTGCAAGTCATTCCTTGGATATGGCCTGATACCCGGACGTCATTTTCCTCGGGATCTGGCTTATTGTGTTCGAGCACATATTCTAATACGTGCCTCGATGAGTCCTCTTCAAAGCCTCAGCGCTGAAGAAATCAGGCACACCGCCACAGGGTCGCCATTTCGGCGCGGGACCACTCACACCTGACACGGCATCGGGCGCACACGCGGGTACGGCCGACGAATCCGGCACCCCGCGCCCGGAGAATTCACGAGAGACCGGGGCGGGCGCGTACACCAGGAACAATCACAGGTCACGCACAGCATCGGCACAAATGAGCCGCCACTTTTCCAGTGATGGTCGACGGCTTTCCGCGGTGCTCCGCCATTCGGCCGGAATCAACCGCCTGAAAAAGCACGGAATCTCCCTTCGCACCCGGCTGCCGACGCAGTCCCCGAACACCACATCAGGGGATCACGGCGCAGCGCCGCGGAAAGCCGCGGTGAAACCAGGCTCCCGCCCGCCCCGCGTCCGGGAACCCTCCGGTCACAGCCCGTCCGTCCAGGCCCTGTCCGACAGATGACCCCGCCCGCCGTAGGCCGTGCTCGCGGCGGACGGCGCGAGCCGCGAGGCGAGAGGTGTCAGACAGGCCCTAGCGCAGGCTGACGCCGTTCTCGCCCTCCTGGCCGCCCGAGGGCCAGCCCTGGCCGATGCGCTCGAACTGGGAGGTCAGGTCCGCTGCGAGCTTCTGCTCGCTGCCGCTGGGCGCCTGCCCTGTGATGTTCATGGCCACGGTCAGAACCCCGCTGACCGGGGCGGTGGGTGTGAGCCGTACGGGAGTGCAGGTGAAGGTGAAGACCTGCGGCTCCTCGTAGTCGTAGGAGGCGATGCGCGCCTCGGCGAGCGTCGCCGTCTGGCCCGAACTCAGGGCGCGGTCCATGGTCTTGAAGACGCCCACGGAGTCGAGCCCCGGGAGGACCTGCCGCCCCTGGCTCAGCTGCTGGACCCGGCCGAAAGCAGCGCCCTGCTTGGCGTTGGCGTAGCGCAGCACGTGGTCGGAGCCCTCGGTGAGCATGATGGGGAAGGGCGCCCCGTCGAAGATGGCGAACATCTCCTGCTGCTGGGCGAGCAGGCTGTCCCGCAGCTGGAACTCCGACAGCAGGGTCGACGCCAGGTTCTGCATGCTCTCCATGTGATCGGAGCTCCACTGGCGCGGCCGCATGTCGGCCACGCAGACGGTGCCCAGGATCACGCCGGTGTGGTCCAGGAGGGGTGTGCCGAGGTAGGACCGCACGCCCATCTCGTTCACCAGCGGGTTGCCCTTGAAGCGGGGGTAGTCGAAGACGTCGTCGAGGGCGAGCTGTGACTTGTCGGCGACCACATGGGGGCAGAAGCCGTAGTCGATGGGTGCGTCGCGGGCGACCTCGGGGAGGTTGCTCAGGTCGAACGCGATGCTGCGGTCCTCACCGGCGCCGTTCTCGTCGGCCGTGGGCGGCACGTACATACCGCGGAACATCTGACGCTCGTCGTTGATGAAGTTGACCATCGCCAGGGGGGCTTGGGCGAACCGGCCGGCAAGCCGGGCGACACGGTCGAACTTCGCTTCGGGGTCCGAGGTGTTGAGGCCGAGTATCTGCAGCCGACGCCGGCGCTGCTCGCCCTCTTCCGGGGCTGGGTTGGGTGTCCGGGGTTCCATGAGTGCACATGAAACCAGACCCAGGACCGTACGTACCGTCCCCGAAGCAACTACGGGTACTTCCGGTCACAACTCCCCCACAGCGACGCCGTGTTGACGGTCCGTACACGGGGACCGCCGGTGCCGGGAGCCGCCTGTGAAGGGTCAGTCTGGCATTCTGTCCAGTTTTCTCCTTCCGAACCGGTCGACGATCACTTCCCGCCATTCCATCGAGCGCTATCGAGCATGAACGGTCTCGCATATGACAATGGGTGCCGCGTGTTTGACGTGTGATCGGAGACACGCGGTTGTCCTTGCGGCGGATGTGACCGGAGAATGCCGGCCCCCGGTGCAAGGGCGGGGTGTGACCCCCTCCCGCCGGCAAGCGGCGTGAGGGACCGGACTGAGCCAAGGCGTGAGGAGGGAGCGAAGCGTGGCGAGCCGCGTACGTCACTCCACGGGGAGCATCGTGCCGCAGGCTTCCGCAGCAGGGCCCTGTCAGTGAAGCGGTTATGAGCTATCTCCTAAGAACTCCACGAATTCCTACGAGGCTTGCGGCAACGGTGCGCCTCCCACGCATCTGCCGGATCGGCCCACCCCCACGAAGCACCCGCCGCACCGGCACCATCGGCGAGGACGGATCTGCCGGCCACACCGGCAGGAGCTGCGCCGAAAGGGCGGTCCCCCCACGGCCGTGCCGTGCACGACGCCGCCGTACACGTGCGCCCGAGCGCAGAGCACGTACGGCTGAGTACCCGGCAAGACACCTGGCCGGGTGCCGCTGACCCGCACAAGTCAGAGTCATTCACCGAGTGGCGAGTTCCTGCCTGCCCGTTCCCGGGGTGCCCTCCCCGGCGCGGCGGCCGCGAGGGAGCACCAGAAGCCTTCGTGCCACTGCCCGTCGGGAGTAGCGGCGCAGGTGAACGCACCATCGCAGGGACATCAGGGAAGCATTGAAGGGGTGTACGGGTGAAGAGGTCGAAGGCGGACATCGAAGCACGGTCGGTGGCTGTGATCGGCATGGCGTGCCGGTTCCCGGGCGCGTCCGGAGCCGACGAACTGTGGGACATACTGAGCGACGGCCGGGACGTCACGAGTGAGACGCCCGCCGACCGCTACGACGTGGACGCCCTGTACTCCCCCGCGGGAGAGCCCGGGACGGTCCGCAGCCGCCGCGCGGGATACATCGAGGACATGGCCGACTTCGACGCCGAGTTCTTCGAGATGTCCCGCACCGAGGCCGTCGAACTCGACCCGCAACACCGCCTGTTGATGATGGCGACCTGGGAGGCGCTGGAGGACGCCGGGCAGCGGCCCGACGCGCTCGCCGGCAGCAGAACGGGCGTCTACGTGGGCAACGCCCGGGCGGACTTCCTCGAACAGCGGTTCAGGGAGGGCCTGGAGAGCGTCACCCCGTCCGCGTTCCACAACTTCCGCTCGCTGCTTCCCGCCCGTCTCTCCTACGTGTTCGACTTCCGGGGCCCGAGCGTCACGATCGACACGGCGTGCTCGTCCTCGCTGGCCGCCGTCCACGCGGCCGTCCAGAGCCTGCGCGCCAAGGAGAGCCCCCTGGCGATCGCCGCCGGGGTGAACCTCGCGCTCCGTCCGGACGAGACCGTGATGATGACGCAGGCCGGGACCCTCGCCGGCGACGGCCGCAGCAAGTTCGGCGACGCGGACGCCGACGGCTTCGCCCCGAGCGACGGCGTCGGAGTCGTCATCCTCAAGCCGCTCACCGACGCGCGCGCCGACGGCGACCGCATCCGCGCGGTGATCCGCGGCAGCGCCGTCGGCAACGACGGGCGCACCAGCGACTCCCTGCTGACGCCCTCGCTGGCGGGCCAGGTCGAGGTGCTCAGGTGGGCCTACGAGGACGCCGGCGTCGCCGCGTCGGAAATCGACTTCGTCGAGGCCCACGGCACCGGCTCACCGGCGCTCGACCCGCTCGAACTCTGCGCGCTCGGCCAAGTCCTCGGTGAGGGAAGGCCGTTCGACCGTCCCTGCTACGTCGGGTCGGTGAAGACCAACATCGGGCACGCGGAGGCCGCGGGCAGCATGGCCGGTCTGATCAAGACCGTCCTGTGCCTCGAACACGGCCAGCTGCCGCCGACTCTCCACCACGAGTCCCCCAATCCGCTCGTGCCCTGGGAGGACCTGCCCCTGGAGGTCCCCACCAAGCTCCACGACCTGTCGGACCACGGCAGACCGGTCCTCGCGGGAATCACCGGGCAGGGCGCGTCCTGCCTGAACGCGCACCTCGTGGTCGCCCAGGGCGAGACCACCGCGGGCGGCAACACTCCGCTGCTGCGGCGGCCGCGGCTGACCAGCAAGGCGTACATGCTGCCGCTCTCGGCCCGGACACCCGCGGCGCTGGAGACACTCGTCCGCACCTACATCCGGTACCTGGGCCCCGAAGGAAAGGGCTCCACCTACCCGCTGCGCGACATCTGCTTCAGCGCCGCGACCCGCCGCCAGCACCACGCGCACCGGGTGGCTGTGACGGGCTTGTCGCACGACGAGATCGTCACCGCTCTCGAACGCTTCCTGAACGGCGAGGAGCAGGTGGAGGACAAGCGCACGAGGAAGCTGTCCGCCTTCGTCGAGCAGTACCTGGCCGGGCGTCCCGTCGACTCCGACCAGCTCTTCGGCTCCGGCTGCCGGTTCGTGCCGCTGCCGACGTACCCGTGGCAGACCCAGCGTTACTGGCCGGGCGAGCAGGACCCGTCGGAGGACAGCGCCGACCTGGCGGCAGCGGTGCTGCGCGAACACGCGCGCAACCCGCAGACGGAGTTCACCGACAGCTCGCTGCTGTCGGAGATCGGCATCGACTCCCTGGCGCGGCTGCAGATCACCGTCAAGCTGGCGGGCGACCACAACTACGACGTCGACGCAGAGGAACTGGCCGAGCTGCGCACTGTGGGCGAACTGCGGCATTGGCTCAACGGACTGGAGGCGCAGGCCGTATGAGCGACGCTGCGTACCGCACCACGAGCACCGGTCCACGGACTCTGTACGAGTGGTTCGCCGAGTCCGCAGTCGGATTCAGCGAGGAGACGGCGCTCGAAGTGGGCCGGTCCGCGCTGACGTACCGCCAACTGCATTTTCTCGCCGAAGAGTTGGCAGGGCGGCTGATCGCCGCCCACGGCGGGGCAGCTCCCCGCCGCGTCGGTCTCCTGGCCGGCCGTTCGGTGACCGCCTACGCCGGCTACCTCGCCGTACTGCGGACCGGCGCCGCCGTCGTACCCCTCAACCCGGACTTCCCGGCCACCCGCAACGCGGCGATGGCCGCGGCGGCCGGACTCGACCTGATCGTCACCGACACGCAGCAGTCCGCGGAGGCGGTGGCGGAGCTGGACGTGCCGCTGCTCACCGTCGATCCGGTGCAGTTGACGGAGACGGCACAGACGGCACAGCCAGGGGCAGAGGCCGGGGCCGGTCGGCGGGACGCTCTCCCCCCGTGCCCGTCCACCCCCGACGACATCGCCTACATCATCTTCACATCGGGATCCACCGGCACTCCCAAGGGAGTTCCGGTACTGCACCGCAACGTGGCCGCATACCTCTCCCATGTGGTTCCCCGGTACGAGGCCGGCCCCGGCAGCAGACTCTCCCAGGCCTTCGACCTGACCTTCGACGGCTCCGTGTACGACCTGTTCGTCGCCTGGGGTTCGGGCGGCACGCTCGTCGTGCCGATGCGCAGCCAGCTGATGTCCCCGGTGAAGTTCATCAACACCCGGCGGATCACCCACTGGTTCTCGGTGCCTTCGCTCGTCTCCTTCGCCTCCCGGCTCGGCACGCTCGTACCGGGGAGCATGCCCACCCTCCGCTGGAGCGTGTTCGGCGGTGAACCGCTGCCCATGGCACAGGCGTTGGAGTGGCAGGCCGCCGCCTCCCACAGCGCGCTGGAGATCCTGTACGGGCCGACCGAGGTCACGGTCTCCTGCACCGAGTACCTGCTGCCGCGCGACCCGCAACGGCTGCCCAGCCCCTCCAACGGGACCGTCCCGATCGGGACCTGCTACCCGTCCCTGGAACACCTCGTGCTGGACGAGGACGGCAGGCCGGCGGGCGAGGGCGAGTTGTGCGTCCGCGGCCCGCAGCGCTTCCCCGGCTACCTCGACCCCGCCAACAACGCGGGACGCTTCCTGTCCTTCGGCTCCGACGGCACGGTCCGGCCCTTCACCGGCGAGACACCTCTGACGGAGGAGCACTGGTACCGCACAGGTGACCGCGTCGGCCTCCAGGACGGTCAACTCGTCCATCTGGGACGGGTCGACCACCAGGTCAAGATCCGCGGCTACCGGATCGAGCTCGGAGAGATCGAAGCCATGCTCAGGGAACAGTCCGGCGTGCGGGACGCCGTGGTCCTGGCCGTACAGGGCCGCGACGGGCAGAACGACCTGGAGGCGGCGGTCACCGGGACGGGCGACCCCGAGCAGATGTACAAGGCGCTCAGCACGCGGCTGCCCGCCTACATGGTTCCCCGCAGAATCACAGTCGTCGACGAACTCCCGCTCAACGCGCACGGCAAGACCGACCGCAGAGCCCTCGCCGCGACGCTCGGCAGCCGCAGCCCCGACGGCGGCAGTCCCGACCGGGGCGACACCGCCGGAGCAACCGGTACCGGCGGCGCCCGCACTGCCGCGACCGGCACGGCGAGCAGCGTCCCCCGCTGACTCGACGGCCGACGGCCTCCGGCAGCTTCGGCCGGATGCCTCGGCCGGAAGCTTCGGCCGGAAATGGACTTGCAGCCGACGACGCCCGGCCAAGCACGGCCCGGCATGGGGCCGCGTTGCCCGGAACCTCGTATATTCCTTCTCTTTCGCGCCCTTCCCGCTCGTCCCCGTCAGGCCCCGCTGCCTCCCCCCGTTCCTGCGCGCCGACCTCTGTGAGGACAACATGTTCGATGCGATCGTCGTGGGGGCCCGCTGTGCCGGTTCCCCAACGGCCATGCTGCTGGCCCGCGCGGGATACCGGGTGCTGATGCTGGACCGGGCCGGATTCCCCTCCGACACGCTCTCCACGCACCTCATCCACCAGCCCGGCGTGGCCGCACTCGCCCGCTGGGGCCTGCTGGAGCGCGTACGCGCGTCGGGATGCCCGCCGCTGGACCAGGCGGTCTACGAGGTCGCCGACGTCCGCCTCGAAGGCTGCAGCCGGGGAGTCGAGGGTCAGCGCTGCGGCTATGCACCGCGCCGCCACGTGCTCGACGCGATCCTCGTGGACGGCGCTGTGGCCTCCGGCGTCGAGTTCCGGCCGCACTGCTCGGTCAGCGGGCTGCTGCGCGACGACTCCGGCCGGGTCACCGGCGTGGAAGGCACGTACGAGGGCCGCCGCTTCACCGAGCACGCGCACCTCGTCATCGGCGCCGACGGCATGCGCTCCCGGGTCGCCGCGCACAGCGGCGCGCAGTTCACCTCGCAGAAGCCGCGGCTGACGTGTGCCTACTACGCGTACTGGGAGGACGTGCCGGCCGACCTGGAGCTGTACGAAAGCCCCCGGAGCTGGGTGGCCGCGGTGCCGACCAACGACAACGCGACGCTCGTCCTCACCTACTTCCCCCAGGAACGCTTCGACGAAGTCCGTGCCGGTGCGGAGAACGCCTACCTCACCCAAGTACGCGAAGGGGCACCCGCGTTGCACGAGCGCCTCCGGGGCAGGAAGCGCGTCGAGCGGCTCCGCGGCACCGGCGACCAGCAGAACTTCTTCCGGCAGGCGGCCGGCGCGGGCTGGGCCCTCGTCGGTGACGCCGGACACCACAAGGACTCCATCACCGCACGCGGCATCAGCGACGCCTTCTTCCAGGCGGAGTGCCTGACCCGGCACATCGGCGACCGGCTCGGCGACCCCGCGCGGCTGGACGCCGCGCTGCACTCCTACGGGCAGGAGCGGGACGAGCAGCTGAGCGAAGGCTTCGAAGCGACGCTGTCCGCCGCGCAGTTGGATCCCCACGAGAAGCGCCTCGCACTGCTGCGCGCGGTACAGCGGGACCCGGAGCTCACCGCGACGTACTTCGACATCGTCGCCGGCATCAAGTCCGTCACGGACCTCTACACACCCCGGCTGCTGGCCCTGCTGTGACCCCCGTACGGCAGTCGGCCCGGCCGCCGTACGCGGAAGCGGAGATACCCGGACTGCCGGTCCGATGCGGTTCTTGAGGTGCCGGCCACTGGAAGGAATGCCGGGTACGGGAGGAATTCCCGTTTTCCGGCCCGGCCTTCCGTCCGGTCGTGTCCGGGCATGCCCGGAACGCTGCCGACGCGGACCGGGCCCGCTCTTCTGCATTTCCGGGAGAATCCACCGGAATCCCCGCCTCCCGCCTTTCCCCGGGAACTGATAGAACAAGGTTCCGTGAGAAGGAACTCCGCCCGGATCGACGGCCGCACGTACGCGGGAAGGTCCCGTCGTTCAGCGACGCCGACCCGCATTGTGCAAGGTCGCGGAGCAAGTGGCCTGCTCACGGCTACAGTTCGCGTTCGGGCTTCCTGCCGACCCTGGTACCGTGCACCGGGTCGGTCAACCGTTGGTGACGCCCCCTCAGCTCGTGGGACGACGCTCGCGGCACACCGTACGGACATTGTGCTCAGCTTCTCCGCACCTCCCTTGCACCTCCTCCATCGCCACCATCGTTCCGCTGCCGCACGAGGAATCAGATGCCAGGCATACGCGACCGGCACACAGTGCCCAGGGCCCTTCACCGCAGATCTCTGCGTTACTCGGTGGCCCTGCCCATCGTCATTCCCATGCTCGCTCTCACGGGATTGTGGGGATATGCGGCGAACGACCTCGTCCAGGAAGCGCTGACATTAAGGGCGGATGCGGAAACGGCCTCCACGGCGGGCAAGCCGGCTAACGCTCTCGCAGCACGGCTGCAGGACGAACGCCGGCTCACCGCCGCGTGGCAGGCCGCGTCCACCAAGTCCGCCCGTACCGCGCTGGACAACGCGCGCAGCGGCACCGACTCGGCGATCGCCGACTTCCGTGAGGCACGTGTGGGCCTGCAGTCCGCCGACCCCGCGGTCCGTGACCAGGCGGAGAACCTCAACGAGGCGCTGGGCAAGCTCTCCCAGCAGCGCAGCACCGTGAACGCCCGCAAGGTCTCCGCCCCGAGCGCCCTGCGCTACTACTCCGACATCACCGCGGAGGCCACCGGGCTGCTGGCGGCGTCGGCCCGCACGGACGACGGGGACCTGGCGCGCGCCTCGGCCGCGACGGCGTCGCTGGCGGACTTCACCGAGCTCCTCTCCCGGGAGGAGGCGCAGCTGGCCGGCCCGCGTCCGAAGGTCGCCCCGAATCCGCTCGCCGAGAACCCCACGGAGGCCGCGGAGCGCGCCGAGTTCGGCCGGTACCTCGCGGTCCAGCGGCAGAACCGCGCCGCGCTGCAGCCCGGAAACCTGCCCGCGGACGCCGCCGAGGCGTACGAGCAGCTCACGGAGACCGAGCAGTGGAAAACGCTGGTCCAGGCGGAGGAGACCGCCGCGTCGCGTCCCTCGGCGCTGACGCGGGAGACCGACGAGTGGCAGGAGTCGGCCGGCGTCGTCGGCAAGGAGCTGCGCCAGATCAGCTCCGACTCCCTCGACGGCGTCGTCGAGGGCGGTTCCGGCCGTGCGGACAGGCTGCTGCTCGGCGCGGCGATCGGCACCGTACTCGCCCTCGGAGTCCTCGCGTTCGCCGTCGTGCTGGCCGTGCGCTTCGCACGCTCCCTGACGGGACGCCTCTCCCGCCTCCAGCACGCGACCGGCGAGTGGGCGGGCACCACGTTCCCCCAGCTGATCGCGCAGCTCGACGAGGACGAGAGGTCCGAGCCCGCGCCGCAGCCCTCGCCCGGCGACTACGGCAGCGACGAGATCGCCTGGCTCGCCCAGGAGATCCAGCGGCAGTGGCAGACCGTCGTCGAGACGACGGTCCAGCAGGCGCGGGGCCGTGAGGGCGCGGAGACCGTCTTCCTCGGCCTCGCACGGCGTACGCAGGTCCTCATCAACCGGATGATCCCCAAGCTCGACAAGCTGGAGCGGGAACACGAGGACTCCAAGCTGCTGAAGGACATCTTCGCGGTCGACCACCTCGCAACCCGCGTGCGGCGGCACACGGAGAACCTGCTCATCCTCGGCGGCGCCCTCCCGGGACGCCGCTGGAGCAAGGCCGTACCCATCTACGACGTGCTGCGCAGCGCCATCTCCGAGACCGAGGACTACAGCAGGGTCGAGGCCCTGCCCGCCCCGCCGGTCTCGCTGGTGGGCCAGGCCGTCGCCGACGTCGGCCACCTGCTCGCCGAACTCATCGAGAACGGCACGTCCTTCTCCCCTCCGGACACCCGGGTGTGCGTCAGCGCCGAGAAGGTCGCCAAGGGCCTGGCACTCGAAGTCGTCGACCGCGGTCTGGGCATGCCCACCGAGCAGTACGACGAGTTGAACCGCATGCTCGCGGACCCGCCGAAGCCGGACATGATGACGCTGGGCGAAGCACCGCGCCTCGGTCTCTTCGTCGTGGCCCGGCTGGCGAACCGGCACGGCCTCGAAGTGACACTCCAGAAGTCGGCCTACGGCGGCACGCTGGCCGTCGTGCTTCTGCCCGGCGAACTGCTGGAGGAGACGCAGTCCCTGCTGTCGAGCCTCGTCACGGAGGCGCGTCAGGAGCCCGGGGAGCGGGAGGAGCTCCCGGCGGCTCCCGCCGCACCGGCGATCGCTTCCGCGTCACCGGCGCACGAGCTCACCAGCGCACCCGACACCTCGTTCGCGGAGCCGGTGCCGGCCGGCGCGGGCACGTACGCGAGCGCGCCCTCCGGCACCTCGGGACGTACGGCGGAGAGCAACGGGACGCGCCCGGCACCCGAGACGTACTCCAGCTCGGAGGACGCCACGCCGCGGCCCCACCTCGACCAGCACGGCGGCTACCCCGCATACGCGGGCGCCGGTCTGCTGCCGTCCACTCCGGGGGCCGACTCCCCCGAAGCCCTGGGCACGGCTCCGCTGAGCCCGGGAACGCTCAGCGTGCCGGGTCCGGGAATGCTCGACACCATCGGCCGGGGTATCAGTCTCGGCTCGATGACCATGAGTTCGCCGGGCTCCGGCAGGAGTCCGCACGGCGCGGGGCTCCACCCCGGGCCTGTGGACACGGACCCCTCCGTGGAGGACGCCCCCATGCCAGCGTCGCGGCCACACCCCCCACACAGCCTCACCGGCGAGGCGGAACCGCCCGGACCCGTCACGGGCCAGGCGCCCCAGGAGACGCGCGACCAGCCCCTGGCGTCCCCCGCCAGGCTCCCCGTCAGAGTGCGGGGGGAACACCTCGCCGAGCCTTTGCGCCAGTCGTCGCAGAGCTTCCCCGAGCCGGAGGACCCCACGGCCGGCATGTCCACCCCGGACAGAGCGGGAGCGACGATGGCCGCCATCCAGTCGGGAAGCAAACGCGCCCGCTCCTCGACGCCTGCAGAGCCCGACGGTGATCCGCAGGCGGAAACGCCCGGTCATGGAACGGGCGCCGATGATTCTGTGTGGAAGGACCTGTGATGACTGACCGGAACCAAACCGACGGCCGCCTGAATTGGCTGCTTGACAAGCTGGTGACGGGGGTCCCCGAGACTCACCACGCGATCGTGCTGTCTCAGGACGGGCTGCTGCTCGCGCGTTCCAAGGACCTCAGCAGGGACGACGCCGAGCACCTGTCAGCGGTGGCCTCCGGGCTGCAGAGCCTCTCCCGCGGTGCCGCACAGCGCTTCGAGGGCGGCCAGGTCCGTCAGACGGTCATCGAGATGGAGAACGCGTTCCTCTTCGTCACCAACGCGGGCCAGGGAGCACGGCTCGCCATGCTCGCCTCCTCCGGCGTCGACGCCGGGATGGCCGCGTACGAGATGACCAGGATCGTCCAGCAGGTCGGTGCCTACCTCAGCGCCGCGCCTCGCACGGGGGTCCCGGGGGTCCCGGCCGCCGGGCAGCCGCGGTAAGGGTCTGTGGCCTCGAAGAAGACGTCCTGGTTCGATGAAGGGTCCGGATACCTGATCCGGCCCTATGCCATCACCGGCGGACGTACACACCCAAACGGCGCCGACTTCCCGCTCATCACGCAGGTGGCCACCACAGGCTCTGCGAAGAGCAGTGAAGTCCAGGGCGTGCAGCCGGAGTTGGTGGCAATTCTCGATTTATGCCGGGAGCGGCCGCTGGCGATCGTCGAGATCGCGGCGCTTCTGGACCTGCCGGCCAGCGTGGTGAAAGTGCTCTGCGGGGACTTGCTCGCCAAGTCCCTGATCGCCATCAAGACGCCGGGCGAGGAGACAAGTGCCCCCAGCGTGGAACTACTTGAGAGGGTAATCCGTGGTATCCGCAAGCTCTGAGCGGCCGGGTGGCTCCGTCGCCATGCCGACAGCGCTGAAAATCCTGGTAGCAGGCGGCTTCGGGGTGGGCAAGACCACCATGATCAGCTCGGTGAGCGAGGTCCCGCCGCTGGAGACCGACGAGTACATGACGCAGGCCAGCCTCGGCGTCGACGACCTCGCCGGCACCCCGGACAAGTCGACCACGACCGTCGCCATGGATTTCGGCCGGATCACACTGGACCTCGACCATGTGCTCTACATGTTCGGCACTCCCGGCCAGGAGCGCTTCTGGTTCATGTGGGACGACCTCGCCCTGGGCTCGCTGGGCGCCGTCGTCCTCGCCGACCCGCGGCGCCTCACCGACAGCTTCGCGTCCGTCGACTTCTTCGAGCAGCGCCAGATCCCGTTCGCCGTGGGCGTCAACTGCTTCTGGGGGCAGTCCGACTTCTCGGCGCGGGAGGTCCAGACGGCCATGAACCTCCGCACCCCCGCCCCGGTCGTCATGTGCGACGTACGGCACCGGGGCTCCAGCAAGCAGGTGCTGCTGGCCCTGCTGGAGTCCGCCAAGGCCCAGGCGGCCCGCCGCCTCTCCCCGTCCCCGGGCTACTGACGGCGGGACGCTCCCGGCCCGGCTTGTCCCCGTCCGGTGCCGGGGCCACGGGCCGGCCCGGTCACGGTCACGGTCGCCGTCCCCATGCCTCCAGGTGTGCCCTGAGCAGGGCATCGAGCGCATCGTGAACTCCCGCTCCGCCGGCCACTGTCAGCGGGGCGCGCACGATCGCGGAATCGCACTCGCACTCGTGCGCCGCGACGACGAGACCGACGCTGTGGAGTGCGGGGCGGGCGCGGCGGGCCGGCGGGCCGGCGGGCCGGCGGGCCGGCGGGCCGCTTCGGGCTCCCTCAGGCGTACGGGCCCGCATGCCGACGGGGATGCCGAACATGTGGAGCCAGGCACGGGAGATGACGCTCGACCAGCGGCCTGAGGCGAGGTGCGGCCCCTTGCCGGCAAGCTGTGGCAGTTCCGCAACTGCGACGCGATGTCTCCGCTCAGAACGCAGTTGCCATACGAATGCCGCTCACGTCTTGCAGATGCGAAACTTTGCCCATACCTTGCGGGCATGCAGAGCTACACGATCGGCCAGGCGGCCCGCCTGCTCGGCGTCAGCCCCGACACAGCGCGCCGCTGGGCCGATGCGGGCAGAGTCGCCACCCACCGCGACGAAGGGGGCCGCCGCCTCGTCGACGGCAGGGATCTGGCCGCCTTCTCCGTCGAAGTGGGCCAGGGCGGCACCGGCGAAGAGGACGACTCCTACACCTCGGCCCGCAACGCCTTCCCCGGCATCGTGACCGCCGTCAAGGTCGGTGACGTCGCCGCACAGGTGGAGATCCAGGCCGGCCCGCACCGGCTCGTCTCGCTGTTGACGCGGGAGGCCGTCGAGGAACTGGGCCTGGAGGTCGGCATGCAGGCCACCGCCCGCGTGAAGTCGACCAACGTGCACATCGACCGCGCCTGAGCGCACGGATGCCATGAACCGCTTCAGCCGTCAGCCTCCCCGCCCGGCGCCCGCCCCTCCGGTTCCGCCCTTCCCTCCGCACCGCCGAGGAGCCTCGTCCCGCATGCCGTCCACGGTCATATGGCGACGTACCGCCGCCGCGCTCACCGCCGCCGCGCTCCTCGTACCGCTGACCTCCTGCGGCGGCGGCAAGAAGGACGGCGGCACCGAGGACGAGCCGGGGAGTGCGACGAAGGCCGAGCTGACGGTGCTGGCCGCCTCCTCGCTCACCGACGTCTTCAAGACCGCCGGGAAGACCTACGAGAAGAAGAACCGGGGCACGGAGGTGAAGTTCTCCTTCGCCGGCTCCCAGGAACTGGCCGCCCAGGTCGAGCAGGGCGCACCCGCGGACGTCCTGGTCACGGCGGACACCAGGACCATGGACGGACTGAAGTCCGACACCGGCGTCCCCACCGTCGTCGCGAAGAACCGTCTCGTCATCGTGACGGGCAAGGACGACCCGGAGAAGGTCGGGAAACTCGAGGACCTCGCCCGCCCCGGGCTGAAGGTCGTACTCGCCGCACCCGGGGTGCCCGCCGGCCGCTACAGCCGGCAGGTGCTGGACGCGCAGGACATCGACGTCGAGCCCGTCTCCCAGGAGCCCAACGTCCGGGCTGTCCTGAGCAAGGTCGGACTCGGAGAGGCCGACGCGGGCATCGTCTACAAGACCGACGCCTCCACGGCCCCCGGCAAGGTCGACACCGTCGGGATCCCCGACGGCCGGAACGCGGTCGCCTCGTACCCCGCCGCTGCCCTGAAGTCGTCGGAGAACCCCGGGGCGGCCGCCGCGTTCGTGAAGTGGCTGCGCACCGCGGAGGCGCAGCAGCTCCTCCGCGGCGCGGGCTTCCAGAAGCCGTGAACGCGCCGTCGGCCGCCCGGGGCCGTCCGGTGAGAGCGCCGGACGGGCCCGGTCCGCAGACAGCCGCAACCCCCTCGACCCCTGATCCCCGGACCCGTCGATGAGCCGCCTCCGCGTTCCCGGCACCCGCACGCCGACTGCTCTCGCGCTACCCGCGCTGCTCGCGGTCGCCTTCCTGCTGCTGCCGTTGGCCGGCATCCTCGCCCGCACCGAGTGGGGCGCGGTCGGCTCCCATCTGACCAGCCCCGGTGTCACCGACGCCCTCGGCCTCTCGCTGGTGGTGTCCTTCTGGGCGCTCGGGCTCTCCCTCGTACTCGGCGTGCCGCTGGCCTGGCTCCTGGCGCGCGTCAGCTTCCGCGGCAAGGCACTGGTGCGCTCGCTGGTGCTGCTGCCGATGGTGCTGCCGCCGACTGTCGGCGGTGTCGCCCTGCTGCTGGGCTTCGGCCGCCGTGGCCTGCTCGGCCCCTGGCTGGAGAGCGAACTCGGAATCGTCCTGCCCTTCCACACCTCCGGTGCCGTCGTCGCGGCGACCTTCGTCGCCATGCCGTTCCTGATCATCAGCCTCGAAGGCACCCTCGCCGGACTCCGGCCGAGCTACGAGGAGACCGCGGCCTCTCTGGGCGCCTCGCCCGTGCGGGTGTTCTTCACCGTCACCCTCCCCATGGTCGCCCCCGCGCTGGCGGCCGGGTCGGCCCTCACCTGGGCCCGTGCGCTCGGCGAGTTCGGCGCGACCATCACCTTCGCCGGGAACCTCCCCGGGACGACCCAGACGCTCCCGCTCCAGGTCTACCTCCTCCTGCAGGAACAGCCGGAGGCAGCGACCTCCGTCTCCCTGCTGCTGCTCGCGGTCGCCATGGCCGTCCTCGTCGCCCTGCGCGGCCGCTGGACCGGCATCGCCGGCGACCGCGCCCCGAGCAGGGACAGGCCGCCGGAGGAGGACGCGGAGCAGGCCGAGAACGCACGCAGCACTCCACACCCCCCGGCGGCACCCGCCACGCTGCAGCAGTGCTCCCTGCACACCGAAGTCAGCGGCTTCGACAACCTCACCCTCGACGCCCCGGCCGGCACCACCATCGCCGTGGTCGGACCCAACGGCGCCGGCAAGACGACACTTCTGCGCGCCCTCCTGGGACTCACCCCCCGCGCACACGCCGAGCTGCGCCTCGGCGACACCGACGCGACAGCCCTGCCCCCGCACCGCCGTGGAGTCGCCTGGGTACCGCAGGACGGAGCACTCTTCCCGCACCTCACCGCACTCGCCAACACCGCCTACGGGCTGCGGGCCCAGGGCGTGAACAGGGACGAGGCCCGCCGTACCGCGCAGGACTGGCTCGGCCGGCTCGGCGTCGGACACCTCGCACACCGCAGACCCGCCCAGCTCTCCGGCGGTCAGGCCCAGCGCGTCGCGCTGGCACGGGCGCTTGCCGCCCGCCCCCGGCTCCTGCTCCTCGACGAGCCCCTCGCCGCCCTCGACCAGACCACCCGCGCCCAGGTCCGCCACACCCTGCGCACACACCTCGAAGGCTTCGGTGGAGTCTGCCTGCTCGTCACCCACGACCCCGTCGAGGCCATCTCGCTGGGCGACCGCGTACTCGTCCTCGACGGCGGCCGGACCCTTCAGGACGACTCACCGGCCCAGGTGTCCCGGCATCCCCGCTCGCCGTGGGTGGCCCGGATGCTCGGCAGCAACGCCTGGCCGGGAACCGCCACTTCCGAGAGGACCCTCTCCCTCGACGGCGGAGGCACCCTCGTCGTCGCCGACCCCCTGACCGAAGGGACACAGGCCCTGGCGGTCATCGCCCCCGAAGCCGTCTCGGTGCACCGCCGCCGGCCCGCAGGCAGTCCCCGCAACGTGTGGCCCGGAACCGTCCGGGAGATCACCGCGGTCGGCAGCCGCCTGCGCGTGGTGGTCTCTTCGGACGAGAGCCCCGACCTGATCGCCGAAATCACCCCGCAGGCGGCGAGCGAACTCGCACTCGGCGACGGCACGGACGTGTGGACCAGCGTCAAAGCCACAGAAGTCACCGTCGTCACTCGGTGAGCGCCGCTGCGAGCCACGGTCGGTGATCGCGCTGGACCGCGGCTCCGTGGACCGAGCGGCCTCCGATCGCGTGCGACCGGTACCCGATGCCCTTCGACGTGGGCGGGTCGCTGATGTCCGCGACGCTGTCCAGCGGTACCAGGACGCTGGTCTCCGGACAGTACGAGGCAACGGAGTCACGCGCCGTGGGATACGCCACCACGCGGAGACCCTTCGCCCGACGCTCCGCGCCGTCGCGTCCCGCATCGCTCCGGGAGTCGTCCCAGCGGTCGGAGAGAGTCGGAAAGCTGAGGCGGCGTACCCGCGCACGTCCTGACGTGTGCCGCGGGTACGCCGGTCCTCAACGGGCGGACTCCACGGCGGTCTTGATGCGCTTGCCGAAATCGTCGGCCTCCTTGCGGGCCGCTTTCAGCGCGGCGCCGACGATCAGCTTGCCGGGACCGTGTCCCGTCAGTGTGTTGAACAGGCGCACCCGCGTCCTGCCGTCGCCCACGGGCTCCAGGTCGTAGCCGCCCTCCCCGGTGACCAGGTTCTTCGACGTCTCCGTCCAGCGGATCCTGCGGGGCGCGTCGAAGCCGGTGATCCTGAACTCCCTGCGGGTCTTGATCCCGGCGTCCTTGACCGTGCTCCGATAGACGGTGCCGACGCCCGCCGGCCCGTCCGTCGTCTTCGCGATCTCCAGGACCCGGGGGCTGAACTCCGGGTCGTTCTCACCATCCGCGAGGAAGGCGAAGACCTCCTCGATCGGCCGGTCGACCTCCGTAACCACATCGAACTGTCCAGCCATCACCTCTCCGCTCCGTCGAAAGCACGGCACCGTCCTTGTTCTGCGCGACGACGGTCAGGTCGAGGTCGCCGCCGAACTGCTCATCCGGTGGCGGCTCGCGCCGGCCCGTCGGTCAGACGGCCTCAGGGGCTCCCAGCATCGCGGAAGCCTGCTGGAACGGGTCGAGGACGCGCGTGGGCGCGGCCTGGGGAAGCCCGTGGCAGGTGAAGCCGAGCTGGGTCATGGCCCGGAGGACTTCGCGGGCGGTGAAATCGCGGCGGTCCTGGCCTGTGACGACCTGCCCGACCTGCTTGACGGGGTAGGTGCGGCGGCCGATGATCACGGACTCGCCGAAGACCTGCTCGGGCCTGACGCCCTTCATCGATTCCAGGACGCCGCTCTTGGTGAGGTCGAAGGGGAAGCGGGCGATGATACAGCGCATGATGCCTCACAGGGATCAGAGCGAAGGGGGATGGTTCTGCCGCGGTGAAATGGTTCAGCGGGCAAGGGCGTGGCGCCCGGAGCTCTGCCTTGTTCGTGGGCGGCAGGCAGGGCTTCGAACTGGGGGTAGAGCATCGTGTGCTCGGTTTCGGTCAACGTGGTCACGGGTGAGGTGAAAGGCCCGCGGCCGCCGGAAGTGTCACGCAGCTGGACACGGTCCGTGTGCTCGGAACCGTCGCGGACTGCGCCGAGCCGGGCCGGGGTGACCAGCCCGGCGCACCGTCCACCGCGCACGGGGGGCCGCTCGCCGAGCCGGGCTGCATCTGAACCAGCATCAGAACATGCCTCCTGCAGAGGTGCGTCAGCTTCCTGATCACGAAAGTTCTAGGCCGCCGCATCGAAGGTGGACTGCCGCACGGTCACGCGCCGGGCAGCCGCGGGGCGGCGTCGGCCGCGTGAGGGCGCGCTGCGCCCACGCCGCTCGGCCACCGGCGCGGTGATCGTCACGGGGATGCCGGAGGGGGCCTGGGCGCCGGTGATCCGGGCGAGTGCCTCCTCGCCGGAGCGGACCTGCGTGGTCCGGGGCACGATGCCGGCGGCCGCCATGAGACGGGTCATGGTGCGGCGCTGGTTGGGGGTGACCAGGGTGACGACACTGCCGGACTCGCCGGCCCGCGCGGTACGTCCGCCGCGGTGGAGGTAGTCCTTGTGGTCGGTCGGAGGGTCGACGTTGACGACGAGGTCGAGGTTGTCGACGTGGATGCCGCGCGCCGCGACGTTCGTCGCCACCAGCACGGTGACGTGCCCGGTCTTGAACTGGGCCAGGGTGCGGGTGCGCTGCGGCTGCGACTTGCCGCCGTGCAGGGCGGCCGCCCGCACCCCGCTGTTCAGCAGGTCCTGCGTCAGCCGGTCGACGGAGTGCTTGGTGTCCAGGAACATGATCACCCGGCCTTCGCGTGCCGCGATCTCCGTCGTCGTCCGGTGCTTGTCCGCCCCGTGGACGTGCAGCACGTGATGCTCCATCGTGGTCACCGCACCTGCGGACGGGTCGACGGAGTGCACGACCGGGTCGGTGAGGTAGCGGCGGACCAGGAGATCGACGTTGCGGTCGAGGGTCGCGGAGAACAGCATCCGCTGGCCCTCGGGGCGGACCTGGTTCAGGAGCGCGGTGACCTGGGGCATGAAGCCCATGTCGGCCATCTGGTCCGCCTCGTCCAGGACGGTGATCGCGACCTGGTTCAGCCGGCAGTCGCCACGGTCGATGAGGTCCTTGAGACGGCCCGGCGTCGCGACGACGACCTCGGCGCCGCCGCGCAGCGCACCGGCCTGCCTGCCGATCGGCATTCCGCCTACGACGGTGGCCAGGCGCAGCTTCACCGAGCGGGCGTAGGGGGTCAGGGCGTCGGTCACCTGCTGTGCCAGCTCACGCGTCGGCACGAGGATCAGGGCCAGCGGCTCGCGGGGCTCGGCGCGCTGTCCGGCGGTGCGGGCCAGCAGGGCCAGGCCGAAGGCGAGGGTCTTGCCGGAGCCGGTGCGCCCGCGTCCGAGGACGTCGCGGCCCGCGAGGGTGTTGGGCAGGGTCGCGCCCTGGATCGGGAACGGGACGCTCACGCCTTGCGCGGCGAGTGCGGCCAGCAGCCGCTCGGGGATGTCGAGGTCGGCGAACGCCTCGACTGCGGGCAGCGCGGGAGTGACCGTCTTCGGCAGGGCGAACTCGCCCTGGACCGCTGCGGGCCGCCGAGCGTGGCCGTCCGAGCGGCGCGGCCCCCCGGAACGGCTCGGGGCGGGCGGGCCGAAGCGGCCGCCCCGGCCCCTGCCGGCGCCGGAACCGGAGCCGGCAGCGGGTCCGCCGGTGCGCCTGCGGGAGGAACGCTCATTCGTACGTGCGGGATTCATTCAGGACCTTTCCTTGATGCGGCACGGCACGCAGCAAGGAATTCCCACCGCGGAAGGGCAGCGCGGGAATCACAAGAACGGGCCGAATGGAATGCGGATCTGGCCGGCAGTGAATCCGGTGCCGGTCCGGGTGATGAAACGAGTGACGTCAAGTGGACGTGTGAACCAGGACGTCGGCGGGTGAAGCTCCGATGGGGCCCGCGTCCCGGAGAACGGCCTGCGAAGGTGCTCGTCCACGGGTGTAGACACTGCGGAAATGCCACAGCCGGGACGTACCCCGAGGGATGCGGGCCCAGCTGCAACGTGCGCGTCAGTATCAGGCGGGAACGATGTTCTCGGCCGTCGGGCCCTTCCGGCCCTGCGCGATGTCGAAGGTGACCTTCTGGCCTTCGAGCAACTCACGGAAGCCCTGGGCGGCGATGTTCGAGAAGTGGGCGAACACGTCGGCGCCGCCGCCGTCCTGCTCGATGAAGCCGAAACCCTTGGCTGCGTTGAACCACTTCACGGTGCCGGATGCCATGTCATATCTCCTTCGGGACAGTACGCCGGGACCCGCAATGCACGGACGCCGGGTCGCCGCGATGATGCCCCGCCCGGAAAAAGACCGGAATACAAAAACGCATCCAGCGGCAGAAAAATATCGCCGAAGGCGTTGGAAGTTCTGGGAACCAAGACTGCAACTGAGATCGACAGTAGCATGCGGTAGCGGCCTGCGTACTTCGAAGAATTCCACTCTGTTCGCCGAGGTAAGAACACTCCCCGCCCGACGGGTCAAACCCTCACCTCGCGGTCATAGATATTGACCCACCCGGAGCGCAGAGTTCTGGGAGGCCGTCCGGCTGTCAGGTCGAGGGCGCGCATGCGAAGCCCGCGGGCTGTGATCATGCATGGCCCCCTCGACGCCGTCCGGCTCGCGATCGGTCCAGGGTGCGGGTGCCGCCGCCGTGAACGCAGGACATCGGTGACGGCGCCGAGCCGTGCCCCGTCCTGCAGCTCGTCAACCCGGCGGTGACAACCTTGCCCGCATCCTTCGCCGCCCGAGGTCGATTACCTCACCTCTGGACAGACGAAAATCTATGCTGGCCGGAGTAGACATTGCTTCTGGGTCCTGGTGCCGGACGGCACCGGGACCCTCCACGCATTCACAGAGAGGCGCAATGGGCCGCCGAAATGCTCGGCACCACACAGGACTTCCTCCGCGCCGTCGGCGAAACCCCCCTCATCACCCGCTCCGGTCCGAAGGCGGCCACCACCGCTGGCCGCCGCACCGTAACGGCCTGCCCGTCCCCCCGACCCGTGCGGGCTTCTGACGAGGTGTCGGGGCTGTCGTGGCAGGACGTGGACCTGGGAGCGGCAGCGATCAAGGCAGTCACCGTAGTTGCTGTACTTCGCTGCTGTACGGCACGACGAAGCCCCCGCCGGATCTCTCCGACGGGGGCTTCGACTTGCTGTGCTGTGGACCTGAGGGGATTTGAACCCCTGACCCTCTCGTTGCGAACGAGATGCGCTACCGGACTGCGCTACAGGCCCTTGCGACGGGTGAAACCTTAGCATCCCCCTCGGGCTGCGAGGAAATCCGATACAGCGCTGGTCACCGCCCCCGCTCCGGCCCGGAAGCGCCCTCGCGGCACGCTGTCCGCCCCTCGGCAGGGGCGGACAGCGTCACCGCGGGTCACTCGTTGGCTGCACGCGGCCGGTCCTCGTCCTCGTACTGGTCGAAGAGCGGCGTACGGCCGTGCCCGCGGCCGCGGCGGGGCGCGGGAGCCGGGTCGTCGGGGCCGTCGTTGCCGCCGGTCTCGCCGCTCACGGTGCTGGACCGGGCAGAGCTCCAGGTGCCCGGCTCCTCCAGGTCCACTCCGCGCGTGGCGCGCGGGGCGACGGGAGCGCTGACGTACGTGGGCAGCGGCACCGGCACCGGGTCCCAGCCTTCGCCGGACTCGCTGTCACTGTTCCGCTGCTGATCGACCCACTCGGCGTGATCCGTCTGTTCGACGAGGGCGCGCCGGTCGGCCGCCGCAGGCTCCTGGGCCGACCTCGGAGCGGACCGTGCAGCCGACTGCGCACCGGGCTTCGCAGCAGCCGGCTCCGGTGCCCGCTCGTTCACCGGAGGGCCCGCGAGGGCCTCTGTCTCAGGGTCCGGGCCCGCCGGACCGGCCGGCTGCCTCTCGTGCAGACGGTGCGCCGCGGCCTCCGCCCGGCGCTTGTCCATGGTGACGGCGAACCGGCGGCGCTCCTGCACCCGCAGATGCACGATGTACGCGCTCAGCAGCAGCCCCGGTCCGCCCGGCGCCCACAGGAACGTGATCCCGCCGACCCCTGCGACGACTGTGCCTGCGGTGAAGGCGAGGAAGAGCACCATCGTGGTGCGGCGGCGCCGGGCGAGCACCTTGGCGCGCGTGCTCTTGCTGCTCCCCCGGGCCTGGCCGCGCTCGGAGGGCTGCCGTGCCCCTTCGCTCTGCCGGAGCTCACTCCGGCCTTCGCCGGTCGGGCCGTTCCCGCTCTCTCCTTCACCGGCGCGGTCGCCGGCTCCGGCCAGAAGCTCGGTGGGGGCACCCTGACTGCCCTCTCCCACCATGGTCTTGGGGTCGGCGTAGGCCCGGACGTCCACTGCTTCGTCAGATGCGTCGTCGAGAACGCCCTCGTGCGCACCGTCGTCCTCAGGGAAGCCGCCCACTCGGCCCGCGGCGTGCTGACGGGCGTCGAGAGGATCACTCAGCGGGTCGCCGAAGTCGTCCTGGTCCTCCGGGACTTCGCCTTCGCGCTCCGCCTCCTTGGCATAGCGCCGTTCCATCGCCGCCTTGCCGGACAGCAGCCGGATGGCGGTGCTGAAGCGTTCGGTGGGACGGGACTCGTTCAGTTCGTCCTGCCTGCGGAGCCACATCGGCACCAGATAGGCGGCCCAGGCCCCGACGATGACTGCGTAGATGAGGCCGCTGCTGTTCACCCTCACACGGTAGAGGGGTTTAGCCGCACCCATCTGCCAAATACCGCGGTGTGTCGCACGATCTGGCTGATCTCTCCAGCATTTTTTCGGATCGACGCGCGCCGGACGGGCGTCGTCAATTCCGAAGCCGCCGGGGGCTGTTAGGCAAACGAGCGCTGATTTCGAACAGGTATTTCATTTACTGGACGTGCGCGGGGCCGAGCGGTGCCAGCGGGAGAGCAGCCCTTCCGGCACTTCATCAGCAGTCAGCGCGAACACCAGATGGTCACGCCACGCACCGTCGATATGCAGATAACGGGGCCTCAACCCCTCTTCGCGGAAGCCCAGTTTCTCCACGACCCGGCGGCTGGGGGCGTTCTCGGGGCGGATGCAGATCTCGATGCGGTGGAGCCCAACCGTGCGGAAACAGTGGTCCGTTGCGAGCGCGACAGCGGTCGGCATCACTCCGCGTCCCGCTACTTCGCGGTCGACCCAGTAGCCGATGTGTCCCGAACACATCGACCCCCAGGTGATCCCCGCGACCGTCAACTGACCTGCCAGGCGCCCCTGGTGCTCCACGACGAACGGCAGCATCCGCCCCGCCTGAGCCTCCCCCCGGAGGTGCCGCACCATCTGCCGGTACGTCGGTCGGCGCGGCGGCATGAGCCCCGCGGGCGCTGGCGGGATCGTGGCCTCCCAGGGGCGCAGCCAGTCGCGGTTGCGCTGGTTCACCTCGCGCCAGGCACGCTGGTCGCGCAGCCTTATGGGACGGAGGGCGGTGGCACCGTCCGTCAGTACGACCGGCCAGGACGCGTTCAGTTGGGGGCCCCTCTGGGGTGATCGCCTCCGTGGATCTGGTCGACTGCGTGAACCAGCAGGCGACGGAGGACGGCGAGCCCGTCGCGTACTCCGCCGGACGAGCCCGGCAGGTTGACGATCAGAGTGCTGCGGGCGACGCCCGCAACTCCCCGCGACAGGGCCGCAGTCGGCACCTTGCCGGCCCCCTCCGCGCGGATCGCCTCCGCGATCCCCGGGATCTCGTAGTCCAGGAGCCGGCGCGTCATCTCGGGAGTCAGGTCCGTGGGGGAGAGTCCGGTACCGCCGGTGGTGAGGATGACGTCGTAGCGGGCGTTGACCGCTGCGGTCAGCACCTCGGCGACGGGTTCGCCGTCCGGTACGACGCTCGGGCCCTCCGTCTCGAAGCCCATGGCGGCGAGGCCCTCGACGAGGAGCGGGCCGCCCTCGTCCTCGTAGACCCCGTCGGCGGCCCGGTTCGAGGCCGTGACGGCCAGGGCACGGTAGGAGTGCTGCGCGGGGTTCATCAGCCGGTTCCCTCCTGAGTGGGCCGCCCGCCCTCGGAATCAGCCGGGGACGGGCTCGAATTCGCTCCGGATCGCGTCCAGTTGCCGGATCGGCCGCCGGACTTCTCCTCCACCCGCACGTCCGCGATCACGGCTGACTTGTCGACGGCCTTCACCATGTCGATCACGGTGAGGGCGGCGACGGTCACGGCCGTCAACGCCTCCATCTCCACACCCGTACGGTCCGTGGTCTTCACCTGTGCGGTGATCTCGACGGCGTCGTCCGCGACCGAAAGATCGACTTTGACGCCCGAGAGTGCGAGCGGATGGCACAACGGGACGAGATCCGGTGTCCTCTTTGCTCCCATGATGCCCGCGATCCGGGCCGTGGCCAGTGCGTCGCCCTTGGGGACCCCTTCACCGCGCAGCAGTTCCACCACGCGTGGCGAGACGAGGACTCTGCCGGCCGCACGCGCGGTGCGAGCGGTGACGTCCTTCGCGGAGACATCGACCATGCGGGCGGCCCCACCCTCGTCGATGTGGGTCAGGTGCTGCTGTTCGGCGCTGTTCAATCGTTCTCCCGGAACCGTCCCTGTGACCGGATACGGTACCGGGCCGACGGCGCCCCGGCGCCGTCCCGGGCGTACCGCCCAGGACGGGAGCCGGGCCGGGACCCCGGGTCGGGGGAGGTCCGGGGCCGAGGACGGGGCCGATGACGGGGCCGATGACGGGGCTTGCCGTACGGGCGGGGACGTGCCCTAGTCGAGCAGCACGACGGTCACCTCTTCGCCGGCAGCCAGGAGCGTCGTCTTCTCCGGGACGTCGATCAGTACGTTCGCCTGCGCGAGGGCCGCGATCAGGTGGGAGCCGGAGCCCCCGACGGGACGCACCGCGCCGTGGGTCTCCCCCGCCGCCGGCGGGAGGTAACTGCCGCGGAGGAACTGCCGTTTGCCGTCCGGGGAGGTGAGGGGCTCCTCGGTCTCCAGCCGGGCACGGGCGGTCTCGCGGCGTACGGAGGCGCGCCCCATCAGCGCCCGCACCGCGGGCCTGACGAACAGCTCGAAGGAGACGTACGCGCTCACCGGGTTGCCGGGCAGAGCCAGCACCGGCGTGCGCTCCGGGCCGATCAGGCCGAAGCCCTGGGGCTTGCCGGGCTGCATGGCCAGCCGGCGGAACTCCACGCTTCCGCTGCCCTCGTCGATCTTGGAGAGCACTTCCTTGACCACGTCGTACGCGCCCACGCTGACACCGCCGCTCGTGACGATGAGGTCCGCCCGGATGAGCTGGTCCTCGATCGTGGCGCGGAGCGTGTCCGCGTCGTCGGCGACGGCACCGACGCGGTAGGAGATCGCGCCGGCGTCGCGGGCCGCGGAGGTCAGTACGAAGCTGTTGGAGTCGTAGATCTGGCCGGAACCCAACTGCTCGCCGGGCGGCACGAGTTCGCTCCCCGTGGAGAGGACGACCACACGGGGGCGCGGGCGGACCCGTACGCTGCCGCGTCCGATCGCGGCCAGCAGACCGACCTGGGGCGGGCCCAGGACCGTACCGGCGCTGAGCGCGAGCGCCCCCGCCTGGACATCGCTGCCGCGGGGACGGACGTGCCGGCCCGCCGGGACGGGGCGGTGGACGCGGACCTCGCCGGCACCGCCCGCCGGGTCGGCGCTGCGGGCGTTCATGGAGTCCACCGGGCCGCCGCCGAGACCGCCGTCGGTCCACTCCACGGGGACGACGGCCTCCGCGCCCGGCGGCATCGCGGCACCCGTCATGATGCGGGCGGCCTGGCCGGGGCCCACGACGGGGAGGTCTCCGCTGCCCGCCGCCACGTCCCCTATGACGGCCAGCACCGCGGGGAATTCCTCGGAGGCCCCCTCGACGTCGGCGGTACGCACGGCGTAGCCGTCCATCGAGCTGTTGTCGAAGGGAGGCAGCGACGTCGGCACCGGGACGTCCTCGACGAGCACGCACCCCTGCGCGTCGAGGAGTTGGAGCTCGATGGGCTCCAACGGGCGCACGCTGCGCAGGATGTCGTCCAGATGCTCCTCGACCGACCAGGTCTCGCTCAACGGCTCACATCTCCTCGGTGACGAAACTCCGCAGCCAGTCCCGGAAGTCCGGGCCCAGGTCCTCACGTTCGCATGCCAGTCTGACGATGGCGCGCAGATAGTCTCCCCGGTCTCCGGTGTCGTAGCGCCTGCCGCGGAAGACCACACCGTGCACCGGTCCGCCGAGTGAGGGCTCCGCGGCGAGGGTCTGCAGGGCGTCGGTGATCTGGATCTCGCCGCCGCGGCCCGGTTCGGTCTTGCGCAGCACCTCGAAGACGGCCGGGTCGAGCACGTAGCGGCCGATGATCGCGAGGTTGGAGGGCGCCTCCGCGCTCGACGGCTTCTCGACGAGATCGGAGATCTGGACGACGTCCTCCTCGCCGGTCGGATGCGCGGCTGCGCAGCCGTAGAGGTGGATGCTCTCCGGCTCGACCTCCATGAGCGCGACGACGCTGCCGCCGTGCTGCTCGCGCACCTGCGTCATGCGTGTGAGCAGCGGGTCGCGCGGATCGATCAGGTCGTCGCCGAGCAGTACGGCGAAGGGTTCGTCGCCCACGTGCGGCGCCGCGCAGAGAATGGCGTGCCCGAGGCCGCGGGGGTCGCCCTGGCGCACGTAGTGCATCGTCGCCAGGTCGCTGGACTCCTCCACCTTGCTGAGCTTGGTCGCGTCGCCCTTGTCGCGCAGAACCTGTTCCAGTTCGTAATTGCGGTCGAAATGGTCCTCAAGAGGGCGCTTGTTGCGGCCGGTGACCATCAGAACGTCGGACAACCCGGCGGAGACGGCTTCCTCGACCACATACTGGATCGCTGGCTTGTCGACGACCGGCAGCATCTCCTTGGGCGTGGCCTTGGTGGCCGGCAGGAAGCGGGTGCCCAAACCCGCTGCCGGGATGACAGCCTTGCTGATCTGTGCTCGGGAAGTAGTCATGTCCCGCACGATAACCGGAGGCTTTGCCCGGAAGGTAAGGCTTCGCTCCGATATGTAGCGGTGTGAGCATGCATGCTCATGCCGGAAGGGACCGGCCCGCCAGTGAGCCCGACCGACGGTAGTAAGCGCGCGTTGCGGGAGAGCATCCTCGCGGTGAGAGCCCGGTTGACTGCCCACGACGCGGAGGCGACGGCGACCGTCCTCTCGGAGCGAGCCCTGGAACTGCCCGAGTTGGCGGAGGCACGGAGCGTGGCGGCGTACGTCTCCGTGGGCCGTGAACCGGGGACGCTGCCCCTGCTGGAGGCTCTGCACGCGCAGGGCGTGCGCGTGCTGCTGCCGGTGCTGCTGCCGGACAACGACCTGGACTGGGCCGCGTACGAGGGTACGCACCGGCTCGAACGGGCCGGGCGGGGGCTGCTGGAGCCGGACGGGCCGCGGCTCGGCCCGGACGCGGTGACGGAGGCCGACGTGGTGCTGCTGCCCGGACTCGCCGTCGACGGGAAGGGCATCAGGCTGGGGCGCGGCGGCGGGTCGTACGACCGGGTGTTGGCACGGATCGGGGCGTCCGGCGCGCGGCCCGCCCTCGCCGTCCTGCTCTACGACGCCGAACTGGTCGGCAGCGTACCGGCGGAGCCGCACGACCTGCCCGTCGCCGCCGCGGTGACGCCCTCCGGTATCCACCGCTTCGAGGCTCCGCCGCCGCACCACCGCGGCTGAACGGACGCCCGGCGGGCCCGGAGACGAAGACCTCGACTGCCACCGGGCTGCAACTCCGCCCCGCCTACGGCGTGAACGCCATCTTGTCCTCGGTGGCCTTCTCGACGGCCTTCTCGCTGAACGCCCACTTCAGCGTCGCGCCCTCGGACCATTTGTCCATCTGGTCGACGTAGTGCGGGTTGTAGGTGTGCCCGGAGGCGCCGGTGAGGTTGATCCAGCGCGACTTGTCGAAGTTCTCGAGGTTGACGACCATCCGCATCGAGGGCACCCACACCACTTCGTAGCCGCCGGCGGCGTTCCACCCGGTGGCGTTGACGGCGTCCTCGCCGCCGCCGAGGTCCCAGGGGCCGCGGTTGAGAAGCCACTGCATGAAGCCCGGACCGTCCGTTCCGATGGTCTGGTTCTTCAGCAGCAGGTGGTGCAGGCGACCCCAGCTCCAGGTGTCTATGTCCTTGCCGAGCTTCGAGGTCAGCTCCCAGCGGGCGTTCTTCATGGCGTGCGCGAGGAGCTCGTCACGGTTCTGGTCGCCGGGACGGCCCTTGTTGTCGGGGGTCTTCCACCAGTCGCTGTCGGAGTCCTTGATGAGCTTGCGTACGACTTCGTACCAGCGGTCCCCGCCGTCGGGCTGTCCGGACGCCGCGTCCCGTACGCCGCATTCGCGCACCAGGCGGGTGTTGCCGCTGAGATCGTCGACAGGGGCGGAGTCGTCTGTGGGACGTACGTTCAGACAGTCGCCCTTGACGCGCAGCTCCTTGGGGAGCTTGTTGCCGAAGGCGAGAAGCAGCATGTTGCGCCATACGGCGTTGAAGTACGCGGCCGGTGCCGAATCGCGGTCCTGGGTGTAGTCCCAGCCTTCGAGCAGCCGCTGCGCCTCGCGTACGTAGCCGTCCTTCACGTCGATCTTCAGCAGGTACGGCACGAGCAGCTTGGCGATCTCGCTGCTGTTGTCCATCTGCATGGTCTGCATGTCGTTCGTGGAGATCTTGCCGCCGTCTTCGATCTTCGACTTGATCAGGTCGTTGATCCGCTGGCTGCGTGTGCCGTAGCTCCAGTCCTTGGTGAGCATGTAGGGGTACTTCTTCTCATCCACGACGGCCTGGTTGGCGGTGACTATGTAGCCGCGTTCGGGGTTGTACTCCCAGGGCAGCGCGTCCTGCGGCACGTAACCCTTCCACCGGTAGCGCGAGTCCCAGCCGGGGACGGGGTAGCGGCCGTCGCCGGCGGCGCGCACGGGGATGCGGCCGGGGGCCTGGTAGCCGATGTTGCCCTTGGTGTCGGCGTAGATCAGGTTCTGTGAGGGCACCGCGAATTCCCGTGCCGCTGCGCGGAAGTCCTTGAAGTCGGACGCCCGGTTGAGCTGGAAGATCGCGTCCATGGACTTGGAGGGACTGAGCGCCGTCCATCGCAGGGAGACCCCGTAGCCGTCGCCGCGGTCGGGGGCCGCGTTGTCCACGGGGGCTTCATCGCCGACCTTGCGCAGTTCGCTGTCACGGTCGGAGATGACGGGGCCGTTGTTCGTCTCGCGCACGGTGATCTCACGGCTCGGCCCGTCGGCCACCTTGATGGTCTCCTGACGGGTCCTGTACGCACGCCGCTTGCCGTCGTACAGATAACCGCCGTCGCGGAACTTCTCCAGGTACAGGTCGGTGACGTCCGCGCCGAGGTTGGTCATGCCCCAGGAGATCTCCTGGTTGTGGCCGATGACGACACCCGGGAGGCCGGCGAAGGTGAATCCCGAGACGTCGTACGGACAGGCCTTGCTCACCGTCCGGCAGTGCAGCCCCATCTGGTACCAGATGGACGGCAACTGCGGCGCGAGGTGCGGATCGTTGGCCAGCAGCGGCTTACCGGTCGTCGTGTGCTCCCCCGACACGACCCAGGAGTTGGAACCGATACCGCTGTTGCTGGGGCCCAGCAGCGCGGGCACCTTGTCGAGCTGCGTCGCCACGGAGCTCAGCTGGGAGTTCGCGTTCCGCACGGCCTCCTGGGCCGCGCCCGCGCCGCCGCGGGGCGTGACGGAAGAACTTCTGCCCGGGACGAACTTCTTGCTGCCGGCTCTGGCTTCGCTGTCGACGATCGGCTCGTGCCGGTCCACGGGATATTCCGGGTACAGCTCCTCGATCTGCTGCCGGGTCAGCCGGCTCGACATCAGCGACCGGTCGATCTCGGACTTCATGTTCGTGCGGAGATCCCACGCCATGGCCTTCAGCCAGGCCACCGAGTCGACGGGGCTCCACTTGTGCGGGGTGTAGTCGTTCGAGAGCTCCAGGGCCCCGTACTCGACGGAGGCGGCGGTCCCCTTGTGATCCTTCAGGTAGGCGTTGACACCCGCGGAGTACGCCCTGAGGTTGGCCTTCGCCGACGGCGAGAGACTCGCGTACTCCTTCTCCGCGACCCGGCGCCAGCCGAGCGTGCGCAGGAAGGCGTCGGTCTTGACCTGACTCGCGCCGAACATCTCGGACAGACGTCCGGCTGTCGTGTGCCGTCGTACGTCCATCTCCCAGAACCGGTCCTGGGCCTGCACGTACCCCTGGGCGGTGAAGAGATCCCTCGAACTGTCCGCGTAGATCTGGGGGATGCCCTCACGGTCCCGCTGGACGGTCACCGGGTCGTCGAGCCCCTTGAGCTTCAGCGAACCGGTTGTCTGCGGGAACGAGTCCCGCACGGAACTTATGGACCAGAACGTGCCGCCCCCGATACCGGCCACGAGCAGCAGCACGACTGCGATCACGATCAGACGGGCGCGTCGCGAGGTCTTCTTGGCGGGCATCTCTGTCCTTCGAGGGCAGGGTGGACCTGGGGCGTGCAGACCGGGTTCGAATTCACGCTGGAGCAACCATAGGCGGAGCCTTCCCAGCGCTACACAGGGAGTCACCGGCGAACCCGGAGGGAAGTTCAAGCGATGGTAAATTGTTAGCCACGCGAACGATTTGGCGGATCTGCAAGGGACTTCGCCGCGATCAGGAAAGGATCTGCCCCTGACTGTCGACCGCCTCAACCAACTCCTGCTCCTCAGCACCCTCGTCCTGCTCTTCGCGGTCGCCGCCGTCAGGCTCTCCTCCCGCAGCGGACTGCCGAGTCTGCTGGTCTACCTCGGGATCGGGATCGCCATCGGCCAGGACGGTCTCGGCGTGCAGTTCGACGACACCGCACTGACGAGGACCCTCGGCTACGCCGCCCTCGTCGTGATCCTCACCGAGGGCGGACTCAGCACCAAGTGGCGGGAGATCCGTCCGGCCGTGCCGGCAGCCGCGGTGCTGTCGACCGTGGGCGTGGCAGTGAGCGTCGCAGTCACAGCATCCGCCGCCCATTACCTCGTCGGCCTCAATTGGCAGACGTCGCTGCTGATGGGCGCCGTGGTCTCCTCCACGGACGCGGCGGCCGTCTTCTCCGTACTGCGCAAGGTTCCGCTGCCGAAGCGGCTCACCGGCGTGCTGGAGGCGGAGTCGGGATTCAACGACGCCCCCGTCGTGATCCTCGTCGTCTCCCTCTCCGCGCACGACTTCGCCTCGGTCCACTGGTACGTGCTGGTCGCGGAGATCGCGCTGGAGCTGGCCATCGGGCTGATCGTCGGACTCGCGGTCGGCAAGCTGGGCGAACTGGGCCTGGGGCGGGTGGCCCTGCCCTCGTCGGGCCTCTACCCGATCGCTGTGATGGCGCTGTGCGTGCTGTCGTACGCGGGCGGAGCGATCGCGCACGGCTCCGGGTTCCTCGCGGTCTACGTCACGTCACTGATCCTGGGCAACGCGCGGCTGCCCCACCGTCCCGCTGTACGCGGCTTCGCCGACGGACTGGCGTGGATCGCACAGATCGGCCTCTTCGTCCTGCTGGGCCTCCTGGTCACCCCGCACGACCTGCTCGACGACGTCGCACCCGCGATCGTCGTCGGCCTGGTCCTCACCGTGATCGCACGTCCACTGTCGGTGGTGTGCAGCATGCTGCCCTTCGACCAACGCTGGCGGGACCAGGCACTGCTGTCCTGGGCAGGACTGCGCGGCGCCGTGCCCATCGTGCTCGCGACGATCCCGCGGGTGGCCGAAGTCCGGGACAGCGAACGGATCTTCAACATCGTCTTCGTGCTCGTGATCATCTTCACGGCGGTGCAGGGCCCGACCCTTCCGTGGCTGGCGCGGAAGCTGCAGCTCGGCGACAGCGAGGAACCGCTGGACATCGACATCGAATCCGCCCCGCTGGAACGGCTGCGCGGCCATCTGCTCTCTGTGGCGGTCCCCGGACACTCCAAGATGCACGGTGTCGAAGTCGGCGAACTGCGCCTGCCACCTGGCGCCGCGGTCACTCTGGTCGTACGCGACGGCAACAGCTTCGTGCCACTGCCGACGACCATGCTGCAGCACGGAGACGAACTGCTGGTGGTGGCGACCGACCCGGTACGCGACGCGGCAGAGCAACGGCTGCTGGACGTCGGCCAGGGCGGCAAGCTGGCCGGCTGGCTGAAGCCGGACCGGGAAGGCCGGGCCGGCAGCCGGGATACGCGCGGCCCCAGGCGCCGCCGGGACTCCGGCTCGGGCCCCGGCCCACGGGACTCCGGCGGTTCCCGGAAACCCTGGGACCTGCGGAAGCACTGAGCGGCTGAGCGCCGGCCCAGGACGGGCTGTGCGCTGCGTCGGGAAGTTCTCGCCTGCTCACGGGGATTCCCCTCGTGGCACAGGCCGCTATCCTGCGTGACGGCAAGACATTTCACCGATCCTGCCTGATGCAGGGCTGGCGCGACCGGAGGTACGCGCAAGAGGACAGCCCTCGGCGGACAGCCCTCGGTGCGAGCGGCGCGCTACCAGGCGGCAGAGAGGCCCGGCCGTGACGACTCCGGCCACCCCGACCGACGAACGCCGCCCCGGCTACCGCGACTTGCTGCGTACGCCAGGGGCGTGGCGCTTCGTGATCCCGGGCTTTCTGGCGCGGCAGCCGATCGCCATGCTGGGCATCGGCACCGTGCTGCTCGTCGAGCACACAACCGGCTCGTACGGAGCCGCAGGCATCGTCACAGCGATTTCCGGTGTCGCCATGGCACTGATCGCGCCGCAGAGCGGAAAGCTCACCGACCGTTTCGGGCAGAGAGCGGTCCTTGTACCGGCCGTCCTCCTGCACGCGTTGACGGTGTCACTGCTGATCGTGCTGGCGCTGCGCGACGCGCCTCTGTGGGCTCTGTTCGCCGCAGCCGTGCCCGCCGGAGCAACCACCCCGCCCATCAGCCCGATGGTGCGGGCCCGTTGGTCGGCGTCCCTGGACGACAGTTCGCCGCTGATGACGACTGCGGCTGCTTTCGAGTCGGTGACGGACGAGTTCACCTTCATCGTGGGACCCGTGCTGACGACCGCGCTGTGCACGACGGTGCATCCGGCTGCGGGGCTGGTCGCGGAAGCGTTCCTGATCCTGGGCGGGGGGCTCTTCTTCGCCGCTCAGCGGGGGACACAGCCGCCGAAGGCGCTCGGGCAGGAAGGGACGAGCGGGAAGAAGGCCCGACGGGACAGTGCCACGCGTACGGACAGTGGTTCCGGTCCGGACAGTGGTCCGGGTGCGGGAGGTGCCCGTCCGCATGCGAAGGACGGCGGGCGGTCCGCGCTGAGCCTCCCGGGCGTACGCGTTCTCATCCCGGCGCTGCTGGGCATCGGCAGCGTCTTCGGAGGCATGCAGGTCTCTATTGCGGCGGTCACACAGTTCGCCGGCCAGCCGGAGCTCAACGGCGTGCTGTACGGCATATTCGCCACCGGCAACACGCTGGCCGCAGTGGCCGTGGGGACGATCCGCTGGAGGCGCAGCGCACAGGCCCGGCTGCTGATCGCCTACCCCGTGCTCGTGCTGGCGACCGCGGCGCTGGCCGCCGCGGCGCAGCTGACCCCGTGGCTGGCGCTGCTGGGTGCGCTCGGGCTGGTGGCGGGGCTCTGTGTCGCACCGTCCATGATCACCGGTTTCACACTCGTCGAACTGCTGGTGCCCGCGGCAGTCCGTACGGAGGCGTTCACCTGGCTGACAGGAGCGGTGGCGCTCGGACAGGCCGCCGGCTCGATGGCGGCCGGACAGCTGACGGACGGCTTCGGCGCCGGCGCGGGATTCCTCGCCCCTGCGGCCGGTACTGGGCTGGCACTGACCGCGCTCGTCGTCTTCCGCCGTCGGCTGGCCGACCGGCGCGGCGGGCGGGGCTCCGCGCGTGGGGTGAGTCACCGTGCACCTGTCACGGTGGACTGACGCGCGGGAATACTGCAATATGGAGCGTCGTTAGCACTCACCGAGTAAGAGTGCCAGGAGGAAGAGACGTGCCGACGTACCAGTACCAGTGCACCCAGTGCGGCGAGGGCCTCGAGGTGGTGCAGAAGTTCACCGACGACTCACTGACCGAGTGCCCCGCGTGCGAGGGCCGCCTGAAGAAGGTCTTCTCGGCTGTCGGCATCGTCTTCAAGGGCTCCGGCTTCTACCGCAACGACAGCCGCAGCTCCACGTCGACCTCGGCGTCCGGGTCCTCGGGCTCCTCCGACACCTCCGCCAAGAGCAACGGCGGCAGCTCGTCGTCCTCGAAGTCCCCGGGCGACTCCGGTTCCTCGAGCTCCGGTTCGGACGCCTCGAAGTCGGGCTCGTCCGGCGACAGCAGCTCCAAGAGCACCAGCAAGGCGGGCACTTCGGCCGCCTGACGGTTCCGCCGGGCTCCGCGCCCGGCACCGTCCCGCTCACTCCGGGCCTGGCCTTAGGGTGGTCCGTATGAGCGAACAGGCTGAGATCGGCGTCATCGGCGGCTCCGGCTTCTACTCCTTCCTCGACGACGTGACCGAGATCACGGTCGACACCCCGTACGGCGCCCCGAGCGATTCGCTCTTCCTGGGCGAGCTGGCCGGGCGGCGGGTCGCCTTCCTCCCCCGCCACGGCCGTAAGCACCACCTGCCACCGCACCGCATCAACTACCGCGCCAACATGTGGGCGTTGCGCTCCGCGGGCGTACGCCAGGTGCTGGGGCCGTGTGCCGTCGGCGGGCTCCGGCAGGAGTACGGACCGGGCACGCTGCTGATACCGGACCAGCTGGTCGACCGGACGAAGGCGCGCGTACAGACGTACTTCGACGGGGAAGCCCTGCCCGACGGGTCCGTGCCGAACGTCGTGCACCTGACCTTCGCCGACCCCTACTGCGAGACCGGGCGCCAGGCCTGCCTCTCCGCTGCCCGTGAAGACGGCTGGGAGGCGGTGGACGGCGGCACGCTGTGCGTCGTCGAAGGTCCCCGTTTCTCCACCCGCGCCGAGTCCCACTGGCACGCGGCTCAGGGCTGGTCGGTCGTCGGCATGACGGGCCACCCCGAGGCGGCACTGGCCCGCGAACTCGGGCTCTGCTACGCGTCACTCACCCTCGTCACCGACCTGGACGCCGGGGCCGAGACGGGAGAGGGCGTCTCGCACGAGGAGGTACTGCGGGTCTTCGGGGAGAACGTGGGGCGGCTGCGGAAAGTGCTCTTCGACGCGGTCGGCAAGCTGCCTGCGGAGCGCTCGTGCAGCTGTTCCGAGGCGCTGGGCGGACTGGACCCGGGCATCGAACTGCCGTAGCCGGCGAAGCGGCCGGCGCGGTGCCTGTGCCTGTGCTTGTGCCGGTGCCTGAGTAGCCAGCCCTCGGCCACGGGCCCGGAAGGACGACGGCTCACCGGCACCCGTACGGGTGCCGGTGTTGTCCACAACTGCCTTGCTGTCCACAGTTTTCAGCTGATTTCGAAGACGCCGGGCGAATTGCTGCACTGTGACGTCAGAAGCGGGAAGCAGAGATCCTCTGACGGCAGGCGGTGAGCGTGGTGTCCCGGAATTTCCAGCCCGGGCGGGGGTCCCGGCGCGAGCGCGGCGGCGACGAGCCGGACGGCCGCGGCAGGAGTGGCGGCGGTGACCACGGCGGGAGCGGCGGAGAGCGCGAAGGGACCGGTGCGGATCGGAGCGGCGGTGGTCCCCGCACGCAGGGACGGGGAAACGGCGTCGTTCCCGACCTCACGCCGGTGCGTGCGGGCGGGGGCGGCAGTCACCGCATGCGGCGGCTCGTCCACGGGCGGCGGCGCGCCGCAGCGGCCGGACTGGCAGTCGTCGCAGCCGCGTTGGCGGCCTCCGCCGCCCGCGGAGAAGGTGCCGGCGAGAGCCGGGCGAGCCGGCCGGACGGCGCTGGGTCCACCCGCGCGGATTCGGCGTCAGGGACGCGTGCACACCGCCCGCGCGCGCCTGATCCCGGGCCCGCTCCGGCATCCGTCTCCGCCCCGGTGCGCATTGCGGACGCCGCCACCGTACGGCTGCTGCGTCCCGGCGACAGGGTGGATGTGGTCGCGTCCGAGGAGGGTTCCGCTTCCCCGCGGACAGTGGCGAGGGGGGCCAGGGTGGAGAGGCTGCCCGAGCACATGGAGACTGATCCGGTCGACGGAGCGCTCGTCGTGCTGGCCGTGCCGCGCAGGACTGCGACCGCACTCGCCGGGGCGGCGGTCACCTCCCGGTTGGCGGTGACGCTGTGCTGAGAGCCGCGCCGGGGGCGAACCGTCGGCCGATACGGAACGAGCTCGGAGAGAGGCGGGGCAAAGATCGTTATGCCGGATTCCGAAAGCGAGAAGAAGAGTCTGCTGGCGGGGTTCAGGGAATTCCTGATGCGCGGCAACGTGGTCGAACTGGCCGTGGCCGTCGTCGTGGGAACCGCCTTCAGCAAAATCGTGGATTCGGTCGTCAAGGGCCTGATCAACCCGCTTGTGGGGGCCATAGGAACGAAGGACCTGGACAAGTACAGGTCCTGTCTGAAGGCGCCTTGCGAGATCAACAAGGCCACCGGCGAGGTGACGAGCGGTGTGCCGATCAACTGGGGACCGGTCCTCAGCGCCTCGCTGACGTTCCTGATCACCGCCGCGGTCGTCTACTTCCTCATGATCCTGCCGATGTCGAAGTACAAGGAACGGCAGGCCGCCAAGAACGCGACGCCCGAGGCACCGGCGGAACTCAACGAGGTGGACCTGCTGGCCGAGATCCGCGACCTTCTCGCGGCGCAGCAGACCGGCTCGGTCAACTCGGCCGGCACCGCGGACGTGGCGGGTGCCGTAGGAGCACAGCGGGACGGCCCGGACATCCGCAAGGAATAGGTCCTCCCGTCCGGCGTCAGGAGGGACGAAGCACGCACCGCCTGCTGGGAGACGCAGGTCACATCCGTCCCTGTCACATCCTGCCGAGCCGTTCCGTCATGGGTGTGAAAGCACTGACAAACGGCAGAGGAGTCCTTCATGGAAGCCCGCTTGAACGTCTTCGGCAGCGCGATGGCAGAGAAGGTCGTGAAGCACCTCGTCGCGGCGAACCAGGTGGTCTCGCAGTCGACGCTGCCTGGCTCGACGCAGGAGCTGATGAAGCTCCGGGCGAGTCAGATCAACGGCTGCGGCTTCTGCACCGACATGCACACGAAGGACGCCGTCGCCGCCGGTGAGGATTCGGTGCGTCTCAGCCTGGTCGCTGCGTGGCGTGAGGCCAAGGTCTTCACCGAGGCCGAGCGCGCAGCTCTGGAGCTGACGGAGCAGGGCACCCGCATCGCGGATGCGGCCGGTGGTGTCACGGACGAGGCCTGGGCGAATGCCGCCAAGCACTACGACGAGGAGCAGCTCACCGCGATGGTGTTCCTGATCTCGCTCATCAACGCCTTCAACCGGACGAACGTCATGGTCCAGCAGCCCGCCGGCGACTACCAGGTGGGTCAGTTCGGATAGGGAGCGCCTGCCCCGGAGCGCCGGTGTCGCGGCCCTTGCCCGTGGCTCGTCAGCAGGGCGACCCCGTCGTCTGACGGTCGCTGCCCCGGGCGCCGGACGCCGGGCTCCCGGACGCCTGCCCGGCGCTCCGGCGGCCCGGCCGACGAGAAGCCCTGCCGGCCAGACGCAGGTCTCTTCGGAGGGCGTCACAGGTGGTGCGGTGGCTTCTCCTCCAGAAAACGGGCGAGATCCGCCGCCGCGTCTCCCCCGCTGCCGCCGGGCGCTGCACCGCTGCCGCCGGTCCGATCTCCCCAGCCGCTGTCGGTGTCGTCCGCGGAACGCATGCTGAGCGGATCGCCGAAGTCCAGCGCGGCGGCGGCGTCGGGGGTCCGTCGGGAACCGGTCGTCATGCCACAAGCGTACGGGCCGCCCGCGACCCTGGTATCCATGCCGCATGACGACTCAGGACGCACTGACAGACGTGCGGGGCCTTCGGGTGGGGCACGCGCAGCGGACCGGGGACGACCGGCCGGGCTGGCTGAGCGGTACCACGGTGGTGCTCACTCCGGAGGGCGGTGCCGTCGCCGGTGTCGACTCCCGCGGAGGTGCTCCGGGCACGCGGGAGACGGACGCGCTGGATCCGCGGAACGTGGTGGAGCGCATTCACGCGGTGGTGCTGACCGGCGGCAGCGCCTTCGGGCTCGACTCCGTCGCGGGCGTGATGAGCTGGCTGGAGGAGCAGGGCCGCGGCGTACCGGTCGGGAGCCACCCGGCGCAGGTCGTCCCTGTCGTGCCTGCGGCTGTCCTCTTCGACCTCGGACGTGGTGGGGGCTGGCGGTCCCGGCCGGACGCGACGCTGGGACGGGAAGCGGTGGAAGCCGCAAGCCGGACGGAGCCCGGAGCGCCGGTTCGCCAGGGCAATGTGGGGGCGGGCACCGGTGCCGTGGTGGGCGGGCTCAAGGGCGGGATCGGCTCGGCGAGCACCGTGCTCCCTTCCGGGGTGACGGTGGGCGTACTGGCGGCCGTCAACGCGGCCGGTTCGGCGCTGGACCCCGCAACCGGCGTCCTCTACGGGGAGATGTGGGACGGGCGTCCGCCCCGCGTGCCCGGCTCCGCCGCGCACGAGGAGGCGCAGCGTCGGCTGGCACAGGCGCAGCAGGAGACGGGCAGACGCTCGGCCGGGGTGCTGCGTCCCCCCTTCAACACGACGCTGGCCGTGGTGGCGACGGATGCGGCGCTCACAAGGGCACAGGCACAGAAGCTGGCGGGCACCGCTCACGACGGGCTGGCCAGAGGTGTACGGCCCGTGCACCTCATGCACGACGGGGACACCGTCTTCGCCCTCTCGACCGGCGAACGCCCCCTTGAGGGAACGGAGTTGAACGACGTGCTGGCCGCGGGGGCCGACGGGCTGACCCGTGCTGTGGTGAAGGCCGTGCTGGCAGCGGACAGCGTGGACGGACCCGGTGGGGTCTTCCCCTCGTACCGCGACCTGTACGCCCGTCCGGCGGCGGGGTCGGAAGGGCCGGCCGTCTCCGGCAGTGCCTGACCTCGGGAGTTCAGGCCGGAGCGAGCACCTCCAGGTGCGCACGGCGATGTTCGGGGGCGCCGACGGGCGAAGTCCGAGGCGGGACCGCACCTGACAGGCACCGGCATGTGCTCGCTCCAGCCAGGAGCGCTGCGGCCGAGGCTCCTGCTGGCGCACGCGGCAGGCGAGGCTCACGCGGGTGCGCCCGCGCGGCTGCAGGCGAGGCTCAGGCGGGTGCGCGGACGCCGCCGTCTCCGGGTCCGCTCGCGTTCCCTGAGGTCTCATCGGGACCACCGTTCCCCCGGCCGTCACCGCCGGCTGTCCTCGCCCTGCGGCCGGCCGGTTCCGTCGAGGCGGGCGCGGAACCGCCCCGTCCCCGGGCGCCCTTGAGGACGAGGACCAGCGCGGTGGTGACCGCCGTTCCGGCTGCGACAGCGACGAGGTACAGCAAGGGGGAGCCGATGAGCGGCACGACGAACACTCCGCCGTGCGGTGCGCGCAGGGTGCTGCCGAAGGACATCGTCAGTGCGCCGGTCACCGCGCCGCCGGCCATGGAGGAGGGGATGACCCGCAGCGGGTCGGCCGCGGCGAACGGAATGGCTCCTTCCGTGATGAAGGAAGCACCCAGCACCCAGGCCGCCTTCCCGTTCTCCCGCTCCGCCCTGGTGAACAGCTTGCTCCGTACGACGGTGGCGAGCGCCATGCCGAGGGGAGGGACCATGCCGGCGCCCATCGCGGCGGCCATCGCCGTCAGACTGCCGTTGCCGGGGTCGGCCGTCGCGATGCCGCCGGTGGCGAAGGTGTAGGCGACCTTGTTGACCGGACCGCCCAGGTCGAAGCACATCATCAGCCCGATCAGCAGGCCCAGCAGGGCGGCGTCGGTACCGGTGAGCCCGCCGAGCCAGTCCGTCATGGCCTTCTGGGCCGAGGCGATCGGCGTACCGATCAGCACGAACATCAGCGTGCCGACGATCACGGACGAGATCAGCGGAATGACGACCACCGGCATGATGCCCCGCAGTGCGGGCGGAATCGTCACGCGCTGGACCGACATCGCCACGGCCCCCGCAAGGAGACCGGCGACGAGTCCGCCCAGGAAGCCCGCCTCGATCTCGACGGCGACGGCACCGCCGACGAAACCGGGGACCAGTCCCGGACGGTCAGCCATCCCGTAGGCGATGTAGCCCGCGAGCACCGGCACCAGGAAGCTGAATGCGAGGCCGCCGGTCTGGTTGAGCAGCGCGGCCCAGCTGTGCGCCTCGGTCCAGACGAAGTGGTCGGCGACGGACTTGGCGTCGGTGATCTCGTAGCCGCCGAGAGCGAAGGAGAGGGCGATCAGCAGTCCCCCCGCGGCGACGAACGGGACCATGTAACTCACGCCGGTCATCAGCCACTTGCGCAGCTGCGTGCCGAATCCGTCCCCCGGGTCGCCCGCGTCCCGCATGGGGACGGGCGGAGCTCCGGCCGCAGAGGTCCCGCCGTGCGCGGCCCGGGCCCGTACCTCGGCGACGAGTTCGGCCGGCCGGTTGACGGCGGCCTTCACGCCGACGTCAACAGTGGGCTTGCCCGCGAAGCGGTGCTTCTCCCGGACCTCGACGTCGTGCGCGAAGATCACGCCGTCCGCCGCGGCGATCACCGCGGGGTCGAGCCGGTCGAACCCGGCCGAGCCCTGGGTCTCGACGACCACTTCGACGCCCGCCTCCTGCCCCGCCCTGGTCAGGGACTCCGCAGCCATGAACGTATGCGCGATGCCGGTGGGGCACGAGGTCACGGCGACGATGCGGAAGGGGGACGACTGCCCTTCCGCCCCTGGTGCCTCGCCCGGTCGGCCCTGCCGCTCCCCCTCACGGTCCGGCGACTCCCGGCCCGCAGAATCGCGCGCGGGCCCCGGCTCGGCCCCGGCGTGCGGCGCGTCGTCCGGCGTGGCATCCGTCTCCCGTGCCCCGGTATCGGCCGCGGCTGCCTCCCGGGTGACGGGTGCGGCTTCCGGTGCGGCTTCCGCTCCGGCTTCCGCTTCCGCGTCACCGCGGATGAGCGCCGCCGCCCGCTCCGGTTCCGGCACCGAGCGCAACTGGGCGGTGAAGCTCTCGTCGGCCAGCCGTCGCGCGAGGCCGGAGAGGATGCCGAGGTGGTCCCGATCGCCCCCTTCGGGAGCGGCTATGAGGAAGATCAGGTCGGCCGGCCCGTCGGAAGCCCCGAAGTCGACGGGTACGGCCGGGCGGCCGAAGGCCAGGGTGGGTTCGGTGACGTGGGCGCTGCGGCAGTGCGGTATCCCGATGCCGCCTTCGAGCCCGGTCGGCATCCGCGCCTCGCGGGCTGCTACGTCCTCCAGGAATCCGTCGAGGTCGGTGACGCGTCCTTGTGCGGACATCCGCTCGGCGAGCGAGCGCGTGGCTTCTTCCTTGGTGCCCGCGGTCAGGTCGAGGTCGACCAGCTCCGCGTTGATCAGCTGGCTCATCGAACGGCTCCATCGGCGTCGTTGGCGGTGTTGGCAGTGTTCTCGGGGCCGGCGGTGTTCTCGGTGGCGGCGGTGTTCTCGGGGCCGGCGGCAAGTTCGGCCTCGTCCGGAGGAGGACCGGCGAGGGGACGGCCCAGGGGGTGGTCCAGCGGCGGGCGGGTCGTCACAGAGACGGCTTCGGGACGCACATCGGCGGGCCGGGGCATGGCGCTGCCGGGCAGCTGGACCGCCGCCGCTCCGTACGCCACCGCCGAGGCCAGCGCTCCCGGACCGGAACCGCCCGCCGCGAGGAAGCCCGCGAGCGAGGCGTCACCGGCTCCGACATCACTGCGTACGGCGGGGGCAGGGGCGCTGGCGAAGTACGTACCGGTGGCGTCGGCCAACAGCTGTCCGGTGGCCCCGAGGCTGGCGAGGACGGCACGTGCGCCGGAGGTGCGCAGTTCCTCGGCCGCCTTCACCGCGTCGCCGACGGTCGCGAGGGGGCGGCCGACTGCCTCGGCCAGCTCGTCGGCGTTGGGTTTGACCACATCCGGCCGCTCACGCAGCGCGGCCCGCAGCGCCGGTCCGGAGGTGTCGAGGGCGACGCGGACTCCCCGGAGATTGCACCGCCGGACGAGCTCGGCGTACCACCCGGAAGAGAGCCCCCCGGGGAGGCTGCCGCAGCAGACGATCCAGGCAATGCCCACGGCGGTCCCGTCCGCGGTTCCGTCCGCGGCGCCGTTGGCGGTCCCGTCCGCGGTTCCGTGCCCGGCTCCGTTGACGGTCCCGTCCGCGGTTCCGTGCCCGGCTCCGTCCGTCCCCGCCCCGCCCGCACGGGCTCCGTCCGCAGCCGGCGCCGCAGCGCAGCCACCCGGCGCTTCCACCCTGTCCAGCAGCGCCCCGGCTTCGCGTCCGGTGAGTTCGGGCCCGGGGGCATTGATCTTGGTGAGCGTCCCGTTGGGTTCGGCGAGTGAGATGTTCACGCGGGTCGACCCCCTCACGGGGACGCCCGCCACCTCGATGCCCCGCTCCTCCAACAACCGTGCGAGCAGCGCTCCTTCGGGTCCTCCGAGGGGCAGGACGGCGATGGTCCGCCGCCCCGCGGCGGTCAGCGCACACGAGACGTTGACGCCCTTCCCACCAGGGTCGACGCGGTCCGCGCCCGCCCGCAGCACGGCGCCGCGGGCGAGTCCGGGTATCTCGTACGTACGGTCCAGGCTGGGGTTGGGCGTGACGGTGAGGATCGTGCCGTGGGCGCGGCCGGCCGTGCCGCTCATACCCGCCTCACCTGGGGCCCCGCTGCCTCGATGGCACGTGCCGCCTCGGCCGGCAGCCCGGTGTCCGTGATGAGCAGATCGACGTCGGCGAGTCCGCCGAACCGCGCGAAGTGTTCCTGTCCGTACTTGGCGGAGTCCGCGAGCAGCACGACCCTGCGTGCCGCCGCTGTCACCGCGCGCTTGACGGCCGCCTCGGCGAGGTCGGGGGTGGTGAGGCCTCCGTCGAGGGAGAAGCCGTTCGTGGCGAGGAAGAGAAGGTCGGCGTTGATCTCGGCGTAGGTGCGCAGCGCCCAGGCGTCGACGGCGGCGCGCGTACGGTGCCGCACCCGGCCGCCCACGATGTGCAGGTCGATGCCGGGATGGTCGGCGAGCCGCGCCGCCAGCGGGAGGGCGTGGGTGACGACGGTGATCCCGCAGTCCATGGGCAGAGCGGCGGCGAGGCGGGCAGTCGTGGAGCCCGCGTCGAGCAGCACGCTGCCCGTGGTGGGCAGTTCGTCCAGCGCGGCCTGGGCGATGCGGTCCTTCTCGGCGGTGGCCTCGGCCTCCCGCTCGTTCAGGTCGGGTTCGAAGTTGAGAGTGCCCGCGGGAATGGCGCCGCCGTGGACGCGCCGGATGACTCCGGCCCGGTCGAGGGCCTTGAGATCGCGCCTGACCGTCTCGCCGGTGACCTGGAACTCCCGCGCCAGGGACAGCACCTCCACGCGGCCCCGCTCGCGTGCGAGCCGCAGGATCTCCTGTTGGCGCTCCGGTGCGTACATGTGGCTTCGAGTCCGTTCCGTGCCCGAGAGTGTGGCTTCGTGGGTACGGTACGGCCGCACACAGGGGAAAGTAAACACAACTGGGCATGCGTTCCAACCAAATCAACGCACCCGCCACTGCGTGCAGGCCGGTCCGCCGGTGACCCGGAACACGGTTCTGCACGGGAGGCACGCCCGCACGCCTGCATCCCGCCCCGCCCGTACGTCTACGTCTGGAGGCAGCACGCAAAAGAGTCCCGGCGCTCGGGGGAGGGCGCCGGGACTCGTCCGGGTGGCGGCCCTGGAGCAGCCGCCTCGTGGGGAGTTCAGTTGTCCGCGCGTGGCGCGAGTGCTGCCGCCGCGGAGTGATCGCGGCGCGACCCGGTTCAGGTCACCTCGCCAGGTCCTCGGGTCACCCCGCCGGATCGGCGACTTCGGATCACCGTATTCGGATCAGGCAGCGGCGTCGAAGCCGGTGTCCGTGGCCAGCTTCTTCAGCTCCAGCAGGGCATGCTTCTCGATCTGCCGGATCCGCTCCCGCGTCAGGCCGTGCTGCTTGCCGACCTCCGTGAGCGTGCGCTCCCGGCCGTCGACCATGCCGTAGCGCGCCTTGATGATGGAGGCCGTACGGGAGTCGAGGCGGCCGATGAGCCCGTCGAGCTCCTCCCGGCGCAGCAGCGTCAGGACCGACTGCTCCGGCGAGGCCGCGGAGGTGTCCTCCAGCAGGTCGCCGAACTGCGTCTCGCCCTCGTCGTCGACCGACATGTTGAGGCTGACGGGGTCGCGCGCCCAGTCCAGCACGTCGATCACGCGTTCCGGTGTGGAGCTCAGCTCGGCGGCGACCTCCGTGGGCTCCGGCTCCCGGCCGTACTCCCTGTTGAACTCCCGCTGGACGCGCCGGATGCGGCCGAGCTCCTCCACCAGGTGGACGGGCAGCCGGATGGTCCGCGACTGGTCGGCGATCGACCGCGTGATGGCCTGCCGGATCCACCAGGTCGCGTACGTGGAGAACTTGAAGCCCTTGCGGTAGTCGAACTTCTCCACGGCACGGACGAGGCCGGCGTTGCCCTCCTGGATCAGGTCCAGCAGCGGCAGTCCGCTGCGGGGGTACCGCCGGGCGACCGCGACCACGAGCCGGAGGTTGGAGCGGATGAAGACGTCCTTTGCACGCTCACCCTCGGCGACGATCGCTTCCAGCTCCTCGCGGGCCGCGGTCGCGCTGGCCGAGTCGGGGCTCAGCGGCTTCTCTTCCTGATCCAGTATTCGGCGGGCGTACACGCCTGCCTCGATGGCGAGCGAGAGCTCGACTTCCTTTGCCGCGTCGAGCAGTGGCGTGCGGGCGATCTCGTCGAGATACATGCCGACCAGGTCGCGGTCCGCGACTTCGCTGCCTGCGGCGCGAACACTGCTTGCCGCGTCAGCTGCACCTGTCGTGCTGGCCTGACGACGGGCGACGGCACGGGTTGCCATGCGTGCTCCCTTGCGAGTGGACTCAATCTGGTCGGTGGCTTGGGGCGGACACTCCCCGAGTGCCCCCATCCGAAGGAAACAACGAGTGGAAACCGGACTTAATTCCCAACCGCCGCGTCAATTTCGTGATCATGCAGTACCCTGTCCGGCCACCTGAAGGGATCCAAGGTGAGCGAGTCGTCAGAGGTACTGGTCAGAGCGGGGACCGAGGAAGACCTGAAGCCGCTGACCGACATCTACAACCACTACGTCCGCGAGTCGGCCGCCACGTTCGACACCGAGCCGTTCACACCCGGGGAACGGCGTGACTGGCTGCTCTCCCACCTTGAAGACGGCCCGTACCGCCTGTTGGTTGCGCAGGAGCGCCACATCACAGGAGGAGGCAGGGCGGCGGCCGGGGGCCGTACCGACAGCCCGTCCACCCCACCCGGCACGAGGGGTTCCGCATTCGGCCAAGTTCTCGGCTACGCGACCAGCAGCCAGTTCCGGCCGAGGCCCGCCTACAGCACCTCCGTCGAAGTCAGCGTCTACCTGGCACCCGAGGCGGCGGGCCGCGGGATCGGCTCCCTGCTCTACGAGCACCTCTTCGAAGCTCTGAAGGGGCAGGACCTGCACCGTGCGTACGCCGGGATAACGGTGCCCAACGACGCGTCCGTGCGTCTGCACGAGCGCTTCGGCTTCGAGCATGTCGGCACGTACCACGAGGCGGGCCGGAAGTTCGGCCGCTACTACGACGTGCAGCGCTACGAGAAGGCACTGGGTCCGTGACCTGGGACGGGCCGCCGGGAGCGGCGTGAGGCGGGAGAACTTCCCCGCTCCACACCGTGAACTCCCCCGCTCCACACCGCGGTTGTGGCCCGGATCACACCCATTCAACAGCCGGGACCGGGTAGTTCCACCTTCAACGACTTCTTCGCGAAGCCGTGCGCGACGGCTGCCCGTCGCTCCACAGCACAACGCACAGCACGCGCACCACACTTGGACAGGAGTTCGCTTTCATGAGCACCCCGACTCCGGCCAGCCCGGCACCCGTCAAGGTCGCCGTCATCTACTACTCCTCGACCGGCACGATCGCCGCGCTCGCCAGGGAGATCAGCGACACCGCCGAGAAGGCCGGCGCAGAGGTACGGCTGCGCCGCGCGCCCGAGCTGGCGCCTCGCTCGGCAGTCGAGTCCAACCCCGCGTGGGCGGAGAATCTGCGGGCCACGGCGGACGTCCCGGAGGCATCCCCCGCCGACGTGGAGTGGGGCGACGCCGTGCTCTTCGGTACGCCCACGCGCTTCGGGAACGTCTCCGCCCAGCTCAAGCAGCTGCTCGACCAGCTCGGGCCCCTCTGGGCGGAGGGCCGGCTGGCCGACAAGGTCTACAGCGGATTCACTTCCTCGGCCTCGCCGCACGGCGGCCAGGAGTCGACGCTGCTGGCGCTCTACAACACCGTCCACCACTTCGGCGGTCTGGTCGTCGCCCCTGGCTACACCGACCCGTCCAAGTTCGTCGACGGCAATCCGTACGGCACCTCGCACACCGATGCCCAGGGGAACAACCCTGTGGACGAGACGGCCCGTACAGCTGCGCGGGTGCAGACGGAACGGGTGGTCCGCGTCGCAGGCGCCCTGAAGGCCGGACTGACCGTCGCCTGACGCGGCGACGCAGGGCGACGGCCCTCCCCCGCACATGAGGTGCGGCATCGCCGGCCCGTGCCGAAGGGACGACTGTCCCGGCGGCACGCCCGGGGAGCCTCCCCGGAGGGGCGGCGATGCCGCGCACCCGCCCGTACAGCACGGTTCATCCGTCCCTGCCCCACTCGCGCAGTGAGACATTCCGCCACCCCTGTGGCGCCCCTGTGGCACCGTCCCGACCGGGCGTTCACCCGACCGCCGCCACTGGACTGGACCGATGAACTTCAGCGCGGCGTCTGGTCCTTCACAACCCCGCACTGCGAATATGTGCGCTCCCGTATGCCCGGCTCCACGTCGCCCGTTCGAGTCGCCCGTTTGAGGAGCACCACGATGCAGCAGACGCCGCCGCAGCCGCCCCAACCCACCACCCGCAGACAGATCCTCACCGGTGCCGCAGGTGCCGCGGCCGCCTTCGGTCTCACCGCCGGCGCGGCCGGCCCCGCCCAGGCAGCCGGCGGTGCCGCCGGGGACGCAGACCGCGTCCGGCGCACAGCCCGGACGATGCTCGGCCGGATGTCGCTGAAGGAGAAGATCGGCCAGCTCTTCGTAATCGAGGTCTACGGCACGCGAGCCGACACAGCGCACGCCAAGAACAAGGAGCTGTACGGGGTTTCGACACCCGCCGAGGTCGTCGCCAAGTACCGTCCGGGCGGCGTGATCTACTTCGACGCCCGCCGCGGCCCCGACAACCTCAAGGACCCCCGTCAGGTCGCCGGACTCTCCAACGGGCTGCAGCGGGCCGCTCTCCGCTCCGGCGCCCGCATCCCGCTGCTGGTCTCCATCGACCAGGAAGGCGGCAGCGTCGTCTTCCGGATGCTGGAGCCGGCCACGCAGATGCCGGGCAACATGGCGCTGGCCGCGGGGCGTTCACGTACGGACGTCCGCCGCTCCGCCGAGATCATCGGCAGCGAGCTGGCCGCGATGGGCATCAACCAGAACTACGCCCCCGTCGCCGACGTCAACATCAACCCGAACAACCCGATCATCGGCGTCCGCTCCTTCGGCTCCGACCCGCAGCTGTGTTCCACGCTCGTCGCCGACTCCGTGCGGGGCTACCACCGCGGCGAAGTGGCAAGCGCCGCCAAGCACTTCCCCGGCCACGGAGACACGGACGTCGACAGTCACACCGGTCTGCCCGTCATCACGCACACACGCGAAGAGCTGGAGAGCATCGACCTGCCGCCGTTCCGCGCGGCCATCGCACGCGGCGTCGACACGATCATGACGGCGCACATCGTCGTCCCCTCGCTGGACGCGAGCGAGGTCCCCGCGACCATGTCCAAGCCGATCGTGACGGGCCTGCTCCGCGAGGAGCTGGGCTTCGACGGCCTCATCGTCACGGACGCCCTCGACATGGGCGGCGCCACCGAGGACTTCCCGCCGGACGTCGCCCCCGTACGGGCACTGCAGGCCGGCTGCGACCAACTGGTACTGGCCCCGAAGACCGACACCGCACACGCCGCCGTGCTGGCAGCCGTCGAGTCCGGCGACGTACCCGAGTCCCGTCTGGACGCCTCCGTGCTGCGCATCCTCGAACACAAGCTGCGCAACGGGCTCTTCCCCCGGCCGTACGTCGACGAGGCACGCGCCGAGCGCTTCGTCGGCAACCGCCGGCACGCCGCGGACGCCGCTCGCATCACCGACCGCACAGTCACGCTGGTGCGCAACGAGGGCAGGGTGCTCCCCCTCTCCGGTGAGAAGCGTTCCGTGCTGGTGGCCGGCTGGGGAGCCGATCAGGTCGCGGCTCTCGCCGACGCTGTCAGCAAGCGTCCCGGACAGTCAGCCACCCCGCTGGAGACCGGTCCGGCTCCCTCCGAAGCGAAGATCGCGGAGGCCGCCTCCGCAGCGCGGGACCACGACGTGACCGTCGTGGTGACCAACGCCGCCGCGTCCGCCAAGGACAAGGGCGCCGCCCAGGCTGCCCTGGTCAAGGCCCTGATGAAGAGCGGCACTTCGGTCGTCGCGGTCGCCGTGCGCAACGCCTACGACATCCAGCGCTTCCCCGACGTCCCGGCGTACCTCGCCACGTTCTCCTACGGCGACCTCTCCATCGCCTCGGCCGCCGACGCCCTGTACGGCGATCTCAACCCCTCCGGGAGGCTTCCCGTCGGCATCCCCACCCTCGACGACCCGGAGAAGACGCTCTACGACTTCGGCGACGGACTGAGCTACTGACGCGAAGCTCCGCACGCGCTCCCCACGGGACCACGGGGACCGACGGAGACAGCGCAACGCGGACAGCGGCGGCCACGGCCCCCTGAAGCAGCACCCCGTCCGGGAACCTCCCGGGCGGGGTGCTGCGTCGTGCGCCGCAGCGTTACGAGGGGTCTGCGGGGTCCCGAGGAGGGGCGCCGCCGTTCATCTGCTCGCTCGTCGAGGCGTCCAGGGACATTCGGCCCCTCTTCCGGTTCTCCCGGGCCCTCGGCGCTCGTACGTCAGGGCAGCAGGCTGTCCAGTGAGACCGGCGTCTCTCCGCCGGCGGAGCAGAAAGGACGGCAGGAGGCACTCATGCATCCCACCTCATTCGCCGACGACGAGGTGGTCGAAAGTCTTGTCCGCGATGCCTCTACGGCACCGTCCATGCACAACGCGCAGCCGTGGCGATTCCGCTACAGGCGGGCCGACCACTCCATGACCCTGCACGCGGATTTCGAGCGCGGCACGTCGCAGGCCGACCCGCAGCTGCGCTCCCTGCACGTCGCTTGTGGGGCGGCGCTGTTCAACTTGCGGGTCGCCGCTCACCATGCCGGGTTCCGTCCCGTGCTGCGTCTGCTGCCCGACCCGGCCGCCCCTCAGACGCTGGCCACCGTGAAGCTGATCGAGTCGCCCAACACGCCCGACCCTGATGTGGCACGGCTCCACAGTGCGATCGCAGAGCGGCGCACCAGCCGCTATCCGTACGCCGAGAGGACGATCCCGTCCCCGCTTGTGAACCTCCTCGTCGACCAGGTCCGGGCGGAGGGTTCGCGGCTGACCTTCATCTCCGGCCGGCACCTGGCACTCGTCCTCGATCTGATCGAGCAGGCCGAGCTGGACGCGGACCGGCTGGGCGGCCCCGACGAAGCACGCAGGTTCCGTACCGGGGTGACCTTGGAGAACGCGTCACCGGCCGGCCCGGACGCCGTGCACGGCATGCCCGCGTACGCCCCGGGCCCCGAGCGCCCCGGGCACACACCGCCGCCTGGCTTCCCCCGTGGCCAGGGCGAGAGCGACCGCGGCTCGGGAGACGTCGAGCACGTACCGCACCTCGGTCTGCTCTACACCGAACGGGACGACCCGATCGACTGGCTGACGGCGGGACAGGCCATGGAACGTCTGCTGCTGACGGCCACCAGAGAGGGACTGGCCAGTTCGTTCGCCACCCAGGCGCTGGAGCGTACGGAGCTGCGCTGGCTGCTCCGCGACCCCGTGTGGGGGACAGGTCCCGTGCAGACGGTGATCCGGCTGGGTTACGGGGCGCGGGGAGAGCCCACTCCGCGGCGGCCTGTCGAGGACGTGCTCGACATCGTCCCCTGACGCTCGACACCGTCCCCTGACGAGAGATCCGCAGACGAAAGACCCCCTGTCCGGGAAGCGCCGGGACGCCGGTCAGCCGACTGTGGCGTCCGAGCAGTCGGCGGGTCCGGATACCTGTGCCGAACAGCTACCGCCGAGACGTGGCGCTCTCCGGGTGGTCCCGGCCGGACGGTCCGCGTGCGGCCCGAGGATCGTCCTCGTACTGGGCGTACTCGGGCGCCTCCGACTACGCAGCGTGCCGTGCCGGGCGTCGCGAGCCGGTGAACCTTCCCGGTCGCAGCGCTATTCGCGGCGAGTCCACCAGGGCCCGACGGCAGCCCACTCCCGTTCCCAGTCCTTGTCCCGCGCGGCATCGATCCGGCGCCGCGTGAGCCAGCACCCGCCACCGATCACGAAACACGTGGCCACTGCCGCGGCGCTGCCCGCCGCAGCGCTCTCCCCCATGATCTCCGTGGCACCCGGAGGCGGCTGCCGCGGTACGCCGCGGCTGTCGAGCCACACTGTGACGTTCGTACGTGCGGGGGTGCCCGCCTCCACCGGTGCACGGGCGGTCCTGGAGTGCCCGTCCGCGGACTCCCACCGGACCTTCGCGGGAACCCTGGCGTCGCCCGTCACGGTGGCGAAGCTGTCCGTGGTCGGGGCGTTCTCCGTCAGCACGGCCTTCGTCCGGGTCAGCTGCGAGTTCTCGCGCAGACTGTCACCGAGTGCGTCGGACGCCATCGCGCCGGTGACCGGCGCGCTCGCCGCCATGACGACCCCGGCCGCGAGACCCACCCACGCCTCGACCCGGTCGGAGCGGCGCTTCAGCGGGTTGTTCCGCCAGCGCCACAGCCACTTTCTGGTCCTCATCAGCCGACTCCCCTCACCGGCGGCTCCGGCCTCACGCACCAGGTGATCTGTCTGCGGGCTCCCAAGGGGGCCGAACGGCCACCGATCGGTGGACGACCGGCCTCTTCTTTGCCCTGGTCGGGTCCGTTCGGCCCTATTCCCGCGGTGAACCGGGGAGTGACGATGCGGACAGACGGCTGTGACGCGACAGCTGTGACGGGTGAACACAAGCGGAATCACGAGGGCCGACATGAGCGATCTGCGCACGTTCTCCGAGCAGAACCCCATCAGAGTCCTGCTGCTGGACGATCACGAGGTGGTACGGCGCGGAGTGCACGACCTGCTGGAGTCGGAGGCGGACATCGACGTCGTCGGCGAAGCGGCGACAGCCGAACAGGCCCTCACTCGTGGGCCCGCGCTGCGACCGCACGTCGCGGTCCTCGACGTACGTCTGCCCGACGGCGACGGCGTCGCCGTCTGCAGGGAGCTGCGCTCCCAGATGCCGGACCTGGCGTGCCTGATGCTCACCTCCTTCGACGACGACGACGCGCTGCTCGACGCGATCATGGCGGGCGCGTCGGGATACGTGCTCAAGCAGATCAAGGGCTCCGACCTGATCTCCGCCGTACGGACAGTGGCGGCGGGGCAGTCCATGCTCGACCCCGCCACGACGGCACGGCTGATGGGCAGTCTCCGCGGCCCGGACGCGCACAAGGACGAACAGGGACCTGTCGCCTTCGCGGATCTGTCCCCGCGCGAGCGCGACATCCTCGCGCTCATCGGTGAGGGGATGACGAACCAGGAGATCGGCAAGCAGCTCTATCTGTCGGAGAAGACCGTCAAGAACCACATCTCGCGGCTGCTGGCGAAGCTGGGCGTCGAACGGCGCGTACAGGCTGCCGTACTGGCCACTCAGGCTCACGCGCAGGAGGAAGCCCGGCTGCACCATCCGCGCTGAGGCCCGGTGCACGACGGCGGGCGCCCGGCTGCACGATCGTGGCCCAGTGGTTCGGCCACTGAACCTGCAAGCCTGTTCGGACGCGGCTCAGAGGCTCAGCCAGTCGACCTGTGCAGCGGCACCCGCCACAGCAGCCGGGTGCCGCCTGCCTCCGGCGTCTCCATGTGCAGCTCGCCGCCCAGCCCCTCGGCTCGTTCTGCGAGGTTGTGCAGGCCGCTGCGCCGCGCCCCGGCGGGAACCCCCACGCCGTCGTCCTCGACCGACAGGCGGAACGCGTCCCCCGTCGCCTCCGCCGCCACCTGGACCGCACCCGCTCCGGAATGCCGCGCCGCGTTGGACAGGGCTTCCCGCAGTACGGCGACGGCCTGATCGGCGATCTCCGAGGGGACCTCTGTTTCGAGCAGCCCCTCCATGCGCAGCGCGGGCGTGAACCCCAGAGCGGGTGCGACGTCCTGCACCGCGTCCGTGAGGCGGCTGCGCAGTCCCTCCCCGCCCGGCTCCGTGTCGTGTGCCCGCAGTCCGAAGATGGTGGACCGGATGATCTTGATGGTGGCGTCGAGGTCGTCGACGGCCCGCATCAGCCGCTCACCCGCCTTGGGGTGATCGACGAACCGCATCGCGCTCTGCAGGGTCATCCCGGTGGCGAACAGCCGCTGGATCGCCAGGTCGTGCAGGTCGCGTGCGATGCGGTCGCGGTCCTCGAACAAGGCGATCTGTTCGGCGTCCCGCCGTCGTTCCGCCAGTTCCATGGCGACCGCCGCCTGCCCCGCGAAGGCGCTCAGCGGCGCGGTCTGGGTGTCGGCGAAGGGCTGGCGCGGTTTGGAGCGTGCGAGCAGCAGCACCCCACGGGAGGCGTCCTCGGCGATCATCGGCACTGCCACTGCCGGCCCCAGACCTGCCCAGCGTGGCGGACCCGCGGTGATGCGGGGATCGTGCTCGACGTCCACGCTCGTGGTGACCTCCCCCGCGTCGACCGCGGCGCCCGCGAACGATCCCTCCCTGGGCAGCAGCAGTCCCCGGTGGGCCTCGGCGTCGGTGCCGGAGGCGACGGCGACTCTCAGCGCCGCGCCGTTCTCCTCGGGCAGGGCCAGCACGCCCAGGTCGGCGGAGAGGATGTTGCGCGCCAGTTCGACGATCAGCCCGAGAACCCGCCTCTCACCGACACCGGAGAGCAAGGCACGCGTGACCTCCGCATTCGCCTCCATCCACCGCTGCCGGTAGTTGGCCTCCTCGTACAGCCTCGCGTTCTCGATGGCGACTCCGGCCGCCGCGGCGAGCGTCGACAGCACGGTCTCGTCCTCGCTGTCGAACTCCTTGCTGTCGCGCTTCTCCGCCAGATAGAGGTTGCCGAACACCTCGTCGCGTACGCGGATCGGGACCCCGAGGAAGGAGCGCATCGGAGGATGGTGCGGGGGAAATCCCTGCGAGGACGGGTGCTGGGCGAGGTCGGGCAGCCGCAGGGGCATCGGGTTCCGGATGAGTTCGCCGAGCAGTCCGTGACCTGTGGGCAGCGGACCGATGGCCTGGGCCTGCTGGTCGGTCACGCCGACGGGGATGAACTGGGCGAGCGTGCCGTCCTCTGCGATCACTCCGAGCGCGCCGTACTCGGCGTCGACGAGCAGCACGGCCGCTTCTGCGATGCGCTGCAGCACCTGGGAGAGCTCCAGTTCCCGCCCCACCGAGAGCACTGCTTCGAGGAGGCTGTGGATGCGGTCGCGCGTGCCGCGCACGGCGTCGATCCGTACCTGCAGCTCCTCCAGCAGGTCGTCGAGCTGCATACGGGGCAGGTGGCCGGTGGATCCGTCGTCTTGGTACTGCACAGCGCTCATCGACCTCCGCCCGGAACGGGAGGCTTGGGAAGAACTACCGGTGATTATCGGTTTCGGTTCTTTTGTCCACACAGTAGCCGCGAGCCCGCGCAACGGCATGGGAAGGGCTCCGGACGGGCCGGGGGCCCTTCTCATGCCGTTGCCGACCGCCACGGACCGGTCGGACAGCACGAGCATGCGGCCGGTCCCGCGAGGACGGGACCAACAGCCGCACGTTCCGTGTCGTTCGCCCCTGCCGCGGGACCGCCGCCCGTGACGAGACTTGAGGGAGATCCCGGCCCCGGCCCCCGGCACCCGCACGGACCGGAACCGGTGAGGGAGGTGGAGCCGATGCCGTACAGCAGCGTCGTTGACCTGATGACCGCTCCGGGCATCGGGGTGCGGCGTGACACCGGCCTGGAGGAGGTCGCCGCGCTGATCGCCGACCACGGGATCCACGCCGTCGCTGTGGTCGACGAGGAGGGGCACCCGGTGGGCGTCGTCTCACAGCGCGACCTGCGGTACGGCGGAGGCCGGCCCCTCGGTACCCGCGCGCCGTCGGCACTGCGGTCGCCCCCGGGCGGCTTCGCCGGAGCAGGTCAGCAGGGTCGCGCCGCTCCGACCGCCGGCGATGTCATGACGAGCCCCGCGGTGACGGCACTGCGCACGTCGTCCCTGCCGGAGGCAGTACGCACGATGGAACGACGCCGGGTCGGACGTCTCCCGGTCGTCGACACGGCCGAACAGCTCGTGGGCTTCCTGAGCAGGACCGACATCCTGCGCTTCTTCCTGCGCGAGGACGAAGACGTACGGACGGAGATCGTGACCGAGGTTCTCGAAGACACCCTCGGTCTCGGTCCGTCACAGGTGAGAGTCACGGTGACGGACGGACGGGTGACACTGCAGGGGATCGTCGCTCACCGGGATCTGCTGCCCGTCGTGGAAAGGCTCACCCGGGGAGTGGCCGGCGTGGTCGAGGTACGCAACCACCTCGCCTACTTCACCGACGCCCCGTCCGACCGTTCGGCGATCCAGACGGCGGCTCGGCGCTGACCGGGCGCCGGGGGATCGGCTGGGTCAGTCGCCGGGCCATCGGCTGGGTCAGGCGCCCGGTCAGCGCCCGGTCAGGGGTGCTCGCCCACGCCCGTGCGCAATTCGCGCAACCGGCCGCCCCCCGGCATGCGCCGGGCCAGCGTGGGGGTGTCCATTCCGGCGACGGTCCGCAGGCCGTGCAGGAACTCGGCCACTGCTTCCTCCGACGTCCACCTGGGTGACCAGCCCAGCTCCTCCCGGGCCTTGCCGGAGTCCATCAGCGGCAGCCGCAGCACCGCGTCGAACAGCTGGGGCGACGCGGGCAGCAGATGCGAGTGCCACCCCGCGGCGAGAGCTGTGCGCACGGGACGCAACGGCATCCGTACCACCCTGGCGCCCAGCAGCCGGGCGAGCAGATCGGCGTCGACGACCGGTTCGGCCGCGAGGTTGTAGGCGCCGCGTCCACTCCCCGTGGCGGCCAGCCGGTAGGCCTCGGCGGCGTCGTCGGTGTGCATCGTCTGAAAGCGCAGACCCGGCAGGTCCGGAACGACCGGCAGCACTCCCGGGCGGACCAGCCGCTGCGGCACGAACGGTCCCGCGAACAGCCTCCGCTGCTCGCTCGCCGCCTCCTTCTTGAACAGGAAGCCGGGCCTCATGCGCACGACACGGATGCCGGGGTGCTCGCGCTCGTAGCTGTCGAGAACACGCTCCAGATACGACTTCTCACGGCAGTACGCCGCTTCCGGCCAGCCGTGCGTGGGCCAGCTCTCGTCGACCTGGCGGTCCTTCGGGCCCGGCGCGTACGCGCCCACGGAAGAGGCGTGGACCAGCGCGGGGACCCCGGCGTCCGCCACCGCCTGGAAGACCCTGAGACTGCCGAGCACGTTGGTGCGCCACGTGATCAAAGGACGGTGCGTCGGCTGGAACAGCCACGCGAGATGCACGACCGCGTCGGCGCCCTTGAAGAGGCGGACGAGATCGTCCTTCGCCTCGTCCCCGGGCCCGGGGGCGAGCCCGGCCTCGCTCGCCCCGGCGGCCCCCGCGCCACCGCCTCCGGCTCCGTCGTGCGGCCCGCCGATGTCCACGGACGCCCAGTCCGTCTTCGGCGGCGACCAGCCCGGAAGGCGCCGTGCGATGCCGAGGACCGATCCGACATGCGGGTCGTCGGACAGCGCCTTCACCACGCTCGTCCCGACGTTGCCCGTGGCGCCGACCACGACGATGCGCAGTCCGCCGCCGCTCGTGCCGCCAGCAGCGGATCCGCCGCTGCCCTCAGTCGCTCTGCCGTCCGCGGAAGTCCCAGGGGTCATGTGCGTCTCCTTCTCTCCGCCGGGCCGACTACTGCCCCGCATCGGTCACCTGCCACCTGCCACCTGCCTGACCTGCCTCGCCTGCCTGCGCGCCGCGCGGCTCACTGTCCGGCCGCGTCGCCCGGCGCACGGGCACGGCCGGAGGGCAGGACGTCCCGGATGTCCGGCGGGAGTGCGGACTCCAGCTTCTGCATGAGTTCGGGAGCCACAGCCGCGTCCAGGACATCGAGGACGGCCGCTGCCCGTATCAGGGCGTCCTGCTCGGACGTCTCCGCCCGCCACGCCACGCGTCCCGCGAAGACGGGCAAGTCGAACGGCTCACCCCGCACCCGTGCCTCCGCGCGCTGGTGCGGCGACGCCTCGTGCTCGGCGACCGCACGCCGCAGCGGCTGCGCCGCCTCGTGCGGGAGCTGCGCGGCCAGGTGATCGGCCAGGCCGTCGGGCACACGTTCCGCGACGGTCTCCAGAGTGGCGCGCACGGCTGCTTCGGCCGCCTGCCGGCTTCCCAGCCCGGCACGCGCCTGCACCTGTCCGGTGAACTCCTCGTAGCGCATCGGTTCTGCCACCCCTTCGGGTCCGCTTCATCCGCTCCCCCCGGGTGACCGTTCACGGCGCTCCGACACCCGCGCCCTCGCGCCGGCCGCCACGCGGGCATCCGCGGCGCAGCTCCGTCCCCGGTCACGCCCGTGCCACCGTCCGCGCCGCCCATGCCCCCCGCGCCGCCCGTGCCCCCCGTGTCGACCGGAGCGTGACGGACCGGAGCACCGCCCTCGCCCGCCGATCAATGTCCGCCGCGCACGGCCCACGTATGGGTGAAGTACTCCATTCCGGAGGAACGGAAGGTACGAACGTCGTGAAACCGGCATCACAAGTTCCCCCGCAGTCGTACGGGTTGCGGCGGACGAAGACGCACGAAGGCGCAAGCAAAGGGGCCCAACATGTCAGTGCTGACCGAGCCGCCACGGGAGCGGGCCCGTGAACGCACACCAGGTGTCGTGGCGGTTTCGTGGCTGACCACCACCGATCACAAGAAGATCGGCTCGCTGTACATGGTGAGCGGCTTCGTCTTCTTCCTCCTCGGAGGGCTCCTCGCACTGCTCATGAGGGCCGAACTCGCCCGTCCGGGCATGCAGTTGATCTCCGCCGAGCAGTACAACCAGGCGTTCACGATGCACGGCACCATCATGATGCTGTTCTTCGCGACCCCGCTGTTCGCCGGTTTCGCCAACGCGATCATGCCGCTGCAGATCGGCTCGCCCGATGTGGCGTTCCCCCGCCTGAACATGCTGTCGTACTGGCTGTACCTCTTCGGCGGTCTGATCGCGGTGGCCGGTTTCCTCACCCCGCAGGGAGCCGCCGACTTCGGCTGGTTCGCTTACACGCCGCTCTCCGACGGTGAGCACACCCCCTACATCGGCGGGGATCTGTGGGTGATGGGGCTGGCGCTCTCCGGGTTCGGCACCATCCTCGGCGCGGTCAACTTCATCACCACGATCATCTGCATGCGCGCCCCGGGCATGACGATGTTCCGCATGCCGATCTTCACCTGGAACGTGCTGCTGACGAGCGTGCTCGTGCTGCTGGCGTTCCCCGTGCTCGCAGCGGCGCTCTTCGCACTGGAGGCGGACCGCAAATTCGGCGCACACGTCTACGACGCGGCCAACGGCGGACCGCTGCTGTGGCAGCACCTGTTCTGGTTCTTCGGGCACCCCGAGGTCTACATCATCGCGCTGCCGTTCTTCGGCGTGGTGACGGAGATCTTCCCTGTCTTCAGCCGCAAGCCCACGTTCGGCTACGTCGGGCTGGTGGGCGCCACCATCGCCATCACGGGACTGTCGGTCACGGTCTGGGCCCACCACATGTTCGCGACCGGAGCGGTGCTGCTGCCGTTCTTCTCCTTCATGTCGTTCCTCATCGCGGTCCCCACGGGCGTGAAGTTCTTCAACTGGATCGGCACCATGTGGAGAGGTTCGCTGTCGTTCGAGACGCCGATGCTGTGGAGCGTCGGCTTCCTCGTGACCTTCCTCTTCGGAGGTCTGACCGGCGTGCTGCTGGCGTCTCCGCCGATGGACTTCCACGTCACCGACAGCTATTTCGTCGTGGCCCACTTCCACTACGTGGTCTTCGGGACGGTCGTCTTCGCGATGTTCGCGGGCTTCTACTTCTGGTGGCCGAAGTTCACGGGGCGGATGCTCGACGAGACACTCGGCAAGATCCATTTCTGGACCCTCTTCATCGGTTTCCACACGACGTTCCTCATCCACCACTGGCTCGGCGCCGAAGGAATGCCACGCCGGTACGCGGACTACCTCGCCCGCGACGGATACACCGCCCTCAACACCGTCTCGACCATCGGCGCCTTCGTGCTCGGCCTCTCGACCCTGCCGTTCCTCTACAACGTGTGGAAGACAGCCGTGTCCGGCGAGAAGGTCACTGTGGACGACCCGTGGGGATACGGCCGTTCCCTTGAGTGGGCGACGTCCTGCCCCCCTCCCCGGCACAACTTCCTCACCCTGCCCCGCATCCGTTCCGAGTCCCCCGCCTTCGACCTGCACCATCCCGAACAGGCGTCGCTCGAACCGCCCGCGGTGGTCAATCCGCCGCGTGAGAGCTGACGGCACGGCCGATGCCGCGATCCGTCACCGGCCGGGACGAGACAGCCCGGGGCATCGCCCAGCTCGAGGGCTACCTCCTGAGTCAGACGTACCGGCAGAACGCGCGTGCCGAGGCCGAAGCGTTCGCAGACCGGCTGCCGTGGCTGACATCCGCCCAGTACGACGAGGTCGTGGAGCTCTACACCGCCGAACGGATGGCGCTCACTCGGCGCGTACTTGAGGCAACGGTGCAACGGTGCGGGGAGCTCCGGCAGGAGTACACGGAGCGCTACGAGCAACTGCGCGGCCGGCTCCTGCACCGGGTGACCGTGGCGCTGCTGGCCGGTTTCGCCGCGTGCGTCATGGCACCTGCGGTGCTGCTCCTCGTCCGCCGCTGAGAGGAGCGGTGCTCCGGGCTGCGCTCCCCGGCGCCGGAAGCGGCAGCCGCCCGACCCGTATCGCCGGCTGCTGCAACGTTGCCCCCGGTCGCGTCGGGGGTGGCTCCCCCGACGCGACCGGCGTGCCCGGAGCGTCCGATCAGCCCGCCGTGGCCACCAGGGACGACCTGTCGGCCCGGTAGACCTGCGGGCCCCTGAGCGCGATCTTCAGTGCGCCGGTGTCCTCCGCGCCCGCGAAGACCTCGTACGCCTCCTCCATCGCTTCCAGTTCGAAGACGTGCGTGATCATCGGCGACGTCGTCAGCCTCCCCGCGTTGAGCATGCTCAGCAGCATGGGCACCGAGGAGGTGTCGACGAGTCCGGTCCGGATCGTCAGGTCCTTGAGCCACAGGTCCTCCAGGTGGAGCGCCGCCGGCTTGCCGTGCACTCCCACGTTGGCGACGTGTCCCCCGGGGCGGACCATGCGCGTGCACATCTCGAACGTCTCCGGGATGCCCACCGCCTCGATCGTCACGTCGGCTCCGAGGCCGTCCGTGAGGTCCTCGACGAGCTGCTCGGGTTCGTCGGACGCGAGCACCCGCGCGTCGGCACCGAACCGGGCTGCCGACTCCAGCCGGCCGGGCAGCCGGTCCACGGCGATGATCCGGTCCGGGGAGTACAGCCGAGCGGTGACGATGGCCGCGAGCCCGACGGGCCCGGCGCCCACCACAGCGACCGTGTCGCCGGGACGCACCGAACCGTTCAGGACCCCGACCTCGTAACCCGTGGGGAAGGTGTCGGCGAACAGCACCGCGTCCTGACTGTCGACGGCACCGGGCAGAAGATGCACCGAGTGGTCGGCGAAAGGCACCCGTACGTATTCGGCCTGTGCACCGTCGATGCGGTTTCCCAGCAGCCAGCCACCACCGCCGCGGCACTGTCCGTAGGTGCCTTCCCGGCAGTACCGGCAGCGTCCGCACGCCGAGATGCAGGAGACGAGCACACGGTCACCGGGGCGGACCGTACGCACTTCCCGTCCCGTCTCGACGATCTCCCCCACGGCCTCGTGGCCGAGTACCGTCCCCGCCGCCACCTCCGGGACGTCCCCCTGGAGGATGTGCAGGTCGGTACCGCAGATGCTGGTGGTCTCCACCCGGACGACGACATCCGCGGGATCCTTCAGGTCGGGCTCGGCGACGTCCTCCCACGCGGACGTGCCGGGGCCATGGAAGACGAACCCCTTCATGGCTCTCTCCTCCCGTAGTGTGCCGCTTGCTGCTTCCCGGTCGACGCTTGCCGGTTGCTGCTTGCCGGTTCGCCGATTGCCGGTTTCCGATTGCCGCTTGCCGGTTCGCCGGTCGCCGTTCCCCCGCCTGCTCGCTGGCCTCACCCACTCCGCCGCTCAGGCCGTGCGCCCGGGCCGTGCACTCCGGCCGACGGTGCACTCGGACGCCCTGGCTCCAGCGTGGACGTGCGAACCCCACGCGTGCATGGGCCACTCGGCCCCCGCCTGCGGCCTGCGGGGCCCGTCCGCCGGAAGCCCCCGCGTACCGGGGACGTTCGGCCCGCCTCCGGGCCCTTGCGGCCCTGGTCGGCGCAGCGCTGCGGCGGCCATGCTGACAGTGAGACATCTGGGGACGCGCAGCGCTTGCCGTGACGCTTGCGACGGCTGCGGGAAGCCGGAGGGAGGCGCGATGTCCGAGTCCGTGACTGTCGGAGTGGACGGCACACGCGAGAGCCACAGCGCCGTCGACTGGGCCGCCCGCGAAGCGCTGGTACGCGGCGTGACGCTGCAGCTGCTCCAGGTCCGGGAGACCGGCGTCTATCCCTACTCCCCCATCGCCGACGACGAGGTCGAGCGCGAGTGGGCGCAGCACCTCGTCAACGAGCTGCTCGACGAACTCCACCGCCGCCACCCGGAGTTGAACGTGACGGTCGAGACGGCCAGCGGGCGGCCCTCCCATGTGCTCGCCGACGTCTCCGCCGAGACCGACCTGCTCGTCCTCGGTTCCAGTGGCCTGAGTTCCCTGCTGGGCTTCATCGTCGGGTCCGCCGCGCTGCCGACCGTCGCACACTCCGCGTGCCCCGTCGTACTGGTACGTGCCCGGCCCGGTGACGACCACGGCGCCGGTGACCACGACGGCAGCCATGGCAGGACTTCCGCAGAAGCCTTCGCCTCGGCGTTCCCTCCGCCGGAGACGGAGGCAGAGACGGGCGAGATCGTGCTGGGCGTGGATCTGCAGCGTCCGTGCGACGAACTCCTCGCCTTCGCCTTCGGGTCCGCTGCCCGGCGCTCCGTCCCCCTGCGGGTGCTGAACGCGTGGAACCTGGGCGGACGCCGCTCCATGCGGCCCACTCCGATACCCCCCGGCATGCACGGCGAACTGCTCACCGCGCAGAACGACGCGCTGGCAGCCGCCCTCCGCCCGTGGACGGAGCGGCATCCCGACATCAAGGTGCACGCCGAGGCCCTGGTCGAGCAGCCCGCACACCTGCTCGTGGAGGCGGCCACACAGGCGTCGATGCTGATCGTCGGACGGCGCAACCGGCGCTCGCGGATCGGTACGCACCTGGGCCCCGTCACGCACGCCGTCATGCACCACGCCCGCGCTCCTCTCGCCATCGTCCCGTACGACTGACCCGCCCCCGGAGGTGCCTGGAGATGTCCGATGCCAGGACCACTGACCTGTACGAGCTGACGATGGCCATGTCGTACGTGCGCGAGGGAATGACCGGGCCCGCCACCTTCAGCCTCTTCGCCCGCGACCTGCCCCCGGAGCGCGGCTTCCTGGTGGCAGCGGGACTCGAATCCGTCCTGGACCACCTCGCCGGCTTCCGCATCGGCCCCGACGACATCGGCGCGTTCGCAGCCGCGCTGGACCGGCCGACCCGCGACCTGGTGCCGCTGCTCGGCACCGCCTTCCGCGGGGAGGTACGGGCGGTCCCGGAGGGCAGCCTGGTCTTCGCGGGCGAACCGCTGCTGGAGGTCACCGCGCCCCTGCCGGTCGCCCAGCTCGTCGAGACGTACGTGCTGAACCTGGTCAGTCACCAGACGGCGGTCGCGTCGAAATCGGCGCGCTGCGTGATCGCCGCAGCCGGACACCCCCTCGTCGACTTCTCCCTCCGCCGTACGCACGGGCCGGCCGCCGGCTACGAGGCCGCCCGGCTGGGGGCTCTCGTGGGCTTCGCCGGGACGAGCAACGTGGCGGCGGCGACCTCGCTCGGTCTGCCCGCCGTCGGCACGATGGCCCACTCGTACATCGAGGCGTTCGGTTCCGAGGAGACGGCCTTCCGTGCCTTCTCCCGTACGCACCCCGGGCCCGTCACCTATCTGGTGGACACCTACGACACGGAGCAGGGCGTGCGTACGGCGGCGCGGGTGCTCAAGTCCCTCGGCCTGGGCCCCGGTTCGGCGATACGGCTGGACAGCGGCGATCTGGGCGCGCTGGCTGTCACGGCGCGCGCCGTCCTGGACGCCGCCGGGCTGCCCGAGGTGCAGATCGTCGCCAGCGGCGGCCTCGACGAGGTGCGTGTGGAGCGTCTCGTACGGGACGGCGCACCCGTCGACGTCTATGCCGTCGGCACGAAGGTCGGCGTCTCCGCGGACGCCCCCTACCTGGACTCGGCCTACAAGATGGTCGCCTACGACGGGCGTCCCGTGATGAAGCTGTCCGCGAAGAAGGCCACCGCCCCGGGCGCCAAACAGATCTTCCGGCGGCACGGCTTCGCCGACACGATCGCGCTCAAGGACGAACCGGCGCCTGCGGGGACACGTCCGCTGCTGCGCCCCGTGATGCGGGACGGAGCGCGCGTCGGTGAGGCGCCCCCGCTGCGCGAGGCCCAGGACCGGTTCGCCGCGGATCTCGCGGAACTGCCGCCGGAGGCACGGCGGATCGACGGTCCCGTGGCGCCGCGGCCCGTGGAGTCGGAGGAGTTGAGGAACCTGAGCGAACGGGTCCGTCACCGCATCGAGAGTGAATACCTGGCGCCGCAGAGCGCCTAGGCAGGCCCGGGGCCGCAAGGCCCGGGGCCCCGGAACCGGCGGGCTCCCGGACCGAGGGCCCGGCGGAACAACGGAATCAGCCGAGGAGGACACCATGGCCACCACCCGGGAGTGGAACGTACGGATATTCATCTTCGAGGAGGAGGGCACCACCACGGCGCGCGCGGTACTGGACACCGGCGAGACGACGCTCACCGGCCGTGGAGTCGCCCGCTGCAACCCCGAGGACGTCGACATCCCCGAGATCGGCGACGAACTCGCGGCGAGCCGGGCGATGGCGGAACTGGGACGGCAGTTGATGAGAGTGGCCGACCGCGACCTGCAGGGAGTGGGCGCGGGCCCGCTGCCCGCGAGGACGCAGGCTTCCTTCGGCTGGCCCGACCCGGACCTCTGAGTCCCGGCCGTCTTCGGCCGAACCCCCTTTTCCCGCCCCGCCGTCAGTGCCCTCCCGGCCGGAGGGCGAAAGGGGCGGGAAAGGGGCCCCTGAATGGGGCCGCGCCCCCTCGCGGGCGGTCCCCGCCGACGCGCCCGCGCGCGTCCCGTTTCACATCCGAGCGTCCAAGGTCACATCCGTACCCGCTCCCGGCTGAGCGGGCGCTCGCCTAGCCTTGCGCCATGACGGTCCTGCCTGACGACGAGTTCTCCCTCGCCGCCGAATTCCCCGACGCGAGCCGCGACGAGTGGCAGCGCCTCGTGGAAGGCGTGCTGCGCAAGACAGGTGCCGCGGAGGTTTCCGGCCCGGCGGTCGAGGACGTACTCGCCACCGCACTGGAGGACGGGCTCACCGCCCGCCCGCTGTACACCGCCTCCGACTTCTCCGGCGACACCGGCTGCCCGGGTGCACCTCCGTTCGTACGCGGTGGCAGGCCGGAGGGCAACGCGCTCACGGGGTGGGACGTACGTCAGCACCACCGGCAGCCGGACGCCCGCCGGTGCAACGAGGAGGTGCTCGCCGACCTCGAGAACGGCGTGACGTCGCTGTGGCTCTCGGCCGGTGCCGCGGGCGTACCCGTCGAGCAGCTGCCGGAGGCCCTCGACGGCGTCCACCTCGACCTGGCCCCGGTCGTTCTCGACGCGGGCGCCGAATTCGACGCGGCAGCACGGGAGTTGCTGCGGCTCTACGAGAAGCGCTCGATCCCGCCCCGCGCCGCGCTCGGCAACCTCGGCGCCGATCCGCTGGCCCTGCTGGCGCGTACCGGCGACGAGTCGGACCTCGACGGGCAGTCCGCACGCGCCGCCCGGCTGGCCGTCACCTGCCACGGCGAGTACCCGGGGCTGCGTGCACTGACCGTCGACGCTCTGCCGTACCACGAGGCGGGCGCCTCCGCCGCACAGGAGCTGGGCGCCTCGATCGCCACCGGTGTGGCCTATCTCCGCGAGATGACCGCCGCCGGACTCACGGCCGAAGCGGCGTGCGGACAGCTGGAGTTCAGGTACGCGGCCACCGCGGACCAGTTCCTGACGATCGCGAAGCTGCGTGCCGCCCGCCGCCTCTGGGCCCGCGTCGCCCAGGTCTGCTCGGCCGGTTCCGGCGGCGGGGACGGCTCCCGCACGGCCGCCCAACGCCAGCACGCCGTGACGTCGCCGGTGATGATGGCCCGCCGCGACCCGTGGGTGAACATGCTGCGTACGACGGTCGCCTGTCTGGCCGCGGGTGTCGGCGGGGCAGACGCCGTGACCGTCCTCCCCTTCGACTCGGCGCTCGGCCTGCCCGACGCCTTCGCGCGGCGCATCGCACGCAACACCTCCTCGATCCTGCTCGAGGAATCACACCTGGCGCAGGTGATCGACCCCGCCGGCGGCTCCTGGTACGTGGAGCGGATGACGGACGAACTCGCCCACGCGGCTTGGGAGTTCTTCCAGGAGATCGAGAACGCCGGCGGCCAGGCCGCCGCTTGGCGGTCCGGTCTGCTCGCAGAGCGGCTCGCCCAGTCGTGGGAGCGGCGCAGTGCCGATCTGGCGCACCGCCGCGAACCGGTCACCGGCGTCAGCGAGTTCCCCCACCTCGCGGAGGAGCCGGTCGAGCGCGCCCCCGCACCCCGGGAACCCGGCGGCGGGCTGCCGAAGGTACGCCGCGACGAGGCCTTCGAGACGCTCCGGGCCCGCTCCGACGCGCACTCGGCCGCCACCGGCGCACGTCCCCGCGTGTTCATCGCCGCACTCGGGCCGGCGGCCGCGCACACGGCACGCGTGGGCTTCGTCTCCAACCTCCTCCAGGCCGGCGGCATCGAGCCCGTGCACGATCCCGAGACGGTCGACGAGGCCTCCGCAGCCGAGGCGTTCAGGCGCAGCGGGGCGAAGGCGGCCTGTCTGTGCTCCAGCGACCGGCTCTACTCCGAGCAGGCCGAAGGTGTGGCCGCCGCACTGGTCTCGGCGGGCGCGGACCCGGTGCTGCTCGCGGGACGGCCGTCCGGACCGGAACGTGAGACGTATCTGCGGGCCGGAGTCGGCGAGTTCGTCTTCTCGGGCGGCGACGCCGTCGCCCTACTCTCCTCCGTCCTCGACCGATTGGGAGTGGCGTGATGCAGGGCGCGGCACAGCAGCCGGGTGCGGGAGACATCGTCCCCGACTTCTCCGGCATCGCTCTGGACGGGCCGGGCGCGGACGCCCCGGCCCGCTCCGGGACAGGTGAACTGCCGTACGAACAGTGGCAGTCGGCCGTCCAGGAGAGCACCGGCAAGAGCGAGAGCGACCTCGTGTGGGAGACCCCCGAGGGCATCGCCGTCAAACCGCTCTACACCCGGCGAGACCTCGCCGGGCTCGACTTCCTTCGGACCTACCCCGGCATCGCGCCGTACCTGCGGGGCCCGTACCCCACGATGTACGTCAACCAGCCGTGGACCATCCGCCAGTACGCGGGCTTCTCCACCGCCGAGGAGTCGAACGCCTTCTACCGGCGCAACCTGGCAGCCGGGCAGAAGGGCCTGTCCGTCGCGTTCGACCTGCCCACCCACCGCGGCTACGACAGCGACCACCCGCGTGTGACCGGCGACGTCGGCATGGCGGGCGTCGCCATCGACTCCATCTACGACATGCGGCAGCTCTTCGACGGCATCCCGCTGGACCGGATGAGCGTGTCGATGACGATGAACGGCGCCGTGCTGCCCGTCCTGGCGCTGTACATCGTGGCCGCCGAGGAACAGGGCGTGCCGCCCGAGAAGCTGGCCGGGACCATCCAGAACGACATCCTCAAGGAGTTCATGGTCCGCAACACCTACATCTATCCGCCGCAGCCCTCCATGCGGATCATCTCCGACATCTTCGCGTACACCTCGCAGAAGATGCCGCGCTACAACTCCATCTCCATCTCCGGCTACCACATCCAGGAGGCCGGAGCCACGGCCGACCTGGAGCTCGCCTACACCCTCGCCGACGGAGTCGAGTACCTGCGGGCCGGCATGGACGCCGGACTGGACGTCGACGCCTTCGCACCGCGTCTGTCGTTCTTCTGGGCGATCGGCATGAACTTCTTCATGGAGATCGCGAAGCTGCGCGCGGGCAGGCTGCTGTGGGCCAAGCTGGTCAGGAAGTTCGGCCCGCAGAATCCCAAGTCGCTCTCGCTGCGCACCCATTGCCAGACGTCCGGATGGTCGCTCACCGCGCAGGACGTCTACAACAACGTCGCCCGCACCTGCGTCGAGGCGATGGCCGCCACCCAGGGCCACACCCAGTCACTGCACACCAACGCACTCGACGAAGCCCTCGCCCTGCCCACGGACTTCTCCGCGCGCATCGCCCGCAACACGCAGCTGCTGCTCCAGCAGGAGTCGGGCACGGGACGCGTCATCGACCCGTGGGGCGGCAGCGCGTACGTCGAACGCCTCACCCACGACCTCGCGCGCCGCGCCTGGCAGCACATCGAGGAGGTCGAGGCGGCGGGCGGCATGGCGAAGGCCATCGACGCCGGCATCCCCAAGCTCCGCGTGGAGGAGGCCGCCGCCCGCACCCAGGCCCGTATCGACTCCGGACGGCAGGCGCTCATCGGCGTCAACAAGTACCGGGTGGAGAGCGACGAGAAGATCGACGTCCTCAAGGTCGACAACTCCTCCGTCCGCGCCCAGCAGGTCGACAAGCTCCGCCGGCTGCGCGAGGAGCGCGACGAGGACGCCTGCCAGGACGCGCTGCGCGCCCTGACCGCGGCGGCGGCCGACGGCCACCGGTCCGGCGGCGGATCCGCCGGACCGGAGAACAACCTCCTCGCGCTCGCGGTGAACGCCGCCCGCGCGAAGGCCACCGTCGGCGAGATCTCGGACGCCCTGGAGAAGGAGTACGGGCGCCACGCGGGGCAGATCCGTACGATCTCCGGCGTGTACCGCGACGAAGCAGGGAGCTCACCGGGCGTGGAACGCACCCGCGCTCTGGTGGAGTTGTTCGAGGAGGCCGAGGGACGGCGTCCGCGGATCCTCGTGGCCAAGATGGGCCAGGACGGGCACGACCGCGGCCAGAAAGTCATCGCCACCGCCTTCGCCGACCTCGGCTTCGACGTCGACGTCGGCGCCCTCTTCCAGACACCCGCCGAAGTGGCGCGCCAGGCCGTCGAGGCCGACGTGCACATCGTCGGCGTGTCCTCGCTGGCCGCCGGACACCTCACGCTCGTACCGGCGCTGCGCGAGCAACTGGCCGAAGCGGGACGGGAGGACATCATGATCGTCGTCGGCGGGGTGATTCCGCCCCAGGACGTGGACGCCCTCCACGAGATGGGCGCCACGGCCGTCTTCCCGCCCGGCACCGTGATCCCCGACGCCGCACACGACCTGCTCGAGAGCCTCGCCGGTTCGCTCGGCCACGAGCTGTGATCCGGTGCGGCCCATGCCACCGAAAGCACCCACGATCGACATCGAGGGCTACACCGAGGGCGTTCTCGACGGCTCACGCGCGCACATCGCACGCGCCATCACGCTCGTGGAGTCCACCAAGGCGGCTCACCGCGCACTCGCACAGCAGCTGCTGACCGGTCTGCTGCCGCATTCCGGAAACGCCGTACGGGTCGGCATCAGCGGCGTGCCCGGCGTCGGCAAGTCCACTTTCATCGACGCGCTGGGCAGCATGCTCACCGGCCTCGGTCACCGCGTCGCCGTCCTCGCCGTCGACCCCTCCTCCAGCCGCACGGGCGGCTCCATCCTGGGCGACAAGACCCGCATGGAACGGCTGGCCGTCGACCCGTCGGCCTTCGTACGGCCCTCACCGACCTCGGGGACGCTGGGCGGCGTGGCGCGGGCGACGCGCGAGACGATGGTCGTCATGGAGGCGGCCGGGTACGACGTGGTGCTCGTGGAGACCGTGGGAGTCGGCCAGTCGGAGACCGCGGTCGCCGGAATGGTCGACTCCTTCCTGCTCCTCACCCTCGCCCGTACCGGCGACCAGCTGCAGGGCATCAAGAAGGGCGTGCTGGAACTCGCGGACGTCGTCGCCGTCAACAAGGCCGACGGCCCGCACGAACGCGACGCCCGCTCCGCCGCCCGGGAACTCTCCGGCGCCCTGCGGATGCTCCAGCCTCCGGAGGCGGCCTGGACCCCGCCCGTACTGACCTGCAGCGCGCGCGAGGGCAAGGGGCTTGACACCGTATGGGAGCGGCTCCGGGCCCACCGCGAACTCCTCGACGCCGACGGCGGGTTGGAGCGGAAACGGCGGGACCAGCAGGTGGACTGGACATGGACCATGGTCCGCGACCAGCTCCTGTCGGACCTGCGCGAGGACCCCGGCGTCCGGGCACTCGCCCCCGAGCTCGAACAGCAGGTGCGGGAGGGGAAGTTGACGGCTTCGCTCGCCGCGGAGCGACTGCTGCGGACCTTCCGGGGGACCCCGGACGACGGCGGTACGCCCGCTTGACGGTGGTCCGGGAGAAGCCGAACAGCCCGTCGACGGCGGCCGGTTCTTCCCCCGGCACCTCGACGACACCGCCTCAGGGACAAGGGCGATCGAGGAGGCGGCCGAGGAAGCGGTCGAGCAGGCGGTCGAAGAGCCGCGCAAGGTCGCCGACTGCACAGGCGGAGACGTAGCCGCGCCACTGCCACCTCACGGGATCGTCGCGGTGAGCAGTACGGTTCCGGCATGCGCATCGTCTCGCTGCTCCCCGCCGCCACGGACATCGTGGCCGAACTCGGCCTGACCGGGGCCCTGGTGGGCCGTACGCACGAGTGCGACTGGCCGCCCGGCGCCGTCGAGGGCACGCCCGTCGTCACATCGGCCGGCTTCGACGCCGACCGCATGAGCAGCAGAGAGATCTCCGAGGCCGTCGGCGGCGCCGAGCACGCGGGCTCCTCCCTCTACGCCCTCGACACGGCGAAGCTGGCCGACCTCGCTCCGGACGTCGTACTGACGCAGGAGCTGTGCGAGGTCTGTGCCGTCTCCTACAGCACCGTCGCCGGCGCGGTCCGTTCCCTGGAGAGCGGGCCGACGGTGCTGAGCCTGGAGCCCCGCACGCTCACGGACGTACTCGACTGCGTGGAGCGCGTGGGTGCCGAGCTCGGAGTGCCGCTGGAAGGCTCGCGCCGCACGGCGGCACTGCGTGCACGGCTGGAACGGGTGAGGAAGTCCGTCGCCGGTCTGCCCCGTCCCAGGGTGGCCGCGATCGAGTGGCTGGACCCGCTCTGGCCCGCCGGCCACTGGGTTCCGGAACAGATCCGGGCGGCGGGCGGCGAGCCGCTGCTGGCCGAGCCCGGGGAGCACACGGAACCGGTCGACTGGGAGACGGTCCGCTCCGCGCAGCCGGAAGTGGTACTGCTCATGCCGTGCGGCCTCAGCCCAGAACGTACAGAGGAAGAACGGGAGTTGCTGACACGTCTGCCCGGCTGGGCGGAGCTGCCGGCGGTCCGTACAGGTCAGGTGTGGGTGCTGGACGGCCCCGCCCACTTCAACCGTCCCGGCCCCCGCGTCGTCCGCGGCGCGGAGATCCTCGCCCACGTCCTGCACGGTGTCACCGCCGGCGACGAGATCAACCCCGCCGAGGCCCGGCGCCTCGCGCCGTGAGCTCCGCGGGACCGGGCGGCGCTCGTTTCCCCACCCGGTGCGCTGCCGCGTACGGCGGCGGGGCCGGGTGGCCCGGCCTCGCCGGGCGCCGGCCCCGCGCGCCCTCGCCTCGCCGGAGCGGTCGGTGACGCCCTGCGCCCACCACCGCTTGCCTCGCCACCCCGCTGCATCAGCTAACCTGTCCTGGGCCGCCCTCATGGGGGCGACCCAGGAGCTTGCCGGTCCGATGCGTTCCCTCGGGGGCCATCGAACGTCCGCCAGGCCCCGCCTCCGTAGCTCAGGGGATAGAGCACCGCTCTCCTAAAGCGGGTGTCGCAGGTTCGAATCCTGCCGGGGGCACGTACAGCATCCACACGGGCGCCCGTGGCCTGATCGCAGGCCACGGGCTTTCGTGTGTGCTTGCGCATGGCGTTGCTGAGCCTTTCTGCCCGTGCACGGCGGTACGGAGTTCACACGCGGCAGACGGCGGGCGGGGGCGGCTGCTCGCCGCCCCCGCCCTGTGCGCCCCAGGTCCGCCCGGTGCTGCCTGAGGGCTATTCCGTCATCATGAAGTCGACCTTGACGGGATCGGCGCCGCCGACGGTGAACCGCATGCTCGGGATCTCACCCGCGCTGAGGCCCTCGGTGTAGATGGGGGCCTCGATCCGCGCCGACTCGCCCTGGCCGAGGTCGAGATCGACCTCGCACTCCGCCGTGTCGGAGACCTGCTTGACCACGCAGGAGTATGGCACCTTCGATCCGTTCTCGCGCTGCACGAGGACCTCCTGGTCCCTGTAGAACTTCACGCCCTTCGGACCCGGCTTGAGAGTGACCGTCAGCTTCCCGACGTGCCCGCTGGTGTCGTTGACGACGTTGACAGCGGGATGCGCGGGCCCGTTGACCTTCGCCGAGTACGGGCTCACGGGCCTCACGACGGGCTTGGCCACCGGGGCCGGAGGCGGCGGCGTGGGCGTGAGCCGGCCGGAGAAGTCCCAGCGGGAGCTTGAGTCGTTGGAGGACGTCAGGCCCAGCCTCGCCCACGACGGCTGCGGGGTGACCGGCGCGAGATGCCTGCTCGGGTCGTTGCGGGGGCTGATGGTCACACCCTTGCCGCCGTCGGTGGCGGGCTCGACGATCCAGTCCTGGACGGTGGAGTCGTCACAGCTTCGGAAACTCGTCGGGAAGGTGTTGTTGTACGGGCTCGGGACGTTGCTCAGGCACCAGTCATGGCCTTGGGCGTCGGTGAGCCTGAGATGGCGGTACTTGCCGCCTTCCTGGGGTTCGAGGGTCCAGTCGAGGTTCGTGTAATGGGGCCAGATCGCCGGGTCTACCGTGTTTGCGGGTTGGCCGGCGCGGAGCACGTTGTCCCAGGCAGCCATCTTCTGGCCGTTCCTCTGGTTGGTGAGCGTGCCGGTCGGCGACGAGGATTCGTCCGCTGCCGCCGGGGTGCTTCCGACCGCCAGTGCTCCGAGCATGCTCGTGGCCACGGTGAGGGTGGCCACTGCCGTACGGGCGAGTCCCGTGGGCCGTGCTGCTCTGTTCTTCGTCCGCCGACGCTGGTCGATGGTTTCCATGTGTCCGCCTTTCCTGGCGAGTTCGGTGTCTTTCACGGCGCGGTGCCGGGGTCCGGCCCCGCGCTCTTCAAGGGGATTCACCTGCGGCGGGCGGCCGATGTGTGACGGCTCGGTTCTTTGGCCAGGTCGGCCTGTGTCCGGGAGGTACGGGAGCGTCGACGCCATGGCGCGCTGAACGCACGGCCGCCGGACCCGGCGCTCTCCTCGCGCCGGGTCCGGCGGCCGTTCTTTCGCCGCGTCTTCTTCGGACGGGCCCCGGGCCTCAGGCGCCGCGCCTCCTGGGAGCCGTCCAGGGAGAATCAGCGCGGCTGAGGATGAGCGCGAACTCCGCACGCATCCGGTCGAAGGGCTTGTACGGGTCGAGTCCCGTGAGCTTCCGGATGGCGCGCAGCCGGTAGGTGCAGGTGTGCCGGTGCACGTACATGCTGCGGGCGGTCGCGGTGACGCAGAGGTTGTGTGCCAGGAAGGCCGCCAGGGTGTCCAGCAGGTGGCGACAGGCGCTGTCGGTCACCAGGGGGCCCAGACAGGCTTTGACGAAGGCGCTCCGGTCCTCGGGGGGCATGTCGAGGGCGGCGACCAGCGGGAGTCCCTGGCGGGTGTCGAAGGGCAGCCCGTAGTGGCGTGCGACGACGGCGGCGAGGGCGGCCCGCCGTGCGGCGCGGGAGGTGTCGCCGTTCTCCACCACGACCAGTGCGTACGTACCCAGGACCTCGGGTGAGCAGGGACGTTCCTGTGTGAAGGCGCAGACATGGGTTCCGGTCACGGTGATCAGCGCGTCGGGGTTCGCCGCGCGGAACCGCCGCAGGGATTCCCGCTCCCCGTCCGCGGCCAGGATCACGGCCAGGCACCACCGTGGTGCCGGGCGCCGGTCGCCGGACGACAGCGGCGGTGGTGCCGAAGGCAAGGGCGGCTGCGGCAGCGGCTGTTCGACGGCGGGGACGGGTGAACGCTCGGGTGAGCGGCCGTGAGTCCGCTCAGCGGCGCGGTCGTGGGCGCGCGGGTCGGCGCGGTCGTGGACCGTGCCGTGGGCCCGTGCCCCGGGGTAAGTCCCGTCGTGGACAAGCTCGTCGGACGTGGACGTCCCCGGCGCCTCACCACCCGTGGCGACCGCGCCTCCGTGCGCCGCGACGCTCGCCGCCGCCGCGGCCTCCATGCCGCGGCGCAGCGCATGTTCCGTGGGCTGCGACGAGTCGGAGGGGGATCTGTCCCGGGTCAGCGCGCGGACGTAAGCCCGGTGCAGCAGCAGGCTCTCCTCCGGTGACAGGCCCGCGGCCCGGTGAACGTCGAAGCGTTCGTCGAACCTTGGGCGCAGGGCCGTCGCCGGTACGCGGCCGCGAGCCACGGTGAGCCACAGCGTCATGTCGTCCACGGCCACCGCGAGGCTCAGCCGGTCCGCGAAGTGCCGCTGGACGAGGGGCTCGGCCAGAAGCCGGCGGGCCAGCGGCTCGGCCCGGCGGTCGCGTCCGTCGTCCACGGCACGGCGCGGCGCGGGCGCGGGGAAACGGGCGGGGAGGCCGGAGATCTCAGGCAAGGAAGGATGGTGCACGAACACTCCTGGCGATGGGTAATGCCTCGGTTCAGCGCGCTCGTTGCGCTGGCGCTGCCGGGCTTTCGCTCAAGCCTGGGAGTGGCGCGTTCTCGCCGACAATCGACAACGTGCATAAAGTCGGCGGCGATTTCCCGGAAGCGGGCGCCATGTTGGACAAAGTCCGCCTTCCGGGTGCGGCGAACCGGGAATCGATGATTGCGGACACAGGGGTCCGGGAATCCTTGGCGGCCACCGTGGTACGGACCGTGCTCCGGCGTTGTCCGCAGGCCAAAGCCCCAACTCACCCTGCAGGGAGACGTTTCCCGGGTCGAACATCACCTTGTGCAGTAGTCCGACCGCCTTACGCGGAAATTGGGGCAGGGGCTTGTACAGGGTGGCCTTGAATACGCCTGCGGCCTTTCGGGGAACTTCGATTCCGGGGTCTTCTGTACGGCAGCGGGGCGACGAATCGCCTCCGCCGGTATCCGATTCGTGCCGGACCGTCAGGTGCTCATTGTGCCGAGCACTTTCCCCGTCCCAGCTGGACAGGTCTTCGGAGCCGTCCCGTCCCGATTACGCCCGTACACACCGCACACCGACACCGCATGCCGACGGCACTCCCGGCACGCTTCGCGTGAGGTCGGCGGAAGTGTCCGCGTACACGGGGCGCGGGCGGCGGACGACCGACCGCCCTGCGGCCGGGGCCGGTTGGGCCGCCTACCAAGGAGCAACGCCCGACATGTCACTGCCGTGTCCCCCCGGCGCGAGCGAGTCCCCTGCCCTGGCGGGCGGGCTCGCCGGCCCGCTCGACCTCGAAGTCATCGTCCCCGCCTACAACGAGGAACACCGCATCGAGGCGACGATACGGGCCCTGACCGGCCACCTTCGGCGGCTTCCGCTGACCGGCCGGGTCCGCGTGGTCGACAACGGCAGTAGCGACCGCACGGCCGAATGCGTCGACCGGCTGGCCGCTTCGGGGCTGCCGGTCATGGTCACCGGCTGTGCGAGTCCCGGCAAGGGAGCGGCGGTGGCACGTGGAGTGCTCACCTCCCGTGCCCGCTGGACGGGCTTCTGCGACGCCGATCTCGCCACTCCTGCCCATGCACTGGACGACGCGCTGACGCTGCTGCGCGAGGGCTGGGAGGTGGTCGTCGGCTCCCGCCGCTGTGCGGGGGCGCGCATGGTCGTGCGCCAGCCGCTGTCCCGGCGGCTGGGCGGCTGCGGATTCCGCTTCCTGGCACGGGGGTTGTCGGGGCCGGTGGCGGACACGCAGTGCGGGTTCAAGTTCTTCGCTACAGCCGCGGCGCTGCCGCTGTTCGCCGACGTGACGTGCACGCGCTTCGCGTTCGACCTCGAGGTGCTGGCCCGTGCGCGTGCGCTGGGGCTGAGCACCGTGGAGTTCCCGGTGGCGTGGAGCGACCGGCAGGGGTCGACGTTCCGGCTGGTGAGCGACGGCTGCCGCGCCGCCGCGGACCTGTGGCGGCTGCGACGCCGCCTCGCCCACCTCTCCGGCGGGCAGCGGCCCGACGCCGCGACGCGGACCGCTGCTGCGGCGGTCCGCGGAACGGACACCGCCGCTACGCGGACCGCTGCTGCGGGGACTGCCGCTACGGAGAAGGGGCGTGCGTCGTGAGCGGGCTGCGGGAGTCCTTCCCGGGAACGGACCGCTGGCGCGGTCGGCACGTGGTGATCGCCAACTGGCGTGACGGCCGCCATCCGCAGGCGGGCGGCGCGGAGTCGTACTGCGAGCGGGTCGCCCGCGAACTCCACGACGCCGGAGTCCTCGTCACCTTCCTCACGGCCAGACCCCGCGGCAGCGCGCGACGTGAACGCACGCCGTACGGCACGGTCGTCCGCGGCGGCGGGCGCTACACGGTCTATCCGTTCGTGCTGCTGTGGCTGCTGCTGCACCGCCGCGGAGTGCACGGCGTCGTCGACTCCCAGAACGGCATCCCCTTCTTCGCGCCCCTGGTGGTGCGGCGCCGCACGCCTGTACTGCTGCTCATCCACCACGTCCACCAGCAGCAGTTCGCGGTGCTCCCCCGCCCCCTCGCCATGCTGGGCAGATGGCTGGAGGCTGCCGGAAGCCGCCTCGTCTACGGGCGGGGGACGGTCTGCGCGGTGTCCCCTTCGTCACGGGCGGAGATCCGCTCGCAGTTGGGCCTGCGCGGCCCGGTGTATCTCGCGCCGCCGGGGCTTACGCCCGCGGCCCCCGGCCCGCGAGCGGCGAGGCCTCGCATCGTGTGTGTGAGCAGGCTGGCCCGTCAGAAGCGGCTCGACCGTCTGATCCGTGCCATGCCGCCGCTGCTGCGGCTTCAGCCCGGTACGGAGCTGCACATCGTCGGGGACGGGGCGGCGCGGTCCGAACTCCAGCGCCTGGTTACCGAGTTCGGCGTGGGGCGGGCGGTGGTCCTCCATGGGCGGCTGCCCGCGCGTGCCCGGGACGCCCTGGTGGCGTCGGCGTGGCTGACGGCGCTCCCCTCGTCGCGCGAAGGCTGGGGCCTGTCGGTCATGGAGGCGGCGGCCCTGGGGGTGCCGGCGGTGGCCTATGACGTACCGGGTCTGCGGGACACCGTACGGCCCGGCCGCACCGGCTGGCTGGCCGAGGAGGATCCGCCCGATGTGCGCGGCGAGGAAGTCGGCAGCGGCGAGGACGGCGCGTGCGGCCGCGAAGCCCCGGGGCAGCTCGTGCGGGCGCTCGATCAGGCACTGCGAACGCTGCGCGACCCGGACCAGTACGCGCTCTTCTCCGGGGCCTGCCGCGAGTGGAGCGCCAGGTTCACCTGGACGGCCACCGCCGCGCACCTGCTGTCCGCGCTGACCGCCGAACGTCTGCGCCTGCGCGGGGACTTCGGCCAACAGCCCGTGAGCGACAGCTGCACCGTGGTGACCTTGCCCCGCGAACTGTTCGACGCGGCGGACCCGAGTGTGCTGCGGCCGACCGATCTGGCGGAGACGGGCGACAGTCGGGCCGCGCTGCTTCTCACCGGCGCCGACGAGCAGGATGCGCGCGCGGCGCTCGTACGGATGGGACTGGACCCGTACGACGACCGGATCGAGGTGCGGCTGGCCCGCCACCGGGATCTGCTGGGCTGGCGCGCGCATCCGTCGGCGGGCGACGGGCGGGGCCGCCGCGGCGCGGACCGCCGGGTCCCGAAGCCCCGGACGCGAGACCACCGCGCCCCGGACTGCACTTCTGCCGACGGCCGGTCCGCCGGGGCCCGTTCGGCGCTGCCGCGCTTGGCGGCCGCCGTGCCGGGGATGCTGCCGCGTCCGGTCGTGGCCGCGCGTCCGGTCGTGGCCGTGGCCGCGTTCGCGGGCGTGCTGTTCGCCCTCGCCGTCGCCGCCGGGGAGCCATACGCGGTGACCGGCGTGCTCCCGGTGGCGGTTCTCTCGTGCCGCCGCGCCGGGGGGCGGGAGCAGGCCGTGTGCCTCATCGCCGCCGTGGCCGCCGCGTACGGCGTGTACGTCGCGGTGGCGGCGGGCGGCAGGACCCGCGAACCGTGGGGGCTGTGGGGCCCGCACCAACCGGCGGGTGTTTTCCCGCAGTTCGTCATCGGCTGCACCGTGATCACGCTGGGGACGTCGACGGTCCTCTGGCTGCTGTGGCGATGCGTACGCCGTCCGGCGACGGAAGCGGCGCTCTTGGCACACCGGCCGGCACCGGATCGCCGGACGCCGTTCCTCATCACCGCGTGGTGCGCGGGGGGACTGGTCCATCTCTGCTACGCCGAGGCCCGCGGCGCCTTCGAAGTACGGCTGTGCCACCCGCAGTTGATCGCCGCGCTGGCCTGTCTGGCCCTGGCCGCGGCGCACGCCGTGCGCGGGATCCACGGCGACGGCCCCTGCGCGACCGACGCGACCACCCCTGCCGCCAGGCCCACCAGGACCACCAGGACCACCAGGACCACCACGACCGGTGGGTCCGGCGGCCAGCTCGCCCGCGCCCGCACCGGTCCCGGTTCACCGGCGCTCTCCAACCGCCGTGAAGAGCAGGCGGGTTGACCATGTCCGCAACGAAGACGACGGGCACCCGCTCCCGTACGATCGCCGCCGGTTCCCCACCGCGGCACCGGACTTCACGTGCGGCCGCCGCACTCACCGGCGCCACCCTGCTTGCCGGTGCCGGGAACTACAGCCTCTCCCTGCTCATGGTCCACATGCTGGCTCCCGCCGAGTACGTCCGCTACTCCACCGCCTCCAACGTTCTGCTCGCCGTAGGGACGTTCGCAGGCGCCACGATGCCCGCTCTGGTGACCCGGGAGCTGGCCGACCGGCCCCCGGGGCCCGTCCAGCGGGCGCGCGGCGTAAGGCTCTGCCTGCGCACGGCCGGGATCTACGCACTGGTCTGCGGCGCCGGGGCCTGCGCCGCGTGTGCCACGTATGCCGGTCCCGCGCTGATGGCCGCGGTCGCCGCCGCCGCCGTGCTGCTGTGGGCCAACGCCACGGGCGCCGGATGTCTGCAAAGCCGCCAGGACTTCGGGCGGTTGGCGGTGCTGTGGCCCGCCGAGGCGGCCGTTCGCGCGGTCGCCTCGCTCTCGTTCCTCCTCGTGGGCCGCAGCAGTGCGGGTGCCGTCGCCGGTATCGCCGCCGGCGCGGCGGCCACCGCCGGTGCGGCCTTCCTGTCCGACCGGCGTCCCCTGCCTGCCCGGCGAACCGCGAGGGCGCACCGGCCGCCCCCGAGAGCGGCAGGCGGCGGCCCGGCGCCCTGGCGGCGGGCCGCGTCCGTCGGCGTCGCTCAGGCCCTGATGTGCCTGCTGCCGTCCCTGGACGTCGTCGTAGCGGCCGCCGTACGTTCCGGCAGCACAGAACTCGCCCCGTACCAAGGGCTGTTGGTGCTGGCCCGTGTCCCGCTGTACGCGGCGACCGCGCTGGCGGCCGTACTGCTCCCGCAGTTGACCGCCTCACCGGTCGTCCCGGCGGCTGAAGCACCCTCCACTCCGCCGACGGCCGCACCGGACGCCGCACCCGCCGCCCGTGGACGCATCGACCACGCTCCCGTACACAGAGCGCTCCGGCTCCACTGGGCGGCGGCCCTCACCGTCACCGTCACCGTCGTCACCTGCCCCCGGCCGCTGCTTGCCCTGGCCGTGCCCCCTTCCTACGCCGGCTCCGCCGCGCTGCTGCTGCCGCTGGCCATCGCGGGCCTGGCCGCCGCCACCCTCACCATGACCGCGACCGTCTTCCTCGCCCGGGGCCCGCTGCGGCAGCAGATGCGGCTGCTCGCCGCCGCCTGCCCGGCCGGTGCCCTGCTGTACGCGGCCACCGCGGGCCATCCCGCTCGCCTCGCCTGGAGCGCCGCCCTGCTCACCACCGCGACGGCCGCCGTCTCGCTCGTCCTGGCCGGACGCCGGATCGCATCGCCGCTGTGGCGGACCGCCGCCGCGTCCTGCGTCACGGCGGCGGCGGTGGCCTGCGTCCTGTACGCGCTGCGCGGGCACACCGCGCTGTGGTGCCTGGCCGTCGTGGTGTTGGCCGCCACCGTTGCGGCCGCCGTACGGGACCGTCAACGCATCCGTACGCAAGGGCCGTTGAGGGTGCTGCACCTCGCCTTCGAGGACCCCAGGCGCCCCGGTGCCGGTGGTGGTTCCGTACGCACGCACGAGATCGACCGCCGCCTCGCCGCCCGGGGCGTGGAGGTGACCGCCGTCTGCGCACCGTGGCCGGGGCCGGGCTGCACCCCCACGGTCCGCGACGGCGTCCGCTACCTGCCGCTGCCCCGGCGGCCCGGTCCCCTCGCCGGCAGCGGGAAGCTGTGCCAACTCGCCTATTTCTGCGCCGTCTTGACGGGCCTGTGGCGGCTGATCCGCCGCATGGACCCCGACCTGGTCGTAGAGGACTTCGCCGCGCCCTTCTCATCGGTGTGCGTCCCATGGCTGACGCGGCGGCCCGTCGTCGGCGTGGTGCAGTGGCTCGCCGCCGCCGAGAAGAGCAAGCAGTACCGGCTGCCCTTCCACCTCGTGGAACGCCTGGGCCTGCGCTCCCACAGCACGCTCGTCGCCGTCAGCGAGGGCCTCGCCGCCGAACTGCGGCGGCGTCGCCCCGGTGCCCAGGTCACCGCGCTGCCCAACGGGATCGACCGCGCGGCGTTCACCGCTCCGGCGGGCGCCGCACGCGAACACGTCTTGTACCTCGGGCGCCTGGAGACCAGCTCCAAGGGGCTCGATCTGCTGCTGCGCGCCTACGCGTCGGCCGCGCCGCGCACCACCTGCGATCTGCTGATCGCGGGCGACGGGCCGGACGCCGGGGCCGCCCGCGCGCTCGCCCGAGTACTCGGCGTGGAGGGGCGGATCCGCTGGCTCGGACGCGTCGAAGGGGAGGCCCGCTATGCGCTCATGGCCGATGCCCGGCTGGTCTGCGTACCCAGCCGCTACGAGACCTTCGGACTCGTGGCCGCGGAGGCTCTCGCCACGCGCACGCCCGTCCTGGCCTTCGACATCCCGAATGTGCGCGATCTCGTCACCGACGCGGTGGGAGTACGCGTACCGCCCGAGGACGTCCGTGCGTACGGCGACGCCCTGGCGGAGCTCGCCGCCGACCCGGCCCGCTGCCGCCGCCTCGGCAGCGCGGGTCCCGCGAGCGTCGTCCACCTGGACTGGGACGCGGTGGCCCGCTCCCAACTCGCCCTCTACGAACGGGCCGTGGGCCGGGAGCGCAGTGAGGACGGGCACTGGCCGGGGCGCGGTGAGGGCACCGGTCGTGGAGCCGTGACGTGACATGCCGCCGGGGCCGCCGGGGGCGCGGCGGCTGCGGGGGAAGGCCGCACGTCGACGCCTTCGCCGGCGCGCCCTCAACGCCGCTGGGCGCTCGGTGAGTTCGGCCCGGAGCCGAACCGAGGCCGAACGCGGAGGGCGGGGAAGCGTATCCGCGTCACGCGTGCTTCCTGTGCTTCCTGGCGGCACACGGAGCGCCTGACCACGTGAACAGCACCCCGCAATGGCACCGGCCCCCGCACCCCAACCGGCGTCCCGGCCTTCCGGCCTCCCGGACAAGGCAGCGCACAGCGGCTCCCGTACGGCCGCCGGCCGCGCAGCCGCCCGCTGCTCAGCAGACGCCGCTCAGCGCCGCTTCCCGCGCGCCTGTGCGTCGGCGGAGCGGCGTACCTCGTAGATCTCCAACGCCTTCGCGGTGGCGCCCGGTTCGCGGTGTACGAGGCGGGCGTAGCGGTCGAGTTCGGCGTACAGGCCCGGGGTGATGGTGGTGTAACCCTGGGCGACCAGCTCCCTTGAGACCACCAGATAGCCGGGACGCAGCCGGACCAGGTCCTCCGGGCCGGTGAAGTCGCGCTGGTGGGCGCGGGGGATGGCCTGGGGCACGGTGTCGTCGGTGGCGGCGATCGTGGCGTCACGGGGAATGTGGCCGTCGACCCAGACGCGGGTGCGCCGGTGGGCGTCGTCGGGAGTGGTGTGGACCCGGGTCCAGGCGCGGGCGTCCAGGGTGAGCGCGAGCGCGGTGAGCAGCAGCGGCAGCGCGGCGACGATGCGGCCCCTCCGGCCACGGCTACGGCGCTCGGTACGGCTGCGGCCTCCGTCACGGTCCCCGCTCCCGCCACGGCTGGGGACACGGCCGTGAGAGGTGCCGCGCAGCGTCCGGACCTGTCGGCACCGCAAGAGGTGCACGGCCAGCCCGACGGCGAGGGCGCTGAGGACGACCGTCGGATAGAACATCTGCTCCTCGGTGGTGCCCCATACGCCGGCATAGGCGTTGGCCGGGTACGAGCAGGCCGCCGCGGCCGTGATCAGCGAGCGTGCCGGAGAGCCGGCGAAGAGTCCGGGATGCCGTCGGCGGCACCACAGCAGCCACCCGGTGGCACACGCGCCGAGCGCGATCAGGCCGTACGGAACGAGATAGAGGTCGAGGTGGGCCAGCAGCCGCCCGCGCAGATCGGTGGTGTTGTGCGGGCTGCCGAATCCGGTGATCTGCCTGACGCCCAACGCCCGGAGGAGTCCGTCGAGTTTCTGCTCCCGCCACGCGGGCCAGCCCCCGGTCGCGGCGGTCGCGGCGACATAGCTCCCGTAGCCCGCGACGGTGACCGCGGCGGCCGTCAGTCTCATCCGCCGCACCGCGCCCGTGGAGAGCAGTCCGAGCGCGGCGACGGGCAGAAAGGTGATCAGGGAGTACCAGTCCTTGGTCGTGACCGCGACGGCGAACGCCAGGCCCGCCCCCACGGCCGTCGCCGTACGGGCTCGACGCCCGTTCGGCGTGCGGGCGAGGATGAGCAGGCCCACGACGGTGGCGGCCATGGCCTGGGCCTCCAGCATGGCGCGGCTGTCGAAGCGGTTGAGGAACGGGTCGAGGGCGAGGAGAAGCCCCACCGCCCAGGCGACGGCGGGGCGCACCGCCCGGCGCAGCAGCATGGTCGCGGCAAGCATCCCCACGGAGCCGAGGACCGCGCTGACCGGCCTGAGGGCGAGTACGTCGGTCATCAAGTCGCCGTGGCTGCCGGTCACTTGGAGTACGGCCGCGAGCAGCGCGAAGAACGCGGGCGGGTGCAGGGCGAAGTAGCCGCCGTGGTAGGCCGGTCCTTCGCCGCGTGCGATGCTGCGGCCGATCTCGACGTAGTAGCACTCGTCCACGTGGAGGTCGTAGGCGCTGTCGACGGCGGTCATCCTCATCACGAGCGCGAAAACGCAGAGGGCGGCGAGCCCGACTGCCGTCCGTGGGGTGCGCGGCAGGGTGACCGGCGTGCGGGCGTCGCCCGGCATCCGCGAGGGCGGGCCCGGCGCATGGAGCCGCTGGTGCTCGGCGGTCAGCGCGGCCAGCAGGTGCGCCGTGTTCGCCGGTCCCGGCTGCGCCGGATACAACCGTCCCCGCCGGCCGAGGCTCGCGCGGAGCGCAACGGAGGAAGAGGCGGGGGATACGGCGGAGGAAGGTACGGGAGGGGGCGAACCGGGAGCGTCGCGGGAAGAGGCGGCGTCGCGGGGGACGGGAGCATCGCGGGAGGAGGGAGGCACGACGACGCACAGCGCTCGCCGTCCGTATACCAGCCGAATCGCTCGCGCCTCAACTCGGCGCAGGAGACCCGCAATCGGGCACAGCACGCCCACACCGCGCAGCAGGCGTGCGCGTCCGCGTCCGGCAGTGGCCCGTCGGCGGGGCGCCGCAGGTACGAGCAGCGCTACCGGAGTCCGGCGCGGCAGCACCAGGGGGCTGAACAACGGCAGCCCGTTCCATACGCCGACAACGGCATCGACGGTGTGACGGTTGCGTACCAGCCACAGCAACACGAACAGCCATACGGTGAGGCGCCCGCCGCCGCGTACGACCGTGCCGTGAACGGTGGTCTCACGACGGGCCGCGCCACGCGGACGGGCCGTCAGATACGTGACGTGCACTCCCGCACGACGGAGTTCACGTGCGGTCTCGGTGCTGTGGAAATCGCTGCGGAAGGTGGCGCCGGTGCTCCCGGTGCCGGTGCCGGTGGGGTTCAACTCGCGCCGGATTAGCCCCGGTCGGTAGGTCTCCCATCGGTCGCACACCACCACATGGCGCCCACGCCAGTGCTTTGCGGCGGGCAAGGCCCTGTCCGGATTCATCGTCGTCCGCCCCTGTTCTGCTCGTCGGCCGGGCTACATCCCACGAGCAGCGGGAGACGCGATCAATGGTGAGACCGCATCCATGGACACAGTGGCCGCACTTCTTCTCCGGGTGTTCTCCAGCGCCTTGCCGAGCCTGTAGCTGCTGAATTCAGCACGAGCGGGCCGCCCCTCTTGAGGATCGGCCCGCTCACATCCTTGCTCTTGCCGCGTTGCTCAGCTTCAGCGAGCAGCGTCGTCTTTCACCATCGTCACCTCGGCTGTGGTCTCCCCGTGGCCGTCCACCTTCCACTTGGTACGCGGCAGTTCGTCGGGCTTGAGGTAATCGGCGGTGTCGACTTCGGTGCGCAGCGTGACCGACTGGCCCGGGTGGAGATTCAGTTTGGCGTCACAATGCATCATCTTCCGGTTCAGCCGGTCGAGTTCGCACATCGCCACCCGCTCCCCATTGTTGTCCCTGAACAGCTCGGTGAACGGCCACGACAAGGCGTCTGAATCCAGCCTCACGTCGATCGGCAGCGAATCGACGGTGCTGCCGCCAAGATTCGTAATCTTGACCGCCGGATATCCGGGCTGTCCGGGAACCGCGGTCCTGAACGGCACCCCCTCGACGGAGATGCTTCCGGCAGAGCCGGCCGGTACGTCCATGGCCTGCGGTCCATCGGCGGCAAAGGCCGTTCCCCCACCGCCCGCCGTGATCGCCGACAAGGCGAGCGCCGCGGTGATTCCGGCTCCGGCGGACTTACGGCGCATCCCATTTCGCCGGCGCCGGCTCTTGGCACTACTCATGCATGTCTCCTTCGGCCCGTGTGATGCGGCGTCGGCAGTCGTTCCGCCGATGTCTCCGACCGCACCTGCATTGAGGATGCGCGCGAAGGATTTCCATCAACCGGAAAGCACGGGCAAGTTGGCCACGCTGTAGAAGCCTTCGGAGAAGGGACCGCCAGAACGCACGAGAAAACCCACGGGACTGCCCGGTGGCGCCGATTTCCACAGCGAGATCATCCAACTTCCGCTGCTTCACTCGATCGGCTCTGACAAGGCCGCACCGGCGTTCATAGAGTCGAGTTCAAGATCGACTCAGCTACGAGACTCCGACGACGAGGCCTGTCTCCACAGCGCGTTCCCCGTGCGGACGCGCGCACCCACCGCCTTGAATCGACCCCGACGAGGAGCCGCGATGGCAGCCTTCCAACCCGTCACCCGTCACCAGAAGTGCTGCGACTCTCCTCCGCGAGCACACGCAGTACGAAGACTTCAGCACGATGCCGCCGGACTGGCCCGGCAGGTGCTCGACGAGCACCATCTACCTGCGTCCGCCGCGCACTTGGCCGTGAGTGACGTAGCGGAGGACGTCGCACTGTGGCTCTCCGTGCTCGCGGGCGACATCACCGGCACCGACGCCGCCCGTCGTTTCCGCCGCCGCGGGCGCAGCCACTGTGGCCGTCGGGTACCGCTGGAGGACGCCGTACTCCTCCAGCATGTCTGCGCACGGCTGATCGACGGCGCCGGCATCGGCGCTCCCCAGGGGGAGTTCACCCGCGTCCTGGCCATGGCCACCACCGCCATCGCCGCCGGCTACCGCGACGTACGCCTCGAATCGTCCGCGCCCGTGGACGAGTTCGAGCAGACGGTGAAGACACTGAGCGGCGTCAGCAGCCACGGCACGGGCACCGTGGAGCTGCCCGCGGACGTCGCGACGCCTCTGCGCTGGTGCCTGGCCACTGTCCGACTCCCCGACGCACGCCCGGCGTTGGGCCGTTTCCGCGCCGCCAATCCGCACGCGCTCGCCGCCGTGGCCGACTCCCGCGTGATCTGCTACTCCCGCGAACGCCCCACCGTCCCGGGAGGTTTCCCCGCACACGGCCTCGCCCGGGTCGACGACGACGCCGCACACGCCGCCCGGCACGCCATGGCCTCCGCCGGACTGGCACACCACTACGGGCTCGACCAGGTCAAGGTCCAGCAGATCCTGCCCATCATCGGCGCGCTGGAGCAGGACCCGGCACGGCGCGAGGCGTTCATCGACGCCTGCCTCGGCCCGCTCCGCACCAGCGACAGACACCGCCACCTCCTCGACACCCTCCGCGCATATCTGGCCCACGGGCTGCGGACCACCCCGGCCGCACGCAGCCTGTACGTACACCGTCACACCTTCACCTACCGGCTGCGCAGCATCCGCAGACTCACGGGCCTGGACCTGGCCCACCCCCTGCACCGGCTGCGCGCCGAACTCGCCCTGCTCCTGCTGTCCGTGCAACGGGGCGCCGAGGCGGGGCGCGGGCTGGGCGGCTAGGGCAGACCCCGGACCGATCGAGGTCCGGGGCCTCCGACATCCAGATCTGACATCAACAGCAGGGGCCGGTCACGACCCTGGACACCGCTTGAGCAGCCGGTCCATGTGACTGATCGCCGCGCGCTGAGCGTCCTGCACGACGTGCGTATTGACGTCCATCGTGATGCTGATCTGAGAGTGCCCCAGGATCTCCTTCACCACGCGAGGAGCGACGCCGGCAACGACGAGCAGCGTCGCGCACCCGGGCGTCGTGCAGCCGGACGACGCGAAGGCCCGCATCCTTGGCGACCCGCGTGCGCGGCCCCGGCTCCCCTCGCCCGGTGTTCCGTCCGGTGCCCGGGCGGTGCCCGGACCGTCCCGCCCCCTACGCCTTGCGCAGCCGCTCGATCATGCCGTCCAGGTCGCGGCTGAACATGTTCCCCCGGAAGATGTGGCCGCCGGGCTCCTCGTGCCATTCGTGCTGGATGCCGGCCTTGCCGAGCAGGTCCCGGAACTCCCGTTGCCCGGCGAGAACTTCCGTCTCGTTGGCCTTGTCGAACCAGTTGACGGGGTCGGGGCTGGTGCCCGCGACCATGAAGACGCGCTTGTCCCGGTACTTCTCCACGTTCTCGCAGGGGTTGTCGGCGGTGACCTTGGCCTCGTCCCACAGCGGCGCCCCGTACATCGTTCCACCGGCCAACTCCACCGCCGCAGAGCTGACGTTGGCCCAGTGCACGACGAGTCCCGCGTCGCGTCGGAGGCTGGGCGGGCCGGAGTGGGCGCTCACCGAGGCGAACCGGTCCCCGTGCTTGAGCGCGTACTTCAGCGCACCGAAGCCGCCCATGGAGAACCCGGCGACAGCGCGGCCGTTCTGCTCCGCGTGCGTACGGAAGTTGGCGTCGATCCACGGGAGAAGCTGGTCGATGTGGAAGGTCTCCCAGTTCCTGGGGCCCGTGTTGGAGTGGGCGGGGTTCGTGTACCAGCCCGCGCGGCCGCCGTCCGGCATCACGACAATGATCGGCTTGCCCGCGGTCAGTTCGCGGATCTTCAGGCCGTCGAACGAGCGGAAGTCGCCCATGCCGCCGTGCAGCAGGTAGAGGACGGGATACGAGCGTCCTGAGGACTCGTAGTCGTCGGGGAGCAGGACGTTGACGGCGGGGTCCCAGCCGATCGCTTCCGTCGCGAAGCGGAAGTACCGCATCCGCGGGTCGCTCTCGTTGCGTTCCACGATTTTCAGGCCGAAGCCGTCCTCGGCGGCGGCGGCCGTCGACCCCGTCGCGAAGACTCCGGCGCCGCCGAGGACGAGGGCGGCGGAGAGACCGCCGCCGGTCCAGAGGAGACGCCGGCGGGACATTTGCTGATCAGTCATCAGGACCTCCTGGGTGAGGGGTTGTTCGGTGGTCGTGTCCGGGATCCGGGAGGCCGGACGTCCGCGGTCTCCCCGGTGGCGACTCGGCGCCGCGCCTCGCCGTGCCGCCACCGCCCCCGGACCCGGCAGGCCGAGGGCGGCGGCGAGAGTGAGAAGGGGGCTTCGCGAGCACGGGAGCCGGTCGCCGCGGCCGGTCGCCGCGGCCGGTCACGGCGGAAGGCACCGTCCGCCGAGGCCACAACACGACGCACCCCGTGGCCCCCTGCGAGGGCCTCGTCGTCATGAGGGCTCAGCGTAGGAACGCGTACGGGCAGGGGCCGGAAGGGAATTCCGGCTCATTCGAAATCCGCAGGCCGTGACGGGCCTCGACGGCACTAATCTCGCTGCCATGGCCGGAGCCCTGCGCATCCACTTCACCGACCGGGACTTCCGGCACGTCCAGTCGGCCAGGTCCGCCGATCCGATCTGGGAGGCGATCCTGGGGCTGCACGTGCTCACCACGCCTCCGGCCCACCTCCCCGCCCGGCTGCGGCCGTGGCGGCGGCGAGCGCGGGAGCGGCTGCGTGGCGAGTCCGGGAGCGAACTGCGTTCGGCCTGCCGTCTGTTGAGCGATCTGGCACCGGCGGACGCCGCGTACTTCCCGGACTTCCTGACTCCCGCAGAGTCGGAGGAGGGGCTGTCGGCGGCGCTGGCCACGCTGCGTGCCACGCCCGGCGCCCGTCTCGCCCGCGAGGTACGCAAAGCCGCCCTGTACCGCCCCCCGTACCGCCCCCTGCCGTCGTGGATCAGACAACTCGCCTCCGGCGACCGGGCGCTGCTCGGCAGCGTCGCCGACGCGGTGCACACCTTCCATTCACGGCTGATCGTGCCGGACTGGAGCGAAGTCGAGGCGACCATCGCCGCGGACCGGGCCTGGCGGCTGGAGGCGCTGGAGGCCGGTATGGAGGGGGTGCTCGGCAGGCTGACGCCGTTCGCCTGGCGGGAGCCGGTGCTGAGCGCGCCGTATCCGGTGGACCAGGACCTGCATCTGAAGGGGCGGGGGATGCGGCTCGTGTTGTCGTTCTTCTGCCACACGAAGCCGATCGCGATCGCGGATCCGAACTTGCCGCCGGTGGTGGTCTGTCCGGTGCGGTTCGGCCCCGGCGGGCCGGAGGGGACGGGCGGCCCGGAGGGGCCTTCCGGCGTCGCCGCGGCCCGGCCCTCGGGGGCGCTCGGGGCGCTGTTGGGCACCGGGCGGGCGCGGGTGCTGGCCGCACTGACGGCGACCTTCACGACGGGCGCGATCGCGGCGCGACTGGGGATGCCCCCATCGACGGTCAGCGGGCATTTGAAGGTGCTGCGGGAGGGCGGGTTGGTACGGAGCGAGCGGGCTGGGGTGCACATGGTGCACCGACTGACGGGGGCGGGGCGGCAGTTGCTGGGGCGGTGAGGCGGGGTGCGCGGCGCGCGCCGACGCGGCGAAAAGGCGGCGTGGGACCCGGCCGGGCGCCGGAGCACTTCCCTTGCCTCCGGATGCGCCTCCCACGGTCGACATGCCGCAAGGCCCTTGCCGGACCAGTTGAAAGAGATCGCCAGGGGGCGAGCGTTCGCGTCGCGTACACCGCCAAGCGCGATGCGGGCTCAGGTGGCGCCGTGAGCGGGCGGACCGAGCACTGGAGAACCGGAAGCAGCTGTACGCCGACTACTCCGCTGCCCTCTCACGCATACGAACGCTCGCCCGAAGCCGAAGCTGTCTCACGGCGACTCGCCCCTTCACATTCGATCGCAACGAGTCAAGATCGTGCGATCGACTTCAGGCTCAAATACAGTTGATCCACAAGGACTTGAGTGACTGTCAACTGAGGACGCCAGTCGGTAACTTGGCGTACGACAGATGATCCGCCGGGGCCAGGTTCCGGCTGTTGTTCTAGGGAGCCCCCGTGGCTGACGAAGCGTTCAGCATCGACAAGCGACCGCTGCGCGATTTACTCCAGCAGGTCGAGACCGGGAAAGCCCAGCTACCCGAGTTCCAGAGGAGTTGGGTATGGCCCTACCCGAATATTTCGAGTCTCCTCGCGTCCATCTCGCTGAGCTACCCGGTCGGCACGATCATGCTACTCAAAGCAGGCGGTGACGTCCGTTTCAAGTATCGCCCAATCGAAGGGGCCACTCCTGCTGGGGAGCCCGACCCTGAGTCTCTCGTTCTCGACGGGCAGCAGCGACTGACCGCCCTGTTCCAGGCGCTGAGGCTGAAGAGTCCTGTGGTCACCCAGGACCTGCGCAAGCGACGGGCGACCGGCTGGTTCTACGTCGATATGCTCAAGGCATTGGACGAGGATGGCGACCGTGACGAGGCTATCCGTTTCCTGCCCGCGTCGCGAAAAGTCCTGAGCTTCCGGGGTGAGATTGTCGAGGACTACTCGACAGCCAAGCACGAACATGAAGCACACATGTTCCCCCTGCATGCAGTCTTCGACGGCGGGGACTGGGGCTACGAGTTCATCGACTACTGGGGCGGCGACAAGGAAAAACTCAAGCTGTGGCGCGATTTCAACGAGACCTTCGTGCGCCCTTTCGACCGCTACCACGTGCCGGTCATCGAGTTGGGGAAGGCCACTCCACGCCAGGCCGTGTGTCAGGTTTTCGAGAAGGTCAACACGGGCGGTGTCACCTTGACCGTGTTCGAACTGCTCACTGCCACCTACGCCGCAGACGAGTTCGACCTGCGCAAACACTGGGAGCAGGAGTGCCGCGCGGCCTGGAAAGCGCCCAGGTATCGGCTGCTGCGTGAAGTCTCCAACACGGACTTTCTCCAAGCGGTGACTCTGCTGGCCACTGCAGACCGGCGCAGGATCGAGCGGGACCGTGGAGTCGAGGAAGAGCGGCTCCCTCGGATCGGCTGCAAGCGCAAGGACATGCTCGCTCTCTCCCTGGACGACTACATTCGCTTTGCCCCTTCTGTTATCGCCGGATTCAAGGCTGCCGCGAAGTTCCTACATCAGCAGTTCCTCTTCGATACGAAATTCCTCCCGTACGGAACTCAATTGATTCCGCTGGCCGCCATCCTGGCCATGGCTGGGGAGGCTGCACAGAGCGCGGGGGCCCAGCAAAAGCTCGCTCGATGGTTCTGGTGCGGAGTGTTCGGGGAGCTCTACGGCGGTTCCACCGAGACCCGCTTCAGCCAAGATCTGCCTGACGTGGTCGGCTGGATCCGGGGTGGCGAACCGGAGCCGCGGACCGTCACCGCCGCGCAGTTCTCGGAGGGGCGCCTCCTCACACTTCGAACCCGTAACAGCGCTGCCTACAAGGGAATTTATGCCCTCTTGCTCAAGGCCGGCGCAGTGGACTGGCGTACGGGAGAGAAAGCGGAGGTCACGAGCTACTTCGACGAGTCCATCGACATCCACCACATCTTCCCCAAGATGTGGTGCGAGAAATTCGGGTACGAAGCAAATCAGTACAACTCGATCGTCAACAAGACCCCGTTGACTGCTCGCACGAACAGGATCATCGGGGGCGCAGCGCCTTCCGAGTACCTGCAGCGGCTGGCCAAGAGCGCAGAGACCGCACCCGAGGGGGTCGCGGCTCGCATCCTGACCCACGCCAGTCGACCGGATCTTATGGCCGCCGACGATTTCGAGGGCTTTTTCAGCGCCCGCAAGAGTGCACTGCTTGCCAGCATTTCAGCGGCGATGGGCAAGGCGATTCTTGACGACGAATCCAGCGATACGGAGATCAGCCTCGACGCAACGGACGACACGGAGGATCTCTGAATCGGAGTGCACGCTGCGCCAGGCCGACCGAAACTCCTGACTTGCGAAACACTGGTTCGGCTCGTCGCCCTGGGGCCGTCGCGTGACAAGGCACACGGTACGGCCGTCTCCGGTCTAGACGGACCGCGTCGGCCTGACCGGCCGACTGCCGGTCGTTCGTCAGGCAGCAGGTATCCGGCCGGTGTTCAGGCGGGCAGGGACGCGAGCCAGCCGGTCAGGATCTGGTTGACCTCGTCGGGGCGTTCCTGCTGGATCCAGTGGCCGCAGCCGTCGAGGAGGTGCGAGGAGACCAACCCCGGCAGGGTGGTGGGGTACGCCTCGATGGCGTCGGCCATCCAGGTCGTGGAGGCGTCCCGAGTGCCGCCGACGAACAGGGACGGCTGGGTGACGGGGGCGCCGTCGAATTCGGCGAGGTCCTCCCAGTCGCGGTCCATGTTCCGGTAGCGGTTGAGCGCCCCGCTCATGCCCGTCCGCTCGAACTCCGCGGCGTAGACGTCGAGGTCGTCCTCGCTGAGCCAGGCCGGCAGCGGACCGGCGGGGAACCGTTCGCGCAGCGTCCCGTCCCGGCTCACGAAGTGCGGGTCAGGGGCATCGGCGGCGGGCATGGTGTCGGCGGAGAAAGCGGCGTAGAAGCCGGAGAGCCAGCCGCGGACGTCCGGTTCGATCTCGGCCTCGGCCCGTCCGGGTTCCTGGAAGTAGCTGACGTAGAACTCCTCGTCGCCGCCCATCCGCGCGAAGATGTCGCTGGGCCGGGGACCGCCGCGCGGGGCGTAGGGCACGCTCAGCAGCGCGACCGCGTGGAAGACGTCGGGCCTGATCAGGGCGGAGTTGGCGGCGATGGCCGAGCCCCAGTCGTGGCCGACGATCGCTGCCGACTCCTCGCCCAGGGCGTGCACCACGGCGACGCCGTCCTCGACCAGCGCGGGCATCCGGTACGCGGCCACGTCGCCGGGCCTGGAGGAACGCCCGTAGCCGCGGACATCGACCGCGACCGCCCGGTACCCGGCCGCAGCCAGCACCGGAAGCTGATGCCGCCAGGAGTACCAGGACTCGGGGAACCCGTGCACCAGCAGCACCAACGGTCCGGTTCCCTGCTCCACCAGGTGGGTCCTGCCGGCGGGTGAGGAGATCAGGCGATGGGTGGCCTGCCTGACCGGGGCGGGTTGAGACATGCGTCCTCCAGGGTTTTCGATCTGCCTGTGCCGAGCCCGGCGGGCGGCGAGGCCGGCGCGGATCTTCGTGCTGCCCGCCGGACTGCTTCGGCGTTCTTTCCGGCGCCGGCGTTCGTCGCCCGTGCCGTGCCGTGCCGTGCCGAAGGAGCCTGACACCGTAGGCGTCCGCATACCGCTGCGATCCGCCCGACTGCCATCCCCCTCGCTCACAACTGCCCATCATGTCGGTCGACTTGATGAGGGGAAACGGCGTGTCGCGTCATCAGGCCGACCTCGGCCTGCGCCTGGCGCCGTGGACGGTGCCGGCGCCCGGCCCGGCGGCGGTTCGGCTCCGGTACCTCCGAACGTCGAACCTCAGTGCCCGCAGGTCTCCAACCGGAGCCCGGCGGGCGCGAGTTCGGCGCGAACTCGTCCTGGTCCTCCGGGTGTTCGGGGGCGAGCGCCGTCACCGGTGCGAGCGCGGCGCAGTGCTCCGCCTACGGCCCGAGGGGCCTCCTCACCAGAGTCTCCGGCACAGCTCCGTGGCGGGGACGGGGTTCAGGCGCGGGCGGGCGACATCGTCGACGGCGAGAAGGCCAGCGGCTGTTCGGCCCAGATGGTCTTGCCGTCGCGTACGTAGCGCGTGCCCCATCGCTGGGCGAGCTGGGCCACCAGGAAGAGCCCACGGCCCCCCTCGTCCGTGACGCGGGCCCGGCGCATGCGGGGGGAGGTGCTGCTGGTGTCGGAGACTTCGCAGATGAGGTCGCGGTCACGGATGAGGCGCAGGGTCATCGGCCCGTCGGCGTAACGGTAGGCGTTGGTGACCAGCTCGCTGACGAGGAGTTCGGTGGTGAAGGCCATCTCGTCCAGCCCCCACTCGGTGAGTTGACGTGCCGTCAGCGTCCGTGCCCGCGCCGCGACGGTGGGCTGTGCCGGCAGCTCCCACGTGGCCACCTTCTCCGCCGTGAGGGCCCGGGTGCGGGCGATGAGCAGTGCGACGTCGTCGGCGGGCTGTTCGGGCAGCAGCGCATCCTCCACCGCAGTGCACGTGTCCTCCAGCGTGCGGCCGGGGACGGCCAGCGCCCCGCGCAGCAGCGCCAGCCCGTCGTCGAGGTCCTGCCGGCGGGCCTCGAGGAGGCCGTCGGTGTACAGGGCCAGCAGGCTGCCTTCGGCCAGCTCCAGCTCGGTGGCCTCGTACGGCAGTCCGCCCAGGCCGAGCGGCGGGCCCGCCGGTACGTCGGGGATGCTCACCTCCCCGTCCGGGGTGACGACCGCGGGCGGCAGATGGCCCGCGCGGGCCAGGGTGCAGAGCCGGGAGACCGGGTCGTAGACCGCGTAGAGGCAGGTCGCGCCGATGAGCTGGGGGGAATGTGCGTCGACGGTCCCCTGCTCGGCGGCCAGGCGGTCGACGAGATCGTCGAGGTGGGCGAGTACCTCGTCAGGGCTGAGGTCGAGGTTGGCCAGAGTGTGCACGGCGGTGCGCAGCCGCCCCATCGTGGCCGCGGCATGGGTGCCGTGTCCGACCACGTCACCGACGACGAGGGCGACGCGGAGCCCGGAGAGCGGGATGACGTCGAACCAGTCGCCGCCGACACCGGCGGTCGGGTCGGCCGGGCGATAGCGGTGGGCGATCTCGGCCGCCGGGTGTCCGGGGACGTCGTGCGGCAGCAGGCTGTGCTGGAGGGTGAGTGCCGCCTGGTGCTGCTGGGTGTAGCGGCGGGCGTTGTCGATGCACAACGCGGCACGGGACGCGATCTCCTCCACGAGCGTGAGATCGTCCGCCTCGAACGGCCCTGGCCGTCGCGACCTCCACAGGCCGAGCGTGCCCAGCACGATCCCGCGCGCGGCCAAGGGCACCACCATCAGCGAGTGGACGCCCAGGCCGAGCGCGCGCTCGGCCGCCCCGGGATCGGCGGCCAGCCACGGAAGGCGGCTGTCCAGATGCGTTTCGAGGACCGGACGCCGCTCCAGCACGCAGCGGATGTGCGGAGAGTCCGGTGGAAGCGAAATCGTGTCCCCCACCGGAGCCATGAACTGCGACATCTCCGGCCGGTCACAGTGGACGGCCATCCTGCGCGCGGGTCCGTACGCCCCCTGGACGGGCTCGTCGCCGCGGATCACGGGCTCCAGCAGATCCACGGAAACACAGTCGGCCAGGTCGGGCACCACCGCTCCGGCCAGTTCACGGGCGGTCTTCGCCACGTTCAGCGTGGTCCCGATGCGGCCGCTGACCTCGTTGAGCAGCGACAGCCGATGACGGGCCCGGTAGCGGTCGGTCACGTCCTCGACCGTCTGCGCCACCCCGAAGACCCGGCCGGCGGGGTCCTGCATCCGGAACGCCGAGACCGACACGATCATCTCCCGGGCGGGGTCCGAGTTGGTGCGGCAGAGCTGCTCGGCGAAGAGCGAGGACCTCCCCGACTCCAGTACCTCCCGCAGTTGCGCGTCCACGGCGTCCGCATCCGGCGGCAACAGGAAGTCGCCGACGCGCCGGCCGCGGTGCTCCTCGGCCGAGACCTCGCTGAACTTCGCGATCGCCCGGTTCACGCGCAGAATGCTCAGGTCCGGGGCGAAGATGGAGAGTCCGATCGGACAGCGGCGGAACAACCCGTACAGCAGCGACCGGTCCGTCTCCCACTGGACGACCTCTTCGGCCGGGGAACCGACGAGGAACCACTCGCAGCTGGAATCTGGTCTGACGACGGCCCTGACGCGGCACCCCATCTCCACGCGACGACCGTCGCGGTGCCGCACGGGAACGACGCCGAACCACCCGCGGTCGCGCGTGCATGCCGCCACCGCCTCCATGACGACTTCGCGATCACCGGGGTCCACCAGGACGTCGTCCGCGGACCGGCCGAGCACCTCTTCAGGGGCGTGGCCGAGCAGTTCCTCGGCCCGCTCGCTCCACCCCACGACCCTTCCGTGATCGTCGAGTACGACCGGGGCCGCGCTGCCCACGGCGAATGGATCTTCTGGCCCCTCACTGAACAGCGAGGCTTCCATCACCACCACCTCGTGCCTTCCCAGTGGGACCACGCGGGCGCCGCTCGGGGGTGACTCCCCACCGTGATCCGATGGCAGCACCTACGATGCTGCACCCAGTATCGGCCCGGGGGGCATTCCTCGCGTTCCGTCGCGCTCCCACGCCGCGCAAGCAGCCGAGAGAGATCATCGCGCGCTCACGGCACGGTCGCGCCATGGACTACTCCAGGTGAGCGGAGATCACGGACCGGTCCGGCCACGGGCCCGGCCCGGTCGTCCCCGTGACCGGGACCGTTCGGCCCTCGTGCCGTACGCAGGACCGGTCCGACCCTGAGGGTGACCGGAGCCATGACTAGCAGAGCAATCACTCGGCAGAGCAATCACTCAGCAGAGCAATGACTGCCATGGCGACGAGGCTCAGCCTGAGGCCCAGGAAAGGAGCGACCATGCCTGCATCGGTGCAACGTCGTCACACCGGAGCCACGCTGCCGGACCTGTTCGACTGGATGATCCCCGACTTCCCGGCCGTCCCCACGCTGCGCTCGGGCGCGCACAGCATCCGCATCGAGGAGGGCATGACGGACGGCGAGTTCACCCTCAACGCCGAGCTGCCCGGCATCGATCCCGAGCAGGACGTGGACATCACCGTCGAGGGCGACATGCTGACGATCCGCGCGGAGCGCAGCGAGAGGACCGAGAGCAAGGGCCACTCGGAGTTCCACTACGGGGCTCTGGCCAGGGCTGTGCGGCTTCCCGCCGGTGCGCGTACGGACGAAGCCAGGGCCGACTACAAGGACGGCATCCTCACGGTGTCGGTGCCGGTGGCCAAACCCGGATCCGAGGCGAGGACCATCTCGGTGCAGCGTCCGTCCGGGTAGTCCCGGATTCTCCAAGGCCGGCCGGTGGTGAACACGCACGGCAGAGCTGCCGGTCGCATGTGGACCGGCCCGCGTGCCGGGCCGGTCCACGCGTGCACCACGGTCGGCTCGGGCGGGCTCCGGCGGGCACAGTCCGCGATCTTCAGCGTGGCCCCCGGCACGGGTACGGATCCGGATCACCGGCGCCCCCTCGCCCCCGCCGACCCGCCGACTCCCCGCCGGCAGTACGTCAGTGCGGTACGACAGCGACGGGGACACGCGCGTGGTGCAGTACCGCGTGTGCCACCGCCCCGATGCGCGTGGAGCCCCGGGGCCGGCGGATGCGGCGGCCGACCACCACGAGCGAGGCGTCCGGGGAGTTCTGCAGCAAGCGCCTGGCAGGACGGCCCTCGACCGCCTGTTCGTGCACGCGAACTCCGGGATATCTCTCCCGCCACGGTCGCAGTGCCATGTGCAGCGCCTCGGTCCGCTCCTCCCCCAGCTCGGCAGGGAGCCTGGACGGCTCCGGCGCCGGCCGCGCGGCGAGCATCGGCACCGGCATCTGCCAGCAGTGCACGATCCGGAGCCCGCAGCCCGCGCGGGCGGCCGTGTCGAAGGCGAAGGAGACGAGCTCGTCGGCCGGCGCGGGGAGATCCACGCCGAGGAGGACATCGCCCGGCGCGGCTCCCGCGGACGGTGCGGAGGGCTCACGCGCCGCAGACCGTACGAGAACGACGGGGCAGAGCGCGTGTGCGACCACGGGGAGAGCGACCGAGCCGACCAGGAACCCGGCCACGGGATCCAGCCCGCGGGAGCCCAGCACCACCAGGTCGGAGCCGGAGCTGAGCTCGCAGAGAAGCTGTGCGGGCCTTCCGGTCAGCACCTTCCGGGTCGTACGCAGGTCCGGGTGCCGTTCGGTCAGCTCCTCGTCGGCCTCACGGGTGATCGTCTCGCCCCGGTCGGCCCCGGAGCCGGCCGGCTCGGGAGGAACCACCGGCCCGGCGGGCGGACCGGAATCGACGACGTGCACCAGATCGAGCGTGGCCTGACGGCTCACGGTCTCGAGGGCCGCCCACCGGCACGCGGCCCGGCTTCGGGCTGATCCGTCGAGGCCGACGACGACGGTCCCGGTCATAGGTCCACCTCCGGCAGGCGGGACAGTGGTTCAGCAGGGGGCAGCAACCACTGAACCACTGTGGGCCCATCTGCCGCTGTCCGCGCGTTCCGCCGGCGCTCGGCGCACCGCACTCCGGCAGCAGGGGCGCACCGCACTCCGGCAGCAGGCGACGGTGGCCCCGCACCCGCTCCCCGGACGCCCGGGGTCCACCCGCTCCGCGTACGCCCGCGGCTCAGGGCCGACAACTCGCGGCGCATGTGCGCAGGTTCGGCACCGGGTGCGGGGCTCCGCCCAGGTTCGGGCCGGTCACCCCACGGCCCGTGGCCGGAGCGTGTAGGTCCGTCCCTCGCGGCCCCATTCGCCCACCTCCGGCGTCAGCCCCGCGTCCATCGCACGGATGCACGGCCGTCCGATATGGGCGTACACGACCCTCCGTACGCCGTGCCTGGCGGCCTCCGCCCCGACGTCGCGCACACTCGCGTGGCCGCCCGCTCCCCCACGGAAATGGATCGGGCGGTTCCACGACGATGCCTCGGCGAGCAGCAGGTCGGCGCCGGCGGCCCAGCGGGGAAACTCCATGAACTCCGGCGCCCACACCGCCAGCAGGCCGTCGCATTCGATCCGGTAGCCGTATGCGGGGTGCGATGTGTGCACGACGGGACAGGCACGTACGACGACTGCGTGTCCCCGGGCTTCGCCGGTGCCCTCGATGCCGCCGGCGCCCCCGGCGCCCAGGGTGACGTCTCCCGCGTGCGGGACGAGGCCGTGTCCGGCTGCCATACGGCGCAGCTCGGAGCGGAGTTCGGCGTGTTCGTCGGTGACGAGCCAGGCGTCCGGACGCACCGGCGGCCCGGCGCCGGGGCCTCCGTCGAAGACGATGCGGTGACGGCCGTGGCGCAGGAGCAGTCCGGCCGGTGCGAAGCGTGGCGAGTTCATCGCACCGACCCCGAGCAGCGTGAGCCGCAGCGGGCTGACCGCCCCTGTGCCGGTGGACCGCCTTCCGGCGGCTTCCGCCGGTGGGCGGCTCATGCCTCCGTGCGGAAGGGGTCGCGGGCCTGGCGTGCTGCGTCGACCACGTCCGCGAGTTCCACCTGCTGGCTGGTGAGGTAACAGAAGAGATCGTCGAAGGAGACCATCCCGACCAGCCGGCCGTCGTCCGTCACCGGAAGGTGGCGGGCGCCGATGGAGCGCATGGCGTGCTGCGCGGCCGGAACGGCCGTGCCGGCATCGACGGTGACCGGGTCGGAGGACATGACCGTCCGCACCGGACGGTCCGGTGCCAGCCCGGAAGCCATCGCCCGTATGACCAGGTCACGGTCGGTGACGAGGCCGACGACGTGGTCGTCCTCCACCACCGGCAGCGCTCCGACCCGGGCGTCGGCCATGTGCCGGGCCGCTTCCTCCAGGGACGCGTCCGGGGCCACGCTGGCCGGCGGTGTGCTCATGGCGTTGCTGATCTGTGTCATGTCTCTGCTCCTCGGGGGCTCGACGTTTCACAGCTTCCGCGCGATTGCTTCCGGGCGCTTCCGGGCGATCTCACTGCCTCTCTCACAGCTTCTGGGCGAGAAGGATCTCGTGTGCCATCCCCGCGCCACGAGCGGCCTCCTTCGCCTGGGAGACGTCCTCGGTCGGGATGCTCTCCAGGCCCTGGGCCAGTGCGCGTATGGCATCCGCGAGTGTCGACACCTGTTCCTCCAGCAGACACAGCCGTTCCTCCTGCTGGGTCTTCGGGGGGCCGGTTTCGTGGGGGCGGTACTCGGTCATCTGGGGCCTCCGTACCTGACGGATCGGATGAGCCGCTCGACGGCCCGGCTGAGCAGACGAGCGTGCGCCTGCACCGTCCGGGGTTTCCGATTTCCGCGCCCGTAGCCTCATGCCGCAAAAGGAGGGCCGAAGGTCCCAGGGCCGGTCCTGTCCTGGGCCGGGCCTGTCCCGCCCCCGGGCCGGGCCTGTCCCGCCCCCGGGAAGCCGTCCAGGACCTTCGAACTCACCTCGTGGTTCACCACCCGAGGTGGGTACGACCGGTCGGTCAGCTGTGCAGTGCGTAGACGAGGTGGACGGCGTTCGGCGAGATGCGCACGTCGCGTTGGACCAGTCGGCGGTGGTGACAGTCGACCAGCAAGGGTGTGCCTGCGCCGAGCACGATCGGGGCGAGATGGATGATCAGCTCGTCGGCCAGCCCTGCGTCGACGCACTGACGGATCACGTCGCCACCGCCCATCACGAAGACGTCCTTGTCTCCCGCGGCGGCTTTGGCCTGGTCCATCACCGATGCCAGCCCGTCGGTGACGAACGTGAAGTCGAGGTCGAGGCGAACCCGTTCCGGCACCGTGTGCGTGGCGACGAAGAACCGCGGCCTGGTGGAGTGCTCCGCTCCGTAGCCCATCTCGTCGCTCCAGCCGTGCGGTCCGTCGACGACGTCGAACAGCCGGCGGCCCATCACCACCGCGCCGGGCGCCTCGGCGATCTCCCGCAGCACGTCCCGGTCGACCTCGTGGTCGCTCTCCACCCAGGCGTGCAGGGGCTCGCCGCCCCGGCCAAGACCTTGCTCGGGGCCGGGATCGGGCCCGGTCACGTACCCGTCGAGTGACATGGTGATATCTGCGACGACCTTCGCCATGGCTGCTCCTCCGTTCGGTTCTCGTTGCGGTACGAGCCAGGACCGCGCCCGTCACGGGAATTCATCGCGCCGCGCAGGTCTCGAAGAGCGGCCGTGCGTCAGGCACGGCGGTAGTGAAGCCCCACGGCGCCGTGTTTCAGGGCCGTGGTCTCGGCCAGGCTCCACCTCGACGCGGGAAGGCCCTCGGGGAACAGACGAAGCCCGCCGCCCAGCAGGACCGGTACGACGGCGAAGCGCAGGTCGTCGACCAGGTCGGCGCGCAGCAGCGCCTGGATGATGCTCGCGCTGTTGAGCACGAGCACGTCTCGGCCCGGTGCGTCCCTGAGAGCGGTGACCTCCGCCTCGAGGTCCTGGGCGATACGCGCGTTGTGCCAGTCCGCCTTCTTCAGCGTGCGCGAGAAGACCACCTTCTCGACGGTGTCGAGCCACTTGCCGAGATCACGGGTACGCGCGTCGGTGGCGGGGTCCCTCGTGATCGACGGCCAGACGGAGAAGAAGCCCTCGTAGTTCGTCCGGCCCAGCAACGCCGTGTCGGCGCCTCGCCAGATCCCTTCGAAGTAGGCACCCGTCTGCTCCTGCGACGCATGTTCGTACAACCACGTGTCGTGCTCCGGACCGTCAGGCCCACTGGTGAATCCGTCCATGGACACGCTCGCCCAGGCGACGATCCTGCGGCGGGCTCCGGAACGCCCGGTGGAAGACATGTCGGTTCTCCGTTCGTCAGTGCGGTTTTCTCAGAGCCCTACGGACTGCGCAGCGGAGCGGAATTCATCGGAAGAACTCAGGGAGAAACCGGGTGTCTGACAGCCGAGTTGGACGGTGACAGCTCCCACGTGCACGTGCGCAGGTCAGGGGTGATCCGCCCGGCCTCGCTCCGGAAGTGGTGTCGCAGGTTCGGATCCTGGACGGGCGAGCATCGCTCCAGCCGTCCTGGAAGTCGCTGCGGCGGCCGGCCGTTTCGCTGCACGACGGGCCCTGCGCGCGTGCCTACGGTGACGGGTCGGCGCAGACGGCGGCGACCACACGCAGTCAGGCCAGGAGTAGCGATGCGTCAAACCAATCTCACCGGGGAGTCGGCCGAGTACGTCAGCGCCCGCGAGGAGCTGCAGCAGGCGGAGATCGAGCTGATGCGCCATCGTGAACGCGTCGCCGAGCAGCGTCGCCGGCTGCCGCAGGGACCTGTCGTCGACGACTACGCCTTCGAGGAGGGCCCCGCCGACCTGCAGGCCGGTGACGCCCCGACGCAGACCGTACGGCTGAGTGAGCTGTTCACCGGGCCCGGGCGTGACCTGGTCGTCTACCACTTCATGTACGGCAAGAAGCAGACCGGACCGTGCCCCATGTGCACGATGTGGCTCGACGGGCTCAACGGAGTGGCCCGCCACATCGCGCAGAACGTCGACCTCGCGGTCGTCGCCGCGGCCGGCCTGCCCGCGCTCCGCGCGCACGCCCGGAACCGGCACTGGACGAATCTCCGTCTGCTCAGCGCCGGGTCCGGGACCTTCAAGTACGACCTGGGCAGCGAGGACGCCGAGGGCGAACAGGACTCGACTGTGTCGGTGTTCACCCGCGACGACGACGGGTCCGTACGCCACTCCTACTCGGTGCACCCCCGGATGTCCGAGGACATCGACCAGCGGGGCATCGACCTGTACAGCCCGGTCTGGCACGTACTCGACCTCACCCGCCGAGGCCGGGGCGACTGGTCCGCCGCGCTCGGCTACTAGGGCACGTCCGACAGCCCCCCTCGGGTCCCGCTACTCGTCGATCGCCGCGCCGAACTGCGCATTCGCCGCCGTCACTCCGAGACGGGCCGCGTCGTAGGTCCATGTGCCCTGGGCGGTCAGCCCCGACGAGGACGCGGGGAGGACCCAGACGTAGCCGTCGTCGGTGTTCTCACCCGGTGCCGCGGCCAGCAGGCCGCACCGGCCGTCCTTGTCGGCGTCGACGAGCCGCACCTGGCCGCCCCAGCGGTCCGACGCCTCCGCCACCCCGGGGATGCCGGAGTGGTTCTGGTCGAAGCTGCGTGCTCCGGTCGCCGTCAGTCCGCCCGGTGCGCCGCGCAGCGCCCAGACAGCACCCGCGTCCGAGGTGGAGCCGATGTCCTCCCCGGGGGCGCCGACGGCGAGGTCGGGGCGGCCGTCGCCGTCGGTGTCGCCGGCGGACATCTCGGCGCCCCACCGGTCGCCGGCCTCTGCCTGTCCGGGGACGCCCGGGGAGTCCTGCGTCCACTTCTGCGCGGGGACCGGGTCGAGGCCGGAGAGGTCGCCCTTGCCCAGGTGGACGGAGACGGATCCGCCGAGGGACGAGCCGGAGCCCGTGTCGCCGACGGCCAGGTCGTCCTGGCCGTCGTGGTTGAAGTCGCCTGCGGTGACCGCGGGACCTCCCTGGAACGTGCCGCCGTCCCCCAACTCCCCGGCACCGGGCGCACCGTGCAGCACCCGGGTGGTGCCGATGCCCGGCTGGTCGCCGGTGGTCACCCCGGACACCGCGAGGTCCGCCCAGGGGTCCTCGTTGAAATTGCCGTGGCTGAGGCTCCGGGGGGCGAAGCCGGTCGCCGCCGGGGCGGCGTCCGGAGCCCGGGCTCCCTCGTCCGCGGGCTTCAGCTGCCGGGCCGCCCCGGGCGGGGCGGTGAAGAACAGCAGCGTGTCGTTCTCCAGGACGGCGATGCTGTCGCGCGGATCGGCGTCCGGGTCCGCAGGGTCCGGGGCGAAGTACCGGGCCGCTTCGACCGCCCGCCCGAACTTCGCGCCGGCCCGCGGCCGTTCGGGGTTCTCCAGCCAGGTGCTGTCGGACCCGTGCAGTCCGGTCGGCGAGCCCCAGAACACGACGGCGCCGCCCGCGTCGGACAGCCCCGCCAGATCCTCGCCGGGGATGCCGACGATCGCGTCGTCGTAGCCGTCGTCGTCCAGGTCGCCGGAGGCCACGGCGCGCCCGTAGCCGTCACCGGCCTCGGCACCGCCGGGGACGCCCGGCGTGTTCTGGCTGAGGACGCTCTTCCTGGTCGTGCTGAGACCGCTCGACGAGCTGTACTGCACGGTGACGTAGCCGGCGCCCGCGGCGCCGCTCACCGTGGCTCCGGGTGCGCCCGTCAGCACGTCGTCGAAACCGTTGCCGTCGTAGTCGCAGTTGCGCTGCTGCCAGCCGATGGACGGGAAGGGCACGGCGGCCTGTGCGGCGGGAGCCGCGGTCAGTGCACCGCCACCGAAGGTGAGGAGGGCGGCGGCTGCGAGGGCCGCACTTCTGAAGTGACGCACGGGAGAACCTCCTTGGTCCTCGACGTTGCCTGCGGCGTCCTGCCCGGCCGCGGTGGAGAGCTGGAGCGCGGGCGAGACACCGCGCCCGCCGCAGCGGGGCGTGGAATCGAGTGCGGCTTCGCCCGTTGTGGAGCACTGTGAGCGCAATGCCCGTATCCCAGTCACCTGGAAGACCTCCGAAGCCCGGCCAGGGTTGTACGTGACGGTCTGCCCGCGAACAGCGACGACTGGGCCGCGGCCCCTGTGCGTCTGCGCGGCGCTTCCGGGCCGTCGGCCGGCGCGCGCAACCGCCCGACCGGCAGGGCGGGCAGCGGAGATCGCCGCGAGGCAGCTTCAGCCCGGTACCGAGTCCGCCGAGAAGGTCACGCTTCCGCAGACGCGTGTGGATACTGAGGTGCCACCGGGGCATCGGGATGCGGCCGGAGCCCCGGGCCGGAAGGGGGGGGAGCCGGTTCCGTGGCCGGACGACGACGAACCGGCGGTCATCCCGGTCGCGCGCCCGCGGAGAACGATGAAAGGCACGGCTGTGACAGTGCAGGAACCACAGCAGCAACTCGACGGCACCAGCCGCCGAAACCCTGCCGCGGCAGTGCGGGTGAGGGGGCTGCGGAAGCAGTTCGGCGAACAGGTCGCCGTCGGCGGCATCGACCTCGACGTTCCGGCGGGGCAGTTCGTCGGCCTGGTCGGTCCGAACGGCGCCGGCAAGACCACCACCCTCTCCATGATCACCGGCTTGCTCCGTCCGGACTCCGGCACCGTCGAGGTGGCCGGGCGCGACGTGTGGCGCGATCCGGTCGACGTCAAGTCCCGCATCGGAGTGCTGCCGGAGGGACTGCGGCTGTTCGAGAGGCTGTCCGGGCGCGAACTCCTCACCCACCTCGGCGCGCTGCGCGGCTTCCCCCGCGAGGAGGCCGACCGGCGCACGACGCAATTGCTCGACACGCTCGACCTCGTCGGCTCGCAGCACAAGCTGGTCGTCGACTACTCCACAGGCATGCGCAAGAAGATCGGTCTCGCCGCCGCGCTGCTGCACAACCCCGAAGTGCTCTTCCTGGACGAGCCGTTCGAAGGCGTCGACCCGGTTTCCGCGGAGACGATCCGCACCGTGCTCGAGCGCTACACCAGCTCCGGTGCGACAGTCGTCTTCTCCAGCCACGTGATGGAGCTCGTGGAGTCGCTGTGCGACTGGGTCGCCGTCATGGCCGTCGGCAGCATCCGCGCGCACGGCCCGCTCGCGGATGTCATAGGCCCGGCGGACTCCCTGCACGAGGCTTTCCTGCAACTCGTCGGGGCGCACGAGCGGGCGGCTGCCCGGGACGGCCTCGACTGGCTGGGCGGCCGTGCCGGGCGGCCGGACGGTGCCGAGTGAGCGCGGCGCCCTCCGTCACCTGGACGTTCACACGGATCAAGCTGTCGCTCCTGCGGAACGGTCTCCGCCAGTCCTCGGGCCGGACTGCCGCCTTCGTCACGTCCATCGTGCTCGTGCTGCTGTTCGGCGCAGGCCAGCTCCTGGGGCTGATCCTGCTGCGGGGCAGCGAGCACGCCGCCGCGGTCGTCGTTCCGCTGGCGGCTCTGCTGGCGCTCGGCTGGGCGGTGGTGCCGCTGTTCTTCCCCGGCAGTGACGAGACACTCGATCCGACCCGGCTGGTCATGCTTCCGCTGCGGGCCCGCCGGCTGATGCCGGCGCTGCTGACCGCCTCCCTCGTCGGAATAGGCCCGCTGTTCACCGTCGTGCTCGCCTTCGGCGCCGTCCTGGCCGTCGCGCACGGCGCCGCGGGGACGGTGACCGCGGTGATCGCCATGCCGCTGCTCGTCCTCGTGTGCGTGGCACTGGCGCGGGCGGCTGCCACTGCCAACGTCCGCCTGCTCACCAGCCGCCGGGGACGGGACCTGGCGCTGCTCAGCGGTCTGGTCATCGCAGTCGGGATTCAGCTTCTCAATCTGGGTGCTCAGCGGCTGGGCGAACAAGGGGGGCTCTCGGCGCTCGAACCGACGGCTGACGTGCTGGCCTGGCTTCCGCCCGCCTCGGCCGTCGCGGCTGTGCAGTCGGCGAGCGAGGGCGCGTACGGGCCTGCCGTCGCTCAAGTCGCCCTGTCCGGTGCCGCGCTGGCTGCGCTGCTGTGGTGGTGGTACAGGAGCCTGGAACGGCTGATGACCTCACCGGACGCCTCGACCGTCCAGTCCACGACGGCGCGGGAGAAGACGCGCGGACGCACCGACGGCAAGGGCCTCGCCGGGCTCCTGCCCCAGAACCGCACGGGTGCGGTGATGCTCCGTACCCTGCGCTACGCCTGGCGGGACCCGAAGACGAGAGTGGGCTGGGCCTCCTCGCTCGGCGTGGGGCTCATGCTGCCGGTGGTGTTCGCGGCTCAGGGCAACGGGAGCGCGTACAACGCCTGCTGGGTGGCCGGGCTGCTCGGGATCCAGATGTACAACCAGTTCGGGCAGGACTACTCGGGCTTCTGGCTGGTGGCCTCGACGATCTCCTCCGCGCGTGACGCGTACGTCGAGATGCGCGGCCGGATGCTCGCCATCGCGCTCGTCGCGGTGCCGTACGTCACGGTGGTCGTGGTGGGCTACTCCGGGGTCCTGGGGAAGTGGCGGATGATTCCCGAAGTGCTGGGCCTGGCCCTGGGGTTGCTCGGAGTTCTGCTGGCCACGGGCGTCTACACCTCGTACCGCTTCCCGTACTCCGTCCCGCAGGACAGCGGCCACAAGAACGTCGTCCCCGGACAGGGCTCCCTCGCCTACCTCAGCATCTTCGGCGGCATGGCCGTCGGCGCCCTGCTGTGCGGACCGCTCGTCGCGCTGACGGTCTGGCTGCACCTCTCCGGAGGCCATGCGTGGCTGTGGGCCGTGCTGCCCGCCGGGCTCCTCTACGGGCTCACCGCGCCCGCCCTCGCCCTCCGGGGCGCGGCGCCGCGGGTGGTGGCCCGGCTCCCGGAGATCCTCACGGCGGTCAGCCGGGGCTGACGGGCCGCACCGAGGGGGCGTACGCCACGCCCGGCATCGCGCGTGCGAAGACGGACGTGCTGCCGGTCAGAGGACGCGGCAGGTCAGACGTGGTGCGGGACTCCCGCTGCCGGTGGCTTCGAAGCCGAACGTGACCTCGCCCGCCGGGGAGATCTCGCCGTTCGTGCTGACGTTGCGTGCGGTGACGGAGTTGCCCGACTGCTGGATCTCGGCGTTCCAGGTTTTCGTGAACCGCTTGTCGTCGTGCCAGGTCCAGGTGACCTCCCAGCCGTGGACGGGACGTCCGGTGGTGTTGGTGACCCGCACCGTGGCGGTGAAGTCCTCCCACTGGCTGCCCACGTGCCAGGAGGCGTCACAGCCGGGGTCGCCACCTCCTCCGCCGGGCCCGCCGGGGGCCGGGGCTGCGGGGGCGGAGGGGGGCCCGGTCTCGTCCGGCCCGGCCCTGTCGTCCTCCGCGCTGTCGGTGGGCTCGTCGTCGCCCGCGCCGTCCCCCGCCTTCGGGGAGGGGGAGGAGCCGGAGTCGGCAGTGGCCTTCTCCTTCTTCTCGGACGGTGCGCCGGTCCCGGGGACCTCGGTCTCCGGGGAAGCGGGCGGTCCGGCGCCGGCGCGGGGAGTCCGGGCACCACTCTGTTCGAACGGCCAGCCGCCCGTCTGGTGGAGGACCACCGTCAGGACGAGGAGCAGCACGCCGGTGAACGCCGCACCCGTCAACAGCAGCCGCCGCGCGGGTATTCGGCGCGGGCCGACGCCTCCGGCCGGCCCGTGCAGCAGGGATGCCCAGCGGGGACGGGCCTCGCCGGGGCCGCTTCCCGCGGCCCCTTCCTGGGCGTCCGGCTCGTCCAGGGCGCCGGGCGCGTCCAGGGCGTGGGGCGCGGGGGTGTTGAGGACGGCGGGCGCCTCGACCATGTGCACCGGAAGGTCGGCGTACGGACGGACGAGCGACGGGGAGCCGGGACCGTCCCCGGAGGCTTCCGCCGCGTCCGGCGCGTCCGCCGTGTCCGGCTCCTCGGCCTGCCGGGAGACGCCGCGGGATTCGGAGTCTTCGGTGCTCAAGGGAACTCCCTCCGGCGACATTCGGAAACCGGTGCGGACCGAGGTGGCGAAGGGGCCCACCGGGGAGGGCAGGCTACCGCCGTGCCCCCGGGAGTCGGCTAGTGCTGTGGCCGGGAGGGTTTGCCGGGACCCGGGCGTCGCAAACCGGTGAACTTTCCCGGTCGGAGCGCTAGGTTGCTCCAGGCACCGAAGTCGACCCGCAGCGGAGGAGATCATGACGTCGGCCCGCAGGATCGCGCTCCTCGCACTGCCCCTTGCCGCACTGGGCGGCGGGCTGCTGGCCGGCGAGGGTGCCGCGTCGCCCACCGGGAACGAGGAGCGGGCAGCAGTCGCCCCGGTGAAGTTCGTCACGGCGAACGTGCCGTTCGGCCTGTCGGCGAAGAAGGCCCGCGCGCAGGTGAAGCACGTGATGTCCGCCCGGCCGGACGTCATGGTGCTCCAGGAGGTTCGCCACCGCGACGTGCAGGCGCTCGTCGACGGGCTGAGCCCCAAGGGGACTTGGAAGGTCTTCCAGCCCGACCGCGCGAAGGGCGCCTCGGCCGTCGCCTGGAACAGGAAGAGATTCGAGCCCGTCGGCCAGGGGTCGCGCGTCGCGTTCCGCAGCAAGGCGTACGACCGCCACCTGCTGTGGGCGGCCCTGAAGGACGTGAGAACCGAGCGCGTGTACACGGCGGTCGGGCTGCACTACCCGCCGAACGCGAGCAAGGACCCGGCCATGCGGGATCTCTACGTCACCATGAACGGCAACTACCGCAAGCTGGTCGGGGAGTTGCGCGGCAAGGGAAGGCACCCCGTCGTCGGCGGCGACTGGAACCACCCTCTGGACGTGCGCCGCGAGCCGTGGAGCCCGGTCCCGGTGAACCGCAGACTGGGCATGACGACCAACTGGCTTCAGGGCACGCCGTGTTCGAGCGGTACCAGCGCCCGTGGCGGACGGATCGACGGTTTCGCCTTCGACAAGTCCTGGACGGTGCTGCGGGACCAGGGCTGTATGAAGCGACTCCACTCCGACCACCGGCCCGTTCACATGAGCGTGGTCTCCAAGGAGAAGTAGAGCGAGGACGGGCGGCCCGGGCGGCCGCGGTCGTCGTGCCCGCCCCGCCGTGGTGGACGACGGTGGCCACCCGCCTGAAGAGCGCAGGCGGTGCTCATTCTGCGCTGGTTCATCAATGGCACTCACCTGTCCCAACTCGCCTGCGACAACGGCCTGTCGATGTACCATTACGTGGTTGATCGGCCGCCTGAAGAACCACCCAAAATCAAGATCACCGAAGGCCGGGGAGAAGAGTCATGCACTTGGCCGGGCGCATTGTCGAACTGGTCAACCTGGGCGATTACTTATCCGACCTGAGCCGCGTATACGATGACCTGGTCGGCGCCCTCAAATACATCGGCGTAATAACAGGGGCGATCTTCAATTCCGTCGCCTTCACTGTCGCAGGCGCCTTCAAGCTACTCGTCGGGGAAAGCGAGCTGACCGAAGAGGCTGCGGCCGGAACCAGGGATACCGCAGCGATTCTGATGGGTGTCATCACGGCATCCACCACTGCTTCGACAGCTTTGTACTCCACAATGAGGCAACACCTCCCGGACAATGCATCCCAGTCGCGGGAGAAAATGCGCAAGCTTCATATCGGACGCGTCTTCTGCTGCGTCACCGTTATGGCCGCAACACTGCTCGGCCTCCTCATGCTCTCCTTCCAGGAGCCCGCGGAAGGCAACTCGCAGAACTCTCTCGGTAACTACATCCTCGCCTTCTGCACCGTCACGCTGTGCGTGATGCTGCTTTACTTCCTGTATTCTTGCCTTGTGGACGCCAGGATTTATCTGGCACAGCGGGAATTCGCAGAGGATGATGCCCCTCGATCATCCGAAGAGGAAGAGGCATCCCCTCAGGTTCCCGATGGACAAACAGTGAGCCCTTCCCGGTAATCCCGGTAATCGATCACGACGTTGTGCGATCGTTCAGAGCCTCCCCCACCGGCCTTACTGGGTCGCCGTGACGATGCACCGGCGCAATTCCCCGACGGCCTCCGGACTCCCCTCCACCGTCACGCCGTTCGACTCGCCCGCAGCGTCGCGGTTCCACACCCAGCGCAGCAGCGCCGAAGGCGGACCGCCGATGGTCACGTCAGCCGGGCCGTCGACGTCGCGCCCGCGCTCGACGGCGAAGAGACCCGGGCCTGTCCGCACCCGCCATGCCGCTCCGTTCGTCCTCAGGACGTACGTACGGCCCGGGGAGCCGGACAGGATGCCGGTGAAGTACTGCCCCCACTCGGCGACCGCGTAAGCCACGAAGACATGGAGCAGTTCGTCGACGCCGTCGACGGCGAGGTCGTCCGGCACCGGCGTGACCGGCTCGCCTGCGGCGAGTTCGGCGTCGATGCGGTGGACGGCCGTCTCCTGCGCCATCCGCCGGATCCAGAAGCCGACGGTCCGGTCCGGGGTGTACCAACTGCCCGCAAAATCACCGGGGTTGCGAGCGGCGAATTCGCCGACGAGCCCCGCGTAGGCACGGTCGAGCAGCACGAACGGCTCCTCGGACGCGAGTTCGCGCGGCGGCCACGGGTCGGGTTCGGCGCCCTCTCGCATGGCGAGGGTCTTGTGCAGATACACCTCGCCCACGTGGCGGGTCAGATCGGTGACGGTCCAGCCGGGACAGCTCGGCACCGCCGCCGTCAGGTCACTGGACGCGACGGCCCTCAGCCGGTCGAAGTCGGACGCGAGGCATTCGAGGAATCTGGAGTTCTCCATGCCGGGAGTTCAGCACACGCTTCCCGGAAAGCGGCGCCCCTTTTCCCATGGGCCGGCCCGGCAGGGGTGGCGTCCCGGCCCGCACCGGCCGCAGAGCGGCAACGGCCGTTGCGGGCCGGGAAGGGCCGCTGCGCGCGGAGAAGGCGGCGGGGGTGTCACCGGCCGCCGCGTGCGCTGCCCGCGCCCGCGGTGACGGGCTTCATCGGGTCGTGCCCCAGCGTCATCAGGCGGTGACGCCAGTTCGGCTGGCCCGTGGTGGGTTCCATGTCGGCACCCCGCTCGGCGGTGACGATGCCCACGACCTTGCGCATGACGCGGACGTCGTCGTCGGTGAGGTCCCTGCGGCGCTTGCCGAGGATCCTCAGCACGTGGCGTCCGTTCTCGGTTCCCGCCTGGTCCGGCAGCTCCTCGGTCTCCTGGCCCGCCGAGCGGGTCCGGAGCCATTCCTCGAGTTCCCGGGACGTCATGTTGACCACGGCATGGAACTCTTCCCAGAGCTCGTCCCGCTCGTGTTCGGAGATCTCCGTCATGGCCGTCTCCTTCCGGCGTGGGCTGCGGCCGCCCCCTTCGGCGGCGCCTCCGACGACGGGTAGCCCGCGCACGGGGACGGAAACAGCGTGGAAGCCGGGCGGGACCGGCCGGCCCCGGTCCGCGTCTCCGTCCCCCGTCCCCCGTCCCCCGTCCCCCGGATCGCCACGTCAACCGGGTCACCCGTCCGAGGCCGCGCCTCTCGCACCCGCCTGCACCGTTGCCGTGCCCCGTACCCCGCCTCACCTCACCTCTCGTCTCCTCACCTGTCGCCGCTTCTCCCCTCCGAATTCCCCTCCGAAGCCGGACTGCCCGCCGCGGCGCGGGGCCCCGTCGCGGCCGACGGCTCTCCAGCGGAGGGGAACGTGCCGAGTCCTGCGACGCTGTAGTCGCCCGAACTCGCCCCCGGGCAGGTCCTGATGAGCGGGTTCTGACGCCCGTAGCGCGGTGTGCGGCGGGGCGGGAACAGCCGCAGGACGTGCGCCCGGACACGCAGAGCGCCGCGCACGAGGGTGCGGAGCGCTGCGGGAGGCCGTCCGTAGCGGAAGGCGCGGAGCAGGGAGTCGTCCATCAGCGCCTTCGCGGCGCGGCGCGTGACGGGGGCGAGCGGCCGCGGGTACCAGGACACCATGAGGGCCAGAGTGGCGTCGGAGACGGCGCGGCTGCCCTCGTCCCAGCCGAAGTGCTCCTCCTCGTAGTCGTCGAGGCAGCGCACGAACTCCTCATACGTTCCGGGGATGTTCCTGATGCCCATGTGCCGCCCGAGCAGCCGGTAGTAGGCCACCGTCGCGCGTCTCTCGTGTTCGCTGAGGGGGCGCCAGCCGTAGCGGTCGAGCCATCGCGCGGGCATCACGACGAAGGTGCTGAGCACGTAGCGCATGTCGTCGTCGGAGATGTCGTAGCTGCGGTGCATCTGGTTGATGCGGCGGATCGCCGTTCTGCCCCGCTCGGCCTCGAAGCCGTGCTCCAGTACGGAGTCCAGGAGCAGCGCGGTGTCGTCGTAACGCTTCTGCGGACGTTCCGTCAGCTCTCCCGTACGGGCGAGGAGACGGCCGATCGTCGGGACGGCGTAGGTGCGGTAGAGCGCCAGTTCCAGTGAACGGGTGTAGTCCCAGGGGAATTCGAGGGTCACCGACTGCCGGTAGATCTCCGCGCAGTCGCGTTCGGCATCCAACTGCCGCATGGAGCCGAGCCGTTCGTAGCGGCGGCGGTGGTGAAGGAGCATGCGTCTTCTCCTTTCGTGTACGTCACAGCAGGACGATGGCGGTGGCGAGCACGAACGTGTACCACCACTCGACGACCCGCTGGGTGCGGTGGTCCTCGGCCGGGCCGCGCAGCAGCACGACGCGGCCGGCCAGCAGCAGGCTCGCACCGCCCAGCACGGCGTCGATCACGACGGTCCACCAGTGGAAGCCGGCGGGGGCGACCATGACGAAGTGGGTGACGGGCAGGAGCGCCACGCAGCACACGCCGAGCACGAGGCGGCAGCGGGTGTCCCCGAGGGCGATCGGCATGGTCCTCCTGGCCAGCAGCCTGTCCCCCTCCACGTCCCGCAGGTCCTGTATCCCGATGATCAGGAACGTCAGGGCGGCCATGGTGACGATCCACTGCCACACGGCAGTGGTGATCGGCGTCACCATCTGCCAGGCGGCGGCGAGTTGGGAGACGACACCGAGCGCGATGAGGAGGTTCTTGCCGAACCAGTGACGGTGCCCTCCCCACGCGTAGTGCAGCATGTACAGCAACTGCCACAGCAACGCCCACAGCAGTACGCCCAGGAGCCAGCCGAGCGCCGGGAAGACGACGCTCACCGCCATCAGGCGCGCCTTCGCTCCGCGGTAACTGCTGTCGCCCGTGACGAGCGGACGGAAGGGCTTGTTGAGCCGGTCCTCCTCGACTCCGGTGATCTGGTTGATGAGGCTCGATCCGTAGATGAACAGCCAGAAGTAGAGCAGCCCGCCGGCGAAGGCGGCGGCCGCCTCGGCAGCGCCGAGGCCGGCGTGCCGGACGGCCGCGACGACGAAGCAGGAGGCGGGCACGACGGTCGACCACAAGTCGTTGCTGACGAAACGCCAGCTGATGAAGACCTCGCGCCACATGCGGCGGGGCAGCTGAACGGCGACGGTCATGGTCATCGGATCTGCTCCCGGCTGCTGAAGTGGTCGGCGAGGGCGGCGAGTCGGCTCCGGTGAGGGCTGTGCGGAAGTGCCTCCAGTGCCTTCCGGCAGCGTTCGAGCCGGCGGTTCGCGGTGTCCTGGGCGGCCTTCAGCGCACCGGTGGTCTCCAGCAGCCGGTGCAGACGTTCCTGGCGCAGCTCCTCCTCGCCCTCCCCCGTCAGCAGCTCCGTGAGCAGCGCCCGCTGGGCGTCGTCGCCGTGGCGGTGGGCGAGGAGCAGGGGCAGGGCGGGCCGTCTGTTGCGCAGGTCGCTGGTGGGCGGTTTGCCTGCTGTCCCCGGCGGGGCGGTGTACGGAAGCAGGTCGTCCTTGATCTGGAAGGCGACGCCCAGCGATTCGCCGAAGTCGGCCAGGGCGGCGACGTGTTCGGGGCTTCCGTCGGCGAGTACGCCCCCGCTCCGGCATGCCGCGCGCAGCAGGGCCGCGGTCTTCAGCCGTACCAGTTCGAGGTAGGTGCCGGTGTCCGGGTGGAGGACGCCGCTGAGGTCGAGCTCCATGGTCGCGCCGCGGGTGATGTCCAGCCCGGCCTCGGCGACGACGGCGGTGACGTCGGTGATCAGGCGGTCGGGGACGCCGCGCAGCCGGCACTCGCCGAGGGTCTGGAAGACGGCGAAGAACAGTGCGTCGGCGGCGACCACGGTCCGGTCGACGCCGTAGCGGCTGTGGTTGGCGGCACGTCCGCGGCGCAGTTCGTCGCCGTCGATGATGTCGTCGTGCATGAGGCTGCCGACGTGCATGAGCTCGAATCCCGCTGCGAGCGGGGCGACTTGGTCGGCACTGCCGCCGAGAGCCAGCGCCGACTCCAGCAGCAGTACGGGGCGCAGCAGCTTGCCCGGCGGCGCCAGGGCCCACCGGTGCTGCTCGGCCAGGGAATCCTCGTTGCGTGAGTCCAGCCAGCTCTCCAGGCTGTGGCGGGCGGTCTGCCGGGACTCCACGACACGTAAGGGGCGCTTCTCGGACGGGATTCGGGAGGGTGCGAAAGGTTCGGGGTTGCCCTGTGCGTCGAGCATGGGTCGTCTCGCCTTCCGTGCAGCGTGGATGGTGCTTCCTGCCAACCGCCTTCGTGCAGAGGGTTCTTGGAGTGAGTGGGGGGTTGTGCGCCCGGCTGGTGGTGCCGGAGCCGGGCGTCAGGCGCGGCCGGGCCGGGGCCGGGGGGCGGCCCCGGACGGCCGGCGGGCGGAGACGTACGTCCGCCGCCGGCCGCCGGGCCGCATGGGCGGGGTGGGCGTCACGCCTCCGGACCGAGCCGCACGGGCAGAGTGGTGACGCTGTTGGAGAACATCGACGGGACGGGGGCGAGGGTCTCCGGGTCGGTGCCCAGGGACAGTTCGGGGTAGCGGGCGAAGAGCTTCGGCAGCGCGATGCCCGCTTCGAGCCGGGCGAGGGGCGCACCGAGGCAGGCGTGCGCACCGTGGCCGAAGGCCAGATGCCGCTCCTGACGGCGGGTGACGTCGAAACTGCCCGCGTCGGGGCCGTGCTGGGCGGTGTCCCTGCCGACCGCGCTGTACGGAGCCATGATCGGGTCGCCTGCCGGGATGACGACGCCGCCGATCTCGATGTCCTCCGTGGGGTAGCGGAAGGGGAAGTTGCCGATGGGGGCGTCCCAGCGCAGCGTCTCCTCGACGACGGCGGGCCAGAGGTCGTCGCGGCTCTGCACGAGGGCGAGCTGGCCGGGGTGGGTCAGCAGGGCACGGACCGCGTTGACGATGAGACTGAGGGTCGTCTCGTGCCCGGCGGCGAGCATCACGAGGAGTGTGCCGACGAGTTCCTCCTGCGTGAGGGCGTCCGGCTCGGCCTCCCGGGCGGTGATGAGCGCGCTGGTGAGGTCGTCGCCCCGCTCCTTGCCGCGCAGTTCGACGACGCGGGCGAGGAGCTGGTACACGGCGATCTGGTTCGCGGCGACCTCTTCGGGGTCGAGGTCGGAGCGGAAGATCTTGTCGACTGCTTCCCGCAGCTCCGGACGCTCGTACTCGGGGATGCCGAACAGGTCGCTGATCACCTGCATCGGCACGGGGTAGGCCAGGTGCTGACGCAGGTCCACCGTCCCGTCGGGCGCGGTGTGGGAGGGCAGTTCGTCCAGGAGGCGGTCGACGATCGCGGTGGTACGGGGACGCAGTTCCTCGACGCGGCGCGCGGTGAAGGTCTGGCTGACGAGCTTGCGCAGCCGCCGGTGCTCCGCCCCGTCGGCGGTGACCATGTTGGTGACCTTGACCATGCCGATGAGCGGCCAGTCGTCGGGGATCTCACCACGCTGCATGGCGCCCCAGTTGTGCCAGTCCTTGGAGATACGGGGGTCCATCACCAGCTGTGTGAGCAGGTCGTGGCGCGCGATGCTCCACGCCGTGACGTCTCCGGGCAGGGAGACGCGGACGACCGGTCCCCGCTCCCGCAGCCGGGCGGCTTCACCGTGATGGTCACGCCCGTGGGGGTCGAGGACGAGGTGCGGGACACCGGACGTGTGTGCCTGGTCGGCGGTCATGCATGGTCTCCAACGGGACGAAGGCGGTCGGACACGGGACTGCTGAAGTGCGGAACAACTGCGAACGAGACGGGCAGCTGGGTGGGGCAGCGGGTCCACGGCGAGGGGTTCCAGGTGACCTCGTCGGGACTGATGGTCAGCCGCAGGCCGGGCAGCAGGTGCAGCGCGGTGTCCACGGCCGTACGGGTGATCACACGGGCCGTGTCCTGCGCGGGGCACATGTGCGGACCCGCCGAATAGGCCATGTGGGCACGGTTGTTGGGCTGCTTCTTGCCGGGCGGAGCGAGGGTGTGGTCCGAATTGGCCGCGGACAGGCCGAGGATGAGGACGTCGCCGTGCCTGATGGGCTGACCGCCGAGGTCGATGTCGCGCAGTGCGTAGCGGGCCGGCATGTGCGTCATGGGCGGTTCGCGCCACAGCACCTCGTCGAGGGCGTCGTCCACGCCGAGCTGGCCACCGCGCAGCCGGTCGTCGAACGACGTGTCGGTGATCATCCGGTAGAGGGTGTGGGCGATCCAGCAGGTCGTGGTCTCGTTGCCCGCGGAGATCATCACCACCATCGACTGGAGGACCTCGGGGTCGTCCTGAAGGTTGGGGTGGTTCATCAGGGCGGTGGTGAGGTCGTCGGTGGGGTTCTGCTGCCGCTCCCGCAGGGTGTCGAAGAGGATCTGCTCGAAGCTCCGGTTGCCGACCTGGGAGTCGGTCTGGCTGCTGAACAGCGCGATGAGAGCGGCGCGCAGTTCGTGACCCTGGCTCATGTCGAGGCCGAAGAGGCTCGCGACGGCCAGCATGGGCACGTACGCGGCGTAGTTGGCGACGAGGTCGGCGTACCCCTGCTGGGAGAACGTCGCGATCAGCTCGCGGCAGATGTACTGCACCTGACGGCGCAGCGCCCGGTGGTTGATGCGGCCGATGCCGTCGTCCAGCGGCTGCCGCAGACGCCGGTGTTCCTGCTGGTCGGCCCCGATGACGTTGGGCCGGTAGCCCATCATCGGCAGCAGCCCCGAGTCGGGCGAGACGATGCCCTCGTTGAGGTCGCGCCAGTTGCGCGCGTCACGCGAGAAGAACGCCTCACGTTCGGTGATGATGCGCAGCTGCTCGACGCCCATCACCAGCCACGCCCGCACTCCGGGCTCCAGCTCCACGGGTGCGACGGGACCGTACTGGAAACGCAGTTGGTCGTAGATGCGGTGCGGGTCCCTGGACTGGGTGATGTTGGTCAGGGATACGAGAGTTCGGGCCGGATGGGTGTCCAGCGTGCCTGGGGTGGTCAAGCGACCTTCTCCTGTGCCTTGAGACGGGCGGCGTACTCGACGAGGGCGATCAGGGCCTGCGTCGAGGAGTCGTGGCTGCGGGCGTCGAGGTGGACCAGCGGGGTCTCGGGCAGCAGGTCCAGGGCGTCCCGCAGGTCCGCGTCGTCGTAGCGGACGGAATCGGGGAAGTAGTTGATGGCGACGGCGAACGGCAGTCCGCGCAGGTCGAGTTGGTCGAGGATCTCGAAGCTGTCCTCCAGCCGGCGGGTGTCGACGAGGACGAGCAGCCCGATCGCCCCGATGACCAGGCCCTCCCACAGGTCCCAGAAGCGACGCTGCCCAGGAGCGCCGAACAGGTAGAGGACCATGCGGGAGTTGAGCGTGATGCGGCCGAAGTCCATCGCCACCGTGGTGGATGTCTTCGTCGTGAGCCCGGAGAGATCGTCGACGCCGCTGCTGGCCTGAGTGATCGTCTCCTCGGTGCGCAGCGGGTCGATCTCGCTGACGCTTCCGACGAGGGTGGTCTTGCCCACCCCGAAGGCGCCGACCACGAGGATCTTCAGCGCCTGGTCGACGGTGGAGGCCAGATAGCGCGGTTCAGGCGCTGAGTTGTCTGCGGAGTCCATCCAACACCTCTTGGAGTATGTGCACGTCGGGAAGCTGCGCCTGGGGCGCCTGGGAACGCGTCGTCACGTAACCGGCGTCGATCAGGTCGCAGGCGAGGATCATCACCACGCTGACCGGCAGGCCCAGGTGGGCAGCGGTCTCCGCGACGGACAACCGGTGCCTGCACAACCGCCAGAGCATCTGCTCCTGCCGGCCGGCGGTGACGGGGAGTTCTGTCTTCTCTGCGTCGACGGTCTCCAGCAATGTCTCCACTGCCAGCCGACGCCGAGGTCGAGCGCGTCCACCTGTGAGGACATAGGGCCGGACAGGTCCTCTTCCCGGCTCGGTCACGGTATTGACTGCCTCCTTGGAGGTGTGGCCTGGTGCTCGCCGAACCGCTGTACCTGGAGCACCATCTGGGAGGCGATCACGCCCGGGTCGACCCTGTTGCTGGTGATCACTGCGAGCCTCGACCCGTCCCCCGCGGCGCGCAGGAACAGGAAACCGCCCTTCCACTCGATCATGTGCTGCTTGGTGCCGCCTTCGCCGAACCGGCCGGCCAGGCTGGTGCCCAGGGACTGCAGCCCGGCAGCCGCCGCGGCGAGCGTGTCGGCGTCGTCGGCATCGAGGCTGCTGGTCCGGGCCCTGACCAGTCCGTCGGCGCTGAGCACCACCGCATGCTGGACACCAGGGACATCAGCCACGTCACTGAGCATCCAGGACTGGTCGTGCGCAGCTGCTTCCTGCCTCATCAGTCGTTCTCCCCCATGGGCGAGTCGGTTTCGTCGGGCGAATCGGTGCGGCCCCCGAGCACGAAGGTGCTCATGAAGGAAGCGGCGGCTTCGGGGTCGTCTTCGGTGGCGGCGCCGTGCTGCTGGGGCTCGGCGACGGCAGCGGGTCGCGAGTGGCGGGGAGAGCGGCGGCGGGGGAGCCCCGACCCGGCCCCCTCCTCGGCGGGCTTGCGGCGCGGGAGTTCGCCGGTGCCGCCGCCGGACGGCGCTGCCGGGGCCTGCTGCGTGACCGCCCGCTCGGGAGCGGGGTGCGGCACAGGGGCGGGAACGGCGGTCCGTGTCTCTTCCCGCTCGTTCGCCAACGGTGTCGCCTCCCGTACCACTCCCTCGGGGAGCGGCATCGTGTCCACCGGGTCGATGGCTTCGAGCAGATCCATGGGGACCAGCACGACGGCCCGGATACCTCCGTACGGCGAACGGCCCAGGCTCACATGGAGCTTGAGCCGGCGGGCGATGTTGCCGACCACGGCCAGTCCGACCTGCGGCGTCTGAAGGTCGCGCAGCGTGATGTCGCGTTCCCCCGCGACCAGTTCGTGGGCCCGCTGGAGCCGGGCCTCCGTCATGCCCGTCCCGCGGTCGTCGATCTGGATGACCGCTCCGGAGGGCACGGCCTCCAGCTGCGCGGTGACCTCCTTCGTGCTGGGGCTGTACGTCGTCGCGTTGCCCAGGAGCTCCGCGACGAGGTGAATCAGCCACTCGGCTGCGAAGTCCTTGACACCCAGGTCGGGTTCGCCGCCGATGACCACACGCTGATAGTCGGTGATCTGACCGCCGGCGGCGCGCACGACGTCGGTGAGGGGGACCGTCTGCTGCCACTGCTGCCCGGTCCAGGAGCCGCCCAGGATGCGCAGGCTCTGCGCGTGGTGGGCGAACGTCGTCGCCAAGTGGTCGATCTCCATGCCGAGTTCGGGCAGTCCGGGTTCCGGACGGCCCATCAGCCCGCTCGTCCTCTCCTGGATCTGCAGCCCGCCGGCCTGGAGACGCTGCGCCAGGAAGACGACGGCGTGCTCACAGGCGTCCTGGACGTCGACCAGCTCCTCGTCGACCTCTTCGAGCGCCCGGTCCAGCAGCTTCGCCGTCTGCGGGCTCAGCCGCGGCAGCGAGATCTCGGGCTTCTTCCGCTCCGTCAGCACGGTGCGCAGGTCGTGGCACCAGATCTCGACCGACTCGTGGAACGCCTCCAGCTGGCTCTGTCTCCACGACTGCCACTGCTCGTTCATGTGGGCGCGTTCGGTGCCGAGCTGGGATTCGGCGGCGCGGCGTATCTGCTCGGCCTGCTCCTGGCTTCCGGCGGCGCGGTCGATGTCCTCCCGGTGCCGGCGCCACAGATGCGGCAGACAGAGCAGAAGCCCCAGCGTGGCCACGGATCCACCGGCCATCACCGCGGGAGACCGCACCCACCAGCAGGCGATCTGAGCGGCGAACGCCGCCCCCGCGAATACCAGCGCAATGGGCCACAGGTTCTGCTTGGCGGGTCCTGGCCGCTCGGCGAATGATTGGGTACTCAAATTTGACCGCAGCTTTCACTTATCGACGACGAGCAATGACGGGCTGACGCTGCGTCAGTGTAGAAGCCCTAACAGTAACTCTGCGCCAAAAAGCGGAAGTTGAGGGTCCCCCATCGAGAGTTGCCTGCACAGGGCAGCGAAGGCCCCCCTTTCCCTTCTGTGCACCCCCTATACCGAAGCGGGCACAACGCAAAGTTCCGGGGATTCACATCAAGTCTGGAATCGCCACCCAGAACGGGCATCACAGGTGTGAGAAAACGGTTTCAAGTGCGCGCGCGGCGGGGACACCGCGGCCTGAATCGAACCATCAATCCCTCTGAGTCACGAGCCGTGGATTCGTATCGGAATTCAGGGTGAACGGCGGCTTGCGGCCCGGCGCCACGGGGCCGCGATCCACGGTCCCGAGCGGCCGCCCCGGCTTTCCGTACCGGCGGGCCGGTATTTCTTGTCCGCCGCACGGGGGCCCGGAAAGCGGCCGCCAGGCGCTCCCGGTCCCGTACGAGCAGGAAGAGGCACAGCAGGGTGTACAGCGAGGGGGAAGTACTTGACCGCCGGATAACCGTGAGCGAAATCCATCACAGTGATGTTCGGCGAGACTCCGAAGAGCGCCGGCGCCCCCAGCGCGGCCGTCCTGCGCGAGAGCAGAAGAAGCGCCGGAACGAGTTCGCAGAGACCGGTGAAACGGCCGTACACGGGCGAGTATCCGTAGAACGCCCACACGACGCTCGTACCGTCGGCGGTGCGATTGGAGATCACCCGGTCCCCGTAGTCGTACTGGCCACCGAGCAGCTTGACGCTGCCCTAGAAGGCGAATACGACGAACAACACGTACCGGATCAGGACAGTCAGACGGTGCAGGAGTTCGTTCGACGGCATATGGCTGGGTTTCCTCTCGATTCCGCGCCGCCCGTCGCCGGCGGACGGTCGCCGCCGGTCCCGGAGCCGCACGCGGCAAAATGCCCCGGCCGCCGGGCCGTACCGGCGGCCCGAAGCAGGAGCCCGGCCCCCTCCTCCGGGAGGACGCCGCGGCGCGGCATGACGAAGACGGGAAGCCGCAACCGCGTCCAACTCGCCGTCGCCGCACACCGATCGGGAGTGCGGGAGCCGTCACGCCCCGCGCCGGGGCCGGTGCACCGCAGGGCGGCCCGGGAAGCACGGGACTGCCGTCGCCCCCGGAGAGACCATGAGGTGACGGCCGAAGTCCCGTATCCCGTGTGCTGCGCCGGCGCCGCTCAGTCGCCCATGCGCAGGCCCTGTTTCGCCGCACCGCGGCTCAGCACGGCCTTCCTGATCTTGCTGTACGCCTCGGCCCGCCCGGCTCCGCCCGCACGGGCCGCCGGGGAACTCAGGTCGACCACGCTGATCCGCGGCGAGGTTTGGACGAAGAAGGGCACGAACTCCGCCTTCTTCACCGTCCATTCGCGGTCACGGGCGGGACGCCCGTCCTCGGCGGCCCGCCGCCCGCCGCCGGGCTTCGCCTCCAGGGGCACCTTCCCCTCCAGGGTCTCCTCCGTCCGCCGGGACTCCCCGCCCCTCGGCGGTACGAAGGTGAAACGCGCTGCCGAACTCATCGCTCCGCGCGGGTCGTTCATCTTCCCGGCGAGCTGGTCGCCCATGCCGTACACGACCCACGTGCCGTTCACCTTCTCGTACGCCTGCGGCACGTGCGCGTGCGTACCGATGATGAGGTCGATGTCCTTGCGGCCCTTGTGGCGGGAGCTGGTCAACTGCTTCGCGAGGGTCTTCTGCTGGTGGTCGGGCGCCTCCTGCCACTCGGTCCCCCAGTGCAGGCTCGCCACCACGACGTCCGCCCCCGCCCGGCGCGCGGCGCGGGCGTCGGCGATGATGCGCGCCGGGTCGATCAGGTTGACCGCCCAGGACTGCTTCTTCGGCACGGGCAGCCCGTTCGTCCCGTAGGTGTAGGCGAGTTGGGCGACAGTCGCGCCGCCCGCCCTCATGAGGGTCGGGCGGCTCTGCTGCTTCCTGGACCGGGCGGAACCGGCGTGCTTCAGGCCCGCCTCGTCCATGCCCCTGATCGTGCGCCGCACGCCCTCGAAACCGTCGTCCATGGTGTGGTTCGACGCCGAGGAGCAGCTGTCGTAGCCGGTGTCTTTGATCGCCCCCGCCACGTCGGGCGGCGTCTTGAAGGCGGGATAGCCGGTGAAGGGCCCGCCGGAGGCCCCGTAGACGGTCTCCATATGGCATATCGCCAGGTCGGCCCGGGAAGCGAGGGGCTTGGCCCCGGAGAGCATCTCGCGGAAGTCGTAGCCGGAGCCTCCCGCGTCCGCACGGGCCTGCCGTATGACCGAGTCGTGGGACAGGATGTCGCCGGTGGCGACAAGGGTGAACGGCTTCTGCCCGGCAGCCCTGGACGGTGCGCTCTGCGCGGCCGCGTCCTGGCTGCCCCGCTCCTTGTGGCGCTGGTCCTGAGGGTGGGGCCGGTGGTCGGTGCTGCCGCAGCCGGCGAGCGTCCCGAGCAGTGTCGTCGCCGCGGCGAGCAGGGCGGCCTTGCGTATGTGCGCGGTCATGGGGGTCTCGCTCTCTCCCGGAGAAAGTCGACAAACCCACGTATATGGCCCGCACATGCACGCCGCCGCAGCTCGGAGCCGAACGGCCCAACCCGCCACCCGCCCGTGTCCCGCGGCTGACGGCGCGTGAAGCGATGGGCATCGCCTCACGGCCGGCGGCTCAGCCGTACCGGCCGAAGAGCACCCCGACGTAGTCGTCCGGCCTCCGCGCGAGCACGCCCGGGGTCAGGTCCCCGCACCCCCTCATCGCCGGCGGCGCGGCCCCTCTGACCGGCGGCCCCCTGCGGTCACGGCTTCCGGCCGACCCCGCCGAACATCGCCACGTCCGGGGCGTCGAGACTGCTGCCCGGCTGCCAGCGCGAGCAGGAGACGACTCCGGGCTCCAGGAGTTCGAGGCCGTCGAAGTAGCGCTCGATCTGTTCCGGCGTGCGCTGGGTGAGTTTCGGGGTGCCGTTGGCGTTCCAGAAGGCGACGGCGTCGTCCACGTCGGGCATGCCGGGGGACGTGACGGTGTGGGAGAGGGCGAGGTGGCTGCCGGAGGGCAGCGCGTCGAGCAGCCGCCGCACGATCCCGTACGACTCCTCGTCGTCCTCGACGAAGATGACCACGCCCAGCAGGATCAGTCCGACGGGCCGGCCGAAGTCCAGTGTCTCCGCTGCCCGTTCGAGAATCGTGTCGACGTCCCGCAGGTCGCAGTCGAGGTAGTGGGTGCTGCCTTCGCGTGTGCCGGTGAGCAGTGCCTGGGCGTGCACGAGGACGATGGGGTCGTTGTCGACGTAGACGACCCGGCTCTCGGGTGCGACGCGCTGGGCGACCTCGTGTGTGTTGTCGGCCGTGGGCAGACCCGTGCCGATGTCGAGGAACTGCCGGATGCCCGCCTCCCGGGCCAGGTACGACACGGCCTCGCCGAGGAAGCGGCGGTCCGCGCGGGCGTATTCGCCGATGCCCGGGTGGAGCCGGCGGATCTGGTCGCCCGTCTCGCGGTCGACTTCGTAGTTGTCCTTGCCGCCCAGCCAGTAGTTCCATACGCGGGCCGTGTGGGGCCTGCTCGTATCGATCCTGAGATGGGCGTTTTCGTCCGCTCCGTGCACGTCCTGGTCCCGTCCGTCACTGCTCACTGTGCCCTCCCGGAAGTACGACCGAGCTCCCCGGCTCGTGGCCCGCACGTGGCCCGCACTGCCAACTGGCCCTCGGCACAACCATCTTGGCACCGTCTCCCGGTCGGGGTTCCGGGGGCTGCGGACACGTGGGACGGACGCGGCCCCCACCCGCCGCCCCCGGAGGTTCTCCTCCGGCTCCCATGCCGCAACATTGTCGTTACCGCAAGACCCCTGCGGGACTACGCGCGTTGACAATAGGCTGCCTGCGGCCCGCTCAGTCCTAGAAGGAGAACCTCGATGTCAGCGATACCTCAACGGAGCAGACGCCGGAATCTGTTGGTGGCCGGCATGGCAGCCGTGGCTGCCGCCGGCGTGCTCGCGGCGGCTCTGCCGGCCGGCGCGGAGACCGGCGGCACACAGGCCGGCCAGGGCAAGGGGCAGGCCGGAGGCCGCACCGTCGACGTGCAGCTGCTCTCCTTCAACGACTTCCACGGCAACCTCGAACCCCCGGCGGGCTCCTCCGGCGAGGTGACACGCGAGAAGGAAGACGGCACGATCGAGAAGATCCCGGCAGGCGGTGCCGAGTACTTCGCGACGTCGCTGCGCAAGGCGCGCAAGGGCCAGGAGTACAGCGTCACCGCGGCCGCCGGCGACCTGATCGGCGCCAGCCCGCTCGTCTCCGGCCTCTTCCACGACGAGCCCACCATCGAGGCGCTCAACAAGGCGAAGCTGGACGTCGCCGGCGTCGGCAACCACGAGTTCGACGAGGGCCGCAAAGAGCTCAAGCGCATGCAGGACGGCGGCTGCCACCCCGAGGACGGCTGCTCCGAGGAGGGCAAGAAGTTCAAGGGCTCCGACTTCCCGTACCTCGCTGCGAACGTGACCGACGAGAAGACGAAGCGCCCCATCCTCAAGCCGTACACGGTGTGGAAGAAGAAGGGCGTCAAGATCGGGTTCATCGGGGTCACGCTGGAGGGCACCCCCGACATCGTCACCGAAGAGGGCGTCAAGGGCCTGAAGTTCCACGACGAGATCAAGACGGTCAACAAGTACGCCAAGGAGCTGGAGAAGAAGGGCGTCAAGTCGGTCGTCGCACTCATCCACGAGGGCGGGACTCCGAAGAAGCCGGAGTACAACTACGACTGCGACAGCCCCGGCCCCGGTGACGGCATCTCCGGACCGATCTCCGACATCGCGAAGGGCATCACCCCGAAGGTCGACGCACTCGTGACGGGCCACACGCACGCGGCGTACGCCTGCACCGTCCCCGACCCCGCGGGCAACCCGCGTACGGTCACCTCGGCCTCCTCGTTCGGCAAGCTCTACACGGACACCACGCTCACCTACGACCGCCGCACCGACGACATCGTGCGCACCGGCGTGAAGTCCGCCAACCACGTCGTGAGCCGCGAGCAGTCCAAGGCCAAGGACATGACGTCGCTCATCAAGCGGTGGAACAAGCTCGCGGAGCCCGTCGCGAACAAGCCGATCGGCTACATCTCCGACGACATCGAGGGACGCGGCGCCACCACACCGGAGTCGCCGCTCGGCGACCTCGTCTCCGACGCGCAACTGGAGGCGATGGCGACGGAGGAGAACGGCGGGGCGCAGCTCGCGCTGATGAACCCCGGCGGCATCCGCTCCGACCTCACCCACGCCGCCTCGGGCAGTGAGGGCGACGGAGTGGTGACGTACGGCGAGGGCTTCACCGTGCAGCCCTTCACCAACATGATGACGTCGGTCGACCTCTCCGGCGAGCAGCTGATCACCGCCCTCCAGCAGCAGGTCACCGGAGCCAACGAGGAGGAGCCCAAGATCCTTCAGGTCTCCGAGGGCTTCACCTACACCCTCGACCTGACCAAGTCCGGCAAGGACCGCATCGTCGAGGACTCGGTGAAGCTGGACGGCAAGGCGATCGACCCGGCCGCGACCTACCGCGTCGCGATGAACGAGTTCCTCGCGGGCGGCGGCGACGGCTTCCCGGTCTTCAAGGAGGCCAAGGACAAGCTCGTGGCCGACTCCGACCTGGAGGCGCTGGAGGCGTACTTCGCGGAGCACTCCTCGGAGTCGGAGCCGCTGGCCCCGCCGAAGGCGGACCGCATCAAGGTCGTCGAGTGACGTCCCGTCCGTGACCCGGGGGACGCGAACGGCGTCCCTCCCGGCCCGGCTGTGCGCGACGGTGCCCTGTCCCAGGAGTTCCACGGGACGGGGCACCGTCGCGTGTGAGGGCGCGTATGAGGCCCGGGCGGCTCCCCTCGGGCGGCGCCAGGTTTGAACGTCCCCGCAGCGTGCTACCCGGCCGCCGCACGGTTCGCGCTTCACAGGAAGCGGGAGCAGGCACTGCGGTGCCGTGGACGTATGCCGTCAGGAGCGATCCATGACTACAGCACGAGACGTGATGAGCCCCGGCGCGGAGTATGTGAAGACGGATCAGACCGCCGCCGACGCCGCTCGGATAATGACGAGGACCGGCCTGGGCGCCCTGCCGATCTGCGGCAAGGACGACAAGCTCAAGGGTGTGGTCACGGACCGGGACATCGTGGTGAAGGTGCTCGGCCAGGGCCGTGATCCCGGAGCCTTCCCCGCCGGCGACCTCAACCAGCAGGAGGCCGTCACGATCGGGGCCGACGACAGCACCGACGAGGTGCTGGCCACCATGGCCCGCCACAAGGTGCGCCGTCTGCCCGTGATCGACGGAAAACGGCTCGTCGGCATGGTCGCGGTCGCGGACGTGGCCCGTTCACTGCCGAACGCTGCGACGGGTGCACTCGTCGAGGCCCTGTCGGCGGACTGACGGCTGCGTCCGCCCGGCGGCGTACGCCGGCTCACAGCCGGAACAGCCGGAACAGCGGGTAGAACTGTGAAGACCTTCGACGACCTGTCATGACCTGCGAAGACCTGCGACCGACACAGTCCGCTTCCACGTCACTCCCTTCCTTCCACGCCACCGAGGAGCCGAGATGGCCGTATGCGAGGTCTGCGGAAACGACTACGAGGAGACCTTCGAAGTCCGCGCGGCCGGAGCCGTGCACGTCTTCGACAGCTTCGAATGCGCCGCACAGAAGATGGCGCCCATCTGCGAGAACTGCGGGTGCCGCATCCTGGGACACGGCCTGCAGGCCGACGGGCGGTACTACTGCTGTGCGAACTGCGCCCGTATGCAGGGCCGGATGGAGCTCGCCGACAGCGTCTGAGAACGGCCGGCAGCCGAACGCCACCGGCTCGGCCGGTGGCGTTCGGCTCGCGCCCTCACGCTCCCCTCACCGGTCCCGCCCGGCGTTCCGGTCGTGGCACCGGAGTACGGGGAGCCCGAGGGCGCCGCAGTCGCGTGCGCCTGCCGGCGTCATCTGACGGAGCGCACCAGCAGCACCGCCGCACCGCCGGCAGCGCTGACAAGGGCTGTGAGCAGATACAGCCCGCCGTAGCCGGAGACGGCCAGGACCGGCACCGCCAGAAGGGGCGCCAGCACCTGCGGAGTCGCCGTGGCGATGGCGAAGATCCCCAGGTCGCGTCCTGTGTCGTCGGCCGAGGGCAGCACGGAGGCGATGACGGCCAGGTCGACGGCGAGGAACGTGCCGAAGCCCGTACCGACCGCGATCGCCGCGCCGACAGTGACCGGCCAGCTCGGCACGAGCGCCAGGCCGAGGGCGCCCAGGCCCATGGCGGCACCACCGGCGGCGACGAACACCCGCCTGCGGCCGACCCTGTCCGACCAGCGTCCCGCGATCAGCGCGGCCGCCATGGCACACAGCACGGTCGCGGCGGTGACCGTCAGCATCGCCTGCTGGGGGTCCTCCACGTGCAGCGCGTCCGTCAGGTAGTAGAGGAGGTACTGGGTGACCAGCGCGAAGCCCAGGACCACGAGGAACCTGCTCACCCACGTCCACAGCAGGTCGCGCGGCACGGCCGACAGGCGGGCCCGCAGCGGACGTCCGGTCTTCGCCGGCGCACTCGCCGCGCCGGTTCCGGCCGGCCCGGCGGAAGGAGCAGAGGCAGCCGGGGCGGGGGCAGCCGGAGCTGAGGCCGCGCCGCGCGTGTCCTCCTCGCGGTGTCCGGCGAGGAACGGGACGACGGCGGCCACGGCGATCACCGCGCAGGCCGCGTACCCGGCGACGAGGCCCGTGACCAGCTGATTGACCAGGACGGTGCCCAGCAGGGCCCCCAGCATCTGCGTCATCCCGGCCCATCCGGCCACGGTGCCCAGCTGCGGTCTCGGCACCCGGTCGGGGATGGTGGCGACCAGACCCGCCTGCACGGCGGAGAGTCCGAGCTGGGCGACGGCCCATCCGCAGACCATCGTCACGGCTCCGGTCGCCGTGGCCAGCAGGAGGAGCCCCACGGCGGCCAGCAGGCTCCCCAGCGCCACCCACGGCCTGCGGCGGCCGAAACGCGAGCGGGTCCTGTCGCTGACGGCTCCGAACGCGGGGACCGCGACCGCTGTGACCGCGGCACCGACCCCGGTGGCCAGACCGAGCAGGGCCTCCTTGCCGTCCGGCGCGAACACCTCGGCCTGACGGGCGAGTTGGACCTGTGCAGGGGTCAGGAAGGCGAGCCACATGCCGGTGCTGGCGAGCGCGTAGCGTGCTGTCCAGCCCTTGGTGACCGGCGGTCCGGTCCCGTCGACGACGGCTCGGCGGACGCCGGGTTCGTACGGGGTCGTCGTCTCCTGGGTCATCTCGTTCTCCGCGGTGCGCGTCCGGCAGGCAAGGGGCAGGGCGGGGACAGCGTCCTGTGCGCCCCTTGCGCGCTGCTTGCGCGGCGGCTGAACGTGTCCCGCCTGTGGCGTCACCGGTGCGGAGGGACGGTGACGCGGGCGCGGGTGAAGCGGGCGCAGAGTTCGCGCGGGGCGCCGTCTCGGGGCGCCCCGCGCGGTCATGTACGTCTGCGGGCGTGGTCGCGCGCTTGGAACTCCGGTCTGTGCCGGATCAGCCGACCGGGCTGCCCTTCTCGAAGCCCAGTACCACCACTGCCTGGTAGTAGGTCCACGCAAGTGCGTTGCAGGAGGCCTGCGTGGCGCCGCTGTAGCCGGCGCAGACGCGCTTCAGGTCCTCGTAGAAGGCGCTGTCGATGCGGGACTTGTTGGCCTCGAAGGTGCCCTGGGCCTTGTAGTTGCGGTAGCCGAAGTCGTGCCGGATGCAGCCGTTCTCGAAGGGGAAGCCGAACGGGTTGTCCGGGGACGAGGAGCAGACGTCCGTCGACCAGTCGAAGTTGTAGGCGGCCCAGGAGCCCTGGTCCCCACGGGCACTGAGGAAGGCGTTCTGACTCGAGGCGCTCGTCTGGGTCCAGCTGGAGAGGACCTGGGGCTTGTCGGCGGGGTCGGCGACGGCGGTCGTCGCGGAGCCGATGACGGCGAGGAGAGACGCGGATGAAACGACCAGACCCGCAGTGAGTCTTCGACGCATTTCATACCTCCGTGGGGGGACGCCGGTCCGGCCGTCGGACCGGGCAATGCATGAGCATGACAGAGCAATCGCTTTCCAAGTAGTCGCGTGCGCCCACGAATTCGAGCCGAAAACCGGCTGCATACGGACAGCCGGGCCCCCTGGGCAACCCGGATCAACGACCCGAGGCCCCGGGACGGATCCCGGGGCCTCGGTCGCCAACGTGGGGGAAGAAGCCCACGACCAGCCTGGCACTTCAATAACGAAACGGCTGACGGATCGTCACGGTTTTTCGATATCCGCGACGTTTGACCGTAAAGCCGATGATCCGCGCACCTCCCCGGCCCTCGGGAGGAACGGCTCGGCGCGGAGCCATTCCCCCTTTGAGGGCCGACGCTCGGCCGCAGGACCGGACCGCCCGACCGCCCGCCCCGCGCGCGACGCGCGCACCTGACGGCCCCTCACCTCCGGGGCGGGGGCCTCCGAAGGCACGGGCAGCACAGCCCCCTGTGCCGTCGTCAGCAACCGCCGCTCTGCACCGAGTTGACGGAACAGGGCGCCGTGCAAAAACCGGCGCGAATTCGGCAAGCATGTCTCACCATTTGAACAAGCCATTTCGCCCGTAGTGCGCCTTAGGCGTCCTTAAGGAAACACCGACTTCAGTGCGGACTCCGCCGGTCACCTCCTGTCACCGAACTCCGACTGCCACTCCGGGACGGAACATGGCCAGGTCAGAAGCCCCGGAGGCCAGTAAGTGCAGTGCTGCGGACCTGATTTCAGCGAACCTGCACAAGTGGTTCGTACGGGAGGCACATGACCCCGGACAGCCGTTCGCACTCCCCCGCGACGCGGTCAGCTTGGTGCGGGAATGTCCAATTGGCCGTACGCACACGCACTTCGAGCTCCGTCACATGGGGCGCGGCAAGTGAAGAGATCGCCACGAATTCGTGGACGGGACTGCACGCCGAAGAAACAACGTGCCCGGATCTGCGCCGAACCAGCGCACGAGCGAGTGGCCCGGCAGCGCCGGCGCGTGCTTTGATCGGCCCAGACGCGGAAGTTGAACGAATGGTTCCCGTTGTCGGGCATCAGACGACCGCTCGTACGGCCGGACGGCTTTATCCCCGAGCCGGCCGATGCTATTGAGAGAACATCCAGAGCAAGCGAAGGGAAGCTCAAGTCATGGACTTCACGCCCCAGGTTGAGACCCGCGAGATTTCCGACAACGACCTGGACAACGTTTCCGGTGGCGTTCTCGGTGCGGTCGTCGGCACCGCCGTCAGCACCGCTGACTCCGTCGCCCCGGTTTCCGAGACCGTCGCCACCGTCAACGGCACCGTCTCCGGCGTCACCGGCATCGACACCTCCCAGGTCACGGGTCTCGCCGGCCTCTGAGGCGACACCTCTCACCGAGCAGCGGAGCAGGCCGTGCTGAGCAGTGCGAAGCTCCGCACGCCCGGTGCATCCGAATACCGGTGGGGTGAACGTGAGCCCCGGAACCATTTCGTTCCGGGGCTCACGGATGCGTCCGGAATCGTCCGCGCCGAAGCAATACCGGTGTTTCCCCGGTCCTTTGTGAGGCGCTGCTGTCAGTCGCTGCCAATTCTTCTGTCAGCCACTGCCGTTGTCCGGGCCCGTCGTTTCACCTGCTCCGGTCACCGGTATCCGCCATTCGTCCCGGCGTCGGCATGGCGTCGCGCCCGAAGGAAGCGTCGTGCCCGAAAGCAACGAACGCAGTTGAGGGAATAGCCCCGTGCAGTTCCGGCAGAAGGCGTTTTCCAAGCTGCAGTCCCCCGAGGAACTCGACCTGCCCGTGCGCTTCGCGCGGCCGCAGGGGTGGCTGGTGCTGCTCGTGACCGTGCTCGTCATGGCCGGTGCGGGCTACTGGGCCCTCACGGGCAAGGTGTCGGGGAAGCTGCACGCACCCGGCATCCTCACCCACGCCCAGGGCAGTTACGTCCTGCAGAGCCCGGTCTCGGGCCAGGTCACCGAAGTCCTCGCCGAGGAGGGCACGATGCTGCGGGCCGGTACGCCCGTGCTGAAGGTCCGCACGGCGCGCGGCTTCCGCGCCGTGCGCACAGTCGCCGCCGGCAGGGTGACGACACTGACGGCGAAGATCGGCACCGTGGTCACGACCGGCAAGGACGTCGCCACAGTCGAGCGGATCCAGTCCACCGACGAACCCCTCGTGGCCATGGTCTACGTGCCGGGCGGCAACGGCGCGTCCGTACGCGTCGGAGCAGAGGTCGACCTGACGGTGCAGTCCGCACCCACCGACAAGTACGGGGTGCTGCGCGGCAAGGTGAAAGCCGTCGGCAGGGCCCCGCAGACGCGGCAGCAGCTCTCCGGGTTCCTCGGCAACGCGCAGCTCGCCGAGGAGTTCTCCAAGGAGGGCCAACCAGTGGCGGTGATGGTTCAGTTGGAGCGCACGGCCGACACCGAGTCGGGTTACCGATGGTCCTCCGAGGAGGGCCCGCCGTACGGGCTGGACTCCATGACCATGGCTGACGGAGCGATACACCAGCCCTCCCAGCGTCCCGTCGACTGGCTGCTCCCGTGACCGCCCAGCAGGAACCGACGACGGCCGGGCAGCCCGGGCTCCCGCCACCGGGCCGGGGCAAGCACCGCCCCAGCGCCAGGGGCGGCGGCAGGCGCCGTACGGGCACGGCTGCGCAAGCCGGTCCCGCCCCCGTGCCGAAGCCCGAGTACAAGGCCATCCGCAGCCCCACCGTGCTCCAGATGGAGGCCGTGGAGTGCGGCGCCGCCGCGCTGGCCATGGTGCTCGGCCACTTCGGCCGTCACGTCCCTCTCGAAGAACTGCGCATCGCCTGCGGTGTCTCCCGCGACGGTTCGCGGGCCAGCAACCTGCTGAAGGCGGCCCGCAGTTACGGCCTGCAGGCCAAGGGCATGCAGATGGAGCCCGCCGCGCTCGCAGCGGTCGCCGCACCGGCAGTGCTGTTCTGGGAGTTCAACCATTACGTCGTCTACGACGGCATGGGCAGACGCTTCGGCCGGCGCGGCGTGTTCATCAACGACCCCGACAAGGGGCGCCGGTTCGTGGCTCTGGAGGAGTTCGACACCAGCTTCACTGGCGTCGTACTCACCTTCGAGCCCGGTGAGGACTTCCGTCCCGGCGGCAGGCGGCCCGGATTCCTGAGCGCCATGCCGGCCCGGCTGCGGGGCACGACGGGCACGATGCTCGCCGCGTTGCTGGCGTCCCTCCTGCTCGTGGCCGTCGGGGCGGCGGTGCCCGCACTGAGCCGCACGTACATCGACATGTTCCTGATAGGGAACGAGACTTCGCTGCTGAGCGTGCTGTTCGCCTCGATGGGCGCGATGGTGCTGCTGACCGCCGTGCTGACGGGCCTCCAGCAGGCGAACCTGCTGCGCGGACGCATCATCTCCTCCACGCTCAGCAGTGCCCGCTTCTTCCGCCATCTGCTCAGACTGCCGGTCACGTTCTTCGCGCAGCGCAGCCCCGCGGACCTCGTACAGCGTCTGCAGTCCAACGACACCGTCGCGGAGACCCTGGCCCGGGACCTGGCCGCCGCAGGCGTGGACGCCGTGGTCGTGGTGCTCTACGCGGTGCTGCTGTGGACGTACGATCCCCAGCTCACCATGATCGGCGTGCTGATCGCCCTGCTGAACGTCGTGGCGATGCGTGTGGTGATCCGGCTGCGCGCGACAGGCACGCAGAAGCTGCGCGCCGACACCGCCCGGCTGACCAACACCTCGTACACCGGCCTCCAGTTGATCGAGACGATGAAGGCCACCGGCGGCGAGAACGGCTACTTCCGCCGCTGGGCCGGACAGCACGCCACCACGCTGGAGGAGCAGCAGAAGCTGGGCGTGCCGAGCGCGGCCCTGGCCGTCGTCGCACCCACGCTCGCGACGCTCAACAGCGCGATGATCCTGCTGATCGGCGGCATGCGGGCGGTGGAGGGCCACATCTCGATCGGCCTGCTCGTGGCGTTCCAGGCGCTGGTGACGCGCTTCACCGCCCCCATCACCCGCCTCAACGGCGTCGCGGGACGCATCCAGGACTTCGCCGCCGACGTGGCGAGGCTGAAGGACGTGGAGAACTTCCCGGTGGACTCGCTCTATTCGCGGCGGGCTCCGGCGGCGAGCACCCGCCGTCTCAAGGGCCATGTGTCGCTGGAGAACATCACCTTCGGCTACAGCCCCCTCGACAAGCCGCTGCTGACGGAGTTCTCACTGTCGGTCGGGCCGGGCCGCCAGGTCGCGCTCGTCGGTGGTTCGGGCAGCGGCAAATCGACTGTCTCGCGGCTCATTTCGGGCCTCTACAGCCCGTGGGAAGGCATCATCCGCATCGACGGGCAGCCGCTGGAGGACATCTCGCGCAGCGCCCTGGCCGCTTCCGTCTCCTTCGTGGACCAGGACGTCTTCCTCTTCGAGGGCACCGTCCGCGACAACGTCGCGCTGTGGGACCCGTCGATCCCCGACGAGGCGGTCACCGCCGCCCTTCAGGACGCCGCCGTCCTCGACGACTTCGCACGCCGGCCCGGCGGCATCCACAGCCGCGTCGAGCAGGACGGCCGGAACCTCTCCGGAGGACAGCGCCAACGTCTGGAGATCGCACGGGCGTTGGTGCGCAGGCCCAGCATCCTCGTCCTCGACGAGGTGACCAGCGCGCTCGACGCCCAGACGGAACAGGTCATCATCGACAACCTCCGGCGCCGCGGCTGCGCCTGCGTCGTCATCGCACACAGGCTGAGCACCGTCCGGGACAGCGACGAGATCGTCGTACTCGACCACGGAACGGTCGTCGAACGCGGGCGGCACGAGGAGCTGGTGGCAGCCGGGGGTCAGTACGCCGAGCTGGTCAAGGAGCACTGAGGTGGCATCCGCGTACGGCTCCGGGGAGCACGGCACCACCGGCCACGGCACCACCGGCTACGGCTCCGGTTCGTACGACAGCGGGACGTACGACACCGGGACGCACCGCGACGGCACGTACGGCAACGGCACACGCGAGGCGGGGACCCACGTCGACGAGCCGTACGCGGACGGCTCCCTCGACGGTGCCGCCCCCGGGACCACCGCACCCGTCGCACCCGTCGCACCCGTTGTCGCCGCCGGACCGGCCGCAGCCCCCGACCCCGCAGCCCCCGACCCCGCAGCCCCCGACCCCGCGGCGTCCGACCCCGGGGCGTCCGACCCCGTGACCGACGCCTTCGGCGCGCTCGGCGAGCAGATCGACAGCGCCGGCAGACGCAGCATGCCCCTCGAAGGCCCGCACGTGCTCTGGCTCGTGACGGCCGGAGCGATGGACCTGTTCGCCGTCGACGCGGCCGCACAGGGGCACTGGCACTTCCTCGGCCGGCTGGAGGCGGGCACCCTCCTGCTCGGCCCCGTCGAAGGCCCGGAGCACACCCTCGTCGGCAGGCCGCTGCGCGAATGCGTCCTGCGCCGCATCGAGTTGAGAGAACTGTTCACACCCGAGCACGGCGCGTACGGCGAGGGCGCCGCCCACCCCGCGCAGACAGCCGCATGGAACACCTGGGAGGCAGCGTCCCCCACGCCCCTCGACACCGCCTTCGCTCTGGGCATCGGCCGCAGCCTCCGCGTGCTCCACGAGGCTCCCCTGGACGGCGAGGTGACGCCGGACACGGGCCACCCGGGCGTCGCTCAGGGCGCGGACGACGACGAGATCCAGTGGATGCAGGTGGGCCCGCGAAGCGTGCAGTACGGCGCCGTCTTCAGCCCGGAGGCCGCGTCCCAGCTGCTGGTCGACGGGGCCACCTGGCAGCGCATGGTGGACCAGCAGTTCCGGCTGCTGTCCGCCCTCGACCGCTGGATCGAGCGGCTGGAGCGCGCCCACGAGGACCGTACGGCCGCGGGCATCGAGGCCGGCGAGGCCGTACGCGCCCAGGCCGACCAGGCGTTGCTGGCCTCCATCAACACGACCGGGAAGGGCGCGTCCGAGGCGTCCCGCGCCACGGACGACGCTACTCTCGCGGTCTCCCGGCTCGCCGCCGAAGCGGCCGGGATCACGCTCACCGCGCCCGAGGAGAGCAGCTCGCTGGGCGACCGCACGAACCCCGTCGAGCGCATCGCGCTCAGCTCCCGCGTCCGCACCCGCGTCGTCAAGCTGGACGGCCGCTGGTGGCGGCAGAACGCCGGGCCCCTGGTGGGCCACCGCGCCGGGAGCGGCGCGCCGGTGGCGCTGCTGTGGCGCCGCGGCCGGTACGAGGCCGTGGACGCCGCCGGCAGACGCACCAGGATCGGCAAGTCCTCGGCGGACCAATTCGAGCCGCGTGCGGTGATGTTCTACCGGCCGCTGCCCGAAGAGCCCCTCAGTGCCTGGCAGTTGCTCCGCTTCACGCTGCGCGGCACCCGCATGGACGTACGGAACCTGGCTCTGGGCGGCCTGGTCGCCGTCGGGCTGGGCGCGCTGGTGCCCATCGCGACGGGTCAGGTCCTCGGTGAGTTCGTGCCCAACGCGGAGACGTCCCTCATCACCCAGGTCTCGCTGGCGATCGTGCTCAGCAGCCTCGTCTCCGCGGCGTTCATGCTGCTGCAGAACATCTCGATCCTGCGCATGGAGGGCCGCGTCGAAGCCGCCCTGCAGCCCGCCGTGTGGGACCGGCTGCTGCGGCTGCCGACGAAGTTCTTCGCCGAACGCTCCACCGGCGAACTGGCCAGTGCGGCCATGGGCATCAGCACCATGCGGCGCATCATGTCCGGTGTCGGGCCGATCGCCGTGCAGGCATGCACGGTCGGCGTGATGAACCTCGTGCTGCTGCTCTTCTACAGCGTCCCGCTGACGCTGATGGCGGTGGCCCTGCTGATCGTCATCGCGGGCGCGTTCATCGGCATGGGCGTCTGGCAGCTGCGGTGGCAGAGCCGGCTCGTCGACCTCAACAACAAGCTCAACAACAAGGCGTTCCAGACGCTGCGCGGTCTGCCGAAGCTGCGGGTCGCGGCAGCGGAGAGCTTCGCGTACGCCGCCTGGGCGCGGGAGTTCGCACGCAGCAGGGAGCTCCAGCAGCGCGTCGGCCGGATCAAGAACTGGACGACGGTGCTCAACTCCGTCTACCTGCCGCTGTGTTCGCTCATCATGTTCATGCTGCTGGCGGGCCCGGCACGCGGCAGTCTCTCCGCCGCCGGCTTCCTCACCTTCAACACCGCCGTGACGATGCTGCTGACGTCGGTGACGCAGCTGACCAACTCGCTGATCTCCGCCGCCTCCGCGCTGCCGATGTTCGAGAAGGTCAAACCGGTGCTGCACGAACCCACCGAGGTGCGCGGCGGGAGCGCCCAGCCCGGCCCGCTCTCCGGTGCCGTCGAGGCCAGGCAGCTCTCGTTCCGCTACAGCGACGACGGACCGCTGACGCTGGACGGCATCTCCTTCCGCGTGGAGCCCGGCGAGTTCGTCGCGGTCGTCGGCGCCAGCGGCTGCGGCAAGTCGACGCTGCTGCGGCTCCTCATCGGCTTCGACAAGCCCGTCTCCGGCAGCGTCCTCTACGACGGGCAGGACCTCTCCGCCCTCGACCAGTCGGCCGTCCGGCGCCAGTGCGGTGTCGTACTGCAGAACGCGCAGCCGTTCGTCGGCTCGATCCTCGACTCCATCTGCGGAGCGGAGATCTACTCCCACGAGGAGGCGTGGGAGGCCGCCGAAATGGCCGGGCTGGCCGAGGACATCAAGCGCATGCCGATGGGCATGCACACCGTCCTCTCCGACGGTGGAGCCGCCATCTCCGGCGGGCAGCGGCAGCGTCTGATGATCGCCCAGGCACTCATCCGGCGGCCGCGCATCCTCTACTTCGACGAGGCGACCAGCGCGCTCGACAACGAGACGCAGCGCATCGTCAGCGAGAGCACCCGCAAGCTGCGCGCCACGCGCATCGTCATCGCGCACCGGCTGTCGACCGTCATGGACGCCGACAGGGTGCTCGTCATGTCGCGGGGTCGCGTCGTGCAGCACGGCACGCCTGCTGAGCTTCTGGCCGACACCGCAGGGCAGTTCCACGAGCTGGTCCGGCGCCAGATCCACTGACCCGGCCCGCCCGCCGGCGGACGTACGGACCGATTCCGGAACGCCGGGAGGCCCCTCCACGGCGGACCCGGGCGCCCTCCCCGCCCACGTGCTCCGGTGCCCCGCAGTGTCCCCCGGGTCGAACAGCGGGACCGTGCGGGGCAGGGTGTGACCGGCGCGTGATCGAACGCGGACTCTCGTCGCGGTGAAGCGACCGCCCGGACGGTGTCCCGCCGTCGCCGGCCGCTGTTGCCCGAACATGGGAAACACGTCATTCATCCTCGTCCGCAGCGCACAGCGCGACGAACTCACAGGTCCCGCGACGCAGTTCGCCGAGCTGACGGGCGCCTACTGGCTGGAGCCGATCTACGCCCGGCTCGCGAGCGAATGGAGCCGCCAGGGCAGGACGGTCCCCGGCTCGCATTCGGGGCGGCTGCGGCTGCTGACCGACGGGGCCGAGCCGACAGCACCGGCCGACCCCCCGGAGGCGGCACGGCCCGGAGACGCACCGGGGAGCGACTCGTCCCAGCAACCCGTGGCCATGGGGCTGACGCTCGATCCGACCCCGCCGGCCGGGGTCACCGTGCTGCCGGGGCGGGCAGCACGGACCGGCAGCGCCGACGGTGCGGACAGGAGTGGTGAGGCCGGACGGACCGGCCCGCGGACCGACGCCGGCGAGCCCGCCTGAACCGCCGCGTGGACCGCCGCGTGGACCGGTGCACGAATCACCGCACGAGCCGCCGGTGAGCGGGCCCTCCGTCTGCGGTGAGAGGTAGCTCGTTCGAGTCAATGTGCCCTTCGGTGCGCGACGCGTCCCCCCTGTACGGCGTTGGCGGGCCAAAAGACTGCCGTCACAGGCCCCGCTCGCACCTCGTCCGTGCCCGTCCCGCCCGTTACCGCGTCCAGGGAGTCTCCGATGCACATCCGCCGCTTCGCCGTCACCGCAACCGCTGTCGCCGCCGCCCTGACCTTCACCCCGCAGGCGCTCGCCCAGAACGGCCGGACCGCAGAACACCGCCCCGCCGACCATCTCGTCGTCACCGTCTCCGACTCCGGCCGTGCCTCCACCGACGGCACCTTCGACCTCTACTGCCACCCCACAGCGGGCGACCACCCCCGCGCCGAAGCGGCGTGCGACGGACTGGACGAGCTGACGACCTGGGGCAAGGACCCCTTCGCCCCCGTCGGCAGCGGCACGCGCTGCACCATGCAGTACGGCGGCCCCGTCAGCGCCCACATCCGCGGCTGGTGGGCGGGGAAGCGTGTGAACGCCCACTTCAACCGCGAGAACGGCTGCGAGATGAAGCGCTGGGACACGCTCGTACCGCTGCTGCCCCGCACGAACATCCAGGCGCAGCAGATGTGAACGGCCGCGTGAACACGGGAGTCGGGCACTTCGCCGCCTGACGCCCCTCCCCGCCGCCCCTCCCCGCCTCTCGCTGCCCCACCTTTCGCTGCCCCTCCCCCGGAGCCGGGCGTGCCGGCCTGTCGCCGCACGCCCGGCTTCTCCCTGTGCGGGCACGAACGCCCGGGCCCCGGTCCGATGTCCGACCCGGTCCACGGGCCTACGTCCAAAGACGGCGGCTCGCCAGGGAATTCAACGCCGCGCGGCCTCGGTTGGCGTGCAATAGGACAAGGCGCCGCGCCCGGCCCGGGCAGCGGCCCCCGCCCGCACTCCCCGAGGAGACAACATGGCCGTACAGCTCAACCACACCATCGTCGCCGCCACCGACAAGAAGGCCTCCGCGGACTTCATCGCCTCGCTGCTGGGGCTCGAAGTGCAGCCGCAGTACGGGCCGTTCCTGCCCGTCGTCACGGCGAACGGCGTCGCTCTCGACTACATGGACGCCGGCGACGAGCCCATCACGCCGCAGCACTACGCCTTCCTGGTCTCCGAGGACGAGTTCGACGCGATCTTCGGCCGCATCAGGGAGGCGGGACTCGCCTACTACGCGGACCCGGCGCGCCGGCGCGTCAACGAGATCAACCACAACGACGGCGGCCGCGGGGTCTACTGGGCCGACCCCGACGGGCACTTCATGGAGATCATCACCCGTCCGTACGGCAGCGGCAGCTGAGAGAGGTCACTCCGGGGAGACCTCCCGGCCCCTTCCCCTTCCCGCGCCCGTCTCGGCTTCCGCGCCCGTTCCGGCTTCCGCGCCGCCCGTCTCGGCTTCCGCGCCGGTTCCCGCGCCGCCTCCGGGCCCCGCTCCGGCCTCCGTCCCCGCCGTGGTGCCGCCTTCGTCGCCCTCCCCGCCGGCGCGCGGCCCGTGCGGCAGGCTGTCGGGGCACGTCGTGCCCCGCGGCAGCCGGTAGGGCGCCGCCAGGCGGTACGTGCCGGGGCGGGGCGCCTCCAGCAGGGTCCAGGTGTCCATGACGGGTTCCTCGTCGCCGGGCGCCGGGGCCCCGCCGACGGTCGGAGGGGCCTTGCGCAGACAGCCGTAGCGGTTCGGTCCGCCATCCTCCGGGGCGTCGATGCGGGTGCCCGAAGCGTCGACCAGGCCGAGCCACGGCGACCAGGGAATCCGCACGAGCACGGCGCCGCGCTCCCGGACCCGCACCTCGACCTCGCCCGCTCCGGCGTGCTCCACGCTCGCCGGGTGCTCGGCGAGCGGCAGCGCGTCGGCGACGCGGAACAGCCGCCAGTTCTCGTCGCTCCAGACCTCCCGCAGGTAGGGCTGCCCGGCGCGGACGATCTCGGCCTCCTCTATGGCGGCACCGTCCGGCGGCGAAGAGGTGGGCAGCACCACGTAGTGCACCGCCCAGCGGCGCAGCCACTCGTGGTAACTGTCCGGCGTGAGGCCGCCGTTCTCGTAGAAGAGCGGATTGCGGTCGGTGTCCGCCTGCCTGTTCCAGCCGCGGGCCAGATTGACGTGCGGGGCGAGGGCGGACGCCTCGCGGTGACTGCGTACGGGAACGACCTCGACCCGGCCGCGCTCGGCGCCCACGCTCTTCAGCTGCCGTACCAGCGGGGTGAGTTCGCGGCTCCACGCGTCGTCGGGAGTGGTCGCGAAAACGTCGTACGCCGGCTTGGCGAGCTGCCAGCACACGGCCACGACCAGCGTGACCGCCATCGCCACGCCCCGCCGCGAACGCCAGTCGGAGACCACCAGCGGCGCCGCGGCCAGCAGCACCACCACGCCGAAGAGCAGGCTGAGGCGTTCGACGTTCGAGCCGACCTGTGACGGGATCAGCCAGGTCAGCACGACTCCGACCGAGTACACCAGCGCGCCGAGCCGCACCGTGCGCCACGTCCGCGGTACGAGCAGCAGCACCGGCACCGCGCCCAGCAGCGGGAAGAGAGCCGACCACCACGGAATCGGCTGCAAGCCCTCGAACGGGAAGAAGACCGCGGAGACGGCGACCACGAGAGGCGGTGTCACCGCGATCGCGTACGCGGCCTGCCTGCGGCGGTCCAGGAACAGCGCCGCGGCGACCACTTCGAGGAAGAGTCCGGCGACCGGACTGCCCGTCGTCGCCAGCGCGGCCAGCAGCGCCGCCGCGGCCCCCCTCGCGTACCGCCCCCTGCCCGAGCTCCGCCACCAGCGCCGCGGCCACGCCCACACGACGGCCACCGCGCCCAGGGCGAACAGGATGCCGAGGCCGAAGGTGACGCGCCCTGAGGCCGCGTTGCAGGTGAAGGAGAAGGCACCCCACAGGGCGGGCACGAGCGGCCTGTCGAGGACGCGCCGCAGGATCAGCGCCAGCAGCCCGGAGGAGAGGATCCCCGCCAGCATCAGTGTGCTGCGGACTCCGATCGCCGCCATCAGATACGGCGAGAGCACGCTGTACGAGAAGGGGTGCAGCCCCCCGTACCAGGCCAGGTTGTACGCCGAGTCAGGATGCCGCTGTACGAACTCGGCCCAGGCGTCCTGCGCGGCGAGGTCGCCGCCGCCGCTGGCCAGGAGCCACAGCCATATCAGGTGCAGGGCGGTGGCGAGGAGCACGGGCGAGAGCACCGGATGACGGAGCAGTCCGGCTGCGGCACTCGTGAGGCGGCGGTGCAGGGGGCGGTGCAGTGGGCGGTGGCCCGGCTGCGGGGGCGCTCCGGTACGGGAGCCGCGGCCGCCGTCGATCCCGTGGCCGTCGGCCGCGGTGCCCGGACGCCCGCCGGCCGGACGCCCGCCGCCCACCGCCTCGGGCCCTGTCCTGGGCCGGGGTACGGAGCCGGTACCGGCGGCAGTACGCGAGGCGGCACCGCCCCTGGGCACGGTCACGTCCCCAGGGGGTGTCTCACCCTCGCCATCCGGCATCTGCGACTCCCGCACAGCGGTCACTGCGCTCTCCCCCGTACTGCTCGGCCCCGGTCCGCGACGGCGGACCGGGTACTCACCGCGTCCGGGCTCCTGCCACCCGGTTCACAGGATCCTGGTCAACTTCGCTCCGAAGCCAGGCTCCGACATGTCCTCCTTCAGCGCCAGCGGCACCCGCACCTGGCCCGGCCCGTCGCCCACGGTCAGCGTGCCCGCCCTGTCGCCCCGGCTTCCCTCGTGCGGCAGCGGCTTCCCGCCGTCCGTCATCGCGAGCTTCACCTTCAGCCCCGACCAGCCGACGGCCGTGACGTCCCTCGTCGCCACGACCGGTGTCCTGCCGCCGAGTTGGTCGTCCACATAGCCGACGACCTCGCCCTTGCGCACCACCTTCTGGGCGCGCAGCGCGTCCTGGGCGGTGTCGATGAGCTTCTTGCTCTCGGCGAGCACGGTGTCGAGTATCGACGGCCTGTACTGCCCGAGAACGGCACCGACGATCAGCTGCTTCGTACCGCCGATCTCCTTCTCCGCCGCGAAGAGGAGGTTGCCGCCCGCCTTCGTGGTGGTTCCCGTCTTGATGCCGACCACGCCGTCGAGCGGCACGAGCTTGTTCCAGTTGCCGTGCTGCTCCCGGTTGGCGTCCGTGTAGCCGGGAAGCCGCACGGTCTCGCGGAACAGGTCGATACCCATCGCCTTCTTGGCCAGCTTGACCTGGTCCTCGGCGGTGCTCACGGTCGAGGAGGTCAGACCGCTGGGGTCGGTGTAGTGGGTGTTCTTCATCCCCAGGTCCTCGGCGGCCGCGTTCATCTTCTTCGCGAACGCCTTCTCCGAACCGGCGTCCCAACGGGCCAGCAGCCGCGCCACGTTGTTCGCGGATGCGATCATGAGCGCCTCGACGGCCTCCCGCTCCGAGATCTTGTCGCCCTCCTCGACCTCGACGGTCGACTCGTTCTGCGCGCTGAGCCCCGCCTCCTCCTCGGCCTTCTTGTCGACGGGGATGGACGCGCCGTCCGAACCCTTCTTGACCGGGTGGTCACGGAGGATGACGTACGCCGTCATCACCTTGGCGACACTCGCGATCGGCACCGCCTTCTGCTTGCCGGACGAGCCGAACGAACCGAGCCCCTGCACGTCGAGCGTGGCCTGCCCCTCGGAAGGCCACGGCACGGACGGCTTCGGTCCCTGGAAGCTGTGGGTCGGCGAGGCGGTGAGCGACAACTGCGCTTCAGGCAGAGGGCGTACGGCCTGCGCGACGGCGAAGAGGACGACCAGCAGCAGCACCAGCGGCGTCCAGATCTTGACCCGGCGCGCCGCGGTGCGCAGGGGAGTCTCCGGCGGCGGCGGGGTGTTGGTGAGCTGCGCGAGCAGATCCAGCGGTGCCTGGTCCGGCCGCACCTCCTGCCGCGTCCGCTCGGCTTCGCTCAGTCCCGGTGCGGTCGCCTCGGCCGGGAGCTCACCCGACGCGGGGGCGGGCGCGGGGCGGCCCAGCGGCTTCGGCGGGGCGGCGGGGTCGTCGGGCTTCCGGGCGGGCCGCGGCGGTGCGTCGGCGGACCTGAGAGGGACGAACTGGCTCGTTCGCTCCGAGTCCGACTCGTCCTGCGAGCCCCTGTCCGGGCCGGTGTCCGGGCCGGTCTTCGGGCCGGTGTCCGAGCCGGTCTTCGGGCCGGTGTCCGAGCCGGTCTTCGGGCCGGTCTCCGGGCCGGTCTCCGGCTCGGTGCCGGTCTTCTGCCCGGTACCCGGCTCCGCCTTCGCGTCCGGACCGGTCTTCGGCTCGGGACCGGTCTTCGGCTCCTCCTTCTGCACCGGGAGTCGACCCGTGACGGCGAGCCGCGGATCGACGGGCCTCACCAGCTGCGTAGTCGCATCCACCTCGCGGGGCTCGGGCAGCGGCTCCGTCTTCGCGTCGGGCTGCTCCGAGTCGGGCTCCGGGTCGGTCTTCGCGTCGGGCCGGTCCGCGGGCGGAGCCCCGTCCGGCTCGCCGGGCTCGACGGTGCGGAAGACAGCCGTCGGCTGGTCCACGTGCGAGGGCTTCTCCGCGGAACCGCCTGCCGCGGGCGTACGGAAGACCGCTGTCGGCTCGTCCACGCGGGATGCGGCCGGCTCCGCCTCCGCGGGTTCGCCGGACGGTTTCCCGGCCGGACCGGCCGGCTCCCCGGAGTCTTCACTGCCGCGAACGCCGGGTACGTGACCGGCCGACACCTCACCGGTGGGTACGTCACTGTCCGCCGTCTCGGCGTCCGGCACCTCGGCGTCCGGCACCTCGGCGTCCGGCACCTCGACGTCGGAGGTCTCGGCGTCGGTCTCCGTGCCGCCGGACGTGTCGGTCTCGTCGCCACCGGGAGCCTCGCCCTCGGAGTGCGCCGCGTCGCTGGAGGTACCGGCCACGGGGCCGGACTTGTCCGCTTCGCCCGCGTCCGGGGCATCCTTCTCTTCGCTGGATCTGCCGGGACCGAAGAAGGCGGAGGTCATGCGCTCCGCCCGCCTGGCCGCCGCCTCGCTGTCCTCCGCGTCCGCCGAACGCCCGGAGTCCGCCTCCACGGTCCTGAACATCGCCGTCGGCTGGTCGACCTCGTCCTCGGCCCGGGCGGCGCCCGTGGAGGCGCTCACAGCGCCCTCCCCGGCGTCGGCGGAGTCCGCAGCGGCCCGCCCCTCGGCGGATTGGCTTGTTTTCTTCTCCCCAGCGGGCGAGTTGTCGCGCTCATCGCCCGCCGCTCCGTCCGGCTCGTCACCCGTACCGGCGACCCACGCCGCTACGGCTGCTTTCAGCCGTTCGTCGCTGCGCCCGTGACCTCCGCCCCGACCTGCCCCTTCGCCGGAACCCTCAGCCGCGCCGTTCCCGTCGCCGGACGTGCCGGCTTCCGCTCCGCTCCCGGAGCCGGCGGCCTCCTCCACGGAGGTCCCGGAGGCCGTCGCGGCGGCTTGCGGAGCCTTCTCGTCCGCCTCTGCGGGCGGGGTGGCGGCCGCGGCTTCCTCCACGGCGGACGCGGACTCGCCGGCGACGGGCGCGGCGTCCGACGGCTCCGCCGCGGCCTCGTCGGCCTGTGCCGGTGCCGCGTCCTGAGCACCCTTCCCACGTGCGGCTTCCGCGCTCTTCGCCGGCTTCGAACTCTTGGGCGCAGCCGCGGACTTCGCGCTCTTCGCGGACTTGGAGCCCTTCGCCGGCTTCGCCTTCTTCTGCGGCTTGGGCTTCGCGGACTTCGCAGTCTTCGACGGCGCGGCCCCGGCCTGTGCCTGACTCCCGCTCCTGGGGGGCGTCTTGGTGCCGGACTTCTTCCCGCGCGAGGACGCAACCGGGCGCCCCTCGTCCGTCGTCTCCCCCGACGACTTCCCGCGCTCCACCTTGTCGGGGGACTCGCCCGCCACCGATGCCTCCTGATGCTGAGTGCTCGCCGCTCGCCGTACCAGTTAACAGTGTCCTGCGCGCCCCGCCGCCACATTCCGCTGGGGCAGTCCGACAGGGGCTTGGATCGGTCTTTCCACCGTGCAGACGAGAACGACATACCTACTGGTTCCCGTACATAACACCCACGCACTCTCGACAGACCATTGTGAGAGGAGTCACCCTGTCTGACATCCACGCGGGGAGGCATGGATGGGCAGGAGCCGCAGAACTATTCCGGAGGAGCTTCTGCTGCTGGCCTTGGACCCGGCCACGGGCACCACGGCACAGCCGCAGTCGCTTGACCTCGGCCTGGCCGGGGCCCAGCTCGTCGAGCTGGCTCTCGCAGGACGTATAGCCCCGGACGGGGACCGCATCGCCGTGGTGCTGCCACGGCCGACCGGAGATCCGACACTGGACTCCGCGCTCGAGTTGCTGCGCAGGCGCGGCAGCCCGGTGCGTGCTGTCCATTGGATCGGTGGACCCCGATTGGGGCTCCGCCAAACCTATCTCACACACCTGGAGCGCTGCGGCATGGTGCATGCCGTATCAAGCCAGATGTGCGGGGTGTTGCCGACGACGCGCTACCAGGCGACGGAGACGGCGATCAGCAGGGAGATCAGAGCCCGGCTGGACGCGGCGATCCGTACCGGCGTGCCGCCGGACCCCCGGACAGCGGCGCTCGCCGCGCTGGCCCACGCGGTCGGCCTCGGGAAGCACCTCTATCCCGGCAACGAGGGGCGCTCCAGCCGCTCCCGGCTGCGGGACCTCATCAGGCACGACCCGATGGGCGGTCTCGTGGCGCACGCCGTGATGGACGTGCAGAACGGCGCAGGGGCGCAGCCCCGGCGTGCGGCGGGCAACAGCGCTCCGACGGGTCAGCCGGCACCTCCGGGTGCGGGCGGACGGCCGGCAGCAGCACGCGCAGGCGTACCTTCCGGTACTCCGTCGCGGCAGCTGGCGGATCAGGCACGCCACACGGTGGGCGGGATGGTCCGGGCGGGCTGAGTCAGGGCGCGGAAGCGCACAGCCGCTGCACAACAGCACAACCAGGCGCCACGAAGCACATCAGCGCGTGCGGGGTGGTGGCCCGGCCGTAGAGACATCGCGGCCGGGCCACCACCCCGTGCGCATGTGCGGAAACAACCCGCCGGGGCCGAAGTCCGGGACCGGACCGACGAGTTCGGGCGGGAGGCCGGGGCCGCGGCTGCCGCCCCGGCGGGGAAACCGGCCACCCGGGATGCTCAACTGTGTTGCGGGTACCGGTCCGTGGCCGTAAACGTCCCGCGTGCGTGCTCGGCCCGGCACCCTCTGTTGCCATTCTCCAGCGAGATCGCTCACGGTAGTGGCAACCTGCTTGACAAGTAGTCGTACTTTACGCGGAGGTGCAGTACCCGTGGCGTCCAACGTCAATCCCACCGTCCGACGCCGCCGACTGGGCCAGGAGTTGCGTCGCCTCCGCGAGGTCAAGGGCCTGACGGCCGAGGAGGTCGCCGAGCGGCTGCTGGTCTCCCAGTCCAAGATCAGCCGCCTCGAGAACGGCCGGCGCAGCATCAGCCAGCGCGACGTGCGCGACCTGTGCGGGGTCTACGAGGTGGAGGACAACCGCATAGTCGAATCGCTCATGCAGATGGCCAAGGAGTCCCGGCAGCAGGGCTGGTGGCACGCTTTCGGGGACATCCCCTACAGCGTGTACATCGGCCTGGAGACGGACGCCGCGTCCCTGCGGGTGTACGAACCGCAGGTCGTGCCGGGCCTGTTGCAGACCCAGGCATACGCGCAGGCCGTCTGCGAGGGGGCATCGCCCGAGGCGACGCCCGCGGAGATCGAGAAGCGCGTGCAGGTGCGGATGCGGCGCCAGGACCGCATCAACGACGTACGTCACCCGCTGCGGCTGTGGGCGGTGCTGGACGAATCGGCCCTGCGCCGCGCCGTCGGCGGGGCCCAGACGATGGTGGAGCAGCTGGAGCGGCTGAACGAGGTCTCCCAACTGCCCCATGTCACCGTGCAGGTGATGCCGTTCTCGATGGGCGCGCACCCGGGAGTCAACGGGCAGTACGCGATCCTCGAGTTCCCGGAGGCCTCGGACTCCTCGGTCGTGTACCTGGAAGGGGTCACCAGTGACCTCTACCTGGAGAAGGCGCACGATGTGCAGAGTTACAGCGTCATGTACGAGCATTTGCGAGCCGAGGCCCTCAACCCGGACCAGACGCGCGAGTTCATCGAGAATGTGGCAAAGGACTATGCCCGGGCCTGAGCGCGGGGAGCGTACACGTCTGCGATAGGGGTGTGAAGGCCTGCTTGGAATATGCCATCCGGTCGAGTGAACGGTTCCTTCGCTTCGGGAAATCGAGGCGTACGGTCGGTGTCACGAGTCGAACAACCGGAGCAGACATGGCAATTCAGCAGGGAAACACCCCTCGATGGATCAAATCGAGCTACTCGGCCAACGGTGCGTGCATCGAGGTCAAGTCGCCCACACCGAGCGCGGTGGCGGTGCGTGACTCGAAGGCCCCCGAGGGTCCGGCGTTGAGCTTCCCCCCGGGACCGTGGGCCGGCTTCGTCGCCCAGGTGCGCGGCGATTCGGGCCGTCTCAGCTGAACCGTTGCCGCGCGAGTCGTGCGTGCGGGCTCCCCGCGGAGTCCGGGTTCACACGCACCGGGCCCGGTCGGCACACCGAGCCTGATCCCGCGAGGAGGCGCCCGGAACGCCCACTCGCAAGCGCCGTCGGCTCATCGACGCCCTGACAGCGGCGTCACCTGGAGCAGAGCCCTCTCGACCGGTCCGCCGTCCCTGCCGAGAGGGCTCTTCCACGTCCTGCTGCCGCCTTCGCGGAGCGCTCGTGCGGACGCCGCAGCGCCGAGGAGCCGCAAGCCGCAAGCCGCAAGCCGCAAGCCGCAGAGGACTGTCACACACGTGGATAGCGTTCGAGCCATGCCGGGGATGCCTGCCCCGGGGCGTGCAGCGCCGGGCCCTGCGTCATCTCCATGGCGAAGTCGTCGGCGAGTTCCAGCACCGTCGCACGCCCCTCCAACTCCGCGACCCAGCCCGGCGGCAGGGCCGTCTCGCCGTGGATGGTGCCGAGCAGGTTGCCGCACACGGAGCCCGTCGAGTCGCTGTCTCCTCCGTGGTTGACGGCGAGGAGCAGGCCGTGGCGCAGGTCTTCGGCGACGAGCGCGCAGTAGACGCCGATCGAGAGCGCCTCCTCGGCGGTCCACCCCTCCCCCAGCGACTCCACACGTTCCGCCGACGGCATGCCCTGCCGTACGGCGCCGACTGCCCGCTTCAGCGCCTGCGTGGTCTCGTCGTGGCCCGGCCGGGCGGCGAGCTGGACCAGGGCCTTCTGCACCGCGTTGTCGAGGCTGTCGCCCCGCGCCGTCGCATGGACGATCGCGGCGAACGCACCCGCCGCCAGATAGCCGGTGGGGTGCCCGTGCGTCTGTACCGCGCACTCCACGGCCAGCTGGAAGACGAGCTGCGGTTCCCAGCCCACCAGCAGCCCGAAGGGCGCGGAGCGCATGACCGTGCCGCAGCCCTTCGAATCCGGGTTCTTCGGCGCGTCGAGGGTGCCCATGCGTTCGTCGGCCAGCCCCGTGAGGCAGGCGTTCCCGGGTGCGCGCCGCGCGTAGAGCCACTCCTCCCGCGCGAGCCAGCCGTCCTCCTTCTTCCGCAGGTCCGGGCCCCAGTCCCGCTGGGTGGCGGCCCATCTGCGGTAGGCGGCGTGCACGTCGGTCGGCGGGTGCCAGGCGCCCGTGTCACGGCGTACGTGCGCCCGGATCAGGCCGTCGACGGTGAAGAGCGTCATCTGGGTGTCGTCCGTGATGGCGCCCCGCCGGCCGTAGGCGGGGACGTAGTCCGTCACGCCCGCCGCACCGTGCTTCTGCCGGATGTCGCTCAGGGAGTCGAATTCGACGCCCGCGCCCAGCGCGTCCCCGATCGCCCCGCCCAGCAGACAGCCGCGCACCCGGCTGCGGAAGCTCTGCTGCTCGGTGCGGCCCCATACGGCATCACCGCCTGAAGCGGCCACGTCTCTCTCCCCTGTGTGACGGCTGTCCGGTGCAGGCAGGGGAAGGAGCGCCCCACCGCGTCTGCACTCTAGGCCCTGTCCGACACATCTCGCCTTGCTCGTGACGACTGGCACGCACATCCTCCCCGGCTTCGCGGGAGGTGCCCCCAGCGTTGCCGCACCGACCGAGCAGCCCGACTACGAAGGCGATCCTCCGACTTGCTGCACGCACCATCCGCCGCGAGCACCGCCTGCGGCGGACGGCGCCATTCGTCGGACAGGCCCTGGAACGCCGGTTCAGGTTTCCAGCACCGGTAGCAGCTCCGGCAGGTGTCCGTCCGAGTCCATCGCGGTCCGCAGACGCTCTTCGGGGACCTCTCCGTACAGCGTCGTACGGGCGCGGGCCGGGCGTCCTGCCGATTCCGCGATGGCGACCAGGTCCCTGATCGAGCGGTGCGAACCGTAGGACGACCCGGCCATCCGCGAGATCGTCTCCTCCATCAGCGTGCCGCCGAGGTCGTTCGCACCGGAGCGCAGCATCTCCGCCGCGCCCTCCGCGCCGAGCTTGACCCAGCTGGTCTGGATGTTGGTGATGTACGGGTGCAGCAGCAGCCGCGCCATCGCGGTGACGGCCCGGTTGTCGCGGGTGGTGGGGCCGGGGCGGGCGATGCCGGCCAGGTAGACGGGGGCGTTGGTGTGGATGAAGGGGAGGGTGACGAACTCGGTGAATCCCTCCACGCCCTTCTCCAGCGCCGACCGCTGGATGTCCGCGAGCTTCCGCAGGTGTCCCAGCCAGTGGCGGGGCTGGTCCACATGCCCGTACATCATCGTGGAGGACGAGCGGATGCCCGCTTCGTGGGCGGTCTCGACGACTTCGACCCAGGTGGCGGCCGGCAGTTTCCCCTTGGTGAGGATCCAGCGGACCTCGTCGTCGAGGATCTCCGCGGCGGTGCCGGGGATCGAGCCGAGTCCGGCGTCCCGGGCCTCGGTGAGCCAGTCCCGGATGGAGAGGCCGGTACGGCTGGCGCCGTTGACCACCTCCATCGGGGAGAAGGCGTGCACGTGCATGCCGGGTACGCGTTCCCGCACGGCGCGGGCGATGTCGAAGTAGGCGCTGCCCGGCAGGTCCGGGTGGATGCCGCCCTGCATGCACACCTCGACGGCGCCCACGTCCCATGCCTGCTGCGCGCGGTCGGCGACCTGGTCGAGGGAGAGCGTGTAGGCGTCGGCGTCGGTGCGGCGCTGCGCGAAGGCGCAGAACCGGCAGCCCGTGTAACAGACGTTGGTGAAGTTGATGTTGCGCGTGACGATGTACGTCACTTCCTCCCCCACGACGTCACGCCGCAGCTGGTCGGCGATGCCGCACAGCGCGTCCAGCGCGGGGCCGTCCGCGTGCAGCAGCGCGAGCGCCTCGTCGTCGGTGAGGCGGGTGGGGTCGTCGGCGGCGCGTGAGAGGGCCCCGCGGACGTCGGTGTCGATCCGCTGCGGTGCCATTCCGGGCTGCGCCGCCTCACGCAGGCTCTCCCAGTCGCCGTACACCTCGTCGAAGTCTTCGCGGCGGTCGGAGGTCCGTCCGTCGGTGTCGATGGTGCGGTGCAGGTCCGTACGTCCGGACGGGGCGAGGAACCCTTCGTCGGGCTCCTGCCAGGGGCGGCCCACCACTGGGGCGTCCTCCTGGGCGAGTCCCGTCTCCGCCTCGGCCAGGGCCTCGACGTGGGGCAGCAGCCGGGGGTCGAGCCAGGGTTCCCCTCGCTTGATGAACTCCGGGTAGACGGGCAGGCGTTCACGCAGCGTGTACCCGGACGCGGCGGTGCGCCGGGCCAGTTCGTCGATCTGCGGCCAGGGACGCTCGGGGTTGACGTGGTCCTTGGTGAGCGGGGAGACGCCGCCCCAGTCGTCGATGCCGGCGTCGATGAGCAGCGCGTACTCCCCGTCGACCAGGTTCGGCGGCGCCTGGATGCGGACCGAGGGGCCCATGATGTGCCGGGCGACGGCGATGGCGGCGGCCAGCTCCTCCAGTTCGGCGTCCGGCATTCCGCGCATCGCTGTGTCGGGCTTGGCGCGGAAGTTCTGCATGATGAGTTCCTGGATTCCCTGGTACGCCCGCTGGATACGGCGCAGCGCGAAGAGGGACTCGGCGCGCTCCTCGTACGTCTCACCGATGCCGATCAACAGCCCAGTGGTGAAGGGCACGTTGGACCGTCCCGCGTCCTCCAGCACACGCAGCCGCACGGCGGGTTCCTTGTCGGGGGACCCGTGGTGCGGGCCGCCGGGTTCGCTCCACAGCCGCTCCGCGGTGGTCTCCAGCATCATGCCCATGGACGGCGAGACCGGCTTCAGCCGCTGGAAGTCGGACCACGACAGCACACCCGGGTTGAGGTGCGGCAGCAGGCCCGTCTCCTCCAGTACGCGGACGGCCATGGCCCGCACGTAGGAGAGGGTGTCCTCGTAGCCGTGCGACTCCAGCCACTCGCGCGCCTCGGGCCAGCGGTCCTCCGGCTTGTCGCCGAGCGTGAACAGGGCTTCCTTGCAGCCTGATCCGGCACCGCGGCGCGCGATGTCCAGCACCTCGTCGGGCGAGAGGAACATCCCGTGGCCGTCGCGGCGCAGCTTGCCGGGGACGGTGACGAAAGTGCAGTAGTGGCACTTGTCCCGGCACAGTCGCGTGAGCGGGATGAAGACGCCGCGCGAGTACGTGATCACTCCGGGACGTCCGGCGGCCTCCAGTCCGGCGTCGCGCACCCGGGCGGCCGACTTGGCGAGTTCCGAGAGGTCCTGCCCCCGCGCCTGCAACAGCACGGCCGCTTCCGCGGCGTCGAGCGTCACCCCGTCGCGGGCGCGGCGGAGGGCACGCCGCATGGCGTTGGCGGTGGGGGCTGCCTGCGCGCTCGAAGTCATGGACCGAGCATACGAGCGGGTCCGATCGCGGCTCCTGACCGGCTGCTGCGGGCAATCTCACACCGGGCGGCGCGCAGCGGATGCGGCAGCCGCCTGTCGCCGCTCGTGCAGTCCTGTCATGCTTGCCCGCGCTACGACAACCACGGGGGAAAACATGCGTGTTGGAACATCCGCGCTGCTGCTGTGCGCCTTGCTGGCAGGCTCGGCGGGGACCGCGTACGCCGCGTCGGACACGGCTCCGGCGGCGAGGGCCGGCAAGTACGTGCAGCAGGCTGAGCGGTCCGCCACTTCGGACCGTACGGCGGCGGACGGCCGGTCCGGCGACGGAACCCGGTCCGTGGCCGCGCCGGGGCGCGCGTCCGGCGGGGTCAGCAGCGGAGGAAGCAGGAGCGGCGGGGTCAGCAGCGGAGGGAGCAGGAGCGGCGGCGTCAGCTCCAGTTCCAGTTCGAGCTCCAGCTCCACCTCCAGCAGCGGGGGCCTCAGTTCGAGCACCACCTCCAGCACCGGCTCCAGCACCGGCAGCACGGGCGGGACGGTCAGCAGCAGCGGAGGCGTCAGCAAGACCTCCGGCGGCAGCAGCACGGACGGGTCGGTCAGCAGCACCGGGGGCATCAGCAAGACCTCCGGCGGCAGCAGCAGCGCAAGCACGAGCACCGTCGGCCACAACTCCTCCTCCGGGACCAGGAGTTCGAGCAGCGGCAAGAACTGGTGGTGGATGTGGCTGATCGTGCCGCTGATCCTGCTCGTGATCGTGGTCGCTGCGATTCTCGTGGCGAAGGCGACGCGGCGCTGACGGGCCCGTCCCGACGCGAGAAGTCCGCTGCCGTGGCGGGACCGGCCGGTGTCCGGCCTGCCGGCCCGCCGAAGCACCTCGGAGCCGCGGGACTTCGTGATCGAGGCGGTCGGCCTCGCCCTGCCCACGGAGCGCGCCGTCGTCAGACCGTGCGGACCGGCGTGCTTGTCGTCCCCCCGGGGGCCGGGCGAGGCGCTGGGCCGGGGCGGCCCGGTGGCCGCGCGGTTCAGACCTTGTCCGCCGCGATCAGCAGATACTGGAAGCTGCCGTCCTTGTAGGCCTCCAGGAAGGCCTTCTCGATGCCGGTGGCCAGCGGTGACTCGGCGCGCAGTTCCCAGTAGGGGATGGTGGCCGCCGTGAGGTCGACGACGCTGACGGGGACGAGACGGTTGGCGGCCATTTCCTTGAAGTACCTGCTGCGGGGATGAATGCTGCAGATGTAGTGGGCGTTGATCTCACTCACGGCCCGGGACGGCAGGCCGTAGGCGTCGTTGTAGCAGCCGGTGATGGTGACGTAGCGGCCTCCGTGCCTGAGGAGCCTGGCGTACTCGGGGAACAACAAGGACAGGTCCACGTACATGGTGCTCTCGTTGTTCCAGATCGCCTGGAAGCTGTCGCTCCCGAAGCCGGTGTGGAGCATGTTCCTGAGGTGGAAGCGGACCTTGTCCTCCACACCGCGTTCCTCGGCCTGGCCGTTGGCGAAGGCCACCTGGGTCTCGGAGATGGAGACGCCGTCCACGCGGCAGCCGAAGCGGCTGTGGGCGACGAAGCTGCTGCCGCCGCGGCCCGAACCGGAGTCCAGAAGGCGGTCCTCGGGAGTGATGTCGCCGAGGTGGGTCATCAGCAGCTCGGCCTGTGCGCATTCCAGGCGGTGGAGCTCGGCCGTGAGGCGTTCCTGGCGGGTCTCCTCGGGGCCCTCCAGGACGGACCGGTCGGCCTCGCCGATGCCGTAGTGGTGGTGGTAGATGCCGTCGACCTCGCCCAGGCGGAGGTTGACGGGATTCTTCTCCTCGTTCCAGTAGTTCGCGACGGACTTCTGGTAGAGGCTGCGCAGGGGGTGGGTGACAGTGTCCTGGACGGTCATGGGCTTCTCCCTTTCACGGTGACGTTGCGGGTTCCGCTGCTGGGTTCCGTTACTTGTTCCGTTACGTGTTCAGTTACGTGTTCAACTCCGGTTTCTGGTAACGGGCGCTGGTGGCGTGCCACTCCTTGCTGCCGCCCATCCACGCCCACAGACCCGCCAGGTAGCGGCGCAGCTGGGGTGAGCCGGCCGCTGCGAGGACGGCGCAGTCGGCCTCGACGGTGTGCATGAGTTCGTCGTGGACGGCCGCCGTGCGGTCGACGGCCTCCTGGAGTGAGCAGCCGTCCTCGGCGGCGATGAGATTGGGCAGGTTGGTGTCGGCGGGATCCTCCTTGGCCATCGAATAGACGTCGTTGAGCAGGACGTTGGCCATGCCCGCGTAGAGGTAGGTGCGGCGCACGGTGGGGTCGGCGAACTCGTGGGCGGGCAGTTCGTAGCCACCGACCGGGTCGATCAGCACCATGCAGGGGTAGAAGGCGTTCTCGTAACGGTGCAGGAGGTACTCCCACACGGCGGGTCTGCGCCCGTTGCTGCGCCATTCGGCTTCCTGCCCGTACCCCACGAACATGACGGCGAGTTCGTGGCGCAGACGTGCCATCTGGGTGGTGCTCGCGATCCGGGACAGATGGCCGAGGCTGGACCGGAAGGCGCGCAGGACGGGCTGCCGGCTGACGAGTTCCTCGAACTGGGCGAGGTAGCGGGCCGGGAGGCGGACGGGGTCGATCACCGCGTGGGTCATCGCGAGGCGCGAACCCAGGAGTTCCGGTTCGGTGTCTTCCCCCTCGTCGACCCAGTGGTCGTCCACGGACCATTCCGCGAGCCCGCAGCGGGCCGCGGCCAGCAGCCTGCCGGGGTCGTCGCAGTCGGGATGCGCGAGCATGAACAGGCGCCCGAACTGGTGCGAACGCAGGCGTTCCAGGCGGCCGGTGAAGATGCCGATCTCCGCTGCCCATTCGACGAGGCGGTTGTTGACCTCCTCCCCGAGCGCGGGGTCGTCACGCACCGCGTCGGGGCAGTACAGGGGCGGGATCCGCACCTCCGAGTCCCGGCCGGACGGCGGGTCCTGCGCAACGGGAGGCCGGACGTCGTCCTTCCGAGCGGACTCGCGGGCCGCCTGCCGCGCGGACTGCTCCGTCGGCGAAGCCGTGGACGGGGTGCGGGGGCGGAAGGCGCGGACGGCGGCCGTGCCGGGGCCGGCGGGACCGGCCAGCAGGCGCTCGATCGCCGCGTTCGAGGTCGGGCCGGGCAGCGCCTGCACAGTCGCATCGGGGACCGGGGCTCCGGGGAGGACCGGTGGCCGGGCGGCCGGCGGCCCGCTCCACGTCCACGGAGGTACGCCGGCGCCACTGATTCGCTTCATGCCAGAAGTGCCTTTCGGATGGGGCGGGTCGGTGCCTGGCGGCGGCCGGGCATGCGGGTGTGCCGGGCACGCCCGCATGGGGCGTCCTACGTGAGTGAGGGGCGCGCGCTGCCGCGAACGGCGTGCGGTGCCCCGCACGGCGTGCGTCCTGCCGCGCTGCGCCGCGCCGGCGGGGCGGACGGGTGCTTCTGGTCTCCGGTCAGCCCCAGCGGCCGACTTCGACGTTCTCCAGGATGCCGAGAGCGTCGGGGACCAGGATCGCTGCCGAGTAGTAGGCGGTGACGAGGTAGGAGATGATCGCCTGCTCGTCGATGCCCATGAACCGCACCGACAGGCTCGGCTCGATCTCGTCCGGGATTCCCGACTGCCGCAGCCCGATCACGCCCTGGTCGTCCTCACCCGTGCGCATGCACATGATCGAGGTCGTACGGGCGTCGCTGACCGGGATCTTCCCGCACGGATAGATCGGCACGCCACGCCAGGAAGGTACGCGGTGGCCGCCGTTGTCCACCGACTCCAGGGACAGCCCGCGCTTGTTGCACTCGCGGCCGAAGGCGGCGATGGCCCGGGGGTGGGCGAGGAAGAACTTGTTGCCGCGCCTACGTGAAAGCAGTTCGTCCATGTCGTCGGGGCTCGGCACCCCGTCGTGGGGCTGGAGCCGCTGACCGAAGTCGCAGTTGCTGAGCAGCCCGAACTCCGGGTTGTTGACGAGTTCGTGCTCCTGCCGCTCGCGCAGCGCCTCCAGCGTGAGGCGGAGCTGCTGCTCGGTCTGGTTCATCGGCTCGTTGTAGAGGTCCGCGACGCGGCTGTGGACCTTCAGGACCGTCTGCGCGACGGAGAGTTCGTACTCGCGCGGCTCGGGTTCGTAGTCGACGAAGGTGTGCGGGATGACGGGCTCGCCCGAGTGCCCGGCCGAGAGGTCGATCGCCGCCTCGCCGTACTTGTTGGTGCGCTGCTTCGGGAGCGCCGCGAACGATTCCAGATGGCTGCGGAGCGACCGGGCGCGTTCGGCGAGGTTGTCGATCTCCGCCTTCGGCAGGACCAGCACCGTGCAGGCGGTGTTGGCCCGGTAAGTGCACTCCCAGGTCGGCTCCGTGCCGGTCAGGCACTGCTCCCCGAAGTAGGCGCCGTCGGCGAGGAATCCCAGCACGACGTCTCCGCCGTAGGGTCCGGCGCCGATCTTGTCGACGCGGCCGTGCGCCAGCAGGAAGACGCGGTTCTTCGCGTCGCCGGCACGGGCCAGCACGGTGCCCGGCTCGTAGTCGATCTGCTCGCAGCGGCCGGCCAGGTCGCTCAGCACCGCCCCGTCGCCGTACCCGCTGAGGGCCGGCAGCTCCCCCAGCTCGGCAGGGATGACCGAGACCTCCCCACCGGTCTGCACGAACGTCACCCGCCCGTCACCCACGGCATAGCTCAGCCGCCGGTTCACCCGGTAGGTACCGCCCTTCACATCCACCCACGGCAGCATCCGCAGCAGCCACCGGGAGGAGGTCTCCTGCATCTGCGGAACGGACTTCGCGGTCGTCGACAGGTTCCGCGCTGCGGACGTCGCCAGACTCTGCTGCGCGGACGCCTGTGTTTGCGACGCTTCCTGGCCGGCTTCAACAGTCATCAGTGGTCCTCAGCCCTCCTGTAGGTGCTGACCACTCTCCTTTTTGATGACTTCCCCTGTCATCACACGAAAGTAGGCGAATGGCCTCTCCACGTCCGGGGTAGCGGGGCTGCCGTGTCGTTTCTTCGCACACAGATCCCCATGCGTTCGACCGCCGGTACGGTGCGCGGCCCCGGTGCGGGTGGAGGCGTCGACGGCGGGACGGGGACTCCGGGGAGGGCGAAGTGCACGCCGCCGCCGAGACGTTGTCCACAGGGGTTCCCCCGCTCGCCTCCGGCGCGTAGAACGGTGACTCGTGGCGCTCGGGTGGCGCCGCGTGACCGCCGTGGCGCAGTCGGAGACGTTTTCAGTGGGGGGCCGGGCATGACCCGTGTGGACAGGCGTGACGTACTCAGAATGTCGGCCGGTGCGTCGGCGGCCGGTGTGCTCACACTGAACAGTGTGAACTTCGCGCATGCCGCCGACGGTTCGGAGAACTCCCGGACAGTGCGCGGCCATCTCGAGACCGGCGCACCCGACTTCGTGTACCTGCCCGTCGAAGTGCCTTCCGGCGTCCGCGAGATCGAAGTCTCGTACTCCTACGACAAGCCGCAGGTGCCCGAGGGCACCCAGGGCAACGCCCTGGACATCGGCGTCTTCGACGAACGGGGCACGGCGCTCGGCGGCCGGGGGTTCCGCGGCTGGTCGGGCGGCGCGCGCGACCGGTTCGCCATCAGCGCGGAGAAGGCGACGCCCGGCTATCTGGCGGGCCCCGTGCGTCCGGGCACCTGGCACGTCGTGCTCGGCCCGTACACCGTCGCGCCGCAGGGCATGTCGTACGAGGTCACCGTCACCCTCCGGCACGGCGAGCAGGGTGAGACCCCACGGCCGGTCCATCCCCCGGAGCGGGCCAGGGGCCGCGGCAGGGCCTGGTACCGAGGCGACTGCCATCTCCACACCGTGCATTCCGACGGCAAGCGCACCCCGGCGGAGACCGCTGCGGCAGCCCGTGAGGCCGGGCTGGACTTCATCACCACCACCGAGCACAACACGACGTCCGGTCACGGCGCCTGGGAGGGCCTGTGGGACGACGAGTTCCTGATCCTCTGCGGCGAGGAGATCACCACCCGCAACGGCCACTTCCTCGCCCTGGGCACCGACGCGGGCACGTTCGTCGACTGGCGCTACCGGGCGCGTGACGACGTCTTCTCCCGCTACGCCCGCCGCATCCACCGCGCCGGGGGCCTCGTCGTACCTGCGCATCCCCACTGCCCGTTCGTGGGCTGCCAGTGGAAGTTCGGGTACGAGGACGCCGACGCCGTCGAGGTGTGGAACGGACCGTGGACGACGGACGACGAACTGGCCGTCGCCGCCTGGGACAACATGCTCACGGCCCCGCCCGCGTCCGGCCGGGACCGATGGCTCCCCGCGCTCGGCAACAGCGACGCCCATGCCGAGCCCCAGAAGGTGGGTCTGCCGCAGACGGTGGTCCACGCGGAGGAGCTGTCGCGGCACGCCCTGCTGGAGGCCGTACGTGCGGGCCGCAGTTATCTCGCCGAGTCCTCGGAGATCTCGCTGACGTTCGAGGCGAACGGCCCTCGCGGTGAACACGCCGGCATAGGCGGACGGTTGGCGGTACGGCAGGACGCGGAGGTCACGGTGCGGCTGACGGTGACGGGGGCACCCGCGGGTGCCACTGCCCGCTTCATGACGGACCAGGGCGAGATGTTCTCGGCTGCCGTCTCCGGCGAGCCGCTGGAGTGGCGTACGACGGCCTCGCTGGCGGCGTACGTACGGGCGGAGGTCCGCCACCTCCCGCCTGTGGGATCGCCGCCGGAGCTGCCCGGTGCGATGGCGGCGATGACGAACCCCGTGTGGCTCGGCGGACGCGGCTGACGTACCGTCAGAGGTTGCGTCCGCAGCTCGCGGCACGTCCGGCGCCCCGTGGCGCCCGGACGGCGAACTGTGCACCGTAGCCGAAGAGTTCGACGCCCTCGGTGTGTACGACGTGCCCGAGAAGGGTGTGCGTGCCACCTATGTATCCTGCGGCACCATGTGGGTTCGCCCGGGTGAGGGATCTCCCCGACGGCCACGGCTGTCGCGCCTGCCCCGCCTGCGTCAACTCTCCGTGCAAGCAACCCAGTCGACCAAGGACACCGATGACCGAGACACCGGTGGCGCTGATCGTCTTCCTCACCGTGGGGACCGTCGCCGCCGTCGTTCTGGCCCTGCTGTTCGCCTTCGCCCGTAAGGACCTGAGCCGTCTGCGACGGCACTCCGGGGCCGTCGAGACACAACTCCACGGTGCCACACGGCAGAACGCCGACCTCGGCGCCCGGCTTCGCGCGGTGGAGGAGGAGTTGAGGCACCTCTCGCACACCCGGATACCCGACCTCGCGTCCTCCCTGCGGCACAGAAACGTCCCCGTCAGGGGCCCGCTCGGCTCCGGGACGCTGACTCCGGAGCTCGACCGGTCGATAAGCGCCGTGCTCACCCAGGTCGGCGAAGAGGTCGTCAGAGAACGGCAGCGTGTGGACTTCGCCGCGCAGGCCGCCATGCGAGGGTCGACGACCACCATCCAGGCCCTGCTCTACCAGCTCCAGTCCCTCCTGCAGCGGATGCAGGAGAAGTACGACGACCCGCTCGTGGCCGAGGACCTGCTGAGCGCGGACTTCCTCAACGAACAGGCGCTGCGCCGCATCCAGTCGACGGCAGTGGTCTGCGGCGCGTGGCCGGGACTGACCAGGGAGAACTCGCACCTCGCGGACATCGTCGTCGGCGCCATGTCACGGCTCAGCGGCTACGAACGCGTCCAGATCACCAACCAGTTGCGCGATCCGGTCGGTGTCGTGGCACGCGCGGTCGAACCGGTCGCGGTCACGCTGACCGAGCTGATGGCCAACTCGCTCCACTACTCGCACCCCGACCTTCCCGTGGTCGTCACACTCCAGCAGGGCAACTCGGGCGTCTCCGTGATCATCGACGACGCGGGCGTGGGCATGCACTCCGACGAACTGGAGCGCGCCAGGCGGATGATCTCCGGCGAGGAGACCGTTCTGATGACCGACCTCGGCGACCCGCCGCGCATCGGCTTCGCGGCCATCGGGCAGCTCGTGCAGCAGTACGGGTTCTCCGTGCATCTGGAGGCCTCCCCGTACGGGGGCGTCCGGTCGATCGTGCACATCCCGGGCGAGCCGCTGCTCACCCTGCTCGACGAGGACGAGAAGCCGACGTCCGCGATGGCGCCGGCACCGCCGGAGGGAACTCCCGCCCTGCCGGGCCGCACCGGCACGGAGAGCAGGCCGATCACCGCGGCTTCCGCCCTCCTCGACGGGCCGGACGCCGCGAGCGGGCAGGAAGAACTGCCGCGCCGCCGCAGGCGCCGCCCCGTGAGCGCAGACGGCACTCCGCAGGTCCCGGACGCTCCGGCCCGTACCGACGAGGCCCGTCCGGAGACGCACAGCGCCTCCGCCGGCGCGTCGTCGGCGGGGACGGCACACTCCGCACCCGCCCGGCCCGGACCGCTCACGACTCCGGAGGAGAGCGCCGACATCTGGGCCGCGTTCCAGCAGGGCACAGCCTCCGGCAGGGCCGCCGCCGGTACCGGAGCCGGTGCCGGTTCCGAGCCCGGTGCCGGAGCCACTGCCGGAGCCGATGCCGCTGCCGATGCCGGTACGGCAACGGGCCACGAGCCCGGCCCCGCCGGGGCCCGCTCCGCATCCGGCAGCGACGAGACCCGTACCGACGAACCCGGCAGCAGGGAAACACCGGACGCCGGGACTCCCGACGACTCCGGCCACACCGAGCACCGCACCTCCGAAGGGAATCCGCCCGCATGACCACCCCCGAGCGCCGCTCCGTCCGCGAGGACACCTCTTGGGTGCTGGCCCCCCTCCTCGAACTCCCGCACGTGGTCCACGCCGCCGTCATCTCCGGCGACGGCCTCATCGAAGGCCGCTCGCCCGGCCTGGAGCGGGACGCGGCCGAGGGCGTCGCCGCGATGCTGTCCGCGCTGCAGGGTGCGGCGCGGACGACGACCGCGGCATTCTCCGGGGAACCGGAGGTGAAGCTCCGGCAGACCGTGATCGAGTCCGATCTCGGCTGGGTGTTCGCGATACCCGCGGGCCAGAACACCTGCCTGGCGGTGTTCGCCGAGCGCGAGGTCAACATGGGTGTCGTCACGCATCACATGCAGGTCCAGGTGGCCACTCTGGGAGAGAAAGCCATGGGCAGCCCACCGCGGCAAGGCACCTCGGCATGACTCCACCGCCCCGTGACCACAGACGTCTCGTTCCCGCCTACCTGGCCACCACCGGACGCGGTCGGCCCAGCCGCAACACGCTGGACCGTCTCACCGTGCTGCTCGCTCCGGCCGACCCCGCCACGTGGGATCTGCGCCCGCAACAGCGGCGGCTGCTGCAACTGCTGCAGCCGGGACCGCTCTCGCTGGCGGAGACCGCCGCGCATCTGCGGCTGCCTCTGAGCGTGGTCAGGGTCATGGTGGCCGACCTCGTCGACGCGGGCCTGCTGGCGGCCCGCGCCCCAATACCCGACGCCGAACTGCCCGAGCGGCAGATTCTGGAGAAGGTTCTCGATGGACTCCGCACTCTCAAGTCCTCCCGCTGACGCCTCGGACAGCCCTGGCAGCGGCGACGCCGACGTACCCGCCGACAGGGCGGCCCGCTCCGCCGCGGGTCCGGTGGCCGGCGACCCGGCTGCCGACGCCGCACCGGCCGCACCGGCCGCCCGTGCCGGCGACGAACCCGGCACCGTGCCGCACGCCGGTGTCTACCTCAGCAGCAACAGGTCCCAGACGCTGGTGAAACTGCTGATCGCCGGGCCCTTCGGGGTGGGCAAGACGACCTTCATCCGTTCCCTGTCCGAGACGGAGCCGCTGCACACCGAAGAGGTCATGACCCGCACGAGCGCAGCGGTCGACGACCTCTCCGGCGTCCGCGAGAAGTCCACGACGACCGTCGCCATCGACTTCGGACGCCTGACACTCCCCGACGACTTCGTGCTGTACATGTTCGGCACCCCGGGCCAGCGGCGCTTCAAGCCGCTGTGGCAGGACATCGCCCGCGGCGCGATGGGGGCGCTGGTGCTGGCCGACACCCGCCGCCTGTCGGACTCCTTCGAGGTGATGGACATGATCGAAGAGGCCGGTCTGCAGTACGCGGTCGCCGTCAACACCTTCCCCGACTCCCCCGCGCACCACCCCGCCAAGCTCCGCGAGCACCTCGACCTGCTCCCCGACACGCCGCTCGTGCTGTGTGACGCACGCGACCGCGACCAGGCCACCGATGCGCTGATCGCCCTGGTCGGCCACGTACTCGCTCTCACGTCCCAGGAGACAGCGTGACCTCTCCCCGCACGCCCGGCCCACGCTCCTCCGGCTCCCTTGCCTCCGGAGAGGGTGCGTCCGGCGCGGCCCGCCGCGTCATGCCCCCTCCGGTCACTCCGCCCGGCAGTGAGGTCACTCAGCTGTACGGTCCGGACTTCGCCGCCGACCCGTACGGAACGTACGAGCGGCTGCGGGAGTACGGCGCGCTCGCACCGGTCGAGATCTCCCCCGGAGTCGGAGCGATGCTGGTGACGGACTACCGGGCGGCTCTGGATCTGCTGCACGATTCCGAGACCTGGTCGAAGGACTCGCGCACCTGGCAGCAGTCCGCCCCCGAGGACTCCCCGGTGATGCCGATGCTCGTCTGGCGGCCCAACCTCTTCTTCAGCGACGGTGAGACGCACGAGCGCTACCGCCGGGCCATCACCGACAGCTTCGACCGCATCCCGCCGCACGAACTCCGTACGGCGGTGATCGAGCTGGCGGACTCCCTCATCGCGCAGTTCGGCGAGAAGGGCGAGGCCGACTTGATGACGGAGTACGCGCGGGTGCTGCCGCTGATGCTCTTCAACCGTCTCTTCGGGCTGCCCGACTCCTACAGCGAGCAGCTGATCACCGCGCTCGCGGGCGTGTGGGAAGGGCGCACGCCCGAGGAGGCATCGGCTGCCGGCGCCGCGTTCGAGGGCTACATCGGCGAGCTGATGGCTGCGAAGAAGCAGGTCCGCGGCGAGGACCTGACCTCCTGGTTCATGGACCATCCCGCCGGGCTCAGCGACGAGGAGGTCATGCACCATACGGTGATCACCATGGGGGCGGGGCACGAGCCGACGGCCAATCTGATCGCCAACGCGCTCGCCAGGATGCTCACCGACGACCGTTACTACAGCACGCTGTCCGGCGGCGCTCTCACCCCGCTCGACGCCATTCACGACGTCCTGCAGAACGAGCCGCCCATCGCGAACTACTCGGCGCACTTCCCCAAGCGGGACGTCTACTTCCACGGCACGTGGATCCGCAGGGGCCAGCTCGTGATGGTCTCGTACGCGGCGGCCAACACCCAGCACGGCAGGGCCGAGGCAGGTGCGTCCGGCGGCGCGACCGGTTCCGGCGGCGGTGCGCACCTGGCCTGGGCGGCCGGCCCGCACTCGTGTCCCGTTCAGCAGCCGGCGGTGCTGATAGCGACCACGGCGATCGAGCGCCTGACAGCATGGCTCTCCGATATCGAACTCACTGTCAGACACGACCAACTCACCTACCGGAACGGGCCGTTCCATCGTGCTCTCACGCGCCTTCCCGCGCGGTTCACGCCGATCAGCCCCGACCAGCCAGGAGCGACACCATGGGAGAGCAGGGAAAGCAGACCCCGCGAGAAACACAGGCGCACGAGCCCCGCTCGTTAGAGGGACCCGCCGTCATCGACCCCGCCGGCAGGGACATCCACGCTGAGGCGGAACGTCACCGCGCCTTCGGACCCGCCGTCCTGGTGGAGCTCCCCGCCGGCATCCGCGCCTGGTCGGTCAGCAGCATGGAGCTGCTCAAACAGCTGCTGACCGATCCCCGTGTCTCCAAGGACCCCCGGCAGCACTGGCCCGCCTGGCAGCGCGGCGAGTTCCACGACACGTGGATCCAGTCCTGGGTCGGGGTGACCAACATGTTCACCTCCTACGGCACGGACCACCGCCGGCTCCGCAAGCTCGTCGCCCCCGCCTTCACCGGGCGGCGTACCGAGGCGATGCGGCCCCGCGTCGAGAGGATCACCCGGCAGCTGCTCGACGCGATGGCGCTCGTGCCCGAGGGCGAACCGGTCGACCTGCGGACCGCCTACGCCCATCCGCTGCCGATCGGGGTGATCTGCGAGCTGTTCGGCGTCCCGGAGGAGCAGCGCGCGGAGGTCGCCCGGATCGTCGAGCGCGTGATGGACACGTCGGCCTCTCCTGAGGAGGCGGCCCGTACGGCGCAGGACATGCAGAGCGCGTTCGGGGCGCTCATCGCCCTCAAACGCGAAGAGCCCGGTGAGGACCTGACGAGCGTGCTCGTCTCCGCCCGCGACGACGACGGCTCCCGCCTCTCCGAGGTCGAACTCCTCGACACCCTGCTGCTGGTGATCGGCGCCGGACACGAGACCACCGTGAATCTCATAGGCAACGCGGTGCACGCGCTGCTCACCCACCCCGACCAGCTGCGTCTGGTCCGGGAGGGCGAGGCCACGTGGCACGACGTCATCGAGGAGACGCTGCGCTGGGCGCCCAGCATCGCCAACCTGCCGCTTCGTTACGCCGTGGAGGACATCGGACTGCCGGACGGGCCCACGATCCGTCAGGGGGAACCGATCCTCGCCACGTACGCCGCCGCCGGCCGCGATCCGGAGCGGCACGGCCCGACGGCGGCGGAGTTCGATCTGTCCCGCGCCGACAGGGAACACCTCGCGTTCGGGCACGGTGTGCACTTCTGCCTCGGCGCACCCCTGGCCCGCCTGGAAGCGCGTACGGCGCTGCCCGCTCTGTTCGAGCGCTTCCCCGGACTGCGACTGGCCGTCCCCGCCGAGGAGTTGGAGCCGGTGGGGTCGTTCATCGCGCACGGCTACCGCACGCTGCCCGTCCTGCTCGACGGCCCGGGGTGATGTGACGGGCGGCGTGTGTACGAGGTGTGCAGGGAAGCGCTTACCGGCCCGTGACGGGTGCCTGCCGTACTCGGGGTGCGGACGACCGGGCCCGAGCCGCGAGCGAGCGCGTACGCAGCTCATACGCCTCGCGGGCCGCGGCCCCGAGTCCCGCGGTGTCCTCCGGGCCGCGCACCCCGCCGGCAGAGCAACCGCCCGTGTTCGGCACGAAGTTCGAAGGACTCGTAGAGGACCTGGTGCCGTGCTGACGCGGAGGTCACAGGCAAGGCAGACTGACCCCTGCGGTAGTGCAAAACGGAGCGCAGGGGGGCAACCATGGGCGCCGATGGAAAAGTCGGCCACGGGACGGAGCAGCAGGAGCACCTGCTGCACTTCGCCGTGCTCGGTCCCGTCCGCGCACACCGCGGCGTTCAGGAACTGGCCATGGGTTCGCCGCAGCAACGCGCCCTGCTCGCCGCGCTCCTGCTCCGCAAGGGCCACACCGCGACCGCCGAGGAACTCATCGACGGCCTGTGGGGCGAGGCCCCGCCCGACCAGGCGAAAGCGGCGCTGCGCACGTACGCCTCCCGCATCCGGAAGGCGCTGGGGACCGACGCCCAGCTCCTGATGAGCGAGTCGGGCGGCTACGCGATCCGCACGGACCGGGCCCACTCCGACGTCACCCTCGACCTCGACACGGCCTCGGCGTACGCCGCCGACGCGGACAAGTCCCTTGCGGGCGGCGACCGTTCACGGGCGCGCGAGAAGTACGCGGCGGCGCTGGAGCAGTGGAGCGGCGAACCGCTCGCCCACGTACCCGGGCCTTACGCGGAACGGCAGCGCGACCGTCTCAACGAGTGGCACCTCTCCCTGCTGGAGCACCGCCTCGATCTCGACCTGCAACTCGGTGACCACGCCTCCGCCGTCTCGGAACTGACCGCGCTGACCGCCGCCCACCCCCTGCGTGAACGCCTCCGCGAGCTGCTGATGCTCGCCCTCTACCGCAGCGGGCGGCAGGCCGAGGCGCTGGCCGTGTACGCCGACACCCGGCGTCTGCTGGCCGACGAGCTGGGCGTCGACCCGCGTCCCGAACTCGCCGACCTCCACCAGCGCATCCTCGGAGCGGACGACAGCCTCGCCCTGGAGCCCGACGAACCGTCCGGACCCGGCGGGCAGCCCGCTCAGCCGGCTCAGCTCCCCGCCACGGTGGCCGACTTCACCGGACGGGACGCCTTCGTCGCCGAACTGCGCGACCAGCTCGCTCTGGCCGAGGGCACGGTGATGGCCGTCTCCGCCGTCGCGGGCATCGGCGGCGTCGGCAAGACGACCCTTGCCGTCCACGTCGCGCACGCCGCCGCCGAGCACTTCCCCGACGGACAGTTGTACGTGGACCTTCAGGGAGCGGGACCGGCCGCCACTGAACCGGCCGCGGTGCTGGGGGCGTTCCTGCGCTCGCTCGGCGTGGACGACAGGAGCATCCCGGACGGCGTGGAGGAGCGTTCCGCGCTGTTCCGCTCGCTGCTCTCCGGGCGCCGCGTGCTCACCCTCCTCGACAACGCCCGCGACGCCGCGCAGGTCCGCCCGCTGCTCGCCGGCGCGAAGGGCTGCGCCGCGCTGGTCACCAGCAGGAACCGCATGGTCGACCTGGCCGGCGCGCACCTGGTGGACCTCGACGTGATGAGCCCCGAGGAGGCGATGACGCTCTTCACGCGCATCGTCGGCGAGGAACGCGTCTCCGCCGAACGCCAGGCCGCGATGGACGTCGTCGCGGCCTGCGGATTCCTGCCGCTCGCCATCCGCATCGCCGCGGCGCGCCTCGCCACCCGCCGTACGTGGACGGTCTCCGCGCTCGCCTCGAAGCTCGCGGACGAGCGCAGACGGCTGGACGAACTCCAGGCCGGCGATCAGGCGGTCAAGGCGACCTTCGAACTCGGGTACGGCCAGCTGGACGCCGAACCGGCCCGCGCCTTCCGGCTGTTGGGTCTCGCCGAAGGCCCGGACATCTCCCTGCACGCGGCGGCGGCACTCCTCGACCGCCCGGCCGAGGAGACGGAGAACCTCCTGGAATCACTGGTCGACGCCTCCCTCCTGGAGTCGGCCGCACCCGGCAGGTATCGCTTCCACGACCTGGTACGGCTCTTCGCACGCGCCTGCGCCGAACGCGACGAGCAGCCGCCCTCCGAGCGGGAGGCGGCCCTGAACCGGCTGCTCGACTTCTACCTCGCGACGGCCTCGAAGGTGTTCTCCCTCGAGAAGCCCGGCGAGCGGGGCGCGGAGCATCTCATCAAGCCGTCCACCACCGGCATGCTCTTCCAGGACCGGGACGTGGCTCTGAACTGGCTCTTCTCGGAGGCCGACTGCGTGCTCGCCTGCGTCGAACAGGCAGCGGGGCGAGGCATGCTCCGGCACGCCGCAGACCTGCTCATCGCGATCAAGGACTGTGCGGACTCGGGTGTCCACTCCCTGCGTTACGAGCGGGCCGCCACGACCGTACGGGATGCCGCGCGGGCCGCGGGCGATGCCTTGGCAGAGGGCCGCACCCAGACCATGCTGACGCACGTCCACGTCGTCGCCGGCCGCTTCGACCAGGCCGACGAGGAGGCGGAGCGCGCCCTGCTGCTCACCCGGGAGTCGGGCGACCCGCTGGCGGGCTGCTGGGCCCTCAACGACCGCGGCATCATCGCCAATTGCCAGAGCCGCTTCACCGATGCGGAGGAGCACTTGCTGCAGGCGATCGAGGCGTGCCGCAAGGACGGGAACCGCCCGAGCGAGGCCAGCGCCCTCTCCAACCTCTCGCAGGTCAATCTGGCTCTCGGCCGTACGGACACAGCGATCCAGCTCGCCCGGCAGGCGTTCACGATCTACGACAGCCTGAACCACAGGATGCGCACGGCGAACGCGATGTACGTCCTGGGGCGGGCTCTCACACAGAGCCAGCGTGTCCCGGAAGGGCTCGAGCAACTGAAGCGCGCCGCGGCGCTGTTCCACGAGACGCGTCAGCCGTTGTGGGAGGGGGTGTCCCACTTCCGCATGGCCGAAGCCCACCTGGCCGACCGTCGTCCCGCTCAAGCCGCGGGTCACGCGGAGCAGGCCCTCGCCCTGCGCGGGATCGGCGGTGAGTGGATGCGCGGCAGGATGCTCACCGTGCTGGGCCGTGCGCTGGTGGCGCTCGGCCAGCGGGACCGGGCACGGGTGTGCTGGAAGGACGCTCTGGCGATCTTCGATGAGATGGGCGCCTCCGACGCCGGTGAAGTGCGCGCCCTGCTCACCCCCGCCCAGGCTGCATAAACGTCCTCCGGGGAATGCGCTCATCACTCGTTCATCGATCGTTTATCGCGGCTCGGCATTCTTCTTACGTCGATCCGTCGCGTCGGGGGGGCAGGCGGATCACGGGGGAGGCCGCGACCTGGCTAAGGTGAGCGGCCCTGGTCCGCCCGGCGACCCGCGGGGGAGTCGCTGGGCGGACACGCAGCACGAAAAGGCCACCAAGCCAGGAGAGTTCGGGCATGAGCGAGACAACCCAGTCCACAGTCAGGGACCTCGAAGAAGAGATCGCGACCACCGGCACCGAGGAGAACCACTCACCCATCCTTCCGGCGCAGAAGTCCGGGGACGACGGGGATCTCAGCACGACCGAGAACCACTCGCCCATTCTTCCGGCGCAGAAGTCGGGGGACGACGGGGGCCTGAGCACGACCGAGAACCACTCGCCCATCGCGCCGCCCAGGGACAAGGCCGAACCGGCCGAAGACGGTGTGACCACGCTGGAGAACCACTCGCCCATCGCCCCGCCCAAGGGCGACGGCAGGTAGACCTTTCACCACGGGGGACACAGGAGGGCTTGGCGTCAGCGGCGGGGAGGGGGTGCCGCTGCCGCCAAGCCCTGCTGCTTGAGCGGAAGTTCAGGGGGAATCCTGACGGTGTGCCATTGGCAGGGATCCGCCCGGGCGATCCGTGGCCTGCCGTGCGCCGATTCGACGTCACTCACGACCACGGTCTTCTAAGGAGAGAGAATGCCCAAGATTCTCAAAGCGCTCATGGTCTGCTCGTTACTGATAGCCGGCGCGGTCGCACCAGCGGCTGCCGCAGAGCTGTCCCAGTCGCAGGCAGTGACCGCTCACGGAGTTCACACCAACGGCACCACCGAAGGGCACACGCCCTGACACGCACGCACACCGTGAAGGGGGCGGGCCGACACCGGCCCGCCCCCTTCACGTCTGCCGCCCGCGCTCAGCGCACGGACACGACCTTGCAGGCGGAGACGCCGTCGATCCGTTCCGGATGATCCATCCGCACGTCCACCGGCTTCTCCTGGTTGGCCTCCACGGTGACCTCAGTCGTCCCGGAGTCGACGAACTCGGCAACCGAGTCGTCGAACTGCACCTTGATCTCGTAGGTCTCGCTGCTCCTGTTCGGGTTGCGGACGCTCACCACGGCCTTGGCGGCCGTCCCGGAGTCCGCGGCGCACTGCGTGATCGTCGCCGAGGGGGCCTTGTCCCGCCTGGAGCTGTTGTACCGCGATCCGCTGGTACCGGTGGAGCTGTTGTACCGCGATCCGCTCGTGCCGGTGGAGCTGTACCCCGAGTCGTAGTCGCTGTCGTCGTCGTCATAGGTGCTGCTGCTGTTGTGGCTGCTGGAGCTCGAACTGGAGCAGCCGCCGCCCTTGCCGCCGCTGCTGCTCCGGCTGCCACCGCCCTTGCCGCCGCCCGACGAGCGGGCCGGGCTGAAGCCGCTGAGCGCGACGAGCACGACCGCCACGGCGGCTATGAGCTTGAGATGACGCGACATGGTTGAGACCCCCGAATTTGTCATGGCTCTTGGGGTGGACACCCCTGCACGGGGACGTGCCCGGCAGCCGTGAAGTTCCTCCAACTGCCCTCTTTTTACGGAACCTTGTGAGAGCCCGCGCGGTTCCGGTCCGGCGGCGGCTCCGGGTACCTCCTCCCGGCACGGGACACCTCGACGAGGGAGACCGGGCGGGCCGGAAGGTGCCGTGAAGTGGCGGGGACGTCCGGGCGGGCGTAACTTCTCGAATAGGACTACGCACCCTTCGGTGCCGGGCCCCCGGCTCCCGTCGGGCAGGGCCAGGGCGCCGGGAAGCGAGGCGAAGGCGATGGTCCGGAACCTGTTCGGTCTCCTGCTCGCACTCGCGGGAGCGGCCGCGGCAGCATGGAGTCCCTTCCGTGCCTGGTACCAGAGCCGTGACGGACGCTACTTCCGCCTGCAGGAGCTCTTCTCCGGCACCGGCATCACAGACACCCGCGCGGACCTGTGGACCGGCCTCTTCCTGCCGATGGCAGCCGCAGCCGTGCTCACCCTGATCGCCGCACTGCTGCGCTCCCGCCTCCTCGTCGCGCTGACGGGCCTGCTCGTGCTCGGCTTCACGGCGCTGTGGATGGTCCGCCAGGGCCAGGCCGCCGGAAGCCTCACCGCGGGCGGGGACGGCCTCGGCGAGGGCGTGGGCCTCGCGGCGGGCGGCGGGCTGCTGCTCCTCGTCGGGGCGCTCGTGATGCGGGGCCGCCACGGCGGAACCAGACGCCGCGGCGCACACGCGCGCATCGACGACGGGGACCGCCCCGAGCCGTACGACGACCACGCGCCCTCCGAATCGCCGAACCCCTACGGCCCGTTCGGGACGACGCACGGACCGCACGGCGCGTACCAGGCGGACGACCTGTACGGCCTGCCGCCGGGACGCCACGACGACGCCACACCTGCGGAGGAATGGGACCCGTGGTCGCGCCCGGCCCCGCAGCAGCCACCACCCGACCAGCCGTACCCACCTCAGGGGCCGCAGCAGCAGGGGCCTCAGCCTCCCCCCGGCCCGCCGCCGGGAGCGGGACCGTCCGGCACCCAGCACATCCCGCGCCGCCCCGACCAGCGCGGCGACGGCCCGTACTGACGAACGGCGGCCCCCAGGGGAATCGCCCGCTCCCCCGCCGGAACGCTCAGTGGCCGGGCAGGAAGAAGCAGAACGGATGCCCGGCCGGGTCGAACACGACCCGTACGCCCTCCTGCGGCTGGTACTCCGCGACGGCCGCGCCCCCGGCGACGGCGTACGCGCTCGCCTCGTCGAGATCGTCGACCTCGATGTCCAGGTGCATCATCATCTGCTGGTCGTCGCGTCCGGCCGGCCACACCGGCCTGACGTGCTCGTCCTCCCGCTGGAAGGACAGGCCCGCCCCGCCGCCGGGCGCCTCCAGCATCACCCAGTCCGGCTCGTCCCACTTGACGCGCCAGCCCAGCAGCCGGTGGTAGAACTCCGCCAGTTCACGCGGCTCGGGTGCTCCGAGCACGACAGCCGAGAGCCTCGTCCGCGGTCGTCCGGTCACGGCGCCTCCTGGTCGACGGATCGGTGGTCAGCCCTGACGGGCCTGCCCGGTGCCCTTCGCGGCGTCCAGGGCGTACACGCAACGGTCCTTGCTGCACGCGTAGATCACGCCGCGGTCGGCGACGGGCGAGCCGGTGATCTCACCGCCGGTCGCCAGCTTCCAGCGGAGCTGGCCGCCGACGGCGTCGAGCGTGTAGAGGCAGTGGTCGGCCGATCCGAAGTGCACCCGTCCCTCGGCGACCACGGGCGCGCCGACCACGTCGCCGCCCGCCGCGAACCGCCACCGCGGCGTGCCGCTGACGGCGTCCAGGGTGTACAGCGCACCGCCGCTGCCCAGGTGCACCAGTCCGTCGGCGACGACGACGGGCTCCGTCGAATGCCGGGCCTCCGTCGCGATGCGCCACCTGTCCTGGCCGCCGGCCGCGTCCAGGGCGTAGACGGTGCCCAGGTAGTCGGCGAGGTAGACGCCGCCGCCGGTGACCGCGGGCCCGGGGGCCAGGGCCGGCGGGCCGAGGAAGACGGCGGGGGCCTCGAAGCGCCAGCGCTCCGCGCCCGTCGCCCCGTCCAGCGCGTAGACGCGGGAACCGGCGCACATGTAGAGCACGCCGTCCTCCCCGGGCGTCAGCCGCAGGGGCACTCCCCCGGTGGCGGTGGCGTCGCCCACGGGGTACGACCAGCGCTCACGGCCCGTGCGGGCCTCCAGGGCGTACAGACGGCCGTCGCCCCACGTGTAGACCGTCCCCCCGTGTATCACCGGGCCGCCCTCACGGGTCTCGAAGTCGGCCTGCGCACCGCCGAGTTCCCACAGCTTCTCGCCGCTCGCGGCGTCCCACGCCTGTACGCCGCCGCCGCGGGTGCCGGTGACGAGGGTGCCGCTGCCGCCGGACGTGTCCGCCTGGAGCGAGTAGATCCAGCCGTCGGCGGGGACGCGCCAGCCCTCGGAGCCGTCGCGGGCGTCCAGGGCGTAGAGACTCGGACCGTCGGACGCGTGGACCCTGCCGCCCGAGACCGTCATGGACCAGGCGACCTCGCGGGTCTTGAACTGCCGCCGCCCGCTGGTGACATCGAGCGCGTGCACCTCGAACGACGTGACGTAGAGCAGGTCGTCGGCGACGACCGGCGTCCCCCACACGTCGTTGGACATGCGGAACCGCCACGGACGCCAGCGCTGCGGCGCACCCTGCCCGGCGTCGCCCGGGCCGCCCGGCGACGCGGGCACCATCGGCGGCGGTGGCGCCGTCGGCGGAAGGCCCGGCCCGGCCTGGTCCGGTGCGAGGGGCGGCACTGCCGCGGCACCCGGCCCTTGGGAAGGCTGCGCGCCGTTGGGCGGCCGGACCCATCCGGTGGCGGGTCCGGCGTCCTGGTCCGCCCGTACGTCCTCCGAACGGCGCGGGCCCGGTCCGATCGGGACCTGTGAGCCGGGCAGCCGCACGGGCGCACCGTCGGCGCCGGCGTCCTGCGGCACGGCGGGAGGTGCGGCGGGCGGCGGCATCGGGGAGGCCCCGGGCGCCTGGCCGGGCTGCGGCGGTGCCGCGGGCGGCGACGTCACGGATCCCACGGCGGAAGGACCTCCGGGACC